>NZ_JACHWM010000007.1 GCF_014191355.1 Methylobacterium sp. R2-1
CGCGAGACCGAGTTCGCCGTCGTCCGCGCCGGCCTGAACTACAAGTTCGGCTCGTACTAAGATCTGGAGCCTCGGCGATCCCTCACCGGATCGCCGAACTTCCTCGGAAAAGCCCGGCCTCATGCCGGGCTTTTTCGCGTGGGATGCCTCGCCTCCGGCGGATGCTGCGGTTAAGGTCTTGTTGACCATCCCGCCCGATCCTGCGTGGCCCGGACGCCCCGACGCGGGGACCGGCGCCCGCAACCGCCACGGCGAGACCCGCGCATCCGCATGACAACCGACATGAGATCGGACCGTACGGCAGGACGCGCCGCGCGGTGGACAGCCTCGGCGCGTCCGAGGCGGCGCGCGTTCCTCGCAGCGGCGCTGATCGGGATTCTCTGCGGTTCGATCCCCGCCGTCCGGGCGCAGGAGCCGCTCTACCTGCGCATCCGCGCCAACCCGGACGCCCGGCTCGACGGCACTGCGGCCTCCGGGCCGACGGGCGGTCCGCTTGCCGCGGGACCCGCGCGCGGAGAATCCGCCTGGGAGCGCAGCAACCGGCGCGCCCGGATCGCGATCGCGTCAGTCTGCACCGGATGCCTCGCCGGACGTTCTGCCCTGCAGGCGTTCATGCCGTCCTCGGTGGCGGAAGCTCGGGCCTCCGACATGCCTTCGCCGCTTTCGTCGCCTTCTCCATCGCCCTTTGCACCGCCAGCAGGTGACCCATGACCCAGGCCCACCCGACCACCGGCGCGACCGTCGATCCGGAATGCCCCGTCTCCCTCGAACTCCTCGGCGAGGTGTATCGCGCCGACGACTACGACCTGCCCTACCTCCTCGAGACGATTCCGGCGCTGACACGAGCCAAGCTCGCCGCCTACCTCTACGGCAAGAGCCATATGCACCAACTCGGCCTGAAGGTGGCCCGCGCCTGCGAGCGCGACGACCTGATCCGGGCAGTGGGCGAGATCGGCTCGGTGATCTACGGCCAGTCCCGGCTGAAACCCGCCGAGGCAGCGCCGGCGGTCGAAGTGCCGGCCGGGCGCGGTCGATCGGCTCAGGCGGCTCAGCCGAAGAAGGTCAAGATCAGCCTCGGCGGCTCCGCCGCCAAGGGCCGCAGCTTCGACTGAGCATCGGTGTCCTCCCGCCCGGCGCGGCCGCGGCCGGGAGGGCTCTCGATCTTGTGTGTGTCCGTCGTTCCGAGGCCCGGCCATAGCCGTTTCGGGATGATGCTGCGTGAAGGCGAAGAAGGCAGGTTCGATGTTCGCGACGTGGTGGAAGCTCGGCCTCGACACGACCCTGCTCGCCTTCGAGGCACAGTCGGTGATCGCCCTGCGGATGGCCAAGCTGGCGGCCGGCGGCAGCGCCGCGCAGGCGGAGGCGCAGCGCATGGTGAGCGAGAAGGTTTTCGCGGCCGGTGAGGCGGCGATGCAGCTCGCCACGGGGGCCTCCCACGGCACGGTGGTGGCCGGCTATCGCCGCAAGGTGCGGGCGAACCACCGCCGCCTCTCCCGCGGTGCGAAACGCGATTAACCGACTCTTAACCATGAACTTCCATCGTTCGAACTCACGTCGGACGATCTCGGGAGAGCTTCATGGTGCTGTGCGAGAACAGCGTGCGCGAGCGCGCCTACTACATCTGGGAAGGTGAGGGCCGCGTGTTCGGCCGGGCCGAGGCCCATTGGCTGCAGGCCGAGGCCGAGCTGCACCGCGCCACGACCGCGGTGACGGTCGAGGCGGAAACGGTTGCTGCGGCCAAGGTCGCCAAGCCCCGCGCCAGCCGGGCCAAGGCCGCGGAGAAGGCGCCCGCCGAGGTGCTGGCGGGGGTCGCCCGGTCCGTCAAGGTCAAGGCTTCGGTCAAGGCTCCTGCCAAGGTCGTCACTAAGGCCGCCGAGAAGCCCGCCGCAAAGGCAGTGAAGGCTGCGCCCAAGGCGGCGTCCAAGGCCAAGCCGGCCGCCAGCCGGGCCAAGACCGGTGCCGGAGCCGAGGCTGTCGTCCTCCACTGAGCCGCCTCACTGATCAGGAGCGCGGTTCGAGAGCCCGCCGTCCTCCGGGGACGGCGGGCTTCGCTTTTTGAAGGGGCCCCAAAAAGTCGGGGCGAGGACAGGCAAGGCGAGGGCGGACAAGGGCGAGGGAACGTGGGTCTGACTCGGCCGTTTCCTTTCGCGCTCCGCGAGCGGGGCGTTCCCAGGCTGATCCGAGGATCGAGGAAGGACAAGCGATGCGCGCGCTGATGGGACGAGGGGCCGCTGCCGTCCTCCTCGGCACGATGCTGGCCTCGGCCGCCGCCGCGGGTCCGATGCGGACGAATGAGTCCTTCTACGCCGGTCCCGCCATGCCGGCGGTGAGCGGCCGGGCCCCGTGGAATGCGCCCTGGGAATACGACTCGGGCAGTGACAACGACCGTCGCCCCGAACTGCCCTACTACCAGCAGGGCCGCGGTCAGCAGACCGGTGGGCCGGCCCGCAACCTGCTGCCGGATGACGGACTTCACCTCTTCCCGCGCTGACGACGGGTCGTTCCAATGAGCGCCCGCATCAAGGCCGTCGTGTTCGACATCGACGGCACGCTGCTCGACAGCGTCGACCTGCACGCCCGTGCCTGGGTCGAAGCCTTTGCGCATTTCGGGATCCATACGAAGGAGGCCGAGGTCCGCCGCCAGATCGGCAAGGGCGGCGACCAGCTCCTTCCGGTCTTCGTGGACGAGGAGCGGCTGGCCCGCGAGGGCGAAGCGATCGAATCCTACCGCTCCGATCTGTTCAAGCGGGTCTACCTTTCGCAGGCCAAGCCGTTCCCCGCGGTGAAGGCCTTGCTCAGCCATGTGCGCGATGCAGGCCAGATCGTCGCCCTTGCCTCCTCCGGCAAGGCGGACGAGGTCGAGAACTATCAGAAGATCCTCGGCATCACCGATCTTGTCGATCTGGTCACGACCTCCGACGATGCCGACCGATCCAAGCCTCATCCCGACATCTTCGAGGCGGTGCTGGGCAAGCTCCCCGGCCTCTCGAAGCCGGCAGTGATGGTGATCGGCGATACGCCGTACGACGCGCAAGCCGCTGCAAGCGCTGGGCTTTCGACGATCGGCGTCCTGTGCGGCGGCTTTCCCGAGGCCGAACTTTCGGCGGCCGGCTGCGTCGCGATCTATCGCGATCCGCAGGATTTGCTCGACGGTTACGCGCGCTCGCCTCTCGCCTGATCGCTCACCGGGGATGAGCCGGCGTCAAAAAGCTGTGAGGGACGGCCTGCACCCTCTCAGGAAACGCTAACTGCGAGCCGGCAAACCTATGGCCATGCGATTTGGAACCGTTTAAGAGCCCGCCCCGCGGGGGGCGAGCCCGCTTCCGGATGGCGACTCATGCAGACCACGGCCGAGACGTTCATGACGACCTCGAAATCTCTCCAGCAGCAGGTCGCCGAGGCCATCGAGGACCGGGCGCTTCCGATCAGCCGGCTCCTGCGTCTGATGTGGGCGCTCGATGCCGACCGTAGCGCCGCCAACCAGAATCTGCGGGCCCAGCTCCGCGCCCGGATCGGCGCTCCCCTGAACGCCTGAGTTTTTCGGCGCCTGGCTGCGCCGCCTGAGGCGGCGCGCGAACAGACGGTTTCAACATTCGACAAAGCCTTGCCTTTCTGCGCCCGCACGGCACCGAAAGGCGTTGTGTTCAAGTTCCCTGGTTTTCAGGTCTCTTGGGTTTTCAGGCCCCTAGGGCCTTGGCCGGCACCTCGACCCGGCCGGCGCGCAGGCGCACTGTACGGTCGCACAGCCGGGCAAGACCCGGATCGTGCGTCACCAGAACCAGGGTCGCGCCGCGGTCGCGCTTCAATCCGAACAGCAGCTCCACGATCTGCCGCCCCGTCGCCTCGTCGAGGTTACCGGTCGGTTCGTCGGCGACCAGGATCGCCGGATCGGGCGCGAGCGCGCGGGCGATCGCCACCCGCTGCTGCTCGCCGCCGGAGAGCTGCGCCGGATAGTGGCGCAGACGGTGGCCGAGCCCCACCGCCTCCAGTTCCGCCGCCGCCCGCCCGTGCGGGTCGGGCGCACCGGCGAGTTCGAGGGGCAGTGCCACGTTCTCCTGCGCGGTCATGGTCGGCACGAGGTGGAAGGCCTGGAACACGATGCCGATGTTGCGGCCGCGGAAGCGCGCGAGGCCGTCCTCGTCGAGCCCCCCGAGATCGGTGTCGGCGATGATGACGCGGCCGGTATCGGGCCGCTCCAGTCCGGCCATCACGGTGAGCAGGGTGGATTTGCCCGAGCCCGAAGGACCGACGAGCCCAACCGCCTCGCCGCGCTCGACATCGAGCGAGATGCCGCGCAGGACATGCACCCGCGCGGGGCCGCGGCCGAGGCTCAGCTCGATCTGCGAAAGGGAGACGGCCTTGTTCGACATCAGGCACCGACCGATCTTGGTGAGCGACTTGGGAGCCACGCGGGCTTCTTCGAGCGAAAGGACACGGTCTTGCACCACGCGAACGAGGCGGAAGCCGGACCCGGCAGGCTTGTGTCACGCTTGGGCGCCCGGCGCGAGGCGGACGGACCCGATGTGGGGCCGCGCCGCCCTCGGCGCAGGGTCGCGCTGATGCTCCTCTTCGCCGCAGCCACGCTCGTCGGCGCCGCGAGCCTGCTGCCCGGCGCCGCGCGGGCCGAGCCGACACCCCTCAAGCTCGTGGCCCTGGGCGACAGCCTCACCGCGGGCTACCGCCTTCCCGCCGATGCCGCCTTCCCCGCGGTGCTGGAACGGGCGCTGAAGGCGAAGGGGTATCGGGTCGAGATCGCCAATGCCGGCGTGTCGGGCGACACCAGCACCGGCGGGCTCGACCGGCTCGACTGGTCGGTGCCCGAGGGAACGCAGGGGGTGATCCTCGAACTCGGCGCCAACGACATGCTGCGCGGCACCGACCCGGCGGTGACCCGCAAGGCGCTGGAGGCGATCATCCTGCGGCTGAAGGAGCGGGGCATCCCGGTGCTGCTCGCCGGCATGCTGGCTGCGCCCAATCTCGGTACGGAGTTCCGCGCCCGCTTCGACGCGATCTATCCCGACCTCGCCCGTGCGCATGGCCTCGTACTCTACCCGTTCTTCCTCGACGGCGTGGCGGGCCAGCGCGCCAACACCCTGGATGACGGGCTGCACCCGACCGCCAAGGGGGTCGAGCGGGTCGTCGAGGGCATCCTGCCGAGTGTCGAGACCTTCGTGAAAAGCCTGGAGAAGAAGGGGCCTTAGCGATGCCGCGTCTGTTCACCGGGCTGGAGATCCCGCCGGACATCGCCGAGCGGCTGTCGTTCTTCCGCGGCGGCCTGCCCGGCGCGCGCTGGATCGAGCCGTCGGACTACCACATCACCCTGCGCTTTCTCGGCGAGGTCGACGAGGTCGTCGCCGCCGATCTCGACGCGGGCCTGAGTGAGGCGCGGGCGCGCCCGGCCTTCACCGTGACGCTCGACGGCTTGGCGAGCTTCGGCGGCGACCGGCCGCGGGCCCTCTACGCCTCCGTCGTGCCGAGCCCGGACCTGACCGAGTTGCAGGAGGAGCACGAGCGCATCGCCCGCCGGGCCGGCGCCGCGCCAGAGCGGCGCAAGTTCACCCCGCACGTGACGCTCGCCCGCCTCAACCGCGAGGCTGCGCCGGAGGCTGTGGCGCGCACCCTCACGCAGGCGGGCGTGTTCCCGCGCCTCACCTTCAGGGCGCGCCGCGCCGCTCTGTTCTCGGCCCGCACCTCGCGCGGCGGCGGTCCCTATCTCGTCGAGGCGGCCTATCCGTTCGCGGATGGAGAATTCGAATCGAACGAAGGGGAAGACGGGTAGTGTTCGGGCGCACGCACGTTCCGCCCTTGCGTTGAGTCCCCGCTTGCGGCATGACGCGAGCCGCGCCGCGCGCGCCGTAGGAGTGTAGCTCAACTGGTCAGAGCACCGGTCTCCAAAACCGGGGGTTGGGGGTTCGAGTCCCTCCACTCCTGCCACGGCGCTCACCGCACCCGACCCAGCCTCCTGCCCGCTGCGGTCCTTTCCCTCCCCATCGACAAGCCTGATCACTTGCGCTAGAGCGGGCGCATTCCGAGATCCTCAGATACTGTCGGTGTGGGACGCTTCGTCCTCGCACCGTGATCGGCGGTTCCCGGAGCCCTGTCCGGTTTCAGTTGCGCCATGGCATCGAACGAAGCAACCAAGAAAGCCGACGCGGCGCGCGGACCCAATCGCGGCGCGGCGCCCGCATCGCCCCAGCGCGCGATCCCGCCGGCGCGCCCCGCGCCGAAGCGCGTCGGCCCGGCGGAGTTCCTGGGGCAGGTGCGCGACGAGGCCCGTAAGGTCACGTGGCCGACCCGCAAGGAAACCACTGTCACCACCATGATGGTGTTCATCATGGTGGTGGTCGCGAGCCTGTTCTTCGTCGCCGTCGACCAGGTGCTGCGCTTCGCCGTCAGCCTGATCCTCGGGATCGGCGCTTAAAGTCGTTTCAGGCGTTCCAAGCCGCCGAGGAGTTGAGAAGACCCGTGTCGAAGCGCTGGTACATCGTCCACGCCTACTCGAACTTCGAGAACAAGGTCGCCCAGTCCATCAAGGATCAGGCGGCCCAGCGCGGGCTGACCGAGCTGTTCGACGAGGTCATGGTGCCGACAGAGAAGGTCACCGAGGTGCGCCGCGGCCGCAAGGTCGATGCGGAGCGCAAGTTCTTCCCCGGCTACGTGCTAGTGAAGTGCGACCTGACGGACGAGGTCTACCACCTCATCAAGAACACCCCGAAGGTCACCGGCTTCCTCGGCGCTGACAAGGCCAAGCCCGTGCCGATTCCGGACGCCGAGGCCGAGCGCATCAAGGGGCAGGTGCAGGAGGGCGTGGACCGCCCGAAGCACACGGTCTCCTTCGAGATCGGCGAGACGGTGCGCGTCTCCGACGGTCCCTTCGCCTCCTTCAACGGCACCGTCGAGGAAATCGACGACGCCCGCTCGCGCCTCAAGGTGGCGGTGTCGATCTTCGGTCGCGCCACCCCGGTCGAGCTCGAATACGGGCAGGTCGAGAAGGTCTGACTTTTTTGCATTTTGCGATAAGTCAGCACTGACTAGCTGATCCCCGATTTTCCCGGCCAGCGGCCCTGCCGCGGCCTGGAGACGGCGATGCTTTCGTGAGAGCACCGCCACAACCCCGCGGGAGATTCGCCCGGCTTCGCCTCCGGGATCCACGGATCGCACCGCGACCTGCAACCGCCCGTCCGTCCGTGCCTCGGCAGCGCGGCGACGCGCAATTCTTGGGAGCAGTCCCATGGCGAAGAAGATCACGGGCTACGTGAAGCTTCAGGTCCCGGCCGGCGCCGCCAACCCGTCGCCGCCGATCGGTCCCGCGCTCGGTCAGCGCGGCCTCAACATCATGGAATTCTGCAAGGCCTTCAACGCGAAGACCGCGCAGATGGAGAAGGGCACCCCGATCCCGGTGATCATCACCGCGTATCAGGATCGCTCCTTCACCTTCGAGATGAAGCAGCCCCCGGTCACCTTCTTCCTGAAGAAGGCCGTCGGCCTGAAGATCGGCAAGAAGCCGGCCTCCGGCTCGAAGACCCCCGGCAAGGGTGCGACCGTCGGCAAGATCACCGAAGCCCAGCTTCGCGAGATCGCCGAGAAGAAGATGCCCGACCTCAACTGCGACTCCGTCGATGCGGCGGTCGCGATGATCCGTGGCTCCGCGCGAGCCATGGGCCTCGAAGTCGTCGCGTAAGGGAGGGCGATATGGCACGCGAAGGAAAGCGCATCCGCGCCGCCCGCGAGGGTCTGGAGCCGACCAAGCTCTACACCATCGACGAGGCGATCAAGCTGGTGAAGTCGAAGGCTTCGGCCAAGTTCGACGAGACCGTCGAGATCTCGATGAATCTCGGCGTCGATCCGCGCCACGCCGACCAGATGGTCCGTGGCGTCTGCAACCTGCCGAACGGCTCCGGCCGGACGGTGCGCGTGGCGGTCTTCGCCCGCGGCGCCAAGGCGGACGACGCCAAGGCGGCCGGTGCCGATATCGTCGGCGCCGAGGATCTCCTCGAGATCGTCCAGGGTGGCAAGATCGAGTTCGATCGCTGCATCGCGACCCCGGACCTGATGCCGCTGGTCGGTCGTCTCGGTAAGGTGCTGGGCCCGCGCGGCCTGATGCCGAACCCGAAGGTCGGCACCGTCACCATGGACGTGAAGGGCGCGGTCGCCGCCGCCAAGGGCGGCGCCGTCGAGTTCCGCGTCGAGAAGGCCGGCATCATCCACGCCGGCGTCGGCAAGGTGTCCTTCGACGAGCAGAAGCTCGTCGAGAACATCAAGGCCTTCGCCGACGCGGTCGCCAAGGCGAAACCCGCCGGCGCCAAGGGCACCTACATCCAGCGCATCGCCGTCACCTCGACGATGGGCCCGGGCGTGAAGGTCGAGCCCTCCACGGTGCTGACCGCGTAAGACGCGTCCGCAGGCACGTTCGGGAGAGCGCCCGGCCGAGAGGCCGGGCGCTTTTCTTTTGGTTCGCGCCTCTCTTCGGCCTTGCGAGGCGAAGACGAAGCAATCCAGCGGCGCGACCTGACCGGATAGGGCAGTGCCCTGGACTGCTTCGCTCCGCTCGCAGTGACGGGAAAGGGGTTTTATCCCTCCGCCGCGCCGTTCAGCGCCAGCCTCAGATGCCGTGGCCCGCGCAGCGAAGCACCGGGCCGGTAGGGCGGCGGGTCCTCGGTCAGGGACACGCCCTTCAGCCGCCGCACGAGGCTGACCAACGCCACCTCCGCCTCGATCCGCGCCAGCGGCGCGCCGACGCAGTAGTGCAGCCCACCGCCGAAGCCGAGATGGCGGTTGTCGGGCCGGTCGGGATCGAAGCGGTCGGGATCGATGAAGCGGGCCGGATCACGGTTGGCCGCCGCGAGCAGGAAGATCACCGGCGCGTCCTTCGGGATGGTGATTCCGGCGACTGGGATGTCGGCGAGCGCGAGCCGGGTGCGGTAATGGACCGGCGGCTCGTAGCGCAGCAATTCCTCGATCAGCCGCGGTGCGATCTCCGGATCGGCGCGCAGGCGCTCCCCATGCTCGGGGAAGCGCAGTAGCGTCAGCATGCCGTTGGTGATCAGGTTCACCGTGGTCTCGTGGCCCGCCACCAGCAGCAGCACCGCGGTGGCGACGAGATCGAAATCGTTCATTCCGTCCCGGTCGTTGGCGAGGTCTGAGAGGATGTCCTCCTGCGGGTCCTTGCGTTTGTCCTTGATCAGCCCCTGGAGATAGTCGGCGATCTCGTTGAAGCAGACCTCGTTCTTGGCCCTCGTTTCCTCGTCGCCGCGCTGGTTGGGCTCGAGTGCGGTCGCGAGCTGCGTCGCCCAGCCGTGGAACTGCGCCTCGTCCTCGGGCGGCACGCCGAGTAGCTCGCAGATCACCGTGACGGGGAGCGGATAGGAGAAGTCGTCGACGAGATCGATGCGGGACTTGCCTCGCATCTTACCGATCAGGTCGTCGGTAATTCGTTGGGTCTTCGCGCGCATGCCGCGCACGCGCTCCGGGGTGAAGCAGTGCATCACCTGCCCGCGCAGGCGGTCGTGGTCGGGCGGATCGCGGAAGATGAACGGGCGGTGACGCTTGCGGATCTCGGCGCGCACCGGCCGGACCAGAAGGTCGGTCACGGGGTGCCCGGTCCAACGAAACTTTTGGGGGTCGGGAAGGTCGTCCGAGCTGATCCGCGGATCGGAAATCAGCCGCGCCAGCTCGGCATGCGTGCTGACGACGTAGGTGCCGTCCTCCTGCCGCGCCACCGGTACCTTCCGCATCTCCGCGTAGAGCGGGTAGGGGTTCGCCCGGTTGGCAGGATCGAGGATCTGTTCGAACAGCATGCTTCCGCTCACGGGACTATGGCTCCTGCACACGGATGTGAGGCTGATCGACGGCGTCCTCGATCGGCGGGAAGGGCACGCGCTCGCGGATCGCGGCCTTGTAGGCGGGCAGCCAACGGGCGCTGTCGATCGAGGCGGCGGCGACGGTGCGGCCATCCTTGCCGAAGGCGGCCACGAGCCGGCGCTCTTCAAACGAGCCGTGCATCACGGCGAAGCTGTCGGCGCTGTCCGCCAAGCCGACGAGCTTGATCGTCAGGCCGAATTGCTGCGACCAGAAATCGGGCAGGTGGTCGTGGCGGCGCATCGCCGAGGCGTCGCCCGCCAGCATGTTGCCTGCGGCGGTCTCCGCTTGCGCCCGGGCGTTGCCCCAGTGCTCGACCGCCACCAGCGCGTCGTCGTCGTGCGGGTTCGGCCAGCGCGCCACGTCGCCGGCCGCGAACACGCCCTCGGCGACGCTGCCGTCGTGGAGCAGGGCGCGGCAGAAGGCATCGCAGCGCAGGCCCTTGGCATCGGCCTGCAAGCCGGAGCCGTCGAGCCATTCGACGTTGCGCAGGGTGCCGATCGCCGCGACGAGGCAGTCGGTCTCGATCCGCTCGCCGTCCTTCAGTGTCACGGCGAGGAGACGCCCGTTCTCCGCCTCCATTTGCTCGATTTCGGATTCGACGCGCAGGTCGACACCCCGCTCGCGGGCGACCTCGCCGATCAGGCCGCCGAGGCGGGGCCCGAGGGTGGCTGCGAGCGGCACGGCATCGCGCACCAAGAGCGTGACGGGAATGTCGAGATCGCGACAGGTCGAGGCGACCTCGAAGCCGATGAAGCCGCCGCCGACGAGGACGACGCGGCGCGGCCGCCCCCGGAGCCGCGCGCCGAGCCGCTGCGCGTCGTCCCGGCCGCGCAGGGTGAAGACGCCAGCAAGGGCCGCTTCCTCGGGGTTGGGCCAGGGCCGCGCCCGGGTGCCGGTGGCGATCAGCAGGCGGTCGTAGGGCAGGCGGCTGCCGTCGCCGAGTTCGACGGCGCGTTCCGACAGGTCGAGCCGGGTCGCTGGCTGGCCGAGGCGGAATGTTGCGCGCAGATCGGGATGGCGGGGCAGGGTGGTGTCGGCGGAATAGAGCCCGCGCAGCACCTGCTTGGAGAGCGGCGGCCGGTCGTAGGGTGCGTGGGTCTCGTCGCCGACCAGGGTGAGGGAGCCGAAAAAGCCCCCCTCGCGTAAGGCGTGCGCCGCGGCGAGGCCCGCCAGCGAGGCGCCGACGACGACGATGCGCTCGGGGGCTCGCGTCACGCCGCCTCTCCGGCGGTGGTGTCGTCGGGGTAGGCGGTGATCGCCCGCACCGGGCAGGCGTGGACGGCGCGCTCCATCTCGCCGCGCGCGCCGTCGTCGGGGGAGGGGTCGTAGACCAGTGCCTCGCGCCCGTGCAGGGCGAAGTGGCCCGGCGCGGCGTAGAGGCACTGCGCGTAGGCTTGGCAGCGGTTGAGATCCACGACGACCTTCATGAGGAGGCTTTCGCTCTGCCTGTGCCGATGGGAGACGGCCGCTGGAAGCGCGGCCGACACGGGTAGGTAGGGCGAGGGAATCCGCTCACCACGGCGGCGGCCTGACGCCCCCATCCCGGCGGCCGCATCCATGCCCCCCTTGGAGCGGGAAACGCTCCAGGCCGCGGCGGGGATCAATCCTGCGTCAGGGGCTGCGCAGGGGCTGCGTCAGGGGGCGGCAGGCTCGATGGTGCCCAGCGTTCGCCTCCCGAGCGCCCGCGCCTTCACGCGCAGGGCCGGCTTCTCGACGGCGTACCAGGAGAGCGCCGCGGCGAGGCCGGCAAGCCCGAGCGCGGGGGGCAGCAGCGCGACGGCCGAGACGGTGGGGAACAGCGCGTGCAGGCTCTGCTGGATCGGCCAGCCGTAGAGATAGACCCCGTAGGAGAGGTCGGCCGGTGGGTCGAGGGCCGGGCGGGCGAGCGGGGCCAGGAAGGCGAGCCAGATTACCGCGTAGCTCTCGCCGAGGAAGAGCAGCGTCCGCGCGGGAGCGTGGCCCTGCAAGAGGAGGCCCGCCGCCAGCACGAGCAGCGGCCAGGGCGTGAGGCGGATGGAATCGCGCCACAGGTAGAGGCAAGCCCCGGCGGCGAAGATCAGCGGCAGGCGCAGAGCTGTCTCGGTGCCCTTGGACATCTCGGGCCGGACCGCTTCGAGAAGGCCCAGGCTCAGCGCCAGGGAGACGGTGAGCGCCGGCACCGCCCAGCGACGCCGCAACAGCCCGCACAGCCCGATGGTGAGGACGCCGACGTAGCAGATCGTCTCGTATTTCAGGGTCCAGACCGTGCCGAGCGGGCTGCGGAAGGGGTTTGCCTCGAAGAGGCCGGGCAGGCTGGCGTTGCTCTTGAAGGACAGGAGTGTACCGCGCACGAAGCGCCACAGTTCCGGCGAGGCGTAGTACTCGCCAAGCGGCAGTCGGGTGAGGGCGCCGCCGAGCAGCAGCGAGACCGCCAGAGTCGCGGCGACGAGTCCCGGCAGGATGCGCAAGGTCCGGGCGATGACGTAGTCGCGCCAGCCGCGCCGGTCGTAGCTCATGGTGACGAGAAAGCCCGAGACGGCGAAGAAGCCGTTCACCGCGTGCTCGCCCAGCGAGAAGCCGGTGGTGCGGGCCAGCGGCTCGTCGAGCGCGTTGCCGGAGACGACGCTGAAGGCGTGGCTGACCACCACCATCAGGGCCAGCGCCAAGCGCAGGCCGGAGAAGGCGTTGTGCGGGCGCGCCAGCGCCTCCGCGATGGTGGGGCCGGACAGGACGCCTCTCACGGTGCCAACCCTTCGCGAGCCAATGCGCTCTGCCCCCGCAGGGCGGCGAGCGCGCCCGCCGCCGAGCCGCCGTAGCGCTCAAGCCCCGAGCGCCGGAAGGCGAGGGCGGCGAGCGCTGCCTTCGGCGCGTTCGTCGCCAACATGCCGGGGCTCGGATCAGGCAGGCCGTACTTCCTCGAAACGTAGGCCCGCGACCACGCCTGATGCCAGCGCGTGCGAAAAACCCGGCCCGGCGCCGGGGCCGAGGAGCGCCCTCGCCCGTGCAGGGCCACCGCGCCGTGGACGTGGACGAGCGCGCGCCCCGCATCGGCCACCCGGCGGCAGAGGTCGTCATCCTCGTAGAACAGGAAGATGTTGTCGTCGAAGCCGCCGAGTTCGAGGAAGAGCGCCCGCTCGATCATCAGGCAGGCACCCGACAGGAACGGGGCGCAGGCATCGCCCTCGGGCAGGGTCAGCCGGCCCTTCGGATTGGTGAGGTAGGGCGCCAGCAGCGAGCGCGGCTGGTAGAAGAAGCGCCCGTCCGGCTCGTGGATGCGCGGTGCCAGGAGCCCGGCATCGGGCCATGCCTGCGCTGCCGCGAGGAGGGCCGCGGTAGCGCCGGGTTGCAGCACGAGATCGGGGTTGAGGATGAGGACGTGCCGGGCCCCGTCGGCGGCGCGCACGCCGATGTTGTTGGCGCGGCCATAGCCCTCGTTGCGCGGGTTCACGATCACCCGCGTGCCGTGAGCCTCGGCCACGGCCACCGAGCCGTCGCGGCTGGCATTGTCGACCACGATCGCCGGGATGGTCTCGCGCGCGAGCGCCGCGAGGCAGGCGGGCAGGGCGTCCGCGCTGTCGTGGCTGACGACGATGGCGGTCAGCGACATGCGGCCGTCCGCGGGCCGTAGCGGGCAGCCCCTCTCCGCCTTGCGGGCGAGGCGTGGTCCGTCTCGCCCATGCCGCTTTCGCTCAAGGCCTTCCGCTCGGCGAGCATGACCCGCTCTCCGTCATCGCGCGGCGAAGCCGAAGCGATCCGGCGCGCCGCCTCATCCGGAGAGGCCGCGCCCCCGGATCGCTTCGCTGTCGCTCGCGAGGACGGTGGTGCCAACGGGCGCAAGGCGCTTCCGGATCAGGATCAGCCCTTCTTCTCGGGCAGGTTGAGGCGGATGTGCAGCTCGCGGAGCTGCTTGGCCGTCGCCTCGGCGGGCGCGCCCATCATCAGGTCCTCGGCGCGCTGGTTCATCGGGAACAGCACGACCTCACGGATGTTCGGCTCCTCGCACAGCAGCATGACGATGCGGTCGACACCCGGCGCAATGCCACCGTGCGGCGGGGCGCCGAGGCGAAGCGCGTTCAGCATGCCGCCGAACTTCTCCTCCAGCACGTCCCGCCCGTAGCCGGCGATGGCGAACGCCTTCTCCATCACGTCGGGGCGGTGGTTCCGGATCGCGCCCGAGGACAGCTCGATGCCGTTGCAGACGATGTCGTACTGGAACGCCTTGATCCCGAGGATTTTTTCCGAATCTCCGTCGCCGAGCGCGAGGAAATCCTCGCGATCATAGTTCGGCATCGAGAACGGGTTGTGGGAGAAGTCGATCCGCTTCTCCTCCTCGTTCCACTCGTACATCGGGAAGTCGACGACCCAGCAGAAGGCGAACTGGTCCGTGTCGGAGAGCTTCAGTTCGTCACCGATGCGGATGCGCGCCTTGCCCGCGAGCGCAGCCGCCTTCGCCTCGGCGCCGGCGGCGAAGAACACCGCGTCGCCTGGCTTGGCCCCGGCCTTCTCAGCGATCCGCGCCTGGATCGCGGCCGGGATGAACTTGGCGATCGGGCCCTTGCCGGTGAGCGCCCCGCCCTCTTCCTCGAACACGATGTAGCCGAGCCCCGGCGCGCCTTCCGAGCGGGCCCAGTCGTTGAGCTTGTCGAAGAACGAGCGCGGCTGGCCCGCTGCCCCGGTTGCAGGGATGGCGCGCACCACGCCGCCCGACTTGATGACGCCCTTGAACGCCTTGAACTCGACCGCGTCGTCGGCGAACTCGTCCGTGACGTCGGCGATGATCAGCGGGTTGCGCAGGTCCGGCTTGTCGACGCCGTATTTCAGCATCGCGTCGGCGTAGGTGATGCGCGGGAATTCTTTCGTCACGCGCTTGCCGTTCGCGAACTCCTCGAATACGCCGCGCAGCACCGGCTCGACCGCCTGGAACACGTCCTCCTGCGTGACGAAGCTCATCTCGATGTCGAGCTGGTAGAACTCGCCCGGGGAGCGGTCGGCGCGGGCATCCTCGTCGCGGAAACAGGGCGCGATCTGGAAGTAGCGGTCGAAGCCCGCGATCATCGTGAGCTGCTTGAACTGCTGCGGCGCCTGCGGCAGCGCGTAGAACTTTCCGGGGTGGACGCGGGACGGCACGAGGTAGTCGCGCGCGCCCTCGGGGCTTGACGCGGTCAGAATCGGCGTCTGAAATTCGAAAAAACCGCCCTCGCGCATGCGGCGGCGCAGGCTATCGACGATTGCGCCGCGCTTCATGATGTTGGCGTGCAGCTTCTCCCGGCGCAGATCGAGGAAGCGATACTTGAGCCGGGTCTCCTCCGGGTATTCCTGGTCGCCGAAGACGGGCAGCGGCAGTTCGCCGGCCGGACCCAGCACCTCGAGGTCGTCGATATAGACCTCGACCGCGCCGGTCGGCAGCTCGGCGTTCTCGGTGCCGGCAGGGCGCGTGCGCACACGGCCATCGATGCGGATCACCCACTCGGAGCGCGCGGTCTCGGCGGCCTTGAACGCCTTGGAGTCGGAATCGACCACGCACTGCGTCAGGCCGTAATGGTCGCGCAGGTCGATGAAGAGCACGCCGCCGTGGTCGCGGATGCGGTGGCACCAGCCGGACAGGCGGACGGTCTGCCCGACATCGGACGGGCGGAGCGCCCCGCAGGTATGGGAACGGTAACGGTGCATGGCGGGCTCTTGAAAAGGAGCCGGCACCATTCACGGGAGGCGGGTGAAGTCAAGGCAGAGGAGCGCGCCGCCCCTCCGGTCTACTCTGCGGCGGCGAGCGTCACCTCGGGCACCGGCACGCCGATGTCGCGCAGCAGCTCGGCGTCGGCGTCGGCCTCGTTGTTGGCGGTGGTGAGCAGGCGCTCGCCGTAGAAGATCGAGTTGGCGCCGGCCAGGAAGCACAGGATCTGCGCCTCACGGGTCAGGCTCTTGCGCCCGGCGCTGAGGCGCACACGGGCCTTCGGCATGACGATGCGGGCGGTGGCGCACATCCGCACGAGGTCGAGCGGATCGATCGGCGGTCGGTCCTCCAGCGGCGTACCCTCGACGGCGACCAGCGCGTTGATCGGCACGCTCTCCGGGTGAGGGGCGTGGTTGGCGAGCACGAGCAGCATCTCGGCCCGGTCGCGCACGCGCTCGCCCATGCCCACGATGCCGCCGCAGCAGACGCCGATCCCAGCCTCGCGCACATGCTCCAGGGTCTGGAGCCGATCGTCGTAGGTGCGAGTCGAGATGATGTCGCCGTAGAATTCCGGGCCGGTGTCGAGGTTGTGGTTGTAGGAGGTGAGCCCGGCCTCCGCGAGGCGCTGCGCTTGGCTCTGGGTCAGCATGCCGAGCGTGACGCAGGCCTCCATGCCGAGGCCGCGCACGCCGCGCACCATTTCCAGCACCGCGTCGAAGTCCGGCCCGTCCTTGGGCCTGCGCCACGCCGCGCCCATGCAGAAGCGGTGCGCGCCGTTGGCCTTGGCGGCGGCCGCCTCCTTTAGCACGGCCTCGACCGGCATCAGTCGCTCGCGGGGGAGGTTGGCGCCCTTGTGGTGGGCCGATTGCGGGCAGTAGGCGCAATCCTCGGGGCAGCCGCCGGTCTTGATCGAGAGCAAAGCCGCCCGCTGGATGTCCGCGGGGTCGTTGTGCGCCCGGTGCACGACGCCCGCCCGGTGCACGAGGTCGAGCAGCGGCATGTCGTGGATCGCCTGGATCTCGGCCAGGGTCCAATCATGCCGGATATCTTGCCGGACGGCGTCGGGCGCCGAAGAGGAGGCGAGGGAGACCACGGTATCGCTCATGCGCTTCTTTGAGAGCGAAGGCGCGGGAAAAATCAAGCCTTGCCGTAGGAGGGCCGTTTGATCGGCCGGGTTCGCATCCGGGATGAGGCGGCTACGTGAGGGAAGCTCGGCCGACCTTCGCTGTGGCCGAACGAACGGCCTCTCGACGGACCGAAGCTTGACCGGTCTTGCAGCTACAAGGCGTGCCGCTTATTCGATGCCCGTCATCCACGAGGCTTCGCGATGCGCTTGTCCGGCAGACCGTTCCTATCGGCGGCTCTCTTCTTATCGGCGGCTGTCGTGGCACTTCGCCCGGTGCCTGCGATGGCCAAGCAGCTGTGCGAACGTGAGGTCCTGCCCTTTGCCGCCATGGCAGCGGCCATCAAGGCCGACCCGGGGACGGAGGTGACGCGTGAAACCGCTTCGTTCGTGGAGATCCAAGACCCGAAGCGGCTGATGATCTGGACGCTGGTCAAGCCCAGCGGTGATCAGCCGGCCGCCTATATCTGCCGAAGGGTCGTGCAGGAGGACGGACAGGTGAAGATCCACCTGTCGGCCGAGTGCGTCGGACGAACCCTGAACTGCGACGGCGTGATCGGCCGCATCCTCTCGGAGCAGAACCGCGCGATGGCCCCGCTGCGTCGGTGACCGGCTCGCCTCGCCGAGGAGATCAGAAAGGCACCCCGACCCGCCGCATCGGACGGGTTCTGCGGGGAGGCGGTCATCCGAGTGGCCGGGCCGTCCGTCAGTTCGTCGGCTCGCCAGCCGCGACCTTCGCGGTCCAGTCGTCGAAGGCCACGACCCGCTGGCGCTGCTCGCCGAGGCCGTCGATGCGCAGCACCATCTCGTCGTCGCTCTTGAGGTAGCGCGGCGGCTTCATGCCGAGGCCGACGCCCGGGGGCGTGCCGGTGGTGATGACGTCGCCGGGCTCCAGCATCATGAAGTGCGAGACGTAGGCCACGAGCTGGGCGACGTCGAAGATCATCGTCGCCGTCGAGCCCGTCTGCATCCGCTGGCCGTTGAGGTCGAGGCTCATCGAGAGGTTCTTGAGGTCCG
The DNA here is from genome assembly GCF_014191355.1 of Methylobacterium sp. R2-1. GTDB lineage: Bacteria > Pseudomonadota > Alphaproteobacteria > Rhizobiales > Beijerinckiaceae > Methylobacterium. The sequence goes on from NZ_JACHWM010000007.1 coordinate 17,652, forward strand.
GGATCTCGTCGAGGGTGACGAGCCAGGGGCCGAGCGGGCCGAAGGTCGGGCAGCCCTTGCCCTTGGTCCAGGTGCCGCCGCGCTCCATCTGGAATTCGCGCTCGGACAGGTCGTTGCAGATGCACACGCCCGCCACGTAGCGCAGGGCCTCGTTGGCGTGGACGTACGAGGCGCGGGCGCCGATCACCACGGCGAGCTCCACCTCCCAGTCGGTCTTGGCCGAGGCTTTGGGCAGGATCACCGTGTCATTGGGGCCGACGATGCAGGAGGGCGCCTTGTTGAAGATAATCGGCTCGGCCGGGATCGCGGCTCCTGTCTCGGCGGCGTGGTCGGCGTAGTTCAGGCCGATCGCCACGAAGTTGCGGGTGCCCCCGACGCAAGGGCCGAGACGGGTGCCGGGCGGCAGAAGCGGCAGGCTTTCGGGATCGATCCGCGCGAGCCGATCGAGCGATTCCCGCGAGAGGCCCGGCCCCGCGATGTCGCGCAAGGTTCCCGACAGGTCGCGCAAGCCCCCCTTCGCGTCCACGAGGCCCGGCTTCTCGTCACCGCTCGCTCCGTGCCGGATCAACTTCATCGTCAGCGACTCCGTCCTGCTTGAGGCTCGCCCAGAGGCGCGAGACCATGGCCGCGACCGGTCCAGGGTGCAAGCCGCGCCTTGAGACCGCGTCAGACCGTGTCTCGGGGCTGTGTCGTTCATACAGGCGCAGGGTCGCCTCGGTTCCGTGACATAAATTCCTCAATTGATATATAATTCTATTTTCGGGTTTCCGCCTCTGGACCGAATGCCTCCGATCCTCTTCGGTCGTCCGTGCGACTTGGGTCTGCAAGAACGCTTCGGAGAACAAGAATGACTGGGGGGACGATCCGCGCGCTCGGGCTCGCGGGCGCTGTCGCGGCCGCTTCGGTGGCGGGCGCGACGGCGGCGCAGGCCGGTGCCTTCGGCCTGCGCGAGCAGAGTGCACAGGGGTTGGGCGTCGCCTTCGCGGGCGCGGCGTCGGGCGGGGCGGGCGTCTCGTCGATTTTCTGGAACCCGGCGACCGTGACGATGCGGCCGGGCTTCGCCAGCGAGCAGAGCCTGAGCTTCATCAATCTCTCGGGCGAGATCACGCCGACGGTGGGGACCGCGCCGGGCTTGCTGCCGTTCGGCTCTTCCGGCGAGGTCGGCCAGGGCGCCGTGGTGCCTTCGGGCGCAACCTCCTACCAGCTCACCGACCGGCTCTGGGTCGGCATCCAGACCGGCGCGCCCTACGGCCTCGTCACCAAGCCGCGCCAGGATTGGGCGGGCTCGGTCTATGCCCGTTCCTCGCGGATCTTCTCGCTGGCCTTCAACCCGGTGGTCGGATTCAAGGTCAACGACTGGCTGTCCGTCGCCGCCGGCCCGAGCATCGAGTATTTCCGCCTGACCCTGCGCCAGGCGGTCCCGGTGCCCGGGGTCTTCCCGGGCCTCTACCCGTCGGGCTTCCTCAAGGGCGAGTCCTGGGGCGTGGGCTTCACCGCCGGTGTCCTGGTCACTCCCGCCGCCGGCACGGTGATCGGCGTCGGCTATCGCTCCTCGGTCCACCACGACATCGAGGGCTCGATCGGCTTCCCCGATCCGCGGCAGGCCATCGCCCTGGGGCAGGTGCGGGCCAACCTCAACACACCCGAGAAGGTCAGCGTCGGCCTGACCCAGGCGATCAACCCGGTCACCCGGATCAATCTCGGCTTCGAGTGGGACAACTGGTCGAGACTCGGCGACGTCGGCATCGTCTCGAAGGCGCTCGGCGTGACGGTCAACCACCTGCCGCTCAACTTCAAGGACTCGTTCTTCTACTCGATCGGTGCCGAGTACGACTGGTCGCCGAACCTGACCCTCCGGGCCGGCTTCGGCTACGACAATGTGCCGATCGACGTCTCGAACCGCTCGGCGCGCCTGCCCGACAGCGACCGCTACGTCGTCTCGATCGGCGGCAGCTATCGCTGGAGCGAGAAGGTGCTGCTGACGGCCAGCTACGCTCACGCCTTCTTCGACCGCGGCCTCCTCCTGGCTGGGCCCGGCCGCGACTACAACATCGGCAACATCCCGCTCGCAGCCTCGACCGACGTCAGCGCCGACGTCGTCTCGGTCGGGTTCCGCTACCAGTGGGACGCCCCCGCCGCCGTCGCCCCGGCCCCGCTGGTGCGCAAGTACTGATCGCCCCTTGATCGCTGCGGCACGCTTGGCGCCGGACCCTCCGCGGTTCGGCGTCAAGCGTGCCGATCTACGAGGCAAGCGGGAGCGCCTCGTGCCTGACCGCTCCGTGCTCGGCTGCGTCGGATAACTCGGCATCGAGCTGGCCGGCGAGCGTGAAGAAGCGCCGCCGCACCTGTGCCGCGTGCGGGTTCGCGCGCTCGATGGCGTGGAACACGTCCGGTGCATCGTGCCGCACCATGTCGACCGCCTGCATCAGCATGTCGAAGCTGCGCGTCGTCATTCGCGTCGACAGCGGCTCCATCGCCACCAGAACCTTGGCGATGAGGTGGGTCAGCCCCTGAACCGAGGCCATCGCCCGGTCATGCGCGTCCGGCGTCGTCAGGATGACGTCGAGGCCGAGCACGCGCCGCAGGAAGGCGGCCGCTCTCAGGGCCCGCCGTCCGCGGATCGGGCAGACGGCGATCTTCAGGCCCCGGACGCCGTCGCTGGCGCTCTGCGGTCCGAACAGCGGATGGGTCGCGAGGATCTCGACATCGGCCGGCAATCCCTCCTGCAGGATCGCGGCGGGTCCCATCTTCACCGAGCCGACATCGACCACGAGCGTGCCCGGCCGCAGATGCGGGGCGAGGGCGCGCACCGCCTCGGCGAGGCTCGCCACCGGTGTGGCAAGGATCACCACGGGACAATCCGCCAAGCCCGGAAGATCGGCCGCGACCGCTTCCGGTCCCGCCTGTGCCGCGAGATGTGCCGCGAGCCTCCCGGCCGGCAGGGAGGGGTCGTGGATCGTCAGAGCGGCGTGCGGCGCGAGATGGCGGGCGATCAACCGGCCGAACGCGCCGAAGCCGACGAGACCGATCGACAGGCGAGGGGAGAGAGGATGTGGAGCAGACACGGTGTGACCTCGGGATAGGGCGAGGTCGGCGGTCCGTCACGGGATGTTCCATGATCCTCAAGCCGCCGACGACGCGGCAGCTGAAGACATGACGAGTCCAGCACCGCTAAGGGAGCGGCGCGCGATACGATCCGGAGAGGAGGAGGCCCGTCATGATGAGGGGCCTCTAGACAGGGGAGGCGGCACCGTCAAGGTCCGAACACAGAGGCGTGCCGCGCGCTAACGCAGAAATTGTGCTTTGAATTACGCGGCGACTGAACAGTAATAAAAGATAACGTGGGTTGGTTATTCGATCTTCGTTCACGAAAATGCGAGAATTGAGAAGAATCTCAGCAACGGCACCTTAAGATGCGGAGCCTAAGCCGGCCCTGGGTTGTCGGGCTCTCCATCCATCATGCTCAAAATCGTCGCCTGCGTCGCGCAACAGCACGATCTCGGCCTTGTTGTCATCTCGGCGGGCATCTGCCTGCTCGGCTGCTTCTCGACAGTGACCCTGATGGCCGAGGCCGTGCAGGCCGAGCGCCGGGCCCTTCCCTCCCGGCTGGTCGTGGCGGCGGCGGTGTTCGGCTGCAGCGTCTGGTCGCTCCACTTCGTCGCGATGCTCGCCTTCCAGCCCGGTGGTCAGACGGCCTACGACCTCCTGCCCACGGCCGCCTCGATCGCGATCGCGGTGGCCGGAGCCCTGGTCGCCCTCCTGATCTGGGCCCCCGCACGCCACGACCCGCTCAAGGTGGCCGCGGCCGGGATGGCGCTGGCTGCATCGATCTCGGGGATGCACTATACGGGTGTGAGCGCGATGGCGGCGAGCAGCCTGCTCGTTTTCGAGGACGCCTATGTCCACGCCTCGCTCGGCCTCTGCGCGACCCTGGGGGTGATCGCCCTCGCCCGGGCCGGCGACCTCACCGGACTCGGCCGCAGAATCGAAGTCACGCTCTGGCTGGCGCTGGCGATCTGCGGCCTGCATTTCACCGGCATGACGGCGCTCACCGTCGCGCCTGCCGCCCCGCGGGAGGATGGCGGTTCCGTCCTGGGCTCGACGCAACTCGGCCTCGCGGTGGGGCTCGTCAGCCTCGTCGTCCTCGCTGCCGGCCTCGCCGCGCTGCTGATGCAGCGGCATCTCATGCGCCGCAGCATGGATGAGCTGAGCCGCATGCGCCTGCTCGGCAACCTCGCCCACGAGGTGCTGTTCATCCACCGCGACGGCCGGGTGGTCGAGATCAATCAGGCGGGCTTGCGCCTGTTTGAGACGACCGCGCAGGAGATCATCGGTCGGCCGATTTTGGACCTGTTCACCGAGGCCGCCGCACCGGCTCTGATGCGGCGCAGCCGCTGCCGCCCGGAGGATCTGCGTCCGGAGGAGTTCGAGATCCGCTCGGCGGCCGGCACCCTCGTGCTGGTGGAGCTCTCCTGCCGCCCCATCGAGTATCTCGGTCGGCCCGCCACAGCGGTGGCCCTGCGCGATCTCAGCCAGCGCCGCCGCGACGAGGCGCGCATCCGCCACCTGGCCCTGCACGACGCCCTGACCGATCTGCCCAACCGCACCTTGCTGGAGGAGCGCCTGGGCCTCGCCCTGGAGACGGCGGCCGAGAACGGGACGAGCGTGGCGCTGGTCTATCTCGACCTCGACCGCTTCAAGCCCGTCAACGACTTCCACGGTCACGCCACGGGCGACGCCCTGCTCGTGCAGGCGGCCAAGCGCATGCTGGCCGAGCTGCGCCCGACCGATACGCTCGCCCGGATCGGCGGCGACGAGTTCGTGATCGTCCTGGCCCATACCCGCACCCTCGCGCAGATCGCCGAGACCGCGGAGCGGCTGGTCGAGGCGCTCGGCCGCCCGTTTCAGATCGAGGGCCAGGGCGGAGGTCACAGCGAAGCATTGCGCATCGAGATCGGCGCCTCGGCGGGCATCGCCGTCTATCCCAGCGACGGCAGCACGGCCGAGAGCCTGAAGCGCGCCGCCGACACCGCCCTGTACCGGGTCAAGGACGAGGGGCGCGGCGCGGTGCGCTTCTTCGAGGCGGCGATGGACGAGCAACTCCAGGCGCGCCGCCGGATCGAGCACGAGCTGAGCGGCGCGATCCCGCGCGGCGAGCTGCAGCTCTACTACCAGCCGATCGTCAACGGCCGCACCGGCGAGATCGAGACCTTCGAGGCACTGATCCGCTGGCACCATCCGGAGCGCGGCTGCGTCCTCCCGGCCGAGTTCATCCCGCTCGCCGAACAGACCGATCAGATCGGGCGGATCGGTGCCTGGGTGCTCGACGCCGCCTGCGCCGCGGCCGCCGCTTGGCCGCATCCCTGGCGGGTCTCGGTCAACGTCTCGCCGAAGCAGTTCCGCCAACCGGGCTTCGCCGCCGGCGTGGCGGCGGTGCTCGGCCGCCACGGGCTTCCGCCGGGACGGCTGGTGCTGGAGATCACCGAGGGCGTCTTCATCCAGGACGCGGCGATGGCGGTGGAGGTGCTCACGGCGCTCCGCACCCTCGGCGTGCGCCTCGCGCTGGACGATTTCGGGACGGGCTACTCCTCCTTGAGCTACCTGCAGCGGTTCAAGTTCGACAAGATCAAGGTCGATCAGTCCTTCGTCCGCCGGCTCGGACAGCACGCGGACTCGCTGACGATCGTGCGCGCGATCACCCATCTCGGGCACAATCTCGGCCTTCAGGTCACAGTCGAGGGCGTGGAGACGCAGGAGCAGCTCGCCGTGCTGCGCGAGCTCGGCTGCGACCAGATGCAGGGCTACCTCTTCGCCCGGCCGACTCCCATGACAGGACCGATGATAACCCCCATGACGGGGTCCTCAGATCTGGAACGGGCACGCCTGCGCGCCCTGTTCGCCGAGCTGCCGGCCAAGGTCTACGCCTGAAGGCGAGGCTTTCGCCTGAGAGGGGGCGGGCATTCTCGCCGCCCACCCTGGGAACCGGTTCGCCCGAAATCCGGGAAGGTCAGGCTGCCTCGCGCTCCGGTGCGAGGCGGCGTCGGGCATTCTCCCACCAGCTGCGCTGGCGTTGCGCCTCGGCCTCCGCCGCCTTGGCGGCGTAGAAGGAAGCGTTGTGCTCGCCTCGCAGCGCCTCGCGGGTGAAGCGGATCAGGTGGTGGGCGACGAAGCCCATGTTGAACACCGCCTCGATCTGCCCGCGCTTCAGCGCATGGCCCGCCGCCCGCCAGAACGGCCGGCGGTAATCGGAGAACAGCCCGACGCGGGTGATGATGTTGAAGCCCAGGATCAGGCCGCGGCGCAGGTTCGTGACCGTGAGCTTGCCCTTGGTCGGCGTGACGATGCGGTTGCCGTAGGTCACGTCGCACTGGTGCTTGAAGCGCTCGAACAGGTGCTCGGGCGCGTAGGCGTGGGCGATGGCGCGCCGCCAGGAGCTCACCACGGTGTCGTGCGGGCGCTTGAACAGCACGTTCGATTCGAGGCTGGCGTCGTGGAGGAGCCGGCCCTCGCGCTCGAGCCGGTCCCAGAGCGGCGTCTTGGGCAGCGCCTGGAGCAGGTTGATCGTCAGCACCGGAATCGCGGACTTGTCGATGAAGTCGATCAGGTTCTGCTCGGACTTGTCGGAGTCCGAGTCGAGGCCGAGGATGATGCCTGAGGTCACCTCCAGTCCGTAGGAGTTGAGCGTCTCGATCGCCTCGTACATCGGCACGGCGGCGTTGTGAGTCTTGTCGATGCCCTTGAGCGCCTCGGCCTCCGGGGTCTCGATGCCGACGAACACCGTCATGAAGTTGGCCTGCCGCATCAGCTCAAGGATCTCGGGCTGCTTGGCCATGTTCAGCGTCGCCTCGCAGGCGAACTGAAGGGGGTAGTTGTTCCGCTTCTGCCACTCCACGAGGTGGGGCAGCATCTCACGGGTCGCCTTGCGATTGGCGATGAAGTTGTCGTCGACGAAGTAGACCACCGCCGGGTGGCCCGGTTGGCTGATGATCGCGTCGAGCTCGGCGCACATCTGCTCCGGGCTCTTCAACCGCGGCTGACGCCCGTAGAGCTGCGGGATGTCGCAGAACTCGCAGCGATAGGGACAGCCGGACGAGAACTGGAGTGAGCCGATCAGGTAGCGCTTAAGCGGCACCGCCTCGTAGGCCGGGGCCGGGAAGTCGGCGAGCGCCAGCCGGTCCTTGGTATCGAGCACGACCTGAGCCGCCGGGCGGGACAGATCGCGGTCCAAAATCTCGATCAGCCGGTCGGTGGCGTCGCCGATCTCGCCGACATGAAGATAGTCGAAATCCGGGTACTTCTCCGGCGCGCCGGACACCGAGGGGCCGCCGAGCACCGCGACCTTGCCGGCCTCGTGTGCCCGCCGCCTGATATCGTGGATCTGGCCTTCCTGGATGTGCATGCCCGAGACGAACACCGCGTCGGCCCAGGCGAAATCCTGAGGTGAAGCCGGTCGGATGTTCTCATCGATGAACCGGCACTCCCAGTTCTCGGGCATGTAGGCCGCGATCACCAGGAGCCCCTGGGGCGGCATGAACGCCTTCACCCCGCCCATCAATGGGTAGGCATGGGAGAACGTGCCGAAGGACGGCGTGTAGGCGGGGAAGACGCACAGGATGCGCCGACGGGAGGAGATGGGGAGGGGGCATCGCATGGCCGCCAATCTAGCACAGTGCCGCGCTTTGGCGTCCCCCCTGCTCCTCTCTTTGGCGTGACATCGTGCTTCGGAAGCCGGCCGGCCCGGCGCGTCGGCGCGGACGGGTCTGCCGGACGGCGCGGCCGCCCCGCCGCGGCCGTGCGGACACATCGAACGATCAACCGTGCCCCGGCGGTGGCGGCATGCGGCGGGCGCATGAGGCACCGCGCTGTCCTTTTGGCCCGGGCCGGGGGTGACCGCCTGAGGGGGACCAAGTTTTCCGGACTTGAGACGGCCAATCCTGCCTCGGCCGCCAAGAGTGACACAGGCTTGAAAGAAACAGAGAAGCATTTTTGCACGTCAGTTTTATGACGAAATAAATTGGCGATCTTGCTGGATTAATGTTCGAAATACATCGTCTATATAGTAATGAGTCGGACTTAACCTCACTATCATTATCGATTTACTTTCAATTGCTCGAAGGCGATGCTATCGCCCTTTCCCGGATGCGGGATGCATCGGGGTCGCTAAACGACTGAGCCGCCTAACGAGTTTGCCGGCCGCCGCGTCTTTGGCCGGCATCCGGTCAAACGCCTCCCAGGCCGTCGCCCGGATTCGCCCTGCTGCTTCGAACCCAACCTGTGGATGCGCGCATCCCGGCACAACACGGCGAGCGTCATCACGCCGGCCTGGGACGCGATGGGGATTTGAACGATGAAACGACGTCTTCTCGCCGCGCTGCTCTTATCGAGCGCCCTGGTGCTCCCCGCGGCGCAGGCTCGGGCCCAGACCGTCGCGGAGCTGCAGCGCCAGATCAACGAGCTCAAGGCGATGATCAAGGCGCAGTCGGAGGCGCAGGGCCGGGGGGGACGGCGTGGCGGCCCCGTCGCCATGCGCCCGGCGAAGGCCCGCACCACCGATGCCGGCACCTTCCCCGCCGCCGGCCGGCCGATCGAGTCCGCGGTGGCGCAGCCGGCCGCGTCCGGCCCGGTTCCGCACCGCTTCGCCCTCGACGAGCCGGACACGTGGTACGACGCGCTGGTGCCGCCCGCGCCCGAGCTGCTCGCGGATGACCCCCGCCACGCCGGCCGTCCCAAGACCTGGTTCGAGCGCCTGTCGCTGCGCGGCTACACGCAGCTGCGCGGCAACGAGTTCCTGTCCGGCGACGACACGGCGCCGGCCGGCCTCTCGCGGCTGCGCTCGGTCCACGACAGCGGCATCACCGACCGCAACAACTTCACCTTCCGCCGGGTGCGCTTGGTCCTGCAGGGCGACATCCACGAGCGGGTGTTCATCTACCTCCAGCCCGACTTCGCGGTGAACGTCTCGAACCAAGCCGGCAGCGAGGTGCGCCAGAACTACACCCAGCTGCGCGACGCCTATGCCGACGTGTTCCTCGACGACGAGCGCCGGACCAAGCTTCGCTTCGGCCAGCAGAAGGTGCCCTACGGCTGGGAGAACCTGCAATCCTCGCAGAACCGCCTGACGCTGGACCGCTCCGACGCGATCAACAGCGCGGTGCCCGGCGAGCGCGACATCGGCATCACCTACTACTACACGCCCTGGCACGTGCAGCGCATCTGGGACCGCCTCGCCAAGGGCGGCCAGAAGCTGTTCGGCAATTACGGCGCCTTCGGCGTCGGCATCTACAACGGCCAGACCATCAACCGGATCGAGGCCAACAACGACCTGATGACGGTGGTGATGGCGACCTGGCCGTTCGAACTCGACGGGCTCGGGAAGGCGTTCCGGGGGCAGGTGCTGGAGGTCGGCGGATCGGCCTACCGCAACCGCTTCCGGCCGGAAGCCACTTTCGGCACCACGACCGCCCTCGGCCGCGGCTACGACGACGAGCGCGTCGGCCTGCACGCGATCCTCTACCCGCAGCCTTTCGGCCTGCAGGGCGAGTGGAACTGGGGCCGCGGTCCGGAATACGACCCTGTCACCCGAACGATCCAGACCAAGCCGCTCCAGGGCGGCTACATCCAGGCGATGGTCAAGGTCGATCACTCCCCGGTCGGTCCGTTCATGCCCTACGCCCGCTGGCAGACCTACGACGGCGGCTGGAAGGTGGCGACCGGCGCGCCGCGCCTCGACACCGACGAGTTCGAGCTCGGTGTCGAGTTCCAGCCGATCAAGTCGGTCGAGCTGACCCTCGCCTACGCCAACATGAAGCGTCGCGAGGCCAATATCGGTCGCTTCGGCCGGGCCGAGGGCGACCTGTTCCGCGGGCAGTTGCAGATCAACTACTGATCCCGAGCCGACCCGGGCGGACGACGGCGGGCGGCTCGGAGTTCAGGCCTCCGACCGCTTCGACAGGAGCGAGGCGCGGCTCACGCCTTTGCCGCCTTCGGCATCCGGATTGCGCAGCTCGCGCATCCCGGGCAGGTGGCCGTCCAGGACGAAGACGAGCACCACCAGAGCCAACAATACCTTCGAGGCCATCGCCCGAACCATCCCCGCCTTTGTGCGCTTTTGTGCGCTGCGGTGTAGAGCGGTCGCGACAGGGGCGGTGATGCGCTGGCGCACACGGACCACGTGACCCGGCGGATGCGGCGGGGACAGAGTCAAGGCGCGGTTAAGGCAAGTGCCTGAGGCAAGAGGGGAGGCCCGTGCGTGCCTCCGGCCGGGGACGGTGCCCGCGGACGGGCCTGCGAGCTCATCTTCGCGTCCGCGCTGCTGCCTGAGCGCTTGCCTGCGACGGAAAAGTCGCGTTGCGGGACTTGGCAGGGAGCTTGCACGCCGCTATAGACCGCGCTCCACGAATTCACCCATTGGAAGGGATCGGCCGATCGGTCGGTTTCCATTCGAGATGCCGCCCGGGCGACCGGGTGGTGATGGCCGGAAGGGACTTGGAGCAACCGCTCTGAGCGCCGTTTCCGGCTATGTCCTGTCCGAGACTGCAGGCGCCGGGCAACCGGCTTAATCGGAGACAGCCTGCACAGACGGGGAAGACCGAATTTCTTACACCTCGCTTCGGGGCCGGCAGGCACCGGGGGAGGCGTCGGTTTGAACCAATCTCACCTGCGAGGGGCCTCACGGCGCTTCAAGGGGACAGGGCCGTGAGACGTCGCCTGGGCGACGGTTCCGGCTTCTCAGCCGAGTTCCGTTCCGGGCGGCAAGTGCAACCGGCGGGCCTGTCTCAGGTTCCGCCAACCGGAGAGAGCACCAGTGGACCGGACAGCTAAAGCTGATCTCGTCTCGACGCTCAACGGCGTGTTCACCGCGAACGCCGTCGTCGTCGTGGCCCACTACAAGGGCCTCACGGTCGCCGACATGCAGAAGCTGCGCTCGCAGATGAAGCAGGCCGGCGCCACCGTGAAGGTCGCCAAGAACCGGCTCGCCAGCATCGCTCTCGATGGCACGGACGTCGCCTCCATCAAGCCCCTCCTGAAGGGCCCGACCCTGCTCGCCTATTCGAGCGATCCGGTTGCGGCCGCCAAGGTTGCGGTGGACTTCGCCAAGACGAACGACAAGCTCGTGATTCTCGGCGGCGCCATGGGAACGACTGCCCTGAACCCGGACGGCGTGAAGGCACTCGCCACGCTCCCGTCCCTCGACGAACTGCGCGCCAAGCTCGTGGGCCTCATCCAGGCTCCCGCGACCAAGGTCGCTCAGGTCGTCAACGCGCCGGCGGCCAAGCTCGCCCGCGTGTTCGGGGCCTATGCCAAGAAGGACGAGGCGGCCTGAGCCGTTCGCCCCTAGCGAAACCATCCGTTCAAACCGATATACGCAAGGAATACGCACATGGCTGATCTCGCCAAGATCGTCGAGGACCTCTCCTCGCTGACCGTTCTCGAGGCCGCCGAGCTCGCCAAGCTCCTCGAGGAGAAGTGGGGCGTCTCGGCCGCTGCCGCCGTCGCCGTCGCCGCTGGTCCGGCCGGTGGTGGCGCCGCTGCCCCGGCTGCCGAGGAGCAGACCGAGTTCACCGTCGTCCTGGCCTCGGCCGGCGACAAGAAGATCGAGGTCATCAAGGAGGTCCGCGCGATCACCGGCCTCGGCCTCAAGGAGGCCAAGGACCTCGTCGAGGGCGCCCCGAAGCCGGTCAAGGAGTCGGTGGCCAAGGACGAGGCCGAGAAGATCAAGGCCCAGCTCGAGAAGGCCGGCGCCAAGGTCGAGCTCAAGTAATCCGTCGATGGGCCGTTCCAGGCCCATCGCATCCGGCGCGTGTCCCTCGGGGCCGCGCCGGCCAGACGCCCGCGGGCTCCGGCTCGCGGGCTAACGCCGCTTCGGGCGGCCGTCGTTTCCGAAGGCGGGAGCGCGGCGAACAGAAGACGAATTCGGTTCGGGTGGGCTGATCGTCCGGCGGGGCGGCCCTTCGAGCCCGGTGATGGGAGGCTCTTCGCCTTCCCCGGGCACCCTACGCTGAGGTGGTGGAGCGAGGTCTCATGGCCAATACGCTGGTCGGTCGCAAGCGCATTCGCAAGTTCTTCGGCAAGATCCGGGAAGTCGCCGAGATGCCGAACCTCATTGAGGTTCAAAAGGCGTCCTACGACCAGTTCCTGATGGTGGACGAGCCGGAAGGCGGACGTGCCGACGAAGGTCTTCAGAGCGTCTTCAAGTCGGTCTTCCCGATCTCCGACTTCGCCTCGACGGCGCTCCTGGAGTTCGTGCGCTACACCTTCGAGCAGCCGAAATACGACGTCGACGAGTGCCGCCAGCGCGGCATCACCTTCGCGGCCCCGCTCAAGGTGACGCTGCGCCTGATCGTGTTCGACGTGGACCCGGATACCGGCGCCAAGTCGGTCAAGGACATCAAGGAGCAGGACGTCTACATGGGCGACATGCCGCTCATGACGGACAACGGCACCTTCATCGTCAACGGCACCGAGCGCGTCATCGTCTCGCAGATGCACCGCTCGCCGGGTGTGTTCTTCGACCACGACAAGGGCAAGACCCACTCCTCGGGCAAGCTCTTGTTTGCCGCCCGCATCATCCCCTACCGGGGCTCCTGGCTCGACGTCGAGTTCGACGCCAAGGACATCGTGCACGTGCGCATCGACCGCAAGCGCAAGCTGCCGGTCACCTCGCTCCTGTTCGCGCTCGGCCTCGACGGCGAAGAGATCCTCTCGACCTTCTACAACCGCGTCTCGTACGAGCGGGACGGCGCGGACTGGCGCGTGCCGTTCGACGCCGAGCGTCTGAAGGGCTTCAAGGCCTCCGTCGATCTCATCGACGCCGATTCCGGCGAGGTGGTGCTCGAGGCCGGCAAGAAGCTCAACGCCCGCAACGCGCGCCTGATCGGCGAGAAGGGCACCAAGTTCCTCAAGGCGACCGACGAGGATCTCGTCGGCCAGTACATCGCCGAGGATCTCGTCAACGCCAACACCGGCGAGATCTGGGCCGAGGCCGGCGACGAGATCTCCGAGAAGCTGCTCAAGGCGCTCGACGATGTCGGCATCACCGAGATCCCGGTGCTCGACATCGACCACGTCAATGTCGGTCCCTACATCCGCAACACGCTGGCGGTGGACAAGAATTCCGGCCGCGAGGGCGCGCTGTTCGACATCTACCGCGTCATGCGCCCCGGCGAGCCGCCGACGCTCGACACCGCGGAGGCGATGTTCCACTCGCTGTTCTTCGACGCCGAGCGCTACGACCTCTCCGCCGTCGGCCGCGTGAAGATGAACATGCGTCTCGACCTGGACGCCGCCGACACCGTGCGGACGCTGCGCCGCGAGGACATGCTCGCGGTCGTCAAGGCGCTGGTGGACCTGCGCGACGGCAAGGGCGAGATCGACGACATCGACCACCTCGGCAACCGCCGCGTCCGCTCGGTCGGCGAGCTGATGGAGAACCAGTACCGCCTGGGTCTCCTGCGGATGGAGCGCGCCATCAAGGAGCGTATGTCCTCGGTCGACATCGACACGGTGATGCCGCAGGACCTGATCAACGCGAAGCCCGCGGCGGCGGCCGTGCGCGAGTTCTTCGGCTCGTCGCAGCTCTCGCAGTTCATGGACCAGACCAATCCGCTGTCGGAAGTGACGCACAAGCGCCGCCTCTCAGCGCTCGGCCCGGGCGGTCTGACCCGCGAGCGCGCCGGCTTCGAGGTGCGCGACGTGCACCCGACGCATTACGGCCGTATCTGCCCGATCGAGACGCCGGAAGGCCCGAATATCGGCCTCATCAACTCGCTGGCGACGTTTGCCCGCGTGAACAAGTACGGCTTCATCGAGACGCCGTTCCGCCGGGTGAAGGACGGCGTGGTGACCGACGAGGTCGCCTACCTCTCCGCCATGGAGGAGGCGAAGTACTACGTCGCCCAGGCCAATGCCGGCATGGACGAGGGTCGCAAGCTGACGGATGATCTCGTCGTCTGCCGCCGCGCGGGTGAGGTCATCGTGGTCGCTCCCGACCGCGTCGATCTCATGGACGTGTCGCCGAAGCAGCTCGTGTCGGTCGCCGCGGCGCTGATCCCGTTCCTCGAGAACGACGACGCCAACCGCGCGCTGATGGGCTCGAACATGCAGCGCCAGGCGGTGCCGCTGGTCCGCGCCGACGCGCCCTTCGTCGGCACCGGCATGGAGGCCGTGGTCGCCCGTGACTCCGGCGCCGCCATCGCCGCCCGCCGCTCCGGCATCGTCGATCAGGTGGACGCCACCCGTATCGTCATCCGCGCGACGGAAGAGACCGACCCGACCAAGCCCGGCGTCGACATCTACCGCCTGCAGAAGTTCCAGCGCTCGAACCAGTCGACCTGCATCACGCAGAAGCCGCTGGTGCGCGTCGGCGAGCCGGTGAAGAAGGGCGAGATCATCGCCGACGGTCCCTCGACCGAGTTCGGTGAGCTCGCGCTCGGCCGCAACGTGCTCGTCGCGTTCATGCCGTGGAACGGCTACAACTTCGAGGACTCGATCCTGCTCTCCGAGCGGATCGTGAAGGATGACGTGTTCACCTCGATTCACATCGAGGAATTCGAGGTGATGGCCCGCGACACCAAGCTGGGTCCGGAGGAGATCACCCGCGACATCCCGAACGTCTCGGAAGAGGCGCTCAAGAACCTCGACGAGGCCGGCATCGTCTATATCGGCGCGGAGGTGCATGCCGGCGACATCCTCGTCGGCAAGATCACGCCGAAGGGCGAGAGCCCGATGACGCCGGAGGAGAAGCTGCTCCGCGCCATCTTCGGCGAGAAGGCGTCCGACGTGCGCGACACGTCCTTGCGCGTGCCCCCCGGTGTCACGGGCACGATCGTCGAGGTCCGGGTGTTCAACCGCCACGGCGTCGACAAGGACGAGCGCGCCCAGGCGATCGAGCGCGAGGAGATCGAGCGTCTCGCCAAGGACCGCGACGACGAGCAGACCATCCTCGACCGCAACACCTACGCGCGTCTAGCCGAGGTGCTGATCGGTCAGTCGCCGATCGCCGGTCCGAAGGGCTTCCGCAAGGACACCACGCTGACCCGCGAGATCATCAGCGAGTATCCCCGCTCGCAATGGTGGCAGTTCGCCGTCGTCGACGACCGTCTGATGACGGAGATCGAGGCGATGCAGAAGCAGTACGACGAGTCGAAGAAGCGCCTTGAGCAGCGCTTCCTCGACAAGGTCGAGAAGCTGCAGCGCGGCGACGAGCTTCCGCCCGGCGTCATGAAGATGGTCAAGGTCTTCGTGGCGGTGAAGCGCAAGATCCAGCCCGGCGACAAGATGGCCGGCCGCCACGGCAACAAGGGTGTGGTGTCGCGCATCGTGCCGATCGAGGACATGCCGTTCCTCGAGGACGGCACGCATGCCGACATCGTGCTCAACCCGCTCGGCGTGCCCTCGCGCATGAATGTCGGCCAGATCCTGGAGACGCACCTCGGCTGGGCGGCTGCGGGCTTGGGTCGCAAGGTCTCGAAGGCGGTCGATGCCTATCTGAGGAATCAGGACATCGCGCCGCTGCGGGCCGAAATGGAAGCGATCTACTCAGCCAGCGAACTCGAAGGGCTCTCCGACGAGGCTCTGGCCGAGGCCGGCAACAACGTCCGCCGCGGCGTGCCGATGGCGACGCCGGTGTTCAACGGCGCCAAGGAAGCCGACATCGAGACGATGCTGGAGATGGCCGGGCTCGACCGCTCGGCGCAGTCGACGCTCTACGACGGGCGGACCGGCGAGCCCTTCGACCGCAAGGTCACCATGGGCTACATCTACATGCTGAAGCTGCACCACCTCGTGGACGACAAGATCCACGCGCGCTCGATCGGTCCGTACTCGCTCGTCACCCAGCAGCCGCTGGGCGGTAAGGCGCAGTTCGGCGGCCAGCGCTTCGGTGAGATGGAGGTCTGGGCGCTGGAGGCCTACGGTGCGGCCTACACGCTGCAGGAGATGCTCACGGTGAAGTCGGACGACGTGGCCGGCCGCACCAAGGTCTACGAGGCGATCGTCCGCGGCGACGACACCTTCGAGGCCGGTATCCCCGAGTCCTTCAACGTGCTCGTCAAGGAGATGCGCTCGCTCGGCCTCAACGTCGAGCTGACGAACTCCAAGCAGCAGCAGGCGGCCAACGACCAGATCGAGCCGCCGGCCGACGCCGCCGAGTAACGCCAAGCCATCACCTCCCGCGGCGGTGCCTCTCGCGAGGCGCCGCCGCGGTCGAGCGGGAAGGGGCGGGGCCTTCCGACACGTGACGACGGCCAGCGGCGCTCCGGACGAGCGCGGCGCCATGAGGATCAAGCCGTGACTGCCCAGGCGCGGGGCAGCCGGCGAGCAAGGAGCGGATCATGAACCAAGAGGTCATGAACCTTTTCAATCAGCAGGCCCAGCCGCAGAGCTTCGACCAGATCAAGATCTCGATCTCGTCGCCCGAAAAAATCCTGTCTTGGTCCTACGGCGAAATCAAGAAGCCCGAGACGATCAACTACCGGACCTTCAAGCCCGAGCGCGACGGTCTGTTCTGCGCGCGCATCTTCGGGCCGATCAAGGACTACGAATGCTTGTGCGGCAAGTACAAGCGCATGAAGTACAAGGGCGTCATCTGCGAGAAGTGCGGCGTCGAGGTCACCCTCGCGCGCGTCCGGCGCGACCGCATGGGCCATATCGAGCTCGCCGCCCCCGTCGCTCACATCTGGTTCCTGAAGTCACTGCCGAGCCGCATCGGCCTGCTGCTCGACATGGCGCTCAAGGACCTTGAGCGGATCCTGTACTTCGAGTCCTACGTCGTCATCGAGCCGGGCCTCACTCCCCTCAAGGAGCGTCAGCTCCTGTCGGAGGAGGAGTACCTGCGCGCTCAGGAGGAGTACGGCGAGGATTCGTTCACCGCGATGATCGGCGCCGAGGCGATCCGGCGCATCCTGCAGGAGCTCGACCTCGAGGGCATCGCGACTTCGCTCAAGGAGGAGATCGCGACGACGACCTCCGAGCTGAAGCCGAAGAAGCTGATGAAGCGCCTCAAGATCATCGAGGCGTTCCAGCTCTCGGGCAACAAGCCCGAGTGGATGATCCTGACGGTCGTGCCCGTCATTCCGCCGGACCTGCGCCCGCTGGTCCCGCTGGACGGCGGTCGCTTCGCCACGTCCGATCTCAACGACCTCTACCGCCGCGTCATCAACCGCAACAACCGCCTCAAGCGGCTGATCGAGCTGCGCGCGCCGGACATCATCATCCGCAACGAGAAGCGCATGCTTCAGGAGGCGGTCGATGCGCTGTTCGACAACGGCCGCCGCGGCCGCGTCATCACGGGCGCCAACAAGCGCCCGCTGAAGTCGCTCGCCGACATGCTGAAGGGCAAGCAGGGCCGCTTCCGCCAGAACCTGCTCGGCAAGCGCGTCGACTATTCGGGCCGCTCGGTCATCGTGGTCGGCCCGGAGCTGAAGCTGCACCAGTGCGGTCTGCCGAAGAAGATGGCGCTGGAGCTGTTCAAGCCCTTCATCTACGCGCGCCTCGACGCCAAGGGTTTCTCCGCGACCGTCAAGCAGGCGAAAAAACTCGTCGAGAAGGAGAAGCCCGAAGTCTGGGATATCCTGGACGAGGTCATCCGTGAGCATCCCGTCATGCTCAACCGGGCGCCGACGCTGCACCGCCTCGGCATCCAGGCGTTCGAGCCGAAGCTGATCGAGGGCAAGGCGATCCAGCTCCACCCGCTGGTCTGCGCCGCGTTCAACGCCGACTTCGACGGCGACCAGATGGCCGTGCACGTTCCCTTGAGCCTCGAGGCTCAGCTGGAAGCGCGCGTCCTGATGATGTCGACCAACAACATCCTGCACCCGGCCAACGGTCAGCCGATCATCGTGCCGTCGCAGGACATCGTTCTCGGCCTCTATTACCTCTCGATCGTTGCCGATGGCGCGGTCGGCGAGCACAAGGCCGACGACAAGAACAACCCGATGCAGGGCGTGTTCGGCGATGTCGGTCAGCTCGAGCACGCGCTCGCGGCCAAGACCGTGTCGCTGCACTCGAAGATCAAGTGGCGCTGGCGCGGCCTCGGGCCGGACGGCGAGCCGGTGTCGAAGATCTACGACACGACGCCGGGCCGCGTGATCCTGTCCGGCGTGCTGCCGATGCACCCGAAGGTGCCCTTCGACGTCGTCAACAAGCTGATGACGAAGAAGGAGATCTCGGCGATGATCGACACCGTCTACCGCCACTGCGGTCAGAAGGAGTCGGTGATCTTCTGCGACCGCATCATGGCGCTCGGCTTCAGCCACGCCTTCCGCGCCGGCATCTCGTTCGGCAAGGACGACATGGTCGTGCCGGAGAACAAGTGGTCGATCGTCGACGACACCCGCGCGCTCGTGAAGGATTACGAGCAGCAGTACAACGACGGCCTGATCACCCAGGGCGAGAAGTACAACAAGGTCGTCGATGCCTGGGCCAAGTGCTCCGACAAGCTCGCCGCCGAGATGATGGGCCGGATCTCCGCCGTCCAGAAGGACGAGAACGGGGCCGACAAGCAGGTCAACTCGATCTACATGATGAGCCACTCGGGCGCCCGTGGTTCGCCCGCGCAGATGAAGCAGCTCGCGGCGATGCGCGGCCTCATGGCCAAGCCGTCGGGCGAGATCATCGAGACCCCGATCATCTCGAACTTCAAGGAAGGCCTCGACGTTCTCGAGTACTTCAACTCCACCCACGGCGCCCGTAAGGGCCTCGCGGACACGGCGCTGAAGACCGCGAACTCGGGGTACCTCACCCGCCGCCTCGTCGACGTGGCGCAGGATGCCGTCATCCGCGAAGTCGATTGCGGCACCACCAACGGCATCAAGATGCGCGCCATCATCGATGCCGGCCAAGTCGTCGCGCCGCTCGCCATCCGCATCCTGGGCCGTGCCACGGCCGAGGATCTGGTGGCGCAGGACGGTACCATCATCGTCAAGACCAACGAGACGATCGAGGAGCGTCACCTGCCGGCGATCGCCGCCGCGGGCATCCAGGAGGTGAAGATCCGCTCGGTGCTGGTCTGCCAGACCAAGAGCGGTGTCTGCGCCACCTGCTACGGGCGCGACCTCGCCCGTGGCACGCCCGTCAACATGGGCGAGGCCGTCGGCGTCATCGCGGCGCAGTCGATCGGTGAGCCGGGCACCCAGCTCACCATGCGCACCTTCCACATCGGCGGCGCGGCGCAGATCGCGGATTCGTCCTTCGTCGAGTCCAGCTTCGAGGGCACGATCAAGATCCGCAATCGGTCGCTCGCCAAAAACTCGGACGGCGATCTCATCGCCACCGGCCGTTCGGTCGCGGTGGTGATCGTCGGCTCCGACGGCACCGAGCGGGCGGTCCACCGCCTGCAATACGGCGCCAAGGTGCGCGTGGACGAGGGCGACACGATCAAGCGCGGGCAGCGGATCGCCGAGTGGGATCCCTACACCCGTCCGATCGTCGCCGAGGTGGACGGCATCGTCGGCTACGAGGATCTCTACGATGGCCAGTCCATCACCGAGACGACCGACGAGTCGACCGGCATCGCCAAGCGCGTCGTCATCGACTGGCGCGGCTCGTCCCGCACCTCCGACCTGAAGCCGGCCATGCTCGTGCTGGATCAGGACGGCAAGCCGGTGAAGCTGCCGCGCGGTTCGGATGCCCGCTACTTCCTGCCGGTCGATGCCATCATCGGTCTCGATCCGGGTGCGAAGGTGAAGGCCGGCGACGTGCTGGCCCGCGTCTCGACGGACTCGGCCAAGACCCGCGACATCACCGGCGGTCTGCCGCGGGTGGCGGAGCTGTTCGAGGCGCGTCGTCCGAAGGATGCGGCGATCATCGCCGAGAAGTCGGGCACGATCGCCTTCGGCCGCGACTACAAGAACAAGCGTCGTCTGACGCTGACGCCGCACGACGGTTCGGAGGCGGTCGAGTACCTGATCCCGAAGGGCAAGCACATCCACTTGCAGGACGGGGACGTGGTGGAGCTCGGCGACTACATCGTCGACGGCAACCCGGCGCCGCACGACATCCTGGCGATCAAGGGCGTGGAGGAGCTTGCCGCCTACCTCGTCAACGAGATCCAGGAGGTCTACCGGCTCCAGGGCGTGTCGATCAACGACAAGCATATCGAGGTGATCGTCCGGCAGATGCTGCAGAAGGTGGAGATCACCGACGGCGGCGATTCCGACATCCTCACGGGCGACCAGATCGACCGTACGGAACTCGCCGAATACAACGAGAAGCTGCTCGCCGAGGGCAAGAAGCCGATCCAGGGCGTTCCGGTCCTACTCGGCATCACCAAGGCGTCGCTGCAGACGAAGTCGTTCATCTCGGCGGCCTCGTTCCAGGAGACCACACGCGTCCTCACCGAGGCGGCGGTCAACGGCAAGGTCGATACCCTGGAGGGGCTGAAGGAGAACGTCATCGTCGGCTCGCTCATCCCGGCCGGCACCGGCTCGCTCGCGGCGGACATCCGCTCCATCGCGCGCCGCCGCGATAGTCTGATCCTGCAGCAGCGCTCCGCTGAGAACGCGGCCAACGCCGCCGAGCTCAGCGAGCTGCCCGCGGCCGAGTAAGGCACGACTCCAGAGCGCCCCGCCCGCTTCACGGGCGGGGAGTGACGAACGAGAAAAGGCCCCGGCTCTCAGAGCCGGGGCCTTTTTCGTTGCTGCGAACTTGGTCCGAAGAATCAGCGGCCGGTGCGCACCCGCGTCCAGGCCCGGGTGACGAAGCGCTGCGTCGAGTCATTCCAGGCGGTGTTGACCGAGAGCCGCTGCATCACCGCCTCGTCCGGGTAGATGCCGGGATTGCTCCGGATCTCCGGCTTCACGAACTTCTGCGAGGCGAGGTTGCCGTTGGCGAAGGACACGAAGTTGGTGTTGGCCGCCGCCACTTCCGGGCGCATCATGTAGTCGATGAAGGCGTGCGCCTCGGCCGGGTGGGCGGCGTCCTTCGGGATCGCGAAGGCGTCGAACCACATCAGCGCGCCCTCCTTCGGGATGAAGTAGGCGATCTCGACGCCGTTCTTCGATTCCTCGGCGCGCTTCTTCGCCTGCATCACGTCGCCGGAATAGCCGACCGCGAGGCAGACATCGCCGTTGGCGAGCCCGTTGATGTATTCCGAGGAATGGAATTTCCGTACCGAGCCGCGGACCTTGTAGAGCGCGTCGGTCACCGTGGTGATGTCGTCCCAGCGCTTCGAGTCGGACTTGTAGCCGTAGAAGGGCAGGATCGAGGGGATCAGATCCTCGGGGGAATCGAGGAGCATGACGCCGCAATCCTTGAGCTTCGAGATGAATCCCGGATTGAGCACGAGGCTCCAGCTGTTGAGGGGCGCGTTGGCGCCGAGCCGCTCGCGCACGGCGGACAGGTTCACGCCGATGCCGGTGGTGCCCCACATGTAATCGATGGCAAACGTATTGCCGGGATCGTAGGCCTGGAGCCGGCCCGTGATCTCGGGCCAAGCGTTCTTGAGGTTCGGGATCTTCGCCTTGTCGAGGGGCAGGAAGACCCCGGCCTTGATCAGGCGCTGCAGGAAGGGGCCGGAGGGCACGACGATGTCGTAGCCGGACTTGCCGGCGAGCAACTTCGTCTCGAGGATCTCATTGTTGTCGTAGGTGTCGTAGACGACCTTGATCCCCGTCTCCTTGGTGAAGTCGTCGAGCACCTTCGGGTCGATGTAGTCCGACCAGTTATAGATGTTGACGACGCGCTCCTCGGCGCTCACGCCGGCGGCGGCCGTGAGGAGAAGGGGGAGGGCGGCGAGCCCTCCCAACAGGCGCCGCCGGATCACGATTTGCCTCGCGCGGCCGTGATGGCGATCTCGACCCGGTATTCCGGCGCAACGAGCCGGGCTTCCACGGTGGCGCGGGCAGGCGGGTTGTCCTTGTCGACCCAGGCGTCCCAGGCCGCGTTCATCTTGGCGAAGCCGGCGATGTCGGCGAGGTAGATCGTCGCCGACAGGATGCGGGACTTGTCGCTGCCCGCCGCCAGCAGCAGCCGGTCGATCTGCTCCAGAATCTGCTGCGTCTGCGCGGTGACGCCGGTGCCGACAACGTCGGCCGCCACTTGGCCGGCCAGGAAGACGAGGCCGCCATGGGCGACCGCTTGGCTCATGCGGGGACCGGTCTCGTAGCGTTCGATGGTCATAGGGCACTGGTCTCGATTCGTTGAAGGCGGACTCTTCTGCCGCCGTGGACGGTTCCCCGTAAAGGGGGCCGAAGCGGTGCCCGAAACGGATCTCGGAGAGCTTGCCCGCGCCGCCCGCATTTTTTGCGCCTCGGCGTGACTGGCGAGGCAACCGGCATCATCGCTCGCGCGTTTGCCTCACGAATACGGCCAAGTCTTCCGGCCTGATCTTCAGGTCGAAGGCGCTTTTCGGGGTTGGAGCCAAATGGAAATTCTCTGGACCATCATCATCGGCTTCGTGGCCGGCGTCATCGCCAAGTTCATCATGCCCGGTGACAAGGAGCCCGCGGGCTTCATCATGACGACGATCCTCGGCATCGTCGGCGCCTTCGTCGCGACCTTCATCGGTCAGGCGGTCGGCTGGTACGGGCCCAACGAGGGCGCGCGCTTCATCGGCTCCATTATCGGCGCCTGCGTCGTGCTCGCGATCTACGGCTTCATCGCCGGCCGCACCAGCAGCCGCTCGCTCTGAATTCTGAGATCTCACGACGACAATAGAAGGAAGGGGCGCTCCTCGGGGAGCGCCCCTTTTCGTTGGAGCCGCATTGTCCGGCAACGAAGCGGAAGCGTCGCCGGCCGGTCGAGGTCGTCGAACGGTCGTCAGCCGGTCAGGTCACGCCCGCCCGCGGTGACCGCCTTGACGGCGCAGTGGCCGGTGGCGCCGCGCACGGCGAGGCCGACGCCGACCACGAGGGCGGCGAGGCTCAGCAGCTTGTTCGGCCGGGGCTGCGCCGCCGCGGCGGCGATACCGAGACCCAACGCGACGGAGACGGCCCGCTCTGTCATGCTCAGGTTCGGCTCGCCGGAGAAAATGTCCTCGATCATCTCGTTCACGGTCAACGCGCTCCTTCTTGATGCCCGTGCGGGTTCGCGGGGCGAACGCGGGGCGGCCGACGCCGTTCCGTGGAAAGGCGGCTACGAGGCGCTCGCGGCCTGTGCGAGAAGCCCGTCGTCGATCTCCCGTGCCCGCACGGCCGCCGGCCGCTCAAGGTGGCGCCCGACATAGCTCTCGAAGGCAGGGCGCTTCGGAATCGTGCCGAACTGCATGCCCCAGCCGAGATGCGAGGCGACGTAGAGGTCGGCAGCGCTGAACCGGCCGCCTGCCACGAACTCCACCCCGGCGACCGCGCCCTCGAGCGTGTCGAGCGCCGTCTCCAGGCTACCGTAGCCGACCATGCCCTGCATGCGCGGATCGTCGGGGACACTCACCTTGAGCACGCCGTTCGTCACCGCGGCCTCGATCGGGCCGGCGCAGAAGAACAGCCAGCGATAATAGGGAGCCCGGTCGCTGTGGCCCGGCTCAGGGGCGAGCCGGGCCTCAGGGAAGGCGTCGGCAAGATAGGCGAGAATCGCGGCACACTCGGTCACCACTGTGCCGCCGTGGCGGAGGGCGGGGACCTTCCCCATCGGGTTGATCGCCCGGTAGGCCGGCGCCTTCATGGAGGTGCCGTAGCCGAGAATCTCGGTGCGGTAGGGCGCGCCGACCTCCTCCAGCATCCAGCGGACGATCCGGCCGCGGGACATCGGGTTCGTGTAGAAGACGAGATCGTCGGACATCGGTAGGCTCCGGGGGAGACACCCGCGCGGCGGGCGTCGCCCCCGTGTTAGGGGGAGGGCACGCGGGCAAGGAAGCCTGGAGCGCGCCCGCGCGCCGGAACCCGGCGATAATCTGGAAGCACACGGTCCGGGAGGCACCGGGCAGGATGTTGTTGTCGCGCGCGGAGAGGACGGAGCGCCGGTCGCGTTCGAAGCGCTCAAGCAAAGAGCGCGGCCCCCGGAGGGACCGCGCTCTTCAAGCGTCCAGTATGGATTGTGAGAGGGGCTTATTCGCCCGACGACTCCCGGCGGCGCTCGCCGCGGTCGCGGCGGGGACCGCGATCGCCACGGTCACTGCGGTCACCGCGGTCGCTGCGCTCCTCACGCTCCGGCTCGCCGCGCTCCGCGCGCTCGGCCTTGAGCTTCTCGGTGATGTCCTCGCCGGTCTCCTGATCGACGACCTTCATCGAGAGGCGGATCTTGCCGCGCTCGTCGGCGCCGAGGAACTTCACCTTGACCTTCTGGCCCTCCTTCACGACGTCGCCGACCTTGGCGACGCGCTGGGCGGCGAGCTCCGAGATATGGACGAGGCCGTCCTTGGCGCCGAAGAAGTTCACGAAGGCGCCGAACTCCATGATCTTGACGATCGTGCCGTCGTAGATCGTGCCGGCCTCGGGCTCGGCAACGATGGAGCGGATCCAGTTATAGGCCGCCTTGATCGCCTTGCCGTCGGACGAGGCGATCTTCACGACGCCGGTATCCTCGATGTTGATCTTGGCGCCGGTCTTCTCGACGATCTCGCGGATGATCTTGCCGCCGGTGCCGATCACGTCGCGGATCTTGTCGGTGGGGATCTGCATCGTCTCGATGCGCGGCGCGTACTCGCCGAGTTCGGGGCGGGCCGCGGTCAGCGCGTTGGCCATCTCGCCGAGGATGTGGGCGCGGCCGTCCTTCGCCTGGGCGAGAGCGACGCGCATGATCTCCTCGGTGATGCCGGCGATCTTGATGTCCATCTGGAGCGAGGTGATGCCCTCGTCCGTGCCGGCCACCTTGAAGTCCATGTCACCGAGGTGATCCTCGTCGCCGAGGATGTCGGAGAGCACCGCGAAGCGCTCGCCTTCCAGGATCAGGCCCATGGCGATGCCGGCGACCGGACGGCGCAGGGGCACACCCGCATCCATCAGCGACAGCGAGCCGCCGCAGACGGAAGCCATCGAGGAGGAGCCGTTCGACTCGGTGATCTCGGAGACCACGCGGATCGTGTACGGGAACTCGTGGGCCGGCGGCAGAACGGGACGGATCGCGCGCCAGGCGAGCTTGCCGTGGCCGATCTCGCGGCGGCCGGGCGAGCCCATGCGGCCGGTCTCACCGACGGAGTAGGGAGGGAAGTTGTAGTGGAGCAGGAAGCGCTCCTTGTAGGTCCCCTCCAGCGCGTCGATGAACTGCTCGTCCTCGCCGGTGCCGAGCGTGGCCACGACCAGCGCCTGGGTCTCGCCGCGGGTGAACAGCGAGGAGCCGTGGGCGCGGGGCAGCACCCCGACTTCCGACACGATCGGGCGAACGGTCTTCACGTCGCGGCCGTCGATGCGCGAGCCGGTGTCGAGGATGTTCCAGCGAACCACCTTCGACTGCGCCTCCTTGAAGGCCGCCTTGACCTTCTCGGGGCTGAACTTCTGCTCACCCTCGGCCGGGCAGAGCGCGTCAACCACCTTCGCCTTCACGGCGTCGACGGCCGCGTAGCGCTCCTGCTTGACCGTCTTCTTGTAGGCCTCGCGCAGCTCCGCCTCGCAGATGTCGAGGACGGCCTTCTCCACGTCGGCGTTCTCCGGCGGGGAGAAGTCGCGCGGCTCCTTGGCAGCCTTCTCGGCCAGGCGAATGATCGCCTCGATGACGGGCTGGAAGTGCTTGTGGCCGAACATCACGGCCCCGAGCATCACGTCCTCGGAGAGCTCCTTGGCCTCGGACTCGACCATCAGCACCGCGTCCTGCGTGCCGGCGACGACGAGGTCGAGGGTCGACTCGGCGACTTCCGTCACCAGCGGGTTCAGCTTGTAGCCACCGTTGAGGTAGCCGACGCGGGCCGCGCCGATCGGGCCCATGAACGGAACGCCGGACAGCGTCAGCGCGGCGGAGGCCGCTACCATCGAGACGATGTCGGGATCGTTCTCAAGGTCGTGGGAGAGGACGGTGACGACGACCTGGGTGTCGTTGCGCCAGCCCTCGACGAAGAGCGGACGGATCGGGCGGTCGATCAGGCGGGAGACAAGGGTCTCCTTCTCGGAGGGACGGCCCTCGCGCTTGAAGTAGCCGCCCGGGATGCGGCCGGCGGCGTAGGCGCGCTCCTGGTAGTTCACGGTGAGCGGCAGGAAGTCGATGCCGGCCTTGGGCTCCTTGCCCGCGACCACGGTGGCGAGCACGGTGGTCTCGCCGTAGGTGGCGACCACGGAGCCGTCCGCCTGCCGGGCGGTCTTGCCGGTCTCGAGAACGAGCTTGCGGTCGCCCCAGATCAGCTCTTCACGTTGTACGTCGAACATGTGTGTCTTCTGCCTTCGAACATGCGAGTCGGGCGAACCCGGCGCCGCCAGAGGCAAGACGGCGAGACGCTCTTCTGTGAGAAAAAGCGTCTCGCGATCCTGCCCTGGCGCCCTTTGCCTTCAAGCCGCCCGGGGGACCGGCCGAGCCCCATGCCCGGACAATCCTTCTTGGCTTGCTGCGCTCTCTTACGCCGAACCGGCGTCCACTTCGGCTAAGAGCGCTGCTTGTGAAAACGCGGTCCCGAGGGACCGCGTGGGTTGCCTTAGCGGCGGATGCCGAGGCGCTCGATGAGGGTGCGGTAGCGCGCCTCTTCCTTGCGCTTCAGGTAGTCGAGCAGCGAGCGGCGCTGCGACACCAGCTTCAGGAGGCCGCGGCGGGAGTGGTTGTCCTTGCCGTGGGTCTTGAAGTGGGCGGTCAGGTTGGTGATCCGCTCGGTGAGGATGGCGATCTGGACCTCCGGCGAGCCGGTGTCCTTGTTGCCCTTGGCGTAGTCCTTGATGAGCGCGGTCTTGCGCTCTGCCGTGATCGACATCGCAGGCCTTTCAGATGGGGTTTGTTCGGATGCGCCGCCCGTGACGGGCAAGGCGCCTTGAAGCTCGCGGTCGGGCCGGTGCCGGGATGTCGTCCAGCACGGTCAGCCGCAAGCGGCACAAGCCCCGCCCGTCAGCCGGGTCGAGGCGGCGCGGACCATACACGAAACCGTGGGAAGTGCCAGTGCCGCCGGCTCCGCGGGCGACACCCGCTTCGGAGTGCCTCACGGTTACATCGCCTCATCCATGGCCTCACGACCGGCGCGGATTTCGCGTTGCCGGAGGCGACCCGCTCAAGGCACGCGAGACCTCATGCCCCATCCCGCCCTCGGCGCCCGCAAGCCCATCGCCGCGCTCATCGCCGACCATTCCGGCACGGACGGCCCCTCGCTCGCCAGAAACCTCTCCGCCTTCAGCCTCATCTGCATCGGCGTCGGGGCGACGGTCGGAGCGGGGATCTTCGTGCTCACGGGAACGGCGGCGGCCAACTACGCGGGGCCGGGATTGATGCTCTCTTTCGTGCTCGGGGCGGTGGCGAGCGGGCTGGTGGCGCTCTGCTACGCGGAACTCGCCGCGATGCTTCCGGTCGCCGGCTCGACCTACTCCTACACCTACGCGACGCTGGGGGCGCTGCCTGCCTGGATCATCGGCTGGGACCTCGTGCTCGAATTCGCCATGGCGGCCGCGACGATCGCCGTCGGCTGGTCGGGCTATGCGCAGAGCCTCCTGGCCGATGTAGGCCTGCTTCTGCCGGCGTGGCTCGCCGCGGCGCCGGGGGAGGGCGGGCTCGTCAACTTGCCGGCGGCCCTCATCACGCTTGCGCTGACCGCGCTCCTGATGCGCGACAATCGATCGGCCGCCCGAACCAACGCCCTGCTGGTGGCGCTGAAGGTCGCGATCATCCTCGCCTTCCTCGGCCTCGGTGCCCTGCATTTGCGGCCCGACCTGTGGCAGCCGCTGGTGCCGGAGAACGAGGGTCCGTTCGGCGCCTTCGGCTGGAGCGGCATCTTCCGCGGGGCCGGGGTGGTGTTCTTCGCCTATGTCGGCTTCGAGACCATCTCGACCGCCGCCGGTGAGACCCGCCACCCGCAACGGGACGCGCCGGTGGGGCTGCTCGGCTCGCTCGTCGTCACCGCGGCGCTCTACGTGGCTGTGGCCGCGGTGCTCACCGGCCTCGTGCCCTATCGCGAGCTCGACGTGGCCGACCCGATCGCGAAAGCGATGGCGGTGACCGGGCTGACCGGGTTCTCGGCGGCGATCAAGCTCGGGGCTTTGATCGGGCTCACCACGGCGGCGCTCACTGCGCTCTACGGACAGGCGCGGATCTGCTACGCCATGGCCCGCGACCGCATGCTGCCGGATGTCTTCTCGCGCATCGGCGCCTCGAGCCGGACGCCGTTCGTCGCTCAAGGCCTCATCGGCCTCGCCACGGCCGTCGTGGCCGCACTGGTGCCGATCGGAATTCTGGGCGAACTCGTCAGCATCGGCACGCTGTTCGCGTTCACTCTCGTCTGCGCGAGCGTGCTGATCCTGCGCCGCACGGAGCCTGAATTGGCACGGCCCTTCCGGGTGCCGGGCGGTCCGGTGGTGCCGGTACTGGGCATCCTCGCCTGTCTCGCCCTGATGGCGAGCCTGCCCGGCGACACCTGGCTGCGGCTGCTGGCTTGGCTCGGCCTGGGGCTGGTGATCTGGTTCGGCTACGGCCGTCGGCGGGTCGCCTGATATCGGGATTCCAAAGGGATCATCCCTTTGGCGGGGCGCCGGGGGCAGCGCCCCGGCGTCCCTTCACCAGGCTCTGCCCTGGACCCTTGAAAGGACTCGACCTTTCAAAACCTGAATTCGTTCTCGAACTCAGTAAGAGCGATGCTGCCCCGCGGCACGGCCACCGCCGTAGCGGCGACGCAGGTACGAGATGGCCTTGGGCAGGAGGAAGACGACGAGGATCTGGCGCAGGATCGAGCGCATCCGGTGAGCTCCATTTCGATGATTCGTGTTGGAGGCCAAATGCCTGAACCGCCCTCGGCGTTCCCGGCTAGAGTTCGAGGGCCAGCGTGACCGGGACATGGTCGGAGGGCTTCTCCCAGCCGCGCGCCTCGCGAAACACCTCGACCCGGCGCACGGTGTCGACGAGATCGGGCGAGACCCAGGCGTGGTCGAGGCGCCGGCCTTTATTGGCGAGCTCCCAGTTCGGCGAGCGATAGCTCCACCACGTGTAGATTTTTTCGGGCTCCGGAGTGAGGAGGCGCGCCGCGTCGATCCAGCCGGCCTCACCGCGCAGGGTCTCAAGGGCCTCGGTCTCGACGGGGGTGTGGCTCACCACGTCGAGAAGCTGCTTGTGCGACCAGACATCGTGCTCCAGCGGCGCGACATTGAGGTCGCCCACCAGAATCGCCGGGCCGGAGACGCGCCGGCCGGCCCAGGCGCGCAACTCGGACAGGAAGTCGAGCTTGTGCGCGAATTTCGGGTTCAGGTCGCGGTGGGGGAGGTCGCCACCGGCGGGCACGTAGAAATCGTGCAACACGATTCCCGCCGCCGGCCCTGCCTCGGGCCCGAGCACCGCCGAGATGTGGCGCGCATCCGCTCGCTCGCAGAAGCTCATCACGTCGCGGGTGATCAGGGGGAAGCGCGAGATGATCGCGACGCCGTTATAGCCTTTCTGCCCGGCGAAGACGATGTTCTCGTAGCCCGAGCCCTTGAACGCCTTGAGCGGGAACAGGTCGTCGGGGCACTTGGTCTCCTGAAGGCAGAGCACGTCCGGCTGCGCCTCCCGCAGAAAGCGCAACACGGACTCGATGCGCAGGCGCACCGAGTTGATGTTCCAGGTCGTGACGGTGAGGCGCACGGGGATTGCCTGAGGAGCGTGGCGAGGGATGCCGCCCCGTTAGCCCAACCCGCGCGTCTCGCAAACCGTCAGGCCGCGGCGGCCTCCTCCTCCAGGGCGAGGCCGTGCAGCACGGCGCACAAATTGTTTCCCGTCATCCGCGACAGGTCGAAGCCGCTCTCACCCGCCATGTCGCCGTAGAGCGCCGCGTCGGCCTGCGAGGCGCCGACAAAGGCCATCGACCATTCGGTGAAGAGACGTGTCTCCACCGCCTCGAAGGCGAGGAGCGAGACCTCGCCGTGGCGCTCGTCCTGCTGGATGCGCTCGAAGGTGGTCTCGACCGCCTCGCCCGGCCCTTCCAGCACCTGCGCGAAGCAGCCGGCGTTGAACATCAGCGCACCGGTCACGCCGACGCGGGCGTTGTTGGTGCGGCTCGCGGCGAGGATACCGCGGATCGTCTCGTTCATCGCCGCGGGGCCGCCGACCCGGTTGCGACTGTAATAGACGAGGCGGCGCAGATCTTGGTTCAACGAGTCTTGGTTCAACGCGGGCTGGCTCACGGGAGACTCCTGGCTCATCAGGCAGCGTCGGCGGGGGAGGCGACGGGAGAAGACGACAGCAGGGCAGCGGCCTGAGCCGCCGGCATCGGGCGCCCGGTCAGGTAGCCCTGGACTTCGGTGCAGCCCTCGGCGCGGATGGCGTCGAGTTGCGACGGTGTCTCGACGCCCTCCGCGGTGGTGCGCATACCGAGGCTGGCGCCGAGCCGGGCGATGGCCCGCACGATCGCCCCGCACTCGGCATTGCCTTCCATGCCTCGGACGAAGGATTGGTCGATCTTGATCTTGTCGAAGGGGAATTTCTGCAGGTAGCTCAGCGACGAGTAGCCGGTGCCGAAATCGTCCATCGAGATCTTCACGCCCAGCGCGCGCAGGCCGTTCAGCACGTCGAGCACGCTGTCGGTGTTCTCCAAGAGCGCGCCCTCCGTGATCTCCAGCTCCAGCCGGGCCGGATCGAGACCGGTCTGGGCCAGCACGTTCATCACCGTCTCGACCAGCTTGCCGCCGCGGAACTGCACGGGAGAGAGGTTGACGGCGATCGATGCGGGCTGCGGCCATGACGCCGCCTCGCGGCAGGCGGCGCGCAGGGCCCACTCGCCGATGCCGACGATGATGCCGATCTCCTCGGCCAGCGGGATGAACAGGGCCGGCGAGACCGGGCCGCGCTCGGGATGATTCCAGCGCAGCAACGCCTCGAAGCCGGTCACCGCCCCGGTCTCCAACTGGATCTGCGGCTGGAAGGCGAGATCGAACTGCTTGAGGGCGAGCGCCCGGCGCAGGTCGATCTCCAGGCTGCGGCGCGCCTGCATCTGCGCGTTCATCGCCGGCTCGAAGAAGCGGTAGGTGCCCCGACCCTCGGCCTTGGCCCGATAGAGGGCGAGGTCGGCATGCTTCAGGAGGTCGTCGGCGCCGCGGCCGTCGACGGGAGCGACGGCGACGCCGACGCTGACGCCGACATTGAGCATGTGACCGTCGACGACGTAGGTGCGGCCGACCAGATCGACGAGGCGGCGCGCCAGGGCCTCGGAAGCCTGGGGCTGCTCGGCACCGGCCTGGAGGATGGCGAATTCATCGCCGCCGAGCCGCGCGACCACGTCCCCGCTGCGGGTGGCCTTGCGCAGGCGCTCGGCGACCTTGCGCAGGAGCGCGTCGCCGACCGGGTGGCCGAGCGTGTCGTTGACGGCCTTGAACCGGTCGAGGTCGAGCATCAGCACCGCGAGCGGTGCACCCGTCCGGTCTGCCTCGGCGAGCGCCGCGTGAAGGCGGTCGTGCAGGCCGACACGGTTGCAAAGGCCGGTGAGCGGCTCCTGCCGGGCCAGAGCCGCGCCGCGCAGCTGCTCGGTCACGTCCTCGAAGGTGAGGGCGAAGCCGCCGGCCGAGAGCGGCGCGAGCGCCGCCTCGACGCGCCGGTCACCATCCAGGGTGAGGCGCGCCCGGGCCGGGCGGGTCGCGCGCACGGCTTCCAGAACGGGCTCACCCTCCGGCTCGGCGGCCCCGGATTGCGCCAGCAGGACGGGCAGGGAGAGGCCGACCGGTTCGGCACAGGACAGCAGCGCCGCGGCGCGGGCATTGGTGAAGAGGACGGTTCCGCCCGCGTCGAGCAGGAGGAGGGGGGCGGCCATCTCGGCGAGCGCCGCCTCGAACGGGAGGGAAACTGGAAGCGACGGAGCGGCGAGGGCGGACATGAAGGCGGGCATGCGGCCGGACAGCGTCCCATGAAGGCCGCCCCTCGTGGGCGGTTGCCCTATTGGCCTGCCGCCCTCTCAACGGATGTTTAAAGCAGGCGCCTGCCCAAGCGTATTCCTGCTGTTATGCCGAGAATTTGAATGCCTACGGCATAGGGTGTCGCGATCCATTGCAACAGGGCAGCGTCGAGATCAACCCATGTTGCTTTCCGTAGCCTCTGCCCTCGGCTCAAGGATTGCGGCCGTCGATCCGCTGCTGCATCGCCTTGTCCTCGGACCGGCCGTAATTGATGAAGAACAGCGATCCGTCGACCGCCTTGCCCTTCTGCAGGTTCGAGAGCTGCACCGTGGTGAGGTAGCCCTGCGGATCGGTGATCCGCCACTGCGACAGGGTCTTCATCTCGGCATCGAAGTAGAGCTGGATCTTCGAGGTGCCGCCCAGCGTCGAGCGGTCCTCCAGCCCGATCCGCACGCCGCCCGGATCGTTGGTGACCTCGCTTACCGTGAGGTCCCGGGCGAGGTCGATCTTGTCCCGCAGCAGGAATTTCAGCGGTGTCTGCGAGATGAAGTAGAGATCCTGGGTGTTGAGCTTGCGATCGCGCACCGCGACCGAGGTGCCGTCGGCCACCACTTCGAGCGGCGAGGGCTGGTCGTACTCGAAGCGCAGGTGCCCAGGCTTGGCGAGCGTGAGCTTGCCGCCGATGCGGCGCCCATCGGCGCCGATCTGGATGAACGAGCCGGTCAGCGTCTGGAAGCCGTTGAAGTAGGTGTTGGCCGCCGCCACGATCGTGGTCGGATCGGCGTCCTGCAGCGAGGCACCGAGACTGGGCGCTCCCACCGCCGCGACCCGCGTGCCGGAATTAGCGGCCGGCGTCGTCGGGGTAGCCGCGCCGGGCTTGGCCGCCGCCTTGATGCTGCCGGTCTTCTCGGCGGGTTTTTCCGCAGACTTCTCGGCCGCCTTGTCCGCTCCCTTGTCCGCGCCTTTGCCGGGCTTGGCCGCCGCCTTCTTGGCCGGGGCCGGGGCGGCCTCCGGCTCGGGGGCCGGGGGCGGCGCCGGCTCCTCCTTGCGGCCGAACAGGCCATCGAGGAAGGAGGAGACCTGGGCGCTCGCCGGCTGCGGCTGGAGCGCCAGCGCGGCGACCACGAGCAGCGGACCGGCGGCGGGGTGGAGGCGTCGGCCAGTCATCGTGTGGGCATCTCCGAAAGCTTGCGGGCGCGCGGGGCTCTTGCCGTCCCGGTGCGGACGCGCGGGCTCGGCAGCGCGTCCGGATGTCATGTCTGGCGATAGAGCCGGCCCCTGTGGCGAATATGCGACGGGGGCCGGATCGTTAAGGGTCACTCGTCGTCGTAACCGCCGGACGGGGCGCCCGTGAGGCCCTCGACCAGGATCTCGCGCTTGCCGGCGTGGTTGGCCGGGCCGACGATCCCCTCGATCTCCATCCGCTCCATGATCGAGGCGGCGCGGTTGTAGCCGATCTGGAGACGGCGCTGGATGTAGCTCGTCGAGGCCTTGCGGTCGCGCAGCACCACGGCGATGGCCTGCTCGTAGAGCTCCCCGCCCTCGGCCCCGGCGGTCGCCGCGAAGGCGCCGATGTCGAAGACCGGCGCATCCGGCTCCTCGGCTTCCGCGAAGTCGTCCTTCTCGGCCTTCGCCGCGGCGCGCGAGCCCTTGGCCGGCTTCTCCGGCTGGTCGGAGGAGCCGTCATCGGCCGTGACGGCTTCCAGATAGGACGGCCGGCCCTGCGCCTTGAGGTGGGCGACCACCGTCTCGACCTCGGAGTCCGAGCAGAACGGCCCGTGCACGCGCGTCGTGCGCCCGCCG
The DNA here is from genome assembly GCF_014191355.1 of Methylobacterium sp. R2-1. Classification (GTDB taxonomy): domain Bacteria; phylum Pseudomonadota; class Alphaproteobacteria; order Rhizobiales; family Beijerinckiaceae; genus Methylobacterium. The sequence goes on from NZ_JACHWM010000007.1 coordinate 51,293, forward strand.
CCGGCCATGAACAGCATGTCGCCCTGACCCAGCAACTGCTCCGCGCCCATCTCGCCCAGGATGGTGCGGCTATCGATCTTGCTCGTCACCTGGAAGGAGATCCGGGTCGGGAAGTTCGCCTTGATCGTGCCGGTGATGACATCCACGCTCGGACGCTGCGTCGCCATGATCAGGTGGATGCCCGCCGCGCGCGCCATCTGCGCCAGCCGCTGGATCGCCCCCTCGATGTCCTTGCCCGCCACCATCATCAGGTCGGCCATCTCGTCGACCACGATCACGATGTAGGGCAGGGCCGAGAGATCCATCTCCTGCTCTTCGAACACCGCCTCACCGGTGGTGCGGTCGAAGCCGGTCTGGACCGTGCGGGTGATGGTCTCGCCCCGCTCGCGCGCCTCCTTCATCCGGGCATTGTACCCGTCGATGTTGCGCACGCTGATCTTGGACATCTTCTTGTAGCGCTCCTCCATCTCGCGCACGGCCCATTTGAGGGCGATGACCGCCTTCTTCGGGTCGATGACGACGGGGGAGAGCAGGTGCGGGATGCCGTCGTAGACCGACAGCTCCAGCATCTTGGGATCGACCATGATCAGGCGGCACTCCTCCGGCTTGAGCCGGTAGAGCAGCGACAGGATCATGGTGTTGATGGCTACCGACTTGCCCGAGCCCGTGGTGCCGGCGACCAGCAGGTGCGGCATGCGGGCGAGGTCGGCGATGATCGGCTCGCCGCCGATGTTCTTGCCGAGGCACAGGGCGAGCTTGTGCTTGGTCTCGACGAAGTCGACCGAGGCCAGCAGCTCGCGCAGATACACGGTCTCGCGCACCGGGTTCGGCAGCTCGATGCCGATCACGTTGCGTCCGGGGACGACGGCGACGCGGGCGGAGACGGCGGACATCGAGCGGGCGATGTCGTCCGACAGACCGATGACGCGGCTGGACTTGGTGCCGGGCGCCGGCTCCAGCTCGTAGAGGGTGACGACGGGACCGGGGCGCACCGCCAGGATGTCACCGCGCACGCCAAAGTCCTGCACGGTCTGCTGGAGGTTGAGCGCGTTCTGCTCCAGCTCGTCCGCATCGACCTCCTCGCCGTCGGGCAGCGGCGGCTCGGCCAGCAATTCGAGCGAGGGCAGTTCGTAATTGGCATTGCCGACGAACGACGCCTCCAGGTGGCGGCCGGCGGGGATCAGCATCGGGCGCTCCGGCAGGATTGCCCGCGGACGGTTTTCCGGCTCGGCCTCGACGGCGGCCATGGGCTCGGCGGCCTCCTCCTCGAACGTGTACGCGCTCTCCTGAGCCGCCTCGTCGATCGCCTCCTCCACTGTCTCGATGACCGGCTCCTCGGCCGGCTCGGCCTCGGTGCCGGGCTTGGTGCGCAACAGGACCGGGCGGGCCGAGATCGTCAGCGGCGCCATCGCCTGCGGGGCAGGGGAGGGGACCTGCGGTGACATCGGCATCGGGGCCTGCATCGGGACCGGACGGGCCGTGACCTGGTGCACGGTGAAGGGCGCAGGCGCCGCGACGGCGACCGGGGCAACCGCTTGCGGGGCGACATAGGCAGCGGGCTGAATCGCGGCTTCGGCGAGGGCCGAACGAGCAGAACGGATCGCGGCGCGGGCGGCCATGGCGTTCAGCACCGGGCGCGGCGCGGCGGGCGCGACCGGCTCGGCGACCTCGACCATCGACTCGGCCGGGCCGAACCAGCCATGCAGCGCCGACCAGTCCGGCACGTCCGACCAGTCGGACGGCTCGGCCGGGACCGGAGGGATGAAGGGCGCGTACATCCCGGCGAAGGGGGCGGGAGCCTCCGCCGCTTCCACCGCGACGGGGATGGCCGTCGGCAGGCTCTCGGGCGCGGCGGCCACGAGGCGCTGCTCTTCGAAGCGCGGCTCCTCGAACCGGGTCTCCTCGATTGCTGGCACGGGCTGCGGCGCGACGCCGGTGCCCGGCATCGGAACGACGGGCTTTGGCCGACGGTCGGGCGTGCGGAAGAAGCTCACTCCCGGCGGCGGCACGAACGGGCGGCGCCAGCTCGGCACTTCCGAGGCGGCCTGCTCGGCGCGCAGCCGCGCGGCCTCGGTTTCCTCGGCGACCGTTTGCGCCGCGCGCTCGGCGGCCTCGCGCTCCGCCGCTTCGCGGGCTCGCTGCGCCTCCAGCGCCGCGGCCTCGGCAGCGGCCTGGGCGTCGAGCAGGGCCTGGGCCTGGGCCCGGGCCTGCGCCTCGCGCTCGGCCTCCAGCGCTTGGCGCCGACGCTCCATCAGAACGGTGTCGGGCGTGCGGGTGAAGCGCACCGCCTCGGGCAGGGGCGCCTGCGGTACGCCGTAGGACCCGCCCGGGAAGGTGGCCTGGGACGCGGGCAGGGCGGGCGGGACCGGAACCGCGCCGGTCTCCGGGGCAATCGCCGCCGGGCGGCGCGGCGTGCGCACCAGGACGCCGGGACCGGAGGCGCGGGGATCGATGCGGCTCTCGAACGGCATCTCCGGCCCGCCGTCGTAAGAGAGGGACTGACCGGGGTGAACAGGGGCGGGCATTTCGAACAGTCCCTCCTCCGTCGCGGGCGCCCAAGCCTCCGAAACCCGGGCCTCCGAAACCCAGGCCTCCTGCCCGGCTGGCATACGGCCGAGCATCGCGCCCGGCGGCACCAGCCAGCTCGGCACGCTGCCCGCGTCGAAGCCCTCGGCGCCGTGCTGCGGCAGGGCCGGATGCGGCAAGGCATGGGGCAAGGCATGGGGCAAGGCGTGCGGCAGCGCCCGCGGCGGAGCCGGGGGAGCGCCGGCGATGCGCCGGGCGAGATTGGAGCGCAGGCTCATCAGCCGATGGGCGATGCCGCCGATCGACCGGTCCAGGCGGTCGCCGCCGCGGCTCGGCCGCGACGGATCTCGATGGGAATGGGGAGGCCGTCCCGATGCGCGCATGATCTGTGAGATGACTCGAAACAAGGTCCGGCTCCTGCGGAGCGGTTCGAGCCCCAAGCTAGGCGGATCGTCGTTAACGAACGCTTGCCCTCCCCTCCTCCGGATCGTCCCGGTCCGCCGGTGCAAGCGGGGCGCGAACCGGATATCATCGAGCGCGGTTGGCGCTTTGCGATGATTTTTCGAGACCCTGTGACAGACGGCGGCCCGGTCGCGGTCGTGTCACGAATCAGGCTCGGGAAATGACGTTCCGAGAGGCACTTGGCAGGAGTTCCTGCCGTATCAGGTGAGCTTCGAGACCCGGTGACGACTCCGAGCCAAGAACCCGTGAGCCCGAAGAACTTCCGCTCGCTCTATCGCCACGGCTTCGCCCGCGTGGCGGCCTGCACCGGACGCAGTCATCCGGGTGATCCGGCAGCCAATGTCGAGGACATCCTCGGGCTCGCGCGGCAGGCGCACGGGGCCGGCGCGGTGCTCGCGGTCTTCCCCGAGCTCTGCGTGTCCTCCTACGCCATCGAGGATCTGCTGCTGCAGGCGACCCTCCTCGATGCGGTGGAGGCAGGCGTCGCACGGCTGGTCGCCGAGAGCGCCGGACTGACGCCCCTGCTCGTCGTCGGCGCGCCCCTGCGCTGGCGCAACCGGCTCTACAATTGCGCCGTGGCGATCCGGGGCGGGCAGCTCCTCGGCGTCGTGCCGAAGAGCTACCTGCCGAACTACCGGGAGTTCTACGAGAAGCGCCACTTCGCCTCGGGCGCCGGGATTTTCGGCGAGACGATCCGCCTGGCCGAGCGGGAGGCGCCGTTCGGCACCGACCTGATTTTTTCCGCCGACGATCTGCCGGGCTTCCGCCTCGCGATCGAGGTCTGCGAGGATCTCTGGGTGCCGCAGACGCCGGGCATGGAGGCGGTGCTGGCCGGGGCCACGGTCATCGCCAACCCATCGGGCAGCCCGATCACCGTGGGCCGGGCCGATTCCCGGGCGCTCCTCACCCGCGCCGCCTCGATGCGGGGCCTGTGCGCCTACGTCTACGCGGCGGCCGGATCGGGCGAATCCACCACCGACCTGTCCTGGGACGGGCAAACCAGCATCGACGAGAACGGCGTGCGGCTGGCGGAAGGCGAGCGCTTCCCGGCGGGGCCGGTGGTGACGCTCGCCGATATCGACCTCGACCTGATCGCCCAGGAGCGGCTCCAGGCCGGCAGCCTCGACGACAACGCCCGCCAGCAGGGCCTGCGTCCCTGGCGCACGGTGGCCCTCCGGCTCGACCCGCCGCAGGGTGATCTCGGGCTCGAGCGCCGGGTCGAGCGCTTCCCCTTCGTGCCCTCCGATCCGGCGCGCCTCGCGCAGGATTGCTACGAGGCCTACAACATCCAGGTCGCCGGCCTTGCCCAGCGCCTTGCCGCGACAGGAACGAAGCGGGCGGTGATCGGCGTCTCCGGCGGCCTGGACTCGACCCACGCGCTGATCGTCGTCGCGAAGGCCTTCGATCGACTCGGCCTCCCGCGAAAAAACATCCTGGCCTATACCCTGCCGGGCTTCGCCACCTCTGACGAGACCAAGACCAACGCCCACGCGCTGATGCGGGTGCTCGGCACCACTTCGGAAGAAATCGACATCCGCCCGGCCGCGCGGCAGATGCTGACCGATATGGGACACCCGTTCGGGCGCGGGGAGGCGGTCTACGACGTCACCTTCGAGAACGTGCAGGCGGGACTCCGCACCGATTACCTGTTCCGGCTCGCCAACCAGCACGGTGGGATCGTGATCGGCACCGGCGACCTCTCGGAGCTGGCGCTCGGCTGGAGCACCTACGGCGTCGGCGATCAGATGAGCCATTACGGCGTCAACGCGGGCGTGCCCAAGACCCTGATCCAGCACCTGATCCGCTGGGTGATCTCGTCCGGGCAGCTCGGCGAGGAGGAGAATCGAACGCTGGGGGCGGTGCTCGACACCGAGATTTCCCCCGAGCTGGTGCCGGCCTCGGAGGGCGAGGGGCCGCAGAGCACGGAGGCCAAGATCGGACCCTATGCCCTGCAGGACTTCAATCTCTGGTTCACCCTGCGCCACGGCTTCCGACCGTCGAAGATCGCCTTCCTCGCGCTCCACGCCTGGAAGGACGCGCAGAGCGGCGACTGGCCCCCGGACTTTCCGGTGCCTAAGCGCGTCGCCTACGACCTGCCGGAGATCCGGCGCTGGCTCGGCGTCTTCCTCGACCGCTTCTTCCGCTTCAGTCAGTTCAAGCGCTCGGCGCTCCCCAACGGACCCAAGGTCTCGGCCGGCGGCTCCCTCTCGCCCCGCGGCGACTGGCGCGCCCCGTCGGATGCCAGCGCCAGGGCCTGGCTCGACGAACTGGAGCGGAACGTGCCGAAGGCGTAACGACGCCCGGCAACCGGGCCGCTCCCGGCCGCCGGATGGCGGGAGGCGCCATCGCCGTCAGGGCCGGTTCACGGTGCTCCGCCGGTCCACGTCCCGCCGCCCGCTTCCGGGGCGAGATGGAAGCCGTCGAGGGTCTCGACGGAGGGCGTCCGCCCAGCCCGGCGCTGGGCGACGTAGTCGAGAACGCCGGCCACGGCACGCTCGGAATAGGGCTTCGCGATCACGCCGAGGGCCCCGGCGAAATCCGACGGGATGCGTTTGGCGTTGGCGGTCATGAACACCACCGTGACCCGCGGGTCGCTGCTGAGCTGACGGGCCACCTCCACCCCGGTCGGCCCGTCGACGAGATGGATGTCCACGAGTGCCACGTCCGGCTGCGCGTTGTGGCCGAGCGCGATGGCATCCGCCGAGCAGCCTGCCACGCCGACGCTGACATGGCCGAGGTCTTCCAGGAGACATTCCAGTTCGAGGGCGATCAGCACCTCGTCCTCGACAACGAGGATACGCAGGGGCGCCTCCCTCACCTCTGACATCGCGGCTCTCTCGCCTTCGTTTGTCTCCTCGAACCACCCATATCCGCCGGATTCGCGCTGAGCGGAACCGGCGCCGTGCGGTGAGGGATCCGTTTGCGGTGGAGACCGCCCGGCCGACGCGCGGACGAACCGATCGACGAACCGATCACGGTGTGTCGGCCCTGGTGAGCGGGATGGTGATCGCGATCCGGGTGCCGGGCTCGGCATCCGACCATTCGAGGGTTCCGCGCAACTGGCGCACCACCATCTCGACGAGGGTTCGGCCGAAGCCGGCGGGGTTGGGGGGCGCCGAGGCCATGCCGATACCGTCGTCCTGGATGACGAGGTGCATCCCCGCCTCGCAACGATGCGCCTCAATGGAAACACGCCCGCGGCGCTCCTCCGGGAAGGCGTGGCGCAAGGCGTTCGTCGCCAGCTCGTGGATCAGCAGGGCCAGCGGCGCGGCCAGGGCGGCCGAGAGCGCCAGCGCCTCGATCTCGGTCTCGATCCGGGTGCGATCCTCGTCGAGGCCGGACGCGAGATCGGCGATCAGGTCGGCGGTGAATTCCCTGAAGTCGAAGCGGGAAACGTCACCCTCCGAGTAGAGCATCCGGTGGGCGGTCGAGAGGGCGCCGATCCGGTCGGCCATGGCCTGAAGCGCGTCGCGGGCATCGCCCTCGGGCGTGCGGCGCGCCTTCAGCAGCATCAGCGAGGAGATGACCTGAAGGTTGTTCTTGACCCTGTGATCGACCTCGTGGAGCAGCGCGGTCTTCTGTTCCAGGGCCGAGCGCAGGTCGGCGGTGCGCTCGCTCACCTCGCGCTCCAGTGCGTCGTTGGCATTGCGCATGGCCAGTTCCAGGCGGTGCTTGTCGGTCATGTCGGCCTGGGCCGAGAAGAAGAACAACACCTGGCCCGCCTCATCGCGGACGGGGTTGATCGTCATGCCGTTCCAGAACGGCGTCCCATCCTTGCGGTAGTTGAGCAGCTCGCCCTCGAACGGCCGGCCGGCACGGAGCGCCGCGCGCATCGCATGCACCACGTCCGCGTCGGTGAGGGGGCCCTGCAACAGGCGGCAATTGTGGCCGTAGAGCTCCTCGCGGCCATAGCCCGTAAGCGCGAGGAAGGCGGCGTTGGTCCACACGACCGGGTTGTCGCCCTGCCTCGGATCGGTGACGACCATGGGTGTCGGGCTTGCCTCGAAGGCTGCCGCAAAGACCTCCACCGTGACCCCCGAAGGCAGACTTGCTCCTTTGGAAAAACCCGTCATTGCTACGCCGACACAGGCGCGCCGCGTTTGATCGCGACGCGCGAACCGGAGTCACCCGACGCAATCCGCAGCGTCCGGCCCCGCGACTCAAACGAGCCCGGCCCTCCCCCGTTCCGCGCTGCCCCCCACGGAGTGCCTCGGTAGTCCGACATCGTGCGGGGCTCCGTAATTACGCTTCCGTCAACCATGTTCGCTCATAAGGAGTGCCGGATTCCGCGGCTGCGCTTCCCCGGCAAGGGAGGCGACGGGGCTGGCGGGCGCAAGGCCGCCATGTTTTCCGCGGAGTCGTATCAAAGATGCGCGAGCGAACGATGCGCGAGCGTCCGGGCGATCGGCTGTTCGCGGCGTCTCAAGGTCCCATGAAACCCCGCACCCGCCTCCGGGCAAAGGCTCCAGGGAGTTCCACGCAATGGCGGCGGAAGCAGCGACCCCCGAAACGCCGGAGAAGTCGAAGCCGCGCAAGCTGCGCCTGCGCGACATCACCGAGGACCGGCGCGTCGCCCAGATGCTGGCGCTCGGCTTCTCCTCCGGCCTGCCGCTCCTGCTCGTGCTCGGCACCTTCACCCTGCGGCTCGCCGATTCCGGCATCGATATCAAGACGATCGGCCTGTTCAGCTACGTCGCGCTGCCCTACTCGCTGAAGTTCCTCTGGGCGCCCTCGATCGATCGGGTCGACGTGCCGTTCCTCGCGGCCCGCCTCGGCCGCAAGCGCGCCTGGATGGTGACGACGCAGGTCGCCACCGCCCTGGCGTTGGTGCTGATGGCCTTCGCCGACCCGAAGGATCAGCTCGCGCTCATCGGCCTCGGGGCCTTCCTCGTCGCCTTCTGCGCCGCTACCCAGGACGTGGTGATCGACGGCTGGCGCATCGAGGCCGCCGGCACCGATCTGCAAGGGATCATGGCCGCCACCTCGAACCTCGGCTACCGGTTCGGGCTGATCCTCGCCGGCGCCGGCGCGCTCTACGTCGCGGCCTATGGCGGCTGGACGCTCGCCTATCTCTGCATGGCCGCGCTGATGGGCGTCGGTCTGATCGCGGCGCTTCTCGCCACGCCCTATGACCGGCCGCGCGAGGCGGCGACGGGCAAGCGCGACCTTCCGACTGCCGTGCGCCGCGCGGTGCTGGAGCCGCTGACGGAACTCCACGCCCGGATGGGCAACGCCCTGTTCGCGGTGCTGGCGCTCGTCGCTCTCTACCGGATGCCGGATTTCGTCTCCGGCGTGATGGCCAACCCACTCTACATCACGCTCGGCTACGGCAAGGCGGAGATCGCCACCATCGTCAAGCTGTTCGGCATCTGGGTCGGGATCGCCGGCGGCTTCGCGGGGGGCTGGTCGATCGCCCGGCTCGGCATGTTCCCGACCCTGGTGATCGGCGCCTTCATCGCTGCCGCCTCGCACCTGTCGCTGGCCTGGCTCGCGCTCGGCGAGCCGGAGCAGTGGCGCCTCGCCATTGCGGTGTCGATCGAGAGCCTGTGCGGTTCCTTCGCCGGCATCGCGCTGATCGCCTACATGTCGAGCCTGACCACGCCGGGCTTTGCCGCCACGCAATACGCCCTGTTCTCCTCGCTCTACGCCCTGCCGGGCAAGCTGGTCGCCGGCACGTCCGGCTTCGTTGTGGCGGCCTACGGCTTCCCGGCCTTCTTCGCGATGACCGCGGCGGTCGGCATTCCCGTGGTCGCCCTTTGCTTCGCCGTCGGCCGCATCCCGCAGCGTACGGCGCCCGCCGAATCGCCGGCAGAAGCCGCGCCCGAGACCGTGCCGGGGAACCCAACCGGCTCCCTCGGTCTTGCCTCAGCCGAAGCCAGCCCCGAGATTTCGCCAAAAGCCGCGAGGGCGCAGACGTGAACGACCTTGCCGTTGTCGGAGAAACCCTGCCGGTCCCGATCGACCCGCCGGCCGGAAAGCCCCTGTCGGAAGAGGACCGTGCCGCCTTGCGGCGCGCCGTGGCCGTGCTGGAGAAGCCGGGTCTCGCTGCGCGGCTCTCGGCAGCGGCGGGCGCCCCCCTCGACATGATCGGCCGCGCGCTGCCGGCTCCCATCACCGAGACGGTGGCCAGTGCCACGGAAGGCGCGATGCGCACGGCCCTTCGGGTCGCGCTGGCCACCCTGCCGGACAAGGACGTGAAACCCGCAGGCACGGCGCTGGAGCGCATCGAAACCGAGGCCGGCGGGCGGCTGAGCCGCCTTCTCGGATCGAGCGACACCCGCCACAAGGCGCTCGCCGCGGTGACCGGTGCGGTCGGCGGCGTGCTCGGCCTCGCGACGCTGGCCGTCGAGCTTCCCGTTTCCACGACGCTCATGCTGCGCTCCATCGCCGAGATTGCCCGGGAGGAGGGCGAGGATCTGAGCGACCCTGAGAGCGCGCTCGCCTGCGTGCAGGTCTTCGCGCTCGGCGGACGGGCCGGCGCCGAGACGACCGTCGCCGACAGCGGCTATTTCGCGGTGCGCGCGGCACTGGCCAAGACCATGTCGGAAGCCGCTCGCTACGCCGCCCACCGCTCGCTGCTCGATGCCGGCGCGCCGCCGCTGGTGCGGCTCACCGCGCAGATCGCCGCCCGGTTCGGCCTCGTCGTCTCGCAGAAGGTCGCGGCTCAGGCCGTGCCGGTGATCGGGGCGCTGGGCGGGGCTGCCGTCAACGCCGCCTTCATGGACCACTTCCAGTCGATGGCCCGCGCCCACTTCACCGTGCGCCGGCTCGAGCGGGCCTACGGCAAGGACGCCGTGCGCGCGGCCTATCTCGAGGAGAAGGCGGCGCTCGGCCTCGGGTGAGGCGGGCGCTCAGGGCGGCGTCACGGCCACACCTTGATCGACACCGGCCGCCGCACGAGGTCGCGATCAGAGGTGATGGCGCAGCCCTCTATGCGCAGGGTCACGAAGGTGAGGAGCGCGCTTTCGCCGACATCGTCGAAGTTGCGGCCCTTCGCGCCCGGATCGAGCAGGGACGGGTAGGCGATCAGCCTTCCCTTGGCCTGGCACGGATCGTCGTACAGCGTGGCCCCGGCCAGCAGCAGCCGCGGCACGTCCCAGGTCAGCAGGTCGTTCGAGGTGCTCCAGTAGAAGCCTGATTCCGCGAATGCGCCGCCCTTGGCCGCCATGAAGACGGCGATCCAGGCTCCCGTGTCACGGTGGCGCACCACCGCGCCGACGGGCGCGGGAAACGGCGCGATCGGCCGGCAGGTATCGGCGAGCTTGACCGTCTTGCGGTAGGGGTCGGGGAAGGCGGCGGTGAAGCCGGTGCCGGTCCAGGCGCGCCAACTCGTAGGGTCGTTCGGCCGGTCGGTGCGGAACAGGCAGACGCCCGCCGCCTGATCGCTGCCGGGCCGGTCCCAGCCCGTGGTCGAGGCGAGGAAGTAGCGGTGCCGCCCCTCACTGACGATGTTGGAGGGGTTGAAGAAGCCCCGGTGCCGGCCCTGGCCCTCTTCCTGCCGGAACGGCGCGCCCGCCACCACCGTGGGCGGCGGCGTGCGGGTGAAGCTGCGCCCGCCGTCGCGGGAGAAGGCCGCCGTGACCGTATTGTACCAGCACTCCCTATAGACCTTGGAGCGGCAGCGGCCCTCGTGCTCGTTGGCCTGATACTCGTGGTGGAGGAGAGCGGCGACGGTGTTCCCGTCCTCGGTCCAGGTGGCGGTGATCCAGGACCGGTCGTCGTAGAGCGCCGGGTCGGACTTCTCGCCGGAATCGAGCACCACGCGGCAATCGATCTTGAGATGATCGAAATCGGGGCCGCGCAGGGCGCGGTTGCGGTAGTGCAGGCCGTAGAGCGCAATCTGACCCGACGCGTCGCGGAAGGCGCGGGCGGGCGCGTCGGGGACGTCGGCGCCGTCGCAGGCATCGCGGGTGGCGGAGAACAGCGTCCGCTCCGGCCCCGTCAGGGTGAGCGCCGAGAGCGGCGGCTCCGAGGCGGCGCTGGCCGGCGGCGGCACGGGGCCGCAGGAGAGCGCGAGCGTCACGGCGAGGAGGCGGGCGAGGGGGCGAGCAAGGGGACGGGACGATCTGGACATCCCGTCAGGATTGCGTTTTGAACCGTTACAGGGAGCTTGTCCGCATCCGCCGGAGCGAGCGCCGTCCACAGGCTGCCCCATGCTGGTTCTGATCCTCGGCCTCGTGCTGTTCCTCGGCACGCACGCCTTCTCCATGGCCCGCGCCCGGCGCGCGGAGGTGATCGGCCGGATCGGCGAGGGTCGGTTCAAGCTTGGCTACACCCTGCTCTCGGCGCTGGGCCTGATCCTGACCGTCTATGGCTACGGCCTCTACCGGCAGGAGGGCATGATCCCGGTCTGGTCGCCGCCGCTCTGGACCCGGCATCTCGCGGTGCTCTTGACCCTGTTCGCCTTCATCAGCCTCGCGGCGGCCTATCTGCCCGGCCATCTCCGCGCCCGGCTCAAGCACCCGATGCTGCTGGCCGTGAAGATCTGGGCGACCGCCCACCTCCTGGCCAACGGCGATCTCGGCTCGATCCTGCTGTTCGGCTCCTTCCTCGCCTGGGCGGTGGCCGCCCGCATCAGCGCCAAGCGCCGCGCGCTGACAGTGGGGCAGGTCGCGCAGCAGCACGGCGGACAGGCCGCCCCGGCCGGTTGGCGCAACGACGCCATCGCCGTGGTCGTCGGCGTCGTGGCGTGGTTCGTATTCGGCAAGGTCCTGCACCCGCTGCTCATCGGCGTCGCCGCTTGGCCAGGACAGGCCTGAGCCCCCTATTCGCCAAAGCGGGGACGCTGTGCTAGGCGCCCCTGACAAGACGACGAGCGAGGCGAGAGCGCTCCGCAAGGGGCGCCCGGATTTGTCATGGCCGAGAACAACGAGTTCATCCGCGAGGTCGATGAGGATTACCGCCGCGACCAGATCGCCAAGATCTGGAAGCGCTACAACGCGCTGATCATCACCCTGGCGATCCTCCTCGTGGCCGGCGTCGGCGGCTTCAATTACTGGCGCCACGCCGAGCGCACCCGCGCCGAGGCGGCCTCCGAGCGCTACGATCGGGCCAACCGCCTCGCCAAGGACGGCAAGGCGGAGGAGGCGGACCGCGACTTCGCCGCGATCCGGACCGATGGGCCGGGAGGCTACGCCCTGCTCGTCCGCTTCCGCCTCGCCGCCGAGGCGGCCAAGCGCGATGCGGCTGCCGGGGCGGAGGCCTACGACAAACTCGCCGCCGATACCGGCATCGGCGATTCCCTGCGCGACCTCGCCCGCCTGCGCGCGGCCCTGCTGCGCCTCGACGGGTCCGATCCGAACGCGGCTTTGGCCAGCCTGCAGGGGCTTGCCGCCCCGACCAACGCCTACCGCCACACCGCCCGCGAGATGCTCGGCCTGACCGCGCTCAAGCGCGGCGACATCGAGGGCGCCGGCCGCTGGTTCGACCAGATCAGCGCCGACGCCGAGACGCCCCAGGGCCTGCGCCAGCGGGTCGAGGTCTACGAGGCGCTGGTCGCCGGTGGCCCCGTCACCGTGACGGAAGCCAAGCCCGAGAACGCCGCTCCGCCGCCGATCACCCGCTGACGGCGCGGCCGGAACCGCCTATCTTCGAAATGGATGTTGCGCGTCGGGCTCCCCTGCCCGCGCGCCTGACGAGACTGTTGTTTCCCATGGATCTGCCGACCGTCGCGATCGTCGGACGCCCGAATGTCGGCAAGTCGACCCTGTTCAACCGGCTGGTCGGGCGCAAGCTCGCCCTGGTGGATGACCGGCCCGGCGTGACCCGCGACCGCCGCGAGGGCGAGGGCTTCATCGGCGATGTCGCCTTCCGCGTCATCGACACCGCCGGCCTGGAGGAGGCAGACGCCGATTCGCTGCTCGGCCGGATGCGCGCTCAGACCGAGGCTGCGATCCTCGAAGCCGATGCGGTGCTGTTCGTGATCGACGCCCGCGCCGGCGTGCTCCCCGCCGACCGGCCCTTCGCCGAACTGGTGCGCCGCTCCGGCTGCCCCGTCATCCTCATCGCCAACAAGGCGGAGGGCGGCGCCGGGATGGCCGGCGCCTACGAGGCCTTCTCGCTGGGCCTCGGCGATCCGATCCCCTTCTCCGCCGAGCACGGCGAGGGCCTGGGCTCGCTGCAGGATGCGCTCCGCGAGGTTCTGCCCGAACCCGACGAGGAGGACGAGGACGGGGAGGGCGGCAAGGGCCTGCGCGTCGCCATTGTCGGGCGCCCGAACGCGGGCAAGTCCACCCTCATCAACCGGATGATCGGCGAGGACCGCCTGCTGGTCGGCCCTGAGGCCGGCATCACCCGCGATTCGATCTCCCTCGATTGGGAGTGGCGCGGGCGCCGGATCAAGCTCCATGACACCGCCGGCATGCGCCGCCGGGCGCGCATCGACGACAAGCTGGAAAAGCTCGCGGTCTCGGACGGCTTGCGCGCCGTGCGCTTCGCCGAGGTCGTGGTCGTGCTCCTCGACGCGACGATCCCGTTCGAGAAGCAGGATCTCACCATCGTCGATCTCGTCGAGAGCGAGGGCCGCGCCGTGGTGATCGGCCTCAACAAGTGGGATCTCGTCGCCGACCAGCCGGGCCTGCTCAAGACCCTCAGGGAAGACTGCACCCGCTTGCTGCCGCAGGTGCGCGGCGTCTCGGTTGTACCGCTCTCGGGGCTCGCCGGCGACGGCATCGACAAGCTGATGCAGGCCGTGGTCGATGCCTCCGAGGTGTGGAGCCGGCGCGTCTCGACGGCGCGGATCAACGCGTGGCTCACCGACGCGCTCCAGCGCAATCCGCCGCCCGCGGTCTCGGGCCGGCGCATCAAGATCCGCTACGCGACCCAGGTGAAGAGCCGCCCGCCGCACTTCGCCCTGTTCGGCAACCAGCTCGACGCCCTGCCGAAATCCTACACCCGCTACCTCGTCAACGGCCTGCGCGAGGCCTTCGACCTGCCCGGCACGCCGATCCGGCTGTCGCTGCGCACGTCCAAGAACCCGTTCGACAAGAGCTGACGGCTAGCGGCCGGAGGAGGCGGATTGTTCCCGCCGCCGCTTCGGCGCGCCACGAAGAAAAATCATCCTTTCAGGAACCGATTGCGGAGGGATTCGCTCTCTTCAAGGGCTGATCATCGGGAGTCCGAGCCCTTGCCCGTTGCGTGCAGGTTCTTAGCTTTTCCCTCTCTTCCCGAATGGATCTTCTCCCGATGGCCGGGCCGTCTTCCGCCGCAGCCGTGCGGCTGACGAAGCGCACCACGCCGCGCACGCTCGCTCTCATGGGGCTCGTTGCCTTGGTCGTGATCGCTGCGGCGGCGCTGCCCCTGCTCGCGTATGGCCTGGATGCCGGCTCGGTCCACGCAGTGACCGAGGGGCTGACGAGCCGCGGCTTCTGGACCGCCGTCGCGGTCGGGCTCGCGGCGCAGACCGTCGATGGCGCGCTCGGCATGGCCTATGGCATCACCTCGACCACCTTCCTGCTCTCCACCGGGGTGCCACCGGCAGCGGCCTCGGTGCATGTCGCCGAGATCTTCACCACCGCCTTCTCCGGCCTCTCGCACTGGCGGCTCGGCAACGTGGACGGGGCGCTGTTCCGGCGCCTGCTCATCCCCGGTGTGATCGGCGCAGTGGCGGGCGCGACCCTTCTCACCTCGGTCGATGGCGAGGTGATCAAGCCGTTCGTCTCGGTCTACCTGCTCGTGATGGGGCTCACCATCCTGTCGAAGGCGTTCCGCACCCTGAAGACCCGCCGCGAGCCGCCACGCGCCGTGGTGCCGCTGGCGCTCGGCGGCGGCTTCGTCGATGCAATCGGTGGCGGCGGGTGGGGGCCGGTGGTGACGACGACGCTGGTCGGTGCCGGGCAGGACCCGCGCACCTCGATCGGCTCGGTCAACGCGGCGGAGTTCTTCGTCGCGCTGGCGAGCGGCCTGTCCTTGACCCTGCTCGGCGGGCTGACCCACTGGACCACCATCGCCGGCCTCGTCGTCGGCGGACTGTTCGCCGCGCCGATCGCTGCCTTGTTGGTGCGGGTGATCCCGGCGCGGGTGCTGATGGTCGTGGTGGGGCTCCTGATCGCGAGCTTGAGCCTGGTGAACCTCGCCGGGCTGTTCGGCTAGCGCACCGTCCTGAACGTCAGATCCGGGACGGTGCGCTCGCCGCTTGTTCCGGCATCGTCGTTTTCCGAAAGCCGGCGACCACCTTTCGGGACAATGCTCTGACCCTCACCCGTCGCGCGTGGTCTCGGCGAGCCAGTCCACCACCGCGTCGAGGGCTTGGCGGTTGCTGGTGTCGCCGCCGCGGGTCGCCTCGAAGGCGGTGATCTGTCGGTCGGCGCTGGTGCCCTCGCGCAGGATGCGGCGGGCATCGGCGACCTCCTCGGTGCAGCCCAGCGCCTCGGCATCCTCCGCGATCAGCGCGAGCAGCGTGTCGAGGGAGGTCTCGAAGGAGAACGCCTGCTCGGACGCCTCATCGATCAGCTCGGCCTCGATCCCGCTGCGCTGGGCCCGCCACAGGTTCTCCGCCGCGATCGCCCGCGAGACGCCGGTGAGCCCCGCATTGATGTCGGGCCGGCGCTCGACCAGCCGCACGAGGCAGCGGAACAGCGCCGCCACCACGATGGCGTCGGCGAGCCGCGTGCAGGAATCGGCGATGCGCAGCTCGAGCGTCGGGAACTTGATCGAGGGGCGCAGGGACCACCACAGGAAGCTCGCATCCTGGATCGAGCCGGCATTGGTCATGATGCGCACGTAGCGCTCGTAAGCCGCCGCGTCGCCCATCAGGTCGGGCAGGCCGGTGCGGGGCAACTCGCCGAAGGCACTGAGACGGTAGGCGGCGAGCCCCGTCGGCTTGCCCTGCCAGAACGGCGAGGAGACAGAGAGGGCCAAGAGCAGGGGTTGGAACGGCAGCAGCCGGTCCATCAGCGCCACGCGCCGGTCGGGGTCGGCGACCTCGACATGGACGTGCATGCCGCAGATCAGGCTGCGCCGCCCGGCGAGCCCCACGTCGCGCAGGATGCCGCGGTAGCGGTCACCCTTGGTCGGCAATTGCCGCGCCCAATCGGCGATGGGGTGGGTGCCGGCGGCGAAGACGAGGAGCCCGTGCTCGCGGCCCAGATCCGCCAATGCCTGCCGCTGCTCCAGCAGGGCGGCATGGGCGGCTGCGAACGCCGTGGAGGGCGGGGTGCAGACCTCGACCTGGCATTGCAGCAGTTCGCGCCCGATCTCCGGCAGACGCTCACCGGCCGCCTGATGGAACGGCTTGACCGAGCGGCGCGGCGTGCCGCGGGTCTCGGCGTCGGCGAGGAAATACTCTTCCTCGATCCCGAACCGGTAGGGGTGGGCGCTCATGCCGTGCTGACTCCGACGACCGGCTGACGCGCTCTCACCGGAGGGGAGGCCGGTCCGGCCAGAGAGGCGCGCCGAAAGGACCTTGGCCGGGAGCAAGCCGTTAGCCCTGACAACGGTTCCCGGGGAAGCTTTGCCGGAAGCGCGACACCGTGGCCACCCGGTACGGTCCGGCGGGGCTCGCGCCGGGGGCGGGGAGGGCGCTACAGCTCTCTTGTCCTCTCTCTTGTCCTCCGCCGCTTTTCGCTCGCGACCATGCCCGAACTGCCCGAAGTCGAGACCGTACGCCGAGGCTTGGCCCCCGCGATGGTCGGTGCGCGCGTCTCCCGCGTCATCCTGCGCCGGCCGAATCTGCGCTTCCCCTTCCCCGAGCGCTTCGCCGAGCGGCTGGAGGGCGCCACCGTTCTCGAACTGGTGCGCCGGGCCAAATACCTGACGGCGCATCTCGATTCCGGCGAGAGCCTGATCCTGCATCTCGGCATGAGCGGGCGTTTCGACGTGCGGCTGCCCGACGGCTCGAATCTCTCGCCGGGCGACTTCTACCTCGAAGGGGCGCTGGGCCAGCCCAAGCACGACCACGTGGTGATGGCCTTCGCCAACGGCGCCACCGTGACCTACAACGACACCCGCCGCTTCGGCTTCATGGACCTCGTGGCGACGCGCGACCTCGAAACCTGCCGCCATTTCGCCGGCATGGGCGTCGAGCCGCTCTCCGACGCCCTCGACGCGGCGGTGCTTGCGCGCCTGTTCGCGAGAAAGATCACGCCGCTGAAGGCGGCGCTGCTCGACCAGCGCCTGATCGCGGGACTGGGCAACATCTATGTCTGCGAGGCGCTGCACCGCTCGGGCCTCCACCCGGCCCTGCCGGCAGGCGCGCTCGCCAAGCCCGACGGTTCGCCGACGCCGAAGGCGAAGAAACTCGTCAAGGAGATCAAGGCCGTGCTGACCGAGGCGGTGGCGGCCGGCGGCTCAACCTTGCGCGACTACGCCCGTCCGGACGGGGAGCGCGGCGCCTTCCAGCACGGGTTCCGCGTCTACGACCGGGTGGGCCATGCCTGCCCGACCAAGGGTTGCGCCGGGCGGGTCGGGCGGATCGTGCAGGGCGGACGCTCGACCTTCTTCTGCGAGACCTGCCAAGTCCTGCCGGCGCGGTAAGGTCTGCACGACGGAGCCGCCGGTTTCATCCCGCTTATGTTTGCTTGAAATTCGACGCTCATTCTCCGCTCTTCAGGTCACGCGCCGCGCGAATGTTGAACGGTTCAGGGCCGCAATGCGTTCTCAGCTTTGCCACAACACGGCAAAGCCCGTTTCCGCTCTTCCGGTTTGCCGGCCGTCCGCGGCGGCCTTCCGAAGGGCCTAACGACACGGAGGAACACCATGCGCGCCATCAAGCTGCTCCCGATTCTCGGCCTGCTCGCCCTCGGCCTCGCGGCCTGTAAGGACGAGAAGAAGGATACCACGGGCACGACCACGCCTCCGGCCAACACCACGACCACTGCCCCCGCGACGCCGCCCGCAACCCCGCCGGCCGCCGGCCAGACCACGGCGCCGACCAACCCGCCCGCTGCGAACAAGCCCGCCGGGCAGCCGTAGTTTCTGTGATTGTCCGACATTGCCCGGTCGGTGACCGGGCGACGTGAAATGAGGAAGGCTCGCCGGGAGGCGAGCCTTCTTGCGTTCGGGGGCATGCCACCCAACGCGCTTGACAGCTGCTCGGTCATGAAACATGTAAAGTTACATGAGGCGAGACAGCAAGCTTTCGGGCGTCCTCCACGTGCTCCTGCACATGGCCGAGATCGAAGGGCCGGTGACCTCCGAGTTCCTGGCCGGCGTGATGCAGACCAATCCCGTCGTGGTCCGGCGCATCATGGCGGGCCTGCGCGACCGGGGTTACGTCCACTCGGAGAAGGGGCATGGCGGCGGCTGGCGGATCGCCTGCGATTTCGAGGCCGTCACCCTGCGCGACATCTACGACGCGCTCGGCGCGCCCGAAATCTTCGCCATGGGCAACCGGAGCGAGGCGCCCGGCTGCCTCGTCGAACAGGCGGTCAATGCCGCGATGGACGAGAGCTTCCGCGAGGCGGAGGCGCTTCTGATGGCGCAGCTCGGCCGGGTCACGCTCGCCACGCTCAGTGCCGACTTCCATGCCCGCCTCGCGGCGCGCGGCGGCGACTTCAACCTGGAGACGGCCCATGCGGTATGATGCGATCATCGTCGGCGGCAGCTTCGCTGGCCTCTCCGCAGCGCTCTACATCGCCCGAGGGCGCCGCAGGGTCTGCGTCATCGATGCCGGCGCGCCCCGCAACCGGTTTGCCGCTGCTTCGCACGGCTTCTTTGCGCAGGACGGCGAAAATCCCCTGGCGATGATCGCGACCGCCCGCGCGCAGCTCGCTAGCTACCCGAACGCGACCTTCATCACCGGGGAGGCGGTGTCGGCCCAGGCGCAAGGCGACGGTTTCGCCGTCTCGCTGGCCGGGGGGCAACGGCTCGCGGCGTCCAAGCTCGTTCTTGCCTTCGGCATCAGCGATATCCTGCCCGACCTTCCCGGACTGGCGGAGCGCTGGGGCGCGAGCGTGCTGCACTGCCCCTACTGCCACGGCTTCGAGTTTTCCGGGCGCGTCCTCGGCGTGCTGTTTGCCGGCGCCATATCGGTCCATCAGGCCGAACTGGTCGCGGAATGGGGGCCGACCACCCTCTTCCTGAACGGGGGACCGGCACCAGATGCGGACGCCTGCGCGCGGCTCGCCGCCCGCAATGTCGGGATCGAACCCAGCCCGGTCCGGGCGCTCGCGGGCGAGGGACGTGCCCTGTCGGGGCTCGTCATGGCAGATGGCCGGACGATCCTGCTGGATGCCCTCTTCGTCGGCCCCCGGTACCGCCTGAACAGCCCGCTCGCCGAACAACTCGGCTGCGCCGTGGATGAGGGCATGCTCGGGCCGGTGATCCGCACCGATGCGATGAAGGAGACGACAGTTCCCGGTGTCTACGCGGCCGGGGACGCGGCACGGTCTCCGCACAGCGTGGCCTGGGCTTCGGCCGACGGCGTGACGGCCGGCGTGGCGCTGCATCAAACGCTGGTGTTTCCGCGTCTGGCGGCGTGAGGGGCAGGCGGCCGATCGGACGAGGCCGGGCCTCGGGACCGGCGACCGCGGTGCCGATCCCCAGCCCTCGTCATGGACCTGCGGCAAACCGTTCTTGTTTTTATCCGAGGTGGCCCTGTCTCGACGCACCCTCGCCTTGCAGGCCGACACCGAAGACGAGACGGCCCAAGTCCAGTGTGATCCCCCTTCTATCCGAACGACTGATTTCGGCTTGTCAGCGATTGTCGCGGCGATCAGTTTGGAGGCGGCCTCGGCGCGATTCTCTTTGCCCGAGCCGTCCTTGATGGGATCGAAGATCAGATGCAGCGGCTTCGATCCCATCGGCGCATCGCGCAGGTCTGTCTCACGCTCGGCGTCATGGCGGGCTGTCCCGCAAGCGCGTTCGGTCAAGCCGCCACCCGTGCGCAGGTCGAGGCGAGATTGCCGGCCCTCGAAGCGCTGGCGCAGCAGGCTATCGATGCGGGCGACGTGCCGGGCCTCGCGATTGCGGTCGTCTACGGCGACGAGACGCTTTTCCTGAAAGGCTTCGGCCGCCGGGAAGTCGGAAAGCCCGACTTGGTCGGCCCGGATACGGTGTTTCAGGTCGCGTCCCTGTCCAAGCCCGTCACCTCGACCTTCGTGGCCGCCCTCGTGAGCGAGGGTGTCGTCGGCTGGAATTCGCGCGTCGCCGATCTCGACCCCGGCTTCCGGCTTCACGAGCCCTATCCGGCCTCGCAGGTCACGGTGCGCGATTTCCTCAACCACCGCAGCGGGTTGCCGGGCAGCGCCGGGGATGATCTCGAGGGGATCGGATACGGGCGCGACGACATCCTTCGCAGGCTGCGCCTCGTGCCACCGTCCTCCAGCTTCCGTGCGGGTTACGCCTACAGCAATTTCGGTTTCACCGAGGGGGTCGTGGCCGCCGCCGGACCGACCGGCAAGCCGTGGGATGTCGTGGCTCGAGAAAAGCTCTTCGGCCCCCTAGGGATGACATCCACGAGCACGAGGCATGAAGACTTCCTGACGCGCATCGACCGTGCCGCACTCCACGTCAGACGCGATGGCGTCTGGACTGCCGGTATCAGACGCGATCCCGACGCGCAGGCGCCGGCCGGCGGCGTCAGCTCGAATGTCCGCGACCTCGCCCGCTGGATGCAGCTCCAAATCGGAAACGGCCTGTTCGAGCGCACGCAACGCGTTGCCGGCGCGGCTCTCGCTCAGACGCATGTGCCGCTCACGGCACGCGGCACCAATCCCGTGACCGGAGGCGCCTCCTTCTACGGCCTGGGCTGGAACATCGAGTATGGCCGTCACGGCCTCGTCTGGGGGCATGCCGGCGCTTTCAGCGTCGGCGCGCAGACCCTCGTCTCGATCCATCCGGACGCGAAGCTCGGCATCGTCCTGCTGACGAACGCCTTCCCGACAGGCGTCCCGGAGGGATTGGCCGACAGCTTCGCGGACCTCGTCTTCGACGGCCGGATCCGCAAGGACTGGCTGAAGGATTGGGGCGAAACCTACACAAGCATGTTCGGGCCGAGCGCGTCGGCGAACCGCGCCGTCTATGGCCGGCCTCCGGCGAATGCCTCGGCGTCCCTTCCCCTGTCGGCTTATACGGGGCGTTACGCCAACGCGTATGTCGGCAACGCCGAGGTGGCGCAGATCGATGGTCGCCTGACCCTGACGGTCGGGCCCGGCGGGGCGCGGACCTATCCGTTGCGGCACTTCGATCGCGATCTCTTCCTCTGCTTTCCGGAAGCGGAAGCACCGGACAACCCCTCGGCCATCCGTTTCGCCGTCGGAAGCGACGGCAAGGCCACCGCCGTGACGCTCGATGCGCTGAACGCGAACGGTTTCGGCACCCTCGATCGGTCGAGCGAGTGAGCGCCGATGCGCGTGGCTGCACCAACGGCCGGGCGCGGTCCGCCTCGATGCAGCCTCCCGGGAAGGATTGCCGCGTGCCCGGCTCCGGCCATCAGCGCGACGCCATCTCCCGCTTCGCGCGCCGGCCCACCATCTCCCGCAGCACCCGCCCCAGCTCCGCCGCCGAGTAGGGCTTGCGCAGCAGCTCGAAGCCGTGCGCGTCGTCCTGCGCCAGCACGTGGCTGTAGCCGGAGGTGAGGACGACCGGCAGATCCGGGCGCTGCTCGCGCAGGAGGCGGGCGAGCGCGATGCCGCCCATGCCGGGCATCACGACGTCGGAAAAGACCGCCTCGAACGGCGTCTCGGTGCGCTCCAGCTCAACCAGGGCCGCCTCGGCGTTCTCGGCCCAGACCGGCTGGTGGCCGAGTTCCTCCAGGATCTGCGTGCAGAAGCGGCCGACTTCGAGATTGTCCTCGACCACGAGGATCCGCAGATGCGCCTCGCCGCCGGTATCCGGCCCCGGTCCGGCGGGGGCGGGGGCTTCGAGGGGGGCGGCGACCTCGGGCAGGTAGAGGGTGAAGGTGGTGCCCTCGCCCGCGCGGCTCCACACCTCCACGTCCCCGCCCGATTGCTTGGCGAAGCCGATCACCTGGGAGAGGCCGAGCCCCGTGCCCCGGCCGACCTCCTTGGTGGTGAAGAACGGCTCGAAGATGCGGGCGAGGTCGGCACCGGCGATGCCGGTGCCGGTATCCACGACCGAGACCGCGACGAAGGGCCCGACCGCGCCGGCATGACCGCGGATCGGCGGCATCGGCACGCCGCCGTCGAGGCGCAGCGTCAGGCGGCCCTCGCCGTCCATGGCGTCGCGGGCATTGACCGCCATGTTAACCAGCGCTGTCTCGAACTGGCTCGCATCGGCGCGCACGTAGCAGGGCGCGCCGGGCAGGTCGGTGACCACGCGGATGCGCGCGCCGGTCACCGAATCGAGCATCTCCGAGATGCTGCGCAGCCGCTCGCCGACGTCGAAGGTTTCGGGCTTGAGCGCCTGCCGCCGGGCGAAGGCGAGGAGCTGACCCGTCAGCTTCGCCGCCCGGTCCACGGTGTCGGAGACGGCGTCGAGGTAGCGGCGCGTGCGCTCGGGCGCGAGGTCGGGCCGGCGCAGGAACTCGACCGAGGAGCGGATGATGGTCAGCAGGTTGTTGAAGTCGTGGGCCACGCCTCCGGTAAGCTGGCCTACCGCCTCCAGCTTCTGCGACTGGCGCAGAGCCTCTTCCGTGTGGCGCTGCTCGGTGATGTCGCGGCCGAAGCCGTAGAGCAGGCCGTCGGCGGGCACGATGGTCCAGAGCACCCGGCAGGTGCCGCCGTCCTTGGTCTGGCAGGTCAGTTCGAGATCGGTCGAGGCGCCGGCCGCGAGCCGTTCCAGCGCCGCATCGGCCACCGCGCGCTCCTCGGGTGCGAAGAAGCCGGGGACATGGCGCCCGACCGTCTCGGCCGGTGACCAGCCGAGGGTCCGGCTCCACGAAGGGTTCACTGCCTCGATGCGCCCGTCGGGAGTGGCCACGACCTTGAGGACCGGCGAGAGCGTCCAGACGCGGTCGCGGTCGCGCCTTTGCGCCACCACCTCCGCCTCCAGGTCGGCGGCCTTGGACTGGAGCAGGTGCTCCACGCGCCGCCGTGCGGTGATGTCCTGGAACAGCACCGCCACCTGCCGGCGCGAGGGCGGCTCGATGCGGAAGGCCGCGAGTTCGAGGTAGCGTCCCGTCGCGACCAGCTCGCGCTGGACGCGGATCGGCCGGCCGGTACGCAGGACGTCGCCGTAGAGGGCGAGCCAGCCCTCGGCCTCCTCGCCGACGATCTCGCGCAGGCGCTTGCCCGCCACGTTCTCGATGCCGGCATGCTGGGCGTAGGCGCGGTTGGCGGTGACGTGGACGTAGTCGCTCAGGGGGCCGTGCGGGCCGTCGATGAACTCGATGACGGAGTAGCCCTCATCCATCTGCTCGAACAGCGTGCGATAGTGCTGCTCGCTCTCGGCGAGCGCCGTGCCCTGGGCCCGCTGCTCGGTCACGTCCCGCACCACGCCCGCGAGCCGCACGGCCGCGCCGTCCGCATCGCGCTCAATCTCGAGGGTGCGGGCGATCCAGCGCGGTGCGCCGGTCAGCGGATCACGGATGCGGTAGACCGCCTCGTCGGCCAGCCCATCGCCCACGGGAATTGCCGCGGCATCAGCCGCCCCGAGCTGCTCGATGAGCGCGGCGACGGGATAACGCTCGCGCACCTCCAGGCCGTGCAGACGGCAGAAGGCGGGGCTCGGGTGCAGAACGCCCGCGCGCAAATCGAGGGTGAACACGCCGATCCCGGCGGCGTCCTGCGCCCGGGCGAGGGCGTCCTGAGCCGCCCGCAACGGCTCCGCGATCCGAAAGCGTGCCGGTTCGACGCTCGGTTCTTCGGTGGTGGGGAGACTTTCGGGCATGCTCACGCTCGCACATGTAGCATGCCGCCAGCCGGCACAAGCGCGGCCGTTCAGCTGGAAAACAGCCTTCACACCGCTGTCACAGGCCAATGGGTGAGCGACGAGAGGTCAGCCGAAATCAAGTTCCGGGTAGTGCCGGAAGATGCCCTCTTCGTTGAAGGGAAGGCACCGCTCGCTGGAACGGTAGGCCGCGATGCGCGGTAATTGTCGGATCCGCTCCGCGTGGGCGACGACGTGCGGCGTCTGCGCGAGCGCGCGGGCCGCTGCCCTGGGAAAGGCGTAGCGCAGGCCCTCCACGAGCTGGAACAGCGAGGTGTCGGCGTAGCTGATCGTGCCGCCCACTAAGTTCACGGGTCCCGCCGGGTTGCGAGCGAGCACGCGCTCGAACCAGTTCACGAATTTCGGGATGCGGTTCTCGCAGAAATCCCCGGCGCGACGGCGTGCCTCCGGCCGCTGGTCTTCGTAGTACAGGCCGACGCCGACCGGGTGATGGGTGTCGTGCGCCTCCGCTACCATGTCGGCGATCGTGAGCTGGATCTGGTGCGTCCAGATCCGGTCGGCCTCGTCCGCCCCGACGAGGCCGAGACGCGGCCCGAGATAGAGCAGGATCGCCGCGGTCTGGCCGATCACGCGGTCGCCGTCCTTGAGGAAGGGCGGGGCGAAGGGCGGGCGGATCGGCTCGTCCTCCAGGCGGTCCATCATCGCCGCGATGCCGCCGCCCTGCTCTTCGGGCCGGCGGGCGACATCGACGTAATCCGCCCCGGCCTGTTCGAGGGCAAGCCGCACGAACTCGCCGCGACCGGGGATCATCGGCCAGTAGTGCAGCTCGTAGGCCATGGCGGATTCCTTCTGCGGCCTCACCAGCCGCCGCGTTCCTCGCGGCTCGGTGCCCGGCCCTGCGGCGTAAGCGCGTCGATCACGCCGGGCAGGGCCTGGGCCAGTTGCGCGAGCAGATCCTCGCGCGGCAGACCGGTCTCGCGACTCAAGCTGTCGAGGGTGTTCGGGCCCAGGGCGTCGGCGAGGCGGTTCGGCGCGATTTCGCGGTTAGGGCCGTGGCCGATCCACGAGCCGATCACGTCGCCGAGACCGCTCCGCTCGAAGCTCTGGATCAGGCCGTCGAGCCCGCCCGCGGCCGCGCCGCTGCCGTCCTGCGGTTCACGGTCGAGCCCGGCATAGGGGCCTTCGCCGGGCGAGCGGCTACCGGACGCACCGTCGTCGGGACCGTCGAGCATGCCCGCGAGGTCGCTGAAACCGCCGCCGGCCTCGTCGCCGCGCGCGGGCGGACCGCTGCGCCGGCCCTGGTTGAACCCGCCGAAATCGCCATCGTCGGCGCCCGGACCCGGCAGAGGATGGCCGCCGCCCTCGTCCCGCCCCCGCCCCAGGATGCCGCCGAGGCCGCCGCTCGCGCCCTTGGCGAGCAGCAGCATGAGCAGTGCCTTCACCACCGGCGAAGCCAGCGCCCCGCCGCGCCCGCCCCCGAACACCTGTCCGACGACCCCGCCGATGACCTGATCGAGCAGCCCCATGCCTCTTCTCCCGCCGGTTCACGCCGCCCGCGGCGGCCGTGTCGGTCCAACGGCGAGTGTCGGGATGGGGTTGCGGGTCAGTTCTCGTAGCTCGAACGAAACGGCTTCGAGAGGTGATCGGACGGGTTGGTGCGCACGGTCTTGCCGCTTCCCCGGCCCTCCGGCACCACCGTGGTCGAGGGGCGGATCGCGCTCGGAGGCGAGACCTCGCCGGTCGGCCGGTTGGCGGAGCGCTCGTTGCCGCGCAAAGTCTCGGTGCCGGAGGGCAGGGTGCCGGCGGTGGGCTGGTCGTTGGGGTTGGCCGCGCTCTGGGCGAGCGCCGGCGCGGACAGGATCAGGCTGCCGAGAAGGGCGCCCAGAGCGGCCCGGCTGAGGGGGGAGGGGGATCGCATCGGTCGGCTCCGTTCGAGGCTTCCCGCCGCCGGCCGGGCTCACGGCGGAGCAACCCGGCGGTTGCAGGATCTGAAGAGCCAATCCCAGTCGATGGCCAAGGTTCCGCTATGGGAGGTTCCGCTCGTTGAGGTTTTGGCGCGGCAGCCTCATCCCCGCTTGCGCCCGCCGCCGCCCTTGTAGCGGGGCTTCTGGCCGCCGAGCCCCTGCGTCGAGCGCGCCTTGGGCCGCTCCTGCCAGGACACGGCCCCGGCGGGCAATTCGCGGTCGGTGCCGGGGCCCATATTGTCGAGGGTGGGCTTCGAGATGCGGCTGCCCTTCTGCCCGTAGCGGCCGGCCTCGCGCTCGACGTCGCTCTGACGCGCCATGGGATCGTCGGAGACCATGAGCTCGGTCGCCTGGAGCCGCTTCAGCTCATCGCGAAGCCGCGCCGCCTCCTCGAAGTCGAGATCGGCGGCGGCGGCACGCATCCGCTTCTCGAGATCGGCCATGACGGCCTTCAGGTTGTGGCCGACGGTGATCGCGTCCTTGGCGAGCCCCGTATCGACGCGGACATGGTCGCGCTCGTACACGCTCTCGAGGATGTCACTGATGCCGCGCTTGACCGATTGCGGCGTGATGCCGTGCTCGGCGTTGTAGGCGAGTTGCTTCTGGCGCCGCCGCTCGGTCTCGGCCATCGCCCGTTCCATCGAGCCGGTGATGTTGTCCGCGTAGAGGATGCAGCGCGCATCGGCGTTGCGCGCCGCGCGGCCGATGGTCTGGATCAGCGAGGTCTCGGAGCGCAGAAAGCCTTCCTTGTCGGCGTCGAGAATGGCCACCAGCGCGCATTCGGGGATGTCGAGGCCCTCGCGCAGCAGGTTGATGCCGATCAGCACATCGAAGGCGCCGAGCCGGAGATCCCGGATGATCTCGATGCGCTCCAGGGTGTCGATGTCGGAGTGCATGTAGCGCACCCGCACCGAGTTCTCGTGCAGGTACTCGGTGAGATCCTCGGCCATGCGCTTGGTCAGCGTCGTCACCAGCGTGCGGTAGCCGGCGGCTGCCACCTCCTTCACCTCGCCCAACAGGTCGTCGACCTGGGAGCGGGCCGGGCGGATCTCGATCACCGGATCGACGAGGCCGGTGGGGCGGATCACCTGCTCGGCGAAGACGCCCGCCGTGCGCTCCATTTCCCACTTGCCGGGCGTCGCCGAGACGTGGACCGACTGGGGCCGCATCGCGTCCCATTCCTCGAAGCGCAGGGGGCGGTTGTCGAGGCAGGAGGGCAGACGGAAGCCGTACTCGGCGAGTGTCGCCTTGCGGCGGAAGTCGCCGCGATACATGCCGCCGATCTGCGGCACCGTGACGTGGCTCTCGTCGGTGAAGACGAGGGCATTGTCGGGCAGGTACTCGAACAGGGTCGGCGGCGGCTCGCCGGGCTTCCGCCCCGTCAGGTAGCGCGAATAATTCTCGATGCCGTTGCAGGCGCCGGTGGCCTCGATCATCTCGATGTCGAAGGTACAGCGCTGCTCCAGCCGCTGCGCCTCGATCAACCGGCCCATCCGGGTCAGCTCCTCGACGCGCAGCTTCAGCTCGGTCTTGATGCCCTTGATCGCCTGCTGCAGCGTCGGGCGCGGCGTGACGTAGTGCGAGTTGGCGTAGACTTTGACGAACTTCAGCTCGTTGAGCTTCTTGCCCGTGAGCGGATCGAACTCGACGATGGATTCCACCTCGTCGCCGAACAGGCCGATGCGCCAGCCGCGATCCTCCAAGTGGGCCGGCCACAGCTCGATCACGTCGCCGCGCACTCGGAACGTGCCGCGGGCGAAATCCGACTGGATGCGCTTGTACTGCAGCGCCACGAGGTCGGCGATGAGCTGGCGCTGCTCGATCCGCTCGCCCAAGCTGACGGTGAACGACATCGCCGTGTAGGTCTCGACCGAACCGATACCGTAGATGCACGAGACCGAGGCGACGATGATGACGTCGTCCCGCTCCAGCAGGGCACGGGTGGCGGAGTGGCGCATCCGGTCGATCTGCTCGTTGATCGACGATTCCTTCTCGATGAAGGTGTCGGATCTCGGGACGTAGGCCTCGGGCTGGTAATAGTCGTAGTATGAAACGAAATACTCTACGGCATTATCTGGAAAAAAACTCTTGAACTCACCGTAGAGCTGCGCGGCAAGCGTCTTGTTCGGCGCGAGGATGAGGGCGGGGCGCTGCGTCTCCTCGATGACCTTGGCCATCGTGAAGGTCTTTCCCGAACCCGTGACGCCGAGCAGAACCTGATCGCGCTCGGCGGTTTTGATACCCTCCACCAGTTCGGCGATGGCCCTGGGCTGGTCGCCGGCCGGCGTGAAGTCGGATTTCAGCGTGAACTTGACGCCGCCCTCCGACTTGGCCGGGCGCTCGGGCCGGTGCGGCACCCAGGCCTCGCCGTTCTTGAACAGCGGGTTGCCCTCGGTGAGCAGGCGCTCCAGCGCCTCGACGGTGGCCGAGACGCCTTCCGTGGCGAGCGACGGCGCGTCCGTCTCGGGCGCGGCTTCGGGCGCCGGACCGTCATCGGGCGGGACGAGGCCGAGCGCCTGGGCCAGCCGCGGATCGACGTCGGCCGCGTCGCCGATGGCGAAGCCCGCCTGCGGGGCCTCGGCGAAACCGTCCTGCGCGATTTTCTTGTAAGCCTTCGCTTCCCCCTTGGATCCGCGTCCCTTCCGGGCCGGCTCGGGCCGAGGCACGGGCTCGACCACCTTCGGGCGGTTGCGGTTAAGCGCAGGGTTGAGCAGCGCGGCGAGATGCTCGTCGAGCGGTATCAATTCGGGCCGATCGGCCTTCGCCGACGTCTTGGAGGTCGCCTTCGAGGTCGCCTTCGAGGTCGCCTTGGAGGTCACCTCGGCAGTCGCCTGAGCCGGGCTCACGCGCGGTTTTTTGGGTGCGGGCATGACGGCAATATGGGCCCGTCGGGCGGTCTCAGGAAGAGTGTCGGAGAACCCAGAATCGACGCGCTTGCGGCCGTATTGGGCCCGACCGAGCTCCGGAGCGTCCTCACATGAGGGAGACCGTCACGAAAACGGTCAGCCTCCGCGAGGCCGAGGCGGATCTGCCGCGGCTGGTCGAGGCGGCTGCCGGCTGAAACGGGCATCGCCCTCACCCCGCACCGCCTCCGGCAGACCCCGTTCCCAGGCCGGCTCCCCCGCGAAGCGATCCGCCAGGAAATCGACGAAGGCGCGCGTCTTGGCCGGGCGGCGGCCCGGCGGCATCAGGGCGTGGATCGGCAGGGTTGGGCAGGGGGCGCCGAGGTCGAGGGCGACGAGGCGGCCGGCGCGCAGGGCTTCCGCCACCAGGAAGGTCGGCTGGTAGACCAGCCCCAGGCCGGCCACGGCCGCGGCCACCAGGGCGGCGCCGTTCGGCGCCCGCAGGGTGCCGGAGACCGGGTAGGCCTGCACTCCGAAGCGCCAGCCGCTGGAATCGGACAGGGTGTAGCCGAGGCAGTTATGGTCCTTCAGCGCCTCGGGGGCGCGCGGCGTGCCGTGCCGGTCGAGATAGCTCGGTGCGGCGCAGACCACGATTCGGCTGGAGGCGAGGCGCCGCGCGATCAGGTTCGAATCCGCGAGCGTCCCGATCCGCACGGCGAGATCCCATCCCTCCTCGATCAGATCGACCCGCCGGTCGTTGAGGCCGAGTTCGATCGTCAGCGCCGGGTGCGCGGCGGAGAAGGCCGCGAGTGCCGGGGCGATCTCCCGCACGCCGAAGGAGAGCGGCACGTTGAGCCGCAAGGTCCCGTGCGCCTCCACCCCTTCCGCGCCGACCGCCGCCTCGGCCTCCGCAATCTCGGCGAGGATGCGCTCGCAGGCCTCGAGATAGCTCCGGCCGGTCTCGGTGAGCGTGAGCCGACGCGTCGTCCGGTGCAGGAGCCGCGTACCGAGCCGCGCCTCCAGCGCCGCCACGTGCTTGGTCACCCCGGTCTGCGACAGGCCGAGCGCCCGACCGGCGGCCGAGAAGCTGCCGAGCGCGGCCACCCGGGCGAAGACCTGCATTCCCGTCACGCGGTCGAGCACGCGCACCTCACTCTCTCAGGGTGAAGTGAATGGCAGAGAAGGCGGATTATCGCAATCGACCGGGTGAGGCATGGTCCGGTCATCGCAACCGCCGTCACCGCGGCGCAGATCGAAACGACCGGACCCCGAGCCATGACCGACGCCCGCACCGCCCCCTACGCCGCCCTGCTACTGCGCCTCACCCTCGGCGGCCTGTTCCTGGCCCATGCCGGACTGAAGCTGTTCGTGTTCACCCCCGCCGGCACGGCCGCCTTCTTCGGCTCCCTCGGCCTGCCGCCCGCCCTCGGCTACGCGGTGATCGCCGTGGAAGCCGCGGGCGGCCTCGCCCTGATCCTCGGCCTCTATGCCCGCTTCGTCGCCCTGGCCCTGGTCCCGGTCCTGATCGGCGCCATCGTCACCGTGCACGGCGCCAACGGCTTCTTCGCCCAGAATCCGGGCGGCGGCTGGGAGTTCGCCGGTTTCTGGGCGGTGATGCTCCTCGTCCAGGCCGGACTCGGCGACGGCGCCTACGCCCTGAGGCGTGCGTGACGAGACAGCGTGACGAGACAGCGTGACGAGACTTGGCGAGGAGAGCCACCGTGAGCGAACCGATCCATCCTGAGACCCGCATCGGCCACGTCCACCTCAAGGTGGCGGACCTCGAACGGGCCCTGGACTTCTATTGCGGCGTGCTCGGCTTCGCGCTGATGCAACGCTACGGCACCCGGGCCGCCTTCGTCTCGGCCGGCGGCTACCACCACCATATCGGCCTCAACACTTGGGAGAGTGCGGGCGGCTCGCCGCCGCCGCCCGGCCATACCGGCCTCTACCATCTCGCGATCCTCTACCCGACCCGGGCCGCCCTGGCCGACGCCCTGCGCCGGGTCGAGAGGGCCGGCATCCCGCTCGACGGCGCCAGCGACCACGGCGTGTCCGAGGCGCTCTACCTGCGCGATCCCGACGGGAACGGGGTCGAGCTGTACCGCGACCGGCCGGAGGCCGAGTGGCCGCGGGACGGGCAGGGCGATCTCGCCATGGTCACCCAACGCCTCGACCTCGCAGGACTTCGGGCAGAAGCCTGACCAGGACCATCGCGCGAAGAGCGCCGCGCGAAACGGGCTTTTCAGGGCATCGGTCCTGAAAAGCATCGAGCGGAGCGAAAGCCCAAGGAGCCGAGACTGTCCGCGGAAGCGGGTGCCGGCGATTGAGGCCGGCAAAAAACGAGGGTGATCGCTTTCAGGCGATAGCCCCGGAAGCCTGACAGTTCCCGCTTGACGGCTCTGCGCCCGCGTGTACTTTGCGATGCAAAGCGCCTTGACGCGGGAAGACAGCCTCCATGCGTGACACCCACGGCGACCTCGACAAGGCCCTGGCCGACATCGTCGCGATCCGGATGCAGATCGCGCGGGACACCGCGTTCCGCGGCCTCGGTGCGGCGACGCTCGCCGCGACCGGCGCTCTCGCCCTCGTCGTCGCGGGCGCCCAGGACCTGTTGCTCGACGAGCCGACCTCGCGGCCGGTCGCCTTCTTCGGCCTGTGGGTGGCCGCCGCCGTCACCGCCTGCCTCCTGATCGGCTTCGAGGCGGTGCGCCGCTCGCGTCGGGTCCATTCGGGGCTCGCCGACGCGATGGTGTTCAGCGCCATCGAAGGTTTTCTGCCCGCCGGCGGGGCGGGCCTCTGCCTGGGCCTCGTCTTCGCCCGCTTCGCGCCGGACCAGCTCTGGATGCTGCCGGGTCTGTGGCAGGTTCTGGTCGGGCTCGGCCTGTTCGCCTCCGCCCGCATCCTGCCCCGCACCGTGCCGCTGGCGGGGGCGTGGTACCTGCTCGCCGGCCTCACCGTGCTGGCGCTCGCCAGCGAGACGCGCCACCTCTCGCCCTGGCTGATGGGCGTGCCCTTCGCGGTGGGCCAGGGGCTGCTCGCCATCATCATCCATCGCCATTCGGGCCAAGCTGACGGATCTGACGACGGAGACGCCGATGCCGACCTCTGATCGCCCTGACGCCCGCTTCTCCTACGAGGGGCTCGACCGGCTCATCCACGAGCGGGCGCGGCTGTCGGTGCTGACCTCCCTGGTCTCGCATCCCCGCGGCCTCGCCTTCCCCGATCTCAAGCGCCTGTGCGGGCTCACCGACGGCAATCTCAGCCGCCACCTCGCCGTGCTGCAGGAGGCCGACCTCGTCAGCCTGGAGAAGGGCTACGACCAGAACCGGCCGCAGACCCTCTGCCGCCTGACACCCTCCGGACGCACCCGCTTCCTCGACTATCTCGGGGTGCTGGAGCAGGTGGTGCGCGACGCCGCTCAAGCCGCGGGCCGACCGCAGAATTCTGCCGGCCGATCCCAGGCCGACGACCGGCCGGCCGGCCACGACCGCTCCGGCCTCGCCGAACCGGTCTGACGACCGCCTCACCGACATCCCGTCGAACGCCGCATCCCCCGCCTGTCCCGCACCTCGCCCGGAGACTTTACGATGCAAAGCCCTCTCGATCGCAGATCAGCACTGCACGCGGCGATCATCATGGACGGCAACGGTCGCTGGGCGAGCGCCCGCGGCCTGCCCCGGGGCGCGGGCCACCGCGCAGGCGTCAAGACGATCCAGAGGGTGGCGGAGGCCGCCCCCGCTCTCGGCATCGGCACGCTGACGCTCTACGCCTTCTCCAGCGACAACTGGCGCCGTCCGGCCGAGGAGGTCGGCGGGCTGATGCGGCTGCTGCGGGCCTATCTGCGCGGCGAGACGGAGCGGCTCGCCCGCAGCGGCACCCGCCTCACGGTGATCGGCCGCCGCGACCGCCTGCCTCCCGGCATCCCGGAAGCGATCGAGCGGGCCGAGGCGGCGACCGCTTCGGGTGACCGGCTGCATCTGCGCATCGCCGTCGATTACTCCTCGCGCGACGCCATCCTCGCGGCGGCGGCCCGGCTCGGGGCGGAGGGCTTGAGCCGCGAGGGCATGAGCGCGGCTTTGTGCGGGCAAGGCGACGTCGATCTCCTGATCCGAACGGGCGGCGAGAAGCGGCTCTCCGACTTCCTGCTCTGGGAGGCGGCCTATGCGGAGCTGCACTTCACCGAGCGGATGTGGCCCGATTTCGGCGCCGCCGACCTCGCCGCGGCCCTCGCCGATTTTACCGCCCGCGACCGGCGGTTCGGCGGGCTGAACCCGCCCGCGGTGCCGCAAGCCGCGTAACGCCGGGGCTCGGCCCTGCCTTCCCGACGGTCAGGCTGGACGCAGCCGCGGGAAACGCCACATGCACGGAACCGAACCCGTCACGAAGCCTCAAAAAAGATCCCGATGCAGGCCGATCCGAACGCCGCGCCCCCCGCCCTCGACGACGAGACGCTCGCCTTCGCCGCGCGGGTCTTCCAGTACGCCCGGATGGGCCATGCCGACGAATTGGCCGAGCTGTTCGGGCAGGGGCTGCCGGCGAACCTGCGCAACGACAAGGGCGACAGCCTCTTGATGCTCGCCGCCTATAACGGCCAGGCGGCGACGGCCCGCGTGATCCTCGAGGCCGGGGGGGACCCGGAACTCGCCAACGACCGCGGCCAGACCCCGCTGGCCGGCGCCGCGTTCAAGGGCGATGCCGACATCGTCCGGCTGCTCCTGGAAAATGGGGCTCAGGTCGACGGAGCCGGCGACGGCACCCGCACTGCGCTGATGGTGGCCGCGATGTTCGACCGCACCGAGATCGTCGACCTGCTGCTCGCCCACGGTGCCGATCCGTCAAGGCGCGACGCCTCGGGGATGAACGCCGCCGACATGGCCCGCCAGATGGGTGCCCAAAACACCCCGACCCAGTTGGAGCACGCGCGAGCGAGCTGACCGGTTCCGGCGGACCCGGCCTCGTGTAGGATCGGCGTCGAG
Organism: Methylobacterium sp. R2-1; assembly: GCF_014191355.1. GTDB lineage: Bacteria > Pseudomonadota > Alphaproteobacteria > Rhizobiales > Beijerinckiaceae > Methylobacterium. The sequence continues at coordinate 84,794 of NZ_JACHWM010000007.1, forward strand.
CCGGGCTAAAAAAATCCCGGACGCGAGGAATGCCGGGAGAGAAGCCATGCCGGATGCGGTTGGGGCGATCGACCAGGGCACCACGAGCACGCGCTTCATCGTGTTCGACCGCCGGGGTACCATCCTGGCGCAGGCCCAGCGCGAGCACGAGCAGATCTTCCCCCGTCCCGGCTGGGTCGAGCACGACCCGCGGGAGATCTGGCGCAACACCCACGCGGTGATGCGCGAGGGGCTGGCCCGTGCCGGGCTGGAACCGCGGGATCTGGCCGCCATCGGCATCACCAACCAGCGCGAGACCGCCGTGCTGTGGGACCGCCGCACCGGCGAGCCGCTGCACCACGCCCTCGTCTGGCAGGACACCCGCACCGACCGGCACGTCGCCGCGCTCGCCCGCGACGGCGGCCGCGACCGCTTCCGCGCCGTCACCGGCCTGCCGCTGGCGAGCTACTTTTCCGCCTCCAAGCTTGCGTGGCTGCTCGACCATGTCGACGGGGCGCGGGCGCTCGCCGAGGACGGCACCGCCCTGTTCGGCACGATCGATTCCTGGCTCGTCTGGAACCTCACCGGCGGTCCGGATGGCGGCCTGCACGTCACCGACGTGACCAATGCCAGCCGCACGCAGCTGATGTCGCTGGCGACCCTCGACTGGGACGATTCGATGCTCGGCGTGTTCCGCATCCCGCGGGCGGTGCTGCCCAAGATCGTCGCCTCGGGCGGCGTGTGCGGGGAAGCGCGCGCGCCGTTCCCCGGCGTGCCGGTCGGCGGGATTCTCGGCGACCAGCAGGCGGCCCTGTTCGGGCAGACCTGCTTTTCGGCGGGCGAGGCCAAGAACACCTACGGCACCGGCTGCTTCGCCCTGATGAACACCGGTCCTGAGCCCGTCGCCTCGAGCGCCGGGCTCATCACCACCGTGGCCTATCAGCTCGACGGGCGCCCACCCGCCTACGCGCTCGAAGGCTCCATCGCCATCACCGGCGCCCTGGTGCAGTGGCTGCGCGACAATCTCGGGCTGATCGGCGCTTCGAACGAGATCGAGGGGCTGGCCCGCAGCGTCGAGGACAATGGCGGCGTCTACGTGGTGCCGGCCTTCTCCGGCCTCTACGCCCCGCACTGGCGTGACGATGCCCGCGGCCTGATCATCGGCCTGACCCGCTACGCCAATCGAGGCCACATCGCCCGCGCCTGCCTGGAGGCCACCGCCTACCAGACCCGCGAGGTGCTGGAGGCGATGGAGCAAGATTCCGGTTGTCCGATTGCCGAACTGCGCTGCGATGGCGGCATGACCGTCAACGACCTCCTGATGCAGTTCCAGGCCGACATCCTCGACCGGCCGACCCTGCGCCCGAAGGTCTCGGAGACGACGGCCCTCGGCGCGGCCTACGCCGCCGGCCTCGCCACAGGATTTTGGAAAACGCTCGAAGATCTTCGCGATAACTGGGCCGTGGACAAACGCTGGCATCCGCGTATCGAGGCGGATGAACGTCGGGCACTCTTCGCTGGCTGGGGGCGAGCGGTGGAACGCTCGTTCGGATGGGTCGAGGAGAACGCTTGATGGGTGCTCGGATACGCTCGCTTCGCACAGCGCTTCTGGTCACGGCGATGGCGCTGACACCGCTCGCCGTCGGCCTCGCGCCGGCCCCGGTCCTCGCCGCCCCGGCCGCCGCCTATCCGGGCCAGCAGGAGGGCGACCACGTCGTCGAGAACTTCAAGTTCGCCAGCGGCGAGAGCCTGGACAAGGTCAAGCTGCACTACACCACCCTCGGCACGCCGCACCGCGGCGCGGATGGCGAGATCGACAACGCCGTGCTCGTCCTGCACGGCACCACCGGCACCGGAAAGAGCTTCCTGATCCCGACGCTCGGGCCGGAGCTGTTCGGCGAAGGCGCGCCGCTCGATGCCCGGCGCTGGTACGTGATCCTGCCCGACGGGCTCGGCCGCGGCGGCTCCGCGAAGCCCTCCGACGGCCTGAAGGCGCGCTTCCCCCGCTACGGCTACGGCGACGTCGTGGAGAGTCAGCACCGGGTCGTCACCGAGGCGCTCGGGGTCAAGCATCTGCGCCTCGTACTCGGCACCTCCATGGGCGGGATGCAGGCCTGGATGTGGGGCGAGCGCTATCCCGGCAGCATGGACCTGCTGATGGCGGTGGCGAGCCAGCCGATCCCGGTGAGCGGGCGCAACGCCCTCTGGCGGCGCCTCCTGATCGAGGGCATCCGCACCGATCCCGATTGGAAGGGCGGCGAATACACCGAGCAGCCGCGCCACTTCGGCCGCATCCTGCCGATCTTCAACATCATGACCGAGAGCGTGCTCGGCCTGCAGAAGCAGGCGCCGACCCGCGCTGCGGCCGACAAGGCCTACGACAAGATGATCGCCGGCTACGAGAACAAGGCCGACGCCAACGATTGGCTATACTGGTTCGACTCCTCCTACGATTACGACCCCTCACCGGACCTGGAAAAAATCACCGCGAAGGTGCTCGCGGTGAACTTCGCCGACGACGAACTGAACCCGCCCCAGCTCGACGTGATGAACGCGGCGCTGGCCCGAGTGAAGGACGGCCGCTTCGTGCTGGTCCCGACCTCGCCCGAGACGCACGGCCACCAGTCGCTGCGCTTCGCGAGCCTGTGGAAGGGTTACCTCGCCGAATTTCTGGGCCAGCCCGAGGCAACGACGGAGAAGGAGAATTCGTCGGAGCGACCGGAGGGCAGCCGGTAGCCGTTGGGCGGGGGGCCGCTTTCGGCCCGGCATCCACCCCCTGCGTCACCGGATGGCGATCGTTCGCTGCCGGCCGGGTGCTCTACCGAGCATCCGGTGCCGCGTCGCGGTGTGCACTTTCCTGCGGAAATCGATAGAACCTTAAGTATTCCGGTTCAGGGTGGCGGGACTGAGCGTTTTCATACCCTACCGGAACCAACATGCGTGTCTCCCTCAAGGTGGCCCTGGCGGGCTCGTTCAGCCTTCTGGCCGTGGTTGCTGCGGTTCAGGGTGGGCTCAGCGTCGTCAAACTATCGGCGATCGACCACGAAGTCCGCGACATCGCCGACAATTGGCTGCCTTCGGTCGGACTGCTCGGTGACATCAGCACTGCGACCCGCGACGAGCGGGTGAAGACCTACCGTTACGTCGCCGCCTCGCCGACCGGTGCGCTGCGCGACGAGAACGAGAAGAGCGTGCGGGCAAGCCAGGCGGCCCTCGAAGCCCTGCGGCGTGCCTACGAGCCGATGATCGCCACTCCCGAGGAGCGGGCGCTGTACGAGCGCTTCTCCACGACCTGGACGACCTATACGGGGCGGGTCGAAGCGATTGTCGCCCTGATGCGAGAGGGGCGCCAGTCGGAGGCGCTCGCCCTCCTCACCGGGCCCGAGGCGCTGGGCCTGGCGCAGGCCGCGACCAAGGCACTGCAGGAAAACCTCGCCCTCAACAAGCGGGGTGCGAAGACCAGCGTCGAGGGTGCGGTCGGCAGCGCGGCCTCCGCCGCCACGACCGCCTGGATCGCCATGGCCGTCACCCTTCTCTCGGCGCTCGCCGCCGCCCTGTTCGGCTGGTTCGGGATCTCGCGGCCGATCACGCGGATGACCGAGGCGATGGGCTTGCTCGCGGCGGGCGATGCAACGGTCGCCGTTCCCGGGCGGGGGCGCGGCGACGAGATCGGCGCCATGGCCGCGGCGGTGCAGGTGTTCAAGGACAACCTGATCCGTACCCGCGCCCTGGAGGAGGAGACGCAGGCCGCCCGCGCCGGCGCCGAGGCGCAGCGCCGTGCCGCCGCGCGCGCTCTGGCCGACGACTTCCAGCGCGCCGTGGGCGGCATCGTCGACGGCGTGACTGCCGCCGCGACCGAGCTTCAGGCGACTGCGCAGCAATTGACCGCCAATGCCAGCCAGACCGCTGGCCAATCCGGCACGGTCGCCGCGGCGGCGGAGGAGGCCGCCTCCAATGTCGGTACCGTGGCCGCTGCGGCCGAGGAGCTCGGTGCCTCCGTGCAGGAGATCGGCCGGCAGGTCGACGGCTCGGCTTCCCTGGCGCAGGCCGCCGTGGCCGAGGCCGGTCAGACGGCGGCCCTTGTGCGCGACCTCTCGGAGGCCGCGGCGCGGATCGGCGACGTGGTGGCCATGATCTCGACCATCGCCGGCCAGACCAACCTTCTGGCGCTCAATGCCACGATCGAGGCGGCGCGTGCCGGCGAGGCGGGCCGCGGCTTCGCCGTGGTCGCGGCGGAAGTGAAGGAGCTGGCCAACCAGACGGCGCGGGCGACCGAAGAGATCACCGGGCAGATCGGGCGCATCCAGGGCGCGACGGGGCAGGCGGTCGGCGCCATCGACGGCATCGCCGGGCGCATCCGCGAGATCAGCGGCGTGGCCACCGGCATCGCCGCGGCGGTCGAGGAGCAGGGGGCGGCGACGCAGGAGATCGTGCGCAACGTCGCCCAGGCGGCGGGCGGGACGGAGGCCGTCACCCGCACCATCGCCAGCGTCGCGGGCGCGGCGGACGAGACCGGCGCGGCGGCGGCCCAGGTGCTGGCCTCGGCGACCGAATTGTCGCGCCAGTCCGAGCATCTCTCGGCGGAGGTTGCCCGCTTCCTCGATACCGTCCGCGCGGCCTGAGAGGGGGTAGGGTTCGGCCCTGCACCCGCGAAAGGGCTTGCCCTTTCGAAACCCCGATTACGGGCGGAAACCCTCGAACACCATCTGGTCCGCATGCTCCCGCGCCAGCGCCCGCTGCGCCTCGGTGCGCACGGTCCAGGTCATCACCGGCATTTGCCCGAGCCGGCGGCAGAGATAGGGGACCGGACCCGGCAGGTCGCCGACGCGCCAGGACAGGAAGTGCGGGCGGCTCACGTGCAGATGGAGCAGGCCCGACAATTCGGCCCGCGCCAAGGGGGTCAGCAGGGCGTAGTGCGGATCGTCCTGGCTCGCCTCAGCGACGATGCCGCGGGGCAGATCCGGCGCGAGTTCGGCGAGCGTGGCGACGATGCCCGGATCGAAGGATTTCAGGGCCACCGGCGCGTCGAGGCGTGCGACGATCTCGGCGGCGCGGCGGGTCAGGCGCCGGTCGCCGTCGAAGCGCGACTTGATCTCGACGATGACGGGAACGCGGCCCGCGACCTTCGCCAGGAAGTCCGGCAGGGTCGGGATGCGCTCTCCCGTGCCGGCGATGGCGAGCGTGCCGAGGTCCGCCGCCGTGCGGGACTCCACCGGCTCGGAGGCCTCCGTGAGGCGCCCGAGCGCCTCGTCGTGGAACACCATCGCCTCGCCATCGGCGCTGAGCTGCACGTCGCACTCGATGGCGTAGCCTCCCGCGACCGCGGCCTCGGCCGCCGCCAGCGTGTTCTCCGGGATGCCGGCGGCGCGGTCGTGCAGGCCGCGATGGGCGATCGGACGGGCGGTGAGCCAGTCCGGCGCCCGATCCATCGTCCCGCTCACGCGACCTCGAACATCGCCTCGACCTCGACCGCCGCGTCGAGGGGAAGCTCGGCGACGCCCACCGTCGAGCGGGCGTGGCGGCCGCGGTCGCCCAGGATCGCGACCATCAGGTCGGAGGCACCGTTCATGATCGGGGCAAGACCGGCAAAGGTCGGGACCGCGTTGATGAAGCCGCCGAGCCGCACGCATTGCACGACGCCGTGGTCGAGGTCGCCCACCGCCGCCTGAACCTGAGCGAGCACGTTGAGCGCGCAGAGCCGGGCCGCCGCGACACCCTGCTCGGCCGACACCTCGGCGCCGAGCTTGCCCTTGTGGGCCGGGTCGAGGGTGCCGTCCGGCCCGAAGCAGATCTGGCCGGAGATGACGACGAGGTTGCCGGTGCGGAGATAGGGCACGTAGTTCGCGACCGGGGCCGCCGCCTTCGGCAGCTTCAGGCCGAGCGCTTCCAGACGTTCCTTGACCGAGTTCATCGCCGTCTCCCGCATGATGCTGCGGGGCTCTGAACACGGGCGCGGGGCGATCCGCAAGGGGGGAGGGCGGCGCGGCCGCCTTCAACCGGCGGTCTCCGTCACCTGCGCCACCACCCGTTTTGCGTCGGCGGAAAAATCGTAGCGCAGGTCGGCATGGGCCACGGTGGCCGGGCGGTGGGCGACGATGACCCGCGTCATCTTCAGGTCGCGCAGGGCCGCGGCGATCACCGCCTCGGTCGGCTCGTCGAGCGCGCTCGTCGCCTCGTCGAGAAACAGGATCTCCGGGCGCCGGTAGAGGGCGCGGGCGAGGATCACCCGCTGGCGCTGGCCGCCCGAGAGCGTCGAGCCCATGTCGCCGACCAGCGTCTCGAAGCCCATCGGTGTGCGGACGATGTCGTCGAGGATCGCCGCGCGGGCGGCGCATTCACGGATCCAGCCTGGATCGGGCCGCTCGTCGAAACAGGCGATGTTCTCTGCGATCGAGCCGGCGAACAGCCCGTCATCCTGCATCACGCCGGCGATGCGGGCACGGTAGGCGGCGAGCCCGCCGGAGCGGATGTCGCGCCCGTCGACCAGCACCGCGCCTTCGCTGGGCGGCAGAAGGCCCATCAGGATCTTCATCACCGAACTCTTGCCGCAGCCCGAGGGGCCGGTGATGGCCAGACTCAGGCCCGGCGGCACCTCCAGGCCGAGCGCGCGGAACACCCAGGGCTCGTCGTCGCCGTAGCGCAGGGACAGGCCGACGGCGCGCAAGGCGGCGCCGCGCACCCGCGGATGCTCCCCGGAGGAGAGGAGGGCAGGGGCCTCGACCGGCTTCACCGTGGCGGGCATCGGCGCGGCGGCCTCCTCGGGCTCGGTCATGACGATGTCCGAGAGGCGGTCGGTCTGCACGTTGAGCATCCGGAGCTGGAAGCCCGACTGGATCAGGTTGCCGATGCGGGTCGAGAACTGGTCGCGATAGGCGAGGAAGGCGACCAGCATGCCGAGCGTCATCGACTGGTCGATCACGGCCCGGGCGCCAAGCACCAGCAGGATCAGCCGGTCGGCGCCGAACAGGAACTCGTTGCCGCGCCCGAACACGAGGTCGAGTCGCTGCAACCGCAGCCGCGCGTTCAGCGCCTGGACGAACTGGTTCATCCAGGTGCCGCGGCGGCGCTCGCGCAGGTTCAGGAGCTTGACGCTCGCCATGCCGCGCACGGTCTCGATGAAGTGGCTCTGCTGGCGCGCTTCCGCGACGATCGCTTCCTCGGTGCCCTCTCGATAGGCCTTGTAGGCGGCGATCCGCATGGCGGCGTTGAGGGCGGTGGCGGCCAGCGCCACGAGGGCGAGCCAGCCGCCGTAGAGGAACAGCATGATCAGCATGCCGACCGACATCAGCCCGTCGAGCAGGGCCTGGACGAGGTCGGTCGTGATGCCCTTCTGGATCGTGGCCAGCGTGCCGAAGCGGGAGATCACGTCGCCGACATGCCGCTTCTGGAAATAGTCGAGCGGCAGCCGGGAGAGGTGATCGAACAGCGAGCCCGACCACTGGTAGTTCAGCCCCGTTCCCGTGAGCATGATCGCCCAGCTTCGGGCGACGCCGAGGCCCAGTTGCAGCACGAGCAGCAGGGCGAGGCCGAGGGCCACGACGAGCAGCAGGTCGAGGTCGCCGTTCACGATCACCTCGTCGATGACGATCTGCGAGGCGATCGGCATCAGGATCGCGACGAGTTCGATCCCGAGCGACAGGACCAGGATCTGCGCCATGGCCGAGCGAATGCCGGCCATCCCCCGGAACAAGTCGGAGAGCGCGAGGCCCTGAATCGCCTTTTCACGCACGAAGCTCTGGTTCGGCGCCACCTCCAGGGCCACGCCGGTGAACTCGCGCGAGGCTTCCGCAAGGCTCAGGGTGCGGCGGCCGCGGGCGGGATCGTGGATCACGATCTCCCGGCGCCCGACACGCGCCAGCACGACGAAATGGTTGAGCCCCCAGTGCAGGATGCAGGGCAGGCGCAGGCGGCCGAGATCGGGCAGTTCCACCCTGAGCGCCCGCGTCGTGAGCCCCATCGTCCCTGAAAGGTCCATGAGGTTTCGCAGCGTCATGCCCTTGAGCGAGAGGGCGTGGCGGGCGCGCAGCGTGCCGAGATCGACTTGGCGGCCGTGGTAGCCCAGCACCATGGCGAGGCAAGCCATGCCGCACTCGGCGGCCTCGGCCTGGAGCACGACCGGCAGGCGCCGCCGAAAACCGAACTGAAGATCCGACAGCAGACTCAACGCTCCCCTCCTTCCGTGACGAGATCGACGCTGCGCTTGACGTGATAGAGGGGGTCGAGGAGCCAGCGGTAGAGCGGGCGCTTCTCCAGCGCGATATCGGCCTCGACCCGCATCCCGGCCTCCAGCCGGCGCTGCTCGCCGTAGGCCGTCACGCTGTCGGCATCCGGCCGCACGATGATGCGGTAGACGCCGCCGTTCCCTGCACTCTTGGCCGCGTCCCGCGCCGCCTCGGACTGGGCGCCGCCGTCGCCTTCGAGCGGCGCGCGGGTCACCTCCGTCACTGTGCCCCGGTGCAGGCCGAAGCGCTGGAACGGGAAGGCGGCGTAGCGCAGCATCACGCTGGCGCCGGGCTCGATGAAGCCGATGGCCGAGGAATCGACGAACAGGTTGGCCTGGAGCCGACCCTCGCTCGGCAGCAGGGTGAGCAGGCTCGCGCCCGCCGCCACGGTCTGACCGGCTTGCGCCCGGATCGAGGTGAGAATGCCGCGCTCCGGTGCGCGCACCTCGATGGCCCGGCGCGCCTCGCTCTCGGCCCGCTGCTGTTCGAGCTGCGCGGCGCTGCGGTCGAGTTCGGCCAGATCGCGCGCCAGCGTCTCGTCGAAGGTCGCGAGCTTGGCCTTGAGATCCCCGAGCTTGCCCTCGACCTGGAGCCCGCCCTGACGGAACTGCGCGAGCTGCGAGGTCGCCTGGAGGTAGAGGTAGTTCTGGCTTTGGAAGTCGGCCGCGCGGGCAAAACCCCGGGTCACGAGGTCGGCGAGTTCGTCGGCCCGGGCCTTGAGCGGGGGCACGAGCTTCTCCTGCAGTGCGAGCTGCTCGTCGATCTTGGCGCGCTGGGCCTCCAGATTGGCGATCTGCTCCTTCAGCCCCTCCTTCTCGGCCTCGGCCATGGCGGCGCGGGCGGCGCGCTGGCGCTCGACGCTCTCCCGCTGGCGGCCGAGCTGGGCGATCACCCGCTCCTGGGTCGGGCCGCTCGCGGAGACGGCGTCGAGATCGATGGTGAAGAGGAGCTGGCCGCGCTCGACTCGGTCGCCCTCCTTGACCCCCGACGCACTGACCCGACCCGCCAGCGGGCTCGCCACGGTGATGAGCCCGATATCGGGCGCGAGCAGACCGTTCGCGTGGACCCGGCGCGTGTAGCTGCCGAGCCAGGCGTAGAGCCCGACCAGGGCAACGAAGACGAGGCAGAGGCCGACCACGACGCGAACGGAGAGCGGCTGCACCACCTGCGCCTCACCCAGCCAAGCGCTCCGCCGCGCTTCGACGACCTCTTGACGAAACAGCGGCGCGTTCACGGCCAAATCTCCCTCAAGCGAGCCTTCTCCCAAGCGGCAACTCGGCCTGCGACAGCGCGACAGGGTGCGATATTCTGACGCACAAATGTCGTAATCCGTAGTGATTTCAACTTTTTACCCGGCCGAGCGGTGGGGGCGGCCCTGCCGGGCAGGGCAGGTCAATTTTTGTTCCCCGACCGCAGGCCGCTCGGGCATCCGGTTCTGTATGTCCCGGATGACCGCCCGAAGGCGTAGGATGAAGGACCAAGGCTGCCCGCACGCAACCGACGCGACGCATTCACGACCAGCGGTGGTGATTTTGAGGGGCAAGATTTGTCCATCCCTGCGTTCCCGTTCGAATCCATTCCGGGCTTCGAGCGCAAGCCGGGTTGCCTGCCGGAATAATATCCGTACCTTGTCCAGCAGAGCAGCGCAGCAACGCCGCTCTTATTCCACGGGAAGACATAAATACAGAACGATCTTCCAGTATTCTACGGACTAAGGAGAAAACCATGCAGCAGAACATTGACACCATCCGCGAGCTGAACGCTGCGGAGCTGGATCAGGTCGGCGGCGGTCTGTCTCTCGGCGTCGGCGTGGAACTCGATCTCAGCCAGGAACTCGGCGCCGTCTCCGGCACGATCGATCAGGTGGGCGGCCTCGTCGGCGGCACGCTCGACACCGTCCTCGGCGCGGTGGGCGGCCTGCTCGGCGGCGTCCTCGGCAAGTAGCCTCCGAACGCGCCTGTCTGGTCAGCCTCGTACCGGGGCTGGCTGCCCTGCGGAAGCGGTCGACCCCGCCGCTTCCGCGGGGCCCATTGGTCCTGCGCGCTTTCGGGCCGCGTCGGCCGTGCGCGAACTGACGCGCCATGCGACGCGTCGCGTGACCGGGGAAGGAACGCGACCGCCCGACACGTCGTTCTGCCGATTTGAACGCAAGCATGACCGTTCACCATCCGGCCGCCGACCTGAGCGACCGGGCGATACGGTGGGGACAGAAAACGCGCCGCGTCGAAAGCGGCACAGACCGGGAGAGCCAAGCGGCCGATGAGCGTTCCGTTCGTCAACGCCTCCGTGCAGGGCGAACTCTCCGCCCCGCCCGACCAGATCTTCGGCCAGATCCCGGCAAGCGGCCTCGACGGTATCGCCTTTCTCGACTTCGCCTACGAGTCCGCGGGACACAGCACCCACCGCGTGGACGGGCTCCTCGTCGGCACTTGGCAAGACACTTGGCAAGACACCTGTCACGACACTTGGCATGGCACTTGGCATGCCGCTGGTCCAGAGGACCGTCACAGCGTCCGGCGGACCCGACTGACCTTCTGCGACGGGGCGGTGCCGGACGAGCGGGACGGCGACGCCTTTGTCCTGCGCGGCCCCAGCTATGTCGGCAGCACGCGCTGGAGCGGCCCCTGCCGCGGGCGCTATCTCGCCTACATGCCGGCGGCGGTCGAGCGGATGATCGAGGCACCGCTCTCCCAGGCCGAGATCCCGACGCTCACCAGCGACCTGTCCGAACGGATGTCCGTGTTCCACCTGCTTGCCGCCCTCGGACAGGAGGCGGGCGGGCACGACACCGCCGCGGATGCACTCCTGGTGGACAGCGTGGCGCTGGCGGTGCTGCGCGCCTCCGGCGCGCTGGTGTCGCCCGGCCCGCGCCGGAGTGCGGCCCTCACGGCTCGGCAGGCGCGGCGGGTGCGCGACCTCGTCGCCGAGCGGATCGATGCGCCCCTGTCCCTGCGGGAGATGGCGGAGGCGGCGGGCCTCAGCGAGGGCTACTTCGTGCGGGCCTTCAAGGGCAGCTTCGGCGTGACCCCCTATCAATATGTCCTGCGCGAGCGCGTGACCCTGGCCCAATCGCTGATCCGCTCCGGGACGGTTTCTCTCGGCGAGGCGGCCAAGCGCGCGGGCTTTCCCGATGCGCGGCGGATGGGGCGGACCTTCCGCAAGGTAATCGGGCGCTCGCCGACCGAGGCGGCGCGGCTGCAGCGTGCGTGACACCCGGGAGAGGCCCTTGAGTGTGGCCCCTGGGTGTGAACCCTGACAGCGTCCGGATGAGGCCCGCCTCGGCCCGATAACCTCGGCCCGAGATTGACAGACGCGACCGCTTCCATAGTAATCGCGCGCGTGCCGCCCGTCCCCCGAGGCGGCACTTTCTTTTGGCGACTTCGGGAGCCATCGCGTTCCCTGGATCGAGCCCGAGGAGACGGACCCGCGTGACCTCCGCCCTGCTGCCGACCTATGCCCGCGCCCCGATCGCCTTCGAGCGAGGCGAGGGTGCATGGCTGGTCGCCGAGGACGGCGACCGCTACCTCGATTTCGGTGCCGGCATCGCCGTCAACGCCCTCGGCCACGCCCATCCGCATCTCGTGGAGGCACTGACGGCGCAGGCGCAAAAGCTCTGGCACACCTCGAACCTGTTCCAGATCCCGGAAGGGGAGCGCCTGGGCCGGCGGCTCGTGGACGCGACCTTCGCCGACGTGGCCTTCTTCGCCAATTCCGGTGCCGAGGCCAACGAGGCCGCCATCAAGATGGCGCGCAAGTACCATGCGGCGGCCGGCCATCCCGAGCGCTACCGCATCGTCACGTTTGAAGGCGCCTTCCACGGCCGCACGCTCGCGACCATCGCCGCCGGCGGCCAGCAGAAGTACATCGAGGGCTTCGGCCCGAAGGTCGAGGGCTTCGATCAGGTGCCCGTCGGCGACTTCGCCGCTTTGGAGGCCGCGATCGGGCCGGAGACCGCCGCCCTGATGATCGAGCCGATCCAGGGCGAGGGCGGCCTGCGGGTCATTTCCGGCGAGACGCTGCGGCGCCTGCGCTCCCTCTGCGACGCGCATGGCCTGCTCCTCATCATGGACGAGGTGCAGACCGGCGTCGGCCGCACCGGAAAGTTCTTCGCGCACGAGTGGACGGGGGTCACCCCCGACATCATGAGCGCGGCCAAGGGCATCGGCGGCGGCTTCCCGCTCGGCGTGTGCCTCGCCACGCGCGAGGCCGCCCGCGGCATGACGGCCGGCACCCATGGCACGACCTTCGGCGGCAACCCGCTCGCCATGGCGGTGGGCAACGCCGTGCTCGACATCGTGCTGGCGCCGGGCTTCCTGGAGCATGTCGAGCGCATGGGCCTTCTGCTGACGCAGAAGCTCGCCGGGCTGATCGACCACCACCCCCATGTCTTCGCCGAGTTGCGGGGGCAGGGGCTGATGCGCGGCCTGAAGCTCAACCTGCCGAACACCGAGTTCGCCGCGGCCGCCCGCGCCCGGCACCTCCTGGTGATCCCGGCCGGCGACAACGTGGTCCGCCTGCTGCCGCCGCTGATCATCGGCGAGGCGGAGGTGGATGAGGCCGTGGCCCGGCTCGAGGCCGCGGCGACCGATTTGGAGGCGCAGATGCGCGGGGCCGCCTGAGGGCGGTGCCGCGAGCGATGAATTTGAGATGACCACGACCCTGAACGGCAGCGGCCCGCATGTCCGCCATTTCCTCGACCTGAAGGACTTTTCTGCGCAGACCCTGCGCGGCGTCCTCGACGCCTCCGCCGCGATGAAGCGGGCGCGGGTGAAGGGCCAGCGCGCGGCGGAGCGACCGCTCACCGGCAAGATGCTGGCGATGGTGTTCGACCGGCCCTCGACCCGCACCCGCGTCTCCTTCGACGTGGCGATGCGCGAGCTCGGCGGCGACACCCTGATGCTGACCGGCAAGGAGATGCAGCTCGGCCGCGGCGAGACGGTGTCCGACACCGCCCGCGTGCTGTCGCGCTTCGTCGACGCGATCGTGATCCGGACCCTCGACCACGGCTTGGTGATGGAACTCGCTGAACATGCCGAGGTGCCGGTCATCAACGCGCTGACCAAGGCCTCGCATCCGTGCCAGATCATGGCCGACGTGATGACCTTCGAGGAGCACCGCGGGCCGATCAAGGGCCGTACCGTCGCGTGGTCGGGCGACGCCAACAACGTGCTGGCGAGCTGGGTCCACGCCGCCGCCCGCTTCGACTTCACCCTCAACGTCGCCGCCCCGAACGAGCTGGCGATGCCGCCGGCCCTCGTCGCCTGGGCCGAGCGCGAGGGCGCGCGCGTCAACGCCACCACCGACGCCTACGCGGCGGTCGAGGGCGCCGACGCCGTGGTGACCGATTGTTGGGTCTCCATGGGCGACGACGACGAGCATTTCCGCCACAACCTGCTCTCGCCCTACCGTGTGGACGCGAAGCTGATGGCGGCCGCCGCCAAGGACGCGATCTTCATGCACTGCCTGCCGGCCCATCGCGGCGAGGAGGTCACGGCCGAGGTGATCGACGGTCCGCAATCGGTGGTGTTCGATGAGGCCGAGAACCGTCTGCACGCGCAGAAGGGCATCCTGGCGTGGTGCCTAGGCGAGGCGGCCTGACGATACGAGTTCGATCCCTCCCCCCGCAGAGGGGGGAGGGTTTCTGGAAGCCGTCAGCTCAACCCCTTCACCACCTCGGTGAGCTGATCCGCGCAGATTCCCCAGCCCTGCTCGAAACCCATCGCCTCGTGCGCTTGGCGGTCCTCCAGCGTCCAGTGGCGGGCGCGCGCCGTGTAGCGGGTGCCGCCGGCCTCGTCGGCGAAGGAGAGGATGACCGTCAGGAATGGTTTCTCGGACGGCACCCAGGCCGAGGTGTAGGCGTCGGTGACGACGAGGCGCGTGTCGGGCACCACCTCGAGGTAGACGCCCCGATTGGGCAGGTCCTGCCCCTCGGGGCTGCGCATCACGATGAGATTCGACCCGCCCGGCCGGACATCGAGTTCGGCGACCGGTGTCGTGTAGGGTTTCGGCGCGAACCAGCGCTTCAACAGCTCAGGCTCGGTCCAGGCCCGCCACAGCGCCCGGCGCGGGGCCGGGATCAGGCGCGTGAGAACGAGGTCGCGCGGATCGTCGGCATCGCTCATGATCTGTCTCCCGGCATGTCTCCCGAATCGGATCAGGCGGCGCGCTTCGGCTGGTTCATCGCCCAGATCACGCCGAACGGATCGCGGAGCTGTCCGTAGACGTCGCCCCAGAACATTTCCTGATAGGGCATCACCACCTCGGCGCCCGCCGCGACGGCCTGGTCCCACCACGCGGCGATGTCGTCGACCGGCAGGAGCAGGCTGAAGGCCTGCGGCGCCCGGAGCGGATGGCCGTGTTCGGGAAAGGCGTCGGAGAGCATCACCGACGTGCCGTTCACGACCAAGTGAACGTGCATGGTCCGCCCCTTCTCGTCCGGGGGGATCGAGGCCAGGATCTCGGCACCGAAGGCCTTTTGGTAGAATGCCGCCGCGCGCAGGGCGCCGTCGAGGGTGAGGTAGGCGACCACGCCGCCCCTGGGAGGAACGGCCGGCCCCGGCTGCGTCGCGTCGGTCCCGCTCATCGTCACTTTTCCCTTCGTTTCAAAGCCGTCGAGGCGTGGAGGGTGCCGCGCAGCGGCGCCCTGGGCAAAGTGTTTTTGCGCGAAAAGGCTCTTCCGCGACGGATTCCGCGAAGGATTCGGCGACGTGTGACGCCTGCCTCCCATCCCGTCAGGTCAGCGGTCGGATCGCCGCAGCCCGGCGCCGCACTGGAACGATCCACAGCGCCCTCCGTTGGCCCGCGGCTTTATCAAAGGGTAGCCCGCGCCGGTACGGAACGGTCGAACCGGCCGCCGATAACCGAAAAGGTCGATTGATGGATCTCGGCATCAGCGGTCGCGTCGCGGTGATCACCGGCGGCGATTCCGGCATGGGCTACGCGAGCGCGGAGTATCTGCTGCGCGAGGGCGTGAAGGTCGTCCTGTCCGACCTGAAGGAGAAGGAGTTGCAGGAAGCGGCTGGGCGGCTCGCCGCTCTCGGCCCGGTGAAGGCGTGCCAAGCCGACCTCACGACGGAGGCGGGCGCGCGCAAGCTGCGCGATTTCGCGGAGACGGCCTTCGGCGAGCGGCCCACGATCCTCGTCAACGCCGCCGGCGTCACCGGGGCCACCGGCGACTTCCTGGAGATCGACGACGAGGCTTGGCTCTCGACGATCCAGGCCGATCTGATGGCGGCGGTGCGGGTCGCCCGCGCCTTCATCCCGGGAATGCGCCAGCAGAAATGGGGCCGGATCGTCTTCTTCACCTCCGAGGACGCGGTGCAGCCCTATGTCGAGGAACTGCCCTATTGCGCTGCCAAGGCCGGGTTGATGAATCTGACCAAGGGCCTGTCCAAGGCCTACGGGCCGGACGGCGTGCTCGTGAACTCGGTGGCGCCCGCTTTCGTCGCCACGCCGATGACCGACGCGATGATGGAGAAGCGCGCGGAGGAACTCGGCGTCTCCTTCGAGGAGGCGATCGAGAGCTTCTTGGAAGAAAAGCGGCCCGGCATCGTCGCCAAGCGTCGCGGTCGGGCGGAGGAGGTCGCGTCCGCGGTGGCCTTCCTGTGCTCCGAGCAGGCGAGCTTCATTACGGGTGAGAACCTGCGCGTCGATGGCGGCGCCGTCCTCACCATGGCGGCCTGAGCGATGCGGGAATTGTTCTGCGACGTGGCGGTGATCGGCGCCGGCACCGCCGGCATCGCCGCGCACCGGGCCGCCCTCGATGCGGGCGCCCGGGCCGTGCTGATCGAGCAGGGTCCCGGCGGCACCACCTGCGCCCGGGTCGGCTGCATGCCCTCGAAGCTGCTGATCACCGCGGCCGAGGCGGCGCAGGAGGCCCGCGCGGCGCACCGGCTCGGGATCCGCGTCGGCGAGGTGCAGGTCGACGGCCCGGCGATGCTGGCCCGGATACGGGCCTTGCGCGACCGCTTCGTGGGTTCCGTTCTCGAGGGACTCGACGGGCTGCCACAGGAGACGCGCCTGCACGGCCGGGCGGTGTTCGAGGGGCCGGATTGCCTGCGCATCGACGATCACACCCGCCTGCGCTTCAAGGCCGCGGTGCTGGCGACCGGCTCCAGCCCGAGCGTCCCCGAGCCGCTGCAGGGGCTCGGCCACCGGGTTCTCACCACCGATACCGTGTTCGAGATCGAGGACCTGCCCGCCTCGCTCGCCGTGCTCGGGGCCGGCCCGGTCGGGTTGGAACTCGCGCAGGCCATGGCCCGGCTCGGCGTGGCCACCAGCGTGTTCGATCCCGGCGACAGTCTCGGGGGCCTGAGCGACCCCGACCTGAAGCGGGCTGCCCGCGAGATTTTTTCGCAGTCCTTCGACCTCCATCTCGGCGCGAAGGTCGAGAGCGGCGCGGCCGGCGAAGAGGGCGCACACCTCGGCTGGAACGGAGCCGGTGGTCAGGGGGACGGGACGTTCGATCGGGTGCTCGCTGCCGCCGGCCGTCCCCCGAACGTCGCCGGGATCGGCCTGGAGCAGACCGGTGTGACCCTGAACGACGAGGGCGGCCCGGTCCACGATCTCCACTCGCTGGCCTGCGAGGGCGCGCCGATCCTGATCGCAGGCGACGCCAATGCCGACCGCCCGGTGCTGCACGAGGCGAGCCGTCAGGGCCGCATCGCCGGGCGTAACGCCGCGCGGCTCGCGCGAGGGGAGGCCGCCGCACGGCCGGAGCGCTGGGTGGCGCTCGCCATGGTGTTCAGCGATCCGCAGATCGCCGTGATCGGCGGTGGCTTCGATCCGGAGGCGGACTACCGCATCGGCCGCGCCGATTTCTGCGACCAGGGCCGGGCCCAGGTGATGGACCGCGCGCAGGGTGGCATCCGCCTCTATGCGGGGGACGACGGGTGCCTCGCCGCGGCCGAGCTGATCGGCCCGGAGGTGGAGCATCTCGGCCACCTCCTCGCCTACGCGGTGCAGGACGGGCTCGACGTGCGGCGCCTGCGCGACCGCCCGTTCTACCACCCGACCCTGGAGGAGGGGCTCGCTACCGCTCTCTCCGAACTCGCCGATCGATGAGGTTGGCCGTTCAACCTTGTGATGCGGCGGGTTTCCCGGTTGGGGTGCGCCTCGGTCATCGGCGGCTCGGCTCGGCCCACGCACTGTGTCGCGGAGTCTGTATGATTTCAGACAAAGCCTGGGCTTATCAAACACTTGGTGCAACGTCTCGATGAGCCCAAACGTGTGGCTGAGGCCGCCCTGGCATTGCGTAAGCGGAGCGCGGCAGGCATACCGGCTGCCGTAATGGTCGATCCGTCGCAGATGCACGCCGAGGGGCCCAATGGGGGTCCGATCGACTTTCCGGTCGATCTCGATGCGCTGACTCCCGAGCAGCGGGATGCGTTCGGCGCGGGTATTCTCGCTCTCGATGCCACCGGAAAGGTGCTCGCCTGCAATCGCGCGGCGGGAACGCTGTGCGGCTTGCCGCCCGACGCGATGATCGGGCGCAACTTCTTCCGCGATCTCCTGCCGAGCGCCCACGTGCCCGGCTTCTACGGCCGCTTTCTTGCCAGCCAGCGCAGGAACCTGACCGGTCAGGCCTTCGAGTTCGTGTTCGGACGCATCCCGGCCCCGTTGCGGGCACGCATCGGCCTGCAATCCGGCGCGAACGGGTGCACGTGGCTGACGATCAGCCCGCTGGAGCAGATCGCCGCCGGCCCGTCACGCGAAGCCGTTCTCGCCGCGATCACCCAGCGCAGCCGCGCCGAGCCGGTCGATCCGAGCCTGTGCGAGCGCGAGCCGATCCACATCCCCGGCTCGATCCAGCCGAACGCCGTGATGCTCGCTGCCGATGCCGCGACCCTCGAAATCCTGGCCTTCAGCGCCAACGCCGCCGACGTGCTGGCGCCCGACCAATTCCCGCCCAGCGGTCTCAATCTGGAGGCGGTGCTGCCGGGCGCGATCGTCTCCGCGATCCGCGACGGACTCGCCGCCCACACCCTGACCGATGGGCGGCTCCTGCGCCGCATGCTCACCCTTCCGCCGCGAGAGGAGCGATTCCACCTCGTGGCGCACGCCCATCTCGGCCGGATCATCGTCGAACTCGAACTGGCGCCGGAGCGGCCCGAGGACTTTCTCACCGCGAGCCCGCTCGACACCGAGCTCGCCATGATGCGGCTGCGCGCCGCCGAGACCCTGACCGAGGCGGCACAGATCGCCGCCCTTGAAATCCGCGCCATGACCGGATTCGAATCCGTGCTCGTCTACCGCTTCGACGCGGAGTGGAACGGCGAGGCCATCGCCGAGGACATGGTGCCGGATTGGCAGCGCCCGCTGATCGGCTTGCGCTTTCCGGCCTCCGATATCCCGGCCCAGGCCCGCGCCCTCTACACCAAGGCCAAGAGCCGCTTCGTGATCGACCGGGACTGCGTGCCCGTGCCGCTGGTCGCCGACCGCTCTGCCGGCAACGCGCCGATCGACCTCACCTTCGCGCAGAACCGCACCCTCTCGCCGATCCACCTCGAATATCAGCGCAACCTCGGCGTCGACGGCTCGATGTCGATCTCGATCATGGTCGAGAACCGTCTCTGGGGCCTGATGATCGGCCATCACCGCCGGCCGCACTACGTCGCGCCGGAAACCCGCGCCGCGGCCACCGTGCTCACCGACGCCTTCGCCATGCGGGTGCAGGAGATCGAGGGCAAGGCGCTGTGGAGCGAGCGGCAGCGCCATCTCGACGTGCAGGGCCGGCTGGTGCGTGGGCTCACCCGTTCCGACGATTTCGTCACCTCCCTGACCCAGGGCAACCCGACCCTGCTCGACCTGTTCGGCGCGACGGGCGCGGGCATCGTCTCGGACGAGGCCGTCTGCCTCGTCGGCACCACGCCGACGGAGGCGAAGGTTCGGGCGCTCGTCGACTGGCTGCGGCAGAGCCTGCCTCCCGGCGAGACCACCTTCGTCACCGACACGCTGGTGCTGCATCACGCGCCGGCCGCGGAATACACGGAGATCGCCAGCGGCCTGCTCGCGGCCTTCGTCGGCACCTCGCGCCAGCATCTCCTGTTCTGGGTCAAGCCGGAGATGCCGAGCACCGTGACCTGGGGCGGCGATCCCCGCAAACCCGTCCTGCCCGGCAGCGGCCCGGTGGCGGTGCTGCCGCGGCGCTCGTTCGAGCGCTGGATCGAGGAGCGGCGCGGGCATTCCGCGCCCTGGGCGACGTGGAAGGTGGCGCTCGCCGCCCAACTCGCCGACGCGGTGGACGGCGTGGTTCTGCGCCAGCGCCGCAAGATCGACGAGCTGACGGGGCTCTTGGCCGATAAGGAGCGGCTGCTGGAGCAGAAGGATCTGCTCACCCGCGAGATCGACCACCGGGTCAAGAACTCGCTCCAGATCGTGACGGCCTTCCTGCACATGCAGCGCCGCCAGATCGCCGATCCGGAGGCGCGGCAGGCCTTCTCCGAGACTTCGGCCCGGGTGATGAGCGTGGCGCGGGTGCATGACAGCCTGTATCAGGGCGAGAGCATGGAGCAGGTCGATCTCGGCCAGACCATCCAGACCCTGTGCAGCGACCTCGCCGGCATGGCCGGCGACGAGCACAGCGTCGAGCTGACCGCCGAGCCCGGCCTGATGGTGCCCTACCGGCACGCGGTGGCGCTCTCGCTGATCACCACCGAGCTCGTCACCAACGCCTTCAAATACGCCGGCAAGCCCGAGAAGGGGGCGCGGATCTGCGTCACCGTGGCGGGCGGCGAGGGGGCTGCCGTCCGCCTCAAGATTTGCGACGACGGCGAGGGCATGCCGCAGGGCTGGGAGAACGCCAAGGCGCGGGGCACCGGGCTCGGCATGAAGCTGATCCGGGCCATGCTCGACCAGATCGGCGCCCGCCTCGACGTCGAGAATACCGACGGCGCCTGCTTCACCGTCCACGCTTGAACTCTGCCACGCCTGAGCCTTCCTTGAGCGACAGCCTGCACGCCCGCCTGCGAGAGGCCACGGCCGCGGCGCATGAAGCGCTGGAGCGCGACCTCGACTGGGAGGCGCGCGTGGCGACGCTCGCCGGGTATCGGACTCTGTTGGTCCGGCTACGCGGCTTCCACGCCGCCTACGAGCCGGCGATCGGGGCCGCGCTCGCGGACGCACCCTTCTTCGATCCTCGGCGGCGGCTCCCGGCCCTCGATGCGGATCTGCACGCCCTCGGCGGAGCGGTGCCGGGTACCCTGCCCGCGCCCACCGCGCCCCGCCTCGAAGGACCGGGCGCGGCGCTCGGCGCGCTCTACGTGCTGGAGGGCTCGACCCTCGGCGGCGGCGTCATCGGCCGCCACGTCGCCCGCCTGCACGGGGAGGGCGTGCCGCTGGCCTATTATGCCGGCCGCGGCCGGGCGACCGGGCCACTCTGGCGAGAGTTCCGCGAGCGCCTGGATGGTCTGCCGGAGGCGCAAGCCGCCGCAGCCTTCGCCGCCGGCATCGCGACGTTCGAGGCGATGCGCGGGTGGCTCGTGTCGGGTGAGGGCTGAGCGGCGGAGCTTCTCCAGGGCTCTGCCCTGGACCCTATGACAAGGACTCGTCCTTTCGAAACCTTCGACTCAGCGCGGTGCCAGAACCTGCGCCCGCTTCGCCTCCAGGGTCTGCCAGACGATCAGCGAGGGCAGGCCGAGCACCACGTCGGGGACGCGCTTGGCGAGCGACAGGGCGATGGCGGTGCCCGCGTCGAGTCCGAACAGGGCGCCCACCACCACGAAGCCGCCCTCCTGCACGCCGAGTCCGCTCGGGACGGCGAAGGCCGCCGACTTGATCGCCTGAGACAGCGATTCCAGCACCAGCACCTCGGTCAGACTCACCTCGACCCCGATGCAGGCGAGCACGATCCAGATCTCGGCCGCTCCGAGACCCCAGGCCACGGCGTGCAGGGCGACCGACTGGGCGATGCGCCCGCGGCGGCCCCGCGCCCAGACCGCGTCGAGGGCCTCCTGCACCGAGAGGATCCCCGCCGCTCCCGCTCCCGGCTTCGCCCCCTCCGGGGTCGCCGAGCGCAGGAAGCGGCGCCCGAGACCGGCGAGGCGTCGCTCCAGCCCCCGTGCCGCGCCCAAGGTCTGCAAGGCGAAGAAGGCGCCGACCGCCGCCACCGCGACCGCGGCGGCCTGCGTCGTCCACCACGCCAGCGTGGCGGCGGCCTCCCCCGGCAGTCGCCAGAGCAGGGCAGCGCCGAGCACGGTGAAGGCTACCTGTGTCGCGACCTGGATCAGCATGTCGGCCAACAGCGAGGCCGCCGCGAGGCTGCCCGTGACGCCCCAGAAGGTCAGAAGGCGCCCGCCTACCACCTCGCCGCCCACCGAGGCGACCGGCAGGAGCACGTTCACGCCCTCCCGCACGAAGCGCAGGATCACGAAGGCGCCGGTTTCAACAGGAGGCTCGGCGGGGCGCTCGGCCGAGACCCCCGTCCGGGGACGGCCGGAGGGCGGAATGCCGGCCAGCACGCTCGCCCAGGCGAGGCCGCACAGCAGCACGATGACGGCCCGCACCCCCACGATGGCGGCCAGTCCCGCCGGACCGATCCGCCCGAAGGCCGACCCGATCGCCGCGAGGTCGTTGGTGGTGACGAGCCAGACGCCCAATCCCAATCCGACCAGGGTGCCGATGAGCGGCAATCGGCGCAGCAGCCCGCGCAGGAGGCGCCGCGGCAGCGGCCGTTCGGCGGGGTGCTCGTCGCACCCTTGTTTACGGCGAGCGGGTGCCTCAGCCATTCCCTGCTCCATCGGCCGGGATCTCCGGGCTCGCATCGGCCGGCGCGGCGCGGACCGCGGCAGGTGAGGGCAGGGGCGCGAGGACGAGCGCCTCGTGGGCGAGGGACCTGAGCGCCGGATCGACGAGGATGACACGGCGGCGGGCCAGGGAATCCGGAGTGGCCAGAGTCAGCATCCGCTTGGGGCAGGGCCCGAGACAGCCCGTCTCCAGCAGCCGGACCTTGCCGGCACCCTTGCCTGCCCCCTTGCCCGAGCCGCTGTCGTGTGCCCCCTGCTTGAGCGCCCGCTTGATGGCACGGCCGATCTGCTTGCGGTCCACGCCCTGGCGCTTGGCGCATTTGCGGCAGACCAGCACGAGATCCGAGAAGCCCGCCTTCGCCGTCCTGACCTTGGTCGTTCCGGTTCCGGTTGGCTCACCCCGCGCCGTCGCAACCTGGGTCCCGCGGGCCGCTCCGCCCGGATCCTGCCGCCGTCCCACATGTCCTCCCGTCCGGCCCCGATCGATGCGGGCCGCACCCTGATGCGCGGGGCGGTATCGCAGCCCCTCCGCCCGGGGCGCAATCCCGGCGGATCGCCGCGCCTTAAAAAGGGCCGAAAAGAACGTGACCTGAACCACCAGACAGGATGCCGCCCCGAGGTTGCCGAAGTGCCTTGCCCATGCGCCTTGCCCGAGCGTATCGCCAGGGGCCGGGCACAAGGCTCTTCACGCGGGCGCGCTCCGGCCGCGGATCCGTGAGGACCCCCATTCGATGAGTTCCGACGACGAGGTCAAGCAGGCGACCCGGGTGCGGCCGAGTCCGAGCGTCCAGTCGCTTATGGATCTCGCCCGGCGCTCCGTGCCGGATCTGCGGCGCAACGCCGAGACGATCGAGCCTGTCGCGCCTGGCAAGGGGCGGCATCTCGGCGGGGCCCTGGTCGCGCGGGCGCGCCGCACCCTCGAATGGACCCGGCTGCCCGGCCTGCGGCCGCGGGAGGCGCGGCCACCCGAGCGGATGGTGAAGCGGCTTTTCCGCAGCTACTGCCTGTTCGCGCTGGTGCCGACGGCGGTGGTCGGCCTCTACGTCTTCGTGATCGCCTCGCCGCAATACGTCGTCGAGTCGCAGTTCGCCGTGCGCGGCAATGTCGAGCCGATGGCCAGCGCCGAGCTTGGCCTGCACTCCGACCTGATCCAGAAGCACAACAGCCAGGACAGCTTCATCCTGCGCGACTACATCGGCAGCCGGCCGATGGTGGAGGCCGTCGATGCCAAGCTTGGCGTCGCGAAGATGTTCTCGCAGGACGGGATCGATTTCTGGGCGCGCTACGATGAAGGCCAGCCGGTCGAGAAGCTGGTGCGCTACTGGCGCC
Source organism: Methylobacterium sp. R2-1 (assembly GCF_014191355.1). GTDB lineage: Bacteria > Pseudomonadota > Alphaproteobacteria > Rhizobiales > Beijerinckiaceae > Methylobacterium. The sequence goes on from NZ_JACHWM010000007.1 coordinate 108,066, forward strand.
GGCACGTGGTGCCGCAGATCGATGCGATCTCGGGCGTGATCCACCTGAAGGTGCGCGCCTTCAGGCCCGAGGATGCGGTTGCCATCTCGCAGGAGGTGATCACCCGGTCCGAAACCCTGGTCAACGGCATCTCGCGCCGTGCCCAGGAGGACATGATCACGAACGCGAAGAAGGAAGTGGAGCAGACCGCCCAGCGGCTCAAGCAGGCGCGGATCGCGCTGCAGGAGTTCCGCAACCGCTGGGGCATCATCGATCCGGTGAAATCGGCCGAGGCCGCCGTGACCACGATCGAGCTCCTGCGCAAGGACAAGATCAAGGCGGAGAACGACCTGCGCGTCCTGCGCGACTCCAAGCTCGACGAGAAGAGCCGCGGCATCCAGGTTCTCGTGGCCACCGTCGGCGCGCTGGACGGGCAGATCAAGGACCTGCAGAGCCGCCTCACCACCGACGGCATCGTCTCGAATTCCGAGCACAATCTCACCCAGGCGCTGCTCGAATACGAGAGCCTGATGGTCGAGCAGACGGTGGCGGAGAAGCTCAACGCCTCGATGCAGCTGATCCTCGACCGCGCCCGGATCGCGGCGGCCAAGCAGCAGATCTATCTGGCGACCTTCGTGCCGCCGCTGCTGCCGACCTACTCGGAATACCCGGCCCCCTACTACGCCCTGTTCGCGGCCTTGTTCTGCTTCACCGTCCTGTGGAGTTCGGTCTCGCTCGTGGCCGCGGCGGTCAACGACAACCGGCTCTGAGCGGCGGCAGGCAAGCGGCTCTCATCGAACGGGATTCTCCGAACAGCTTCCATGGCGGATTTCACCGACCTCATCGCCCGCGCCGTCAGCCCGTCCATGAGCCGGGAGGAGCGTGAGCAGGTCTACACCGTGGTGCGGCAGGCGGTGCAGCGGCTTCAGGATCGCGAGAGCCTCGCCGGGGACGATCCCCGCATCCTGCTCCAGCGACACCTGATCGAGGAGACGATCCGCGACGTCGAGTTCGACATCGTCCGCTTCCTCACCCTGCGCAAGATCGAGCAGGCGCGCGCGGCGCAGAACGCCGAGTACGAGGCGCAGTTCGCCAAGAAGCGGTGAGGGGACCACCCGCCTCCCCGCAGCCGCTCGCTTCGTTCAGACGAGCAGCGTCTCAGCCGTAGGCCGCGACCGCCCGCACGCCGCCGGGCTCGGCCACCTGCAGGCCCGCCTCGACATACTCGTTGAGCTTGTTGCGTAAGGTTCGGATCGAGATGCCGAGGATGCGCGCGGCGTGCGTGCGGTTGCCCAGGCAATGGTCGAGGGTGTCGAGGATCAGGTCGCGCTCGACGTCCGCCACGGTGCGCCCGACGAGCCCGCGGGTCGCCGCCTCCGCCGCGCTCGCCGCCCGCTCGACCGGGCCGGAGGCGGTGGCCGGCGCGGCGAGCGCTTCGCCCTCCGGGCTCAGGATCGCTTCCGGGCCGATCTCGGCGCCCTGCGCCAGCAGCACCGCACGGTGGATCGTGTTCTCCAACTCGCGCACGTTGCCGGGCCAGGGGTTTCGGGCGACCAGGGCCTGCGCCTCACGGGCGAGGGGGCGCAGGGGCAGTCCGTTCAGCTCCGCGTATTTGCGGGCGAAGTGGGCGGTGAGTTCGAGGATGTCGGCCAACCGCTCGCGCAGCGGCGGCAGGCGCAGATGCACGACGTTGAGGCGGTAGAACAGGTCCTCGCGGAACGTGCCCTTCTTCACCTCCTCGGCGAGGTTGCGATTGGAGGTGGCGAGCACGCGGATATCGACCTTGACGGGTGCGGCGCCGCCGACGCGGTCGATCACCCGCTCCTGCAGGGCGCGCAGCAGCTTGGATTGCAGCCGCACGTCCATCTCCGAGATCTCGTCGAGGAGCAGCGTGCCGCCATGGGCCTCCTCGAACCGGCCGATGCGCCGGGCGACCGCGCCGGTGAAGGCGCCCTTCTCGTGGCCGAACAGCTCGGATTCGAGCAACGCCTCGGGGATCGCCGCGCAATTGACCGAGACGAAGGGACGGTTCGCCCGGTTCGACTTGGCGTGGACGTGGCGGGCCAGCACCTCCTTGCCGGTGCCGCTCTCGCCGGTGATGAGCACCGAGGCTTCCGAGCGGGCGACCTGCTCGGCGAGCCGCACCACGCGCTCCATCGACGGGTCGCGCCAGACGAAGCTGCGGGCGTCCGCCGCGACTGCCTCCAGCACCGCCGCGATCAGGTCCGGATCGGGGGGGAGGGGGATGTACTCCTTGGCGCCCGCCTGGATCGCGGCCACCGCGGCGCGGGCGTCGGAGGCGATGCCGCAGGCCACCACCGGCGTGCGGATGCGCTCGTCGGAGAGCGCCTGCACCAGGCGGCGGATGTCGAGGCCGACATCGACCATGACGAGGTCGCCGCCCTTGGCGCGCAGGGCCGCGAGACCCTGGTCGATCCCGTCCGCGTGGGTGACCGAGGCCCCCCGGCTCATGGCGATCTTCGAGGCGGTGACGAGTTCGCCCGAGAGCCGTCCGACGATGAGCAGCCGCATGGCGTGGTGTCTCCGAAAATTCGTCCGATTCGGATGGCCGCCCCGACCCGCGATGATCCCTCATCGCAGGCCGGCCCCCGCGAAGGCGGGGCGGCGACCAATCCGTCGGACGTGCCGCTCCCGGCCCGCGGGCCGGAATCGGCACACCAAAGGATCAGTGGTCGTTCTTGATGATCTCGGTCATGGTCACGCCGAGGCGCTCATCGACCAGCACGACCTCGCCGCGGGCGACGAGGCGATTGTTGACGAACACGTCGATGGCCTCGCCGACCTTGCGGTCGAGTTCGAGCACGGCGCCGGGACCGAGCCGCAGCAGGTCGCCGATCGGCATGCGCGAGGAGCCCAGCACCGCCGAGACCACCACGGGCACGTCGAAGACCTGTTCGAGGTCCGCCGCGCTCTTCGGGCTCGTCGGGGCGTCGCGGACGGAGCCAGGGCCGCCCTCGTCGTAGGGCAGGTCGCCCTCGTTGAGCTGGGGCAGGCTGAAATCGTCGCTCGACATCGGGCTCAGGCCTCTGCGCTTGCGAAATTGGGGGAGAGAGCGGCCTCGAGAGCGGACTCAATGCGGGCGCGCTCGCGCACGACTCCGCCGTCGGCCCATTCGAGCCGGGCGTCACCCGGCGCCATGTCGGGCTCGCCCAGCACCACGAGGCGGCCCTCGAAGCCATGCTCGCGCGACAGACGCCGCATCAGCGTCTCCGCCTCGTCGACCAGCGCCTCGTTCACCCGCAGGACGAGATGGGGCACGCCGCGCAGGTGCCGCAGGGCCGAGCGGGCCGCCTCCTCCACCGCCGCGAGGGGGCGCGCGTCGAGGGCTTCGCCCGCGATCCGGCGGGCGAGCGCCTGCGCGAAGGCCAGCGCCTGCGACTCGCGCTCGCCGTCGCGGGCATCGGACTGATTGAGGAGGCCGGCGGCGGCGAGCCCGACCCGGGTCAGGGCGTCGGCGAGCCGGGCCTGTTCCTGGAGGGCGGCCTCGGCGCGGCCGTCCTGGAGGCCGCGGGCATAGGCCGCCGCCTCCAGCGCCGCGCGCTCGGCCTCGGTCCGGGCGGCGGCCTCCGCATCGGCGGGGGAGGGCCCGCGCGGCCGGCCGAAATCGGTGTCGAACAGGAAGGGGCGGGAGGCGCGCGCGCTCAATAGACCAACTCCTCCTCGCCGCCGTTCTTGGCGATCATGATCTCGCCCTTCTCGGCCAGTTCCTTGGCGAGCTCCGTCATCTTGGCCTGCGCCTCATCGACTTCCTTGAGGCGGATCGGCCCCATCGAGCCCATCTCGTCGGTGAGGTTCTTGGCCGCGCGGGTCGACATCTGGCGCATGAAGAAGGCGCGCACCCGCTCGTCGGCGCCCTTGAGCGCCCGGCACAGGGTGTCGTTGTCGACCTTGCGCATCAGGGTCTGGACCGAGCCCGGATCGAGCTTCAAGAGATCCTCGAAGGTGAACATGAGCTGGCGGATCTTCTTGGCCGAGCCGCGGTTGGCCTGGTCGATCGCCGCGAGGAAGCGGGTCTCGGTCTGCCGGTCGAAGGCGTTGAACACCTCGGCCATGAGTTCGTGCGCGTCGCGCCGCGTGGTCTGGGCGATGGTCGAGACGAACTCGGTGCGCAGGGTCTCCTCGATGTGGCGCAGGGCCTCCTTCTGGACGGTCTCCATGCGCAGCATCCGGTTGAGCACGTCGATGGCGAACTCCTCCGGCAGGATGGTGAGCACCTTGGCGGCGTAGTCGGCCCGCACCTTCGACAACACGACGGCGACCGTCTGCGGGTACTCGTTGCGCAGGAAGTTCGCGAGGATCTCGGGGTCGATCTGGGTCAGGCTCGCCCAGACACGCTTTCCGCTCGCACCCTTGATCTCCGCCATGATCGAGGAGACCTGCTCGGGCGGGAAGATCTTGAGCAGCAGCGACTCGGTGCGCTCGAAGTTCGAGGTGATGCCCCCGCCCGAGGACAGCCGCGAGACGAAGTCGACGATCAGCCGCTCGACCGTGCTGGCCTCCAGCGAGCCGAGCTGCACCATCGCGTGGCTGACGAGCTTGATCTCGTCCTCGTCGAGGCGCTGCCAGATCGGCGCGCCCTCCTCCTCGCCCAGCAGCAGCAGGAGGGCGGCGGCGCGCTGCGGGCCCGGCATCTCGGCGAAGGCCTTCGAGGCATCGACGCTCTCCATGGCAGCGTTGAAGTTTACGCCCGCGGACACGAACCCTCTCCTCTCTCCCGGCTATGGGTGATCTCGGCGCTCATCAGGAATCGTGGATCCAGTTGCGGAGCACTTCGACGGTCTCGGTCGGGCTCGCCCGCACCATGTCGACCACGCGCTCCACCGTCTCGGCCTGGATCTGGCCGTTGATCTTGGCCGACTCGAGGAATCGGTTGGTGCTGTTCTCGCGCACCGCGATCTCGACCGGTCCCTCGCCGCCCGTCGCGCCGGCCAGCGCCAGCGCCCCTACGGGGCCGGCGAGGACCGCCGGCGCATCCGATTCGAGCACGCGGCGCAGGAGCGGACGCACCACAGCCATCAGCACGACCAGGGTGAGCAGGCTCAGCACCGCGAGCTCCACGACGCGCATCACGTCCTCCTTGGTCGGGCTGAGGAACGATTGGATCAGCCCCGCCTCGGCGAATTCGGGAGCGGTGGGTGTCTCGGCGAAACGCAGATTGACCACCTCGACCTGATCGCCGCGGACCTTGTCGTAGCCGACCGCGGTGCGCACCAGGGCGGTGATGCGCGCGATCTCGGCGTCGGAGCGCGGCTGGTAAGCGGGCTTGCCGTCCGCGCCCGGGGCGTAGATGCCATCGACCAGCACCGCCACCGAGAGGCGCTTGAGGCGGCCGCCCTCCAGGGTCTCGACCTTGGTGACGCGGGAGATCTCGTAATTCGTGACCTCCTCGTTCTTCTGCGAAGAATCCTTCTGCTGCGGCTGGGCCTGGTTCTGGGTGGCGCCCGGCAACTCGTTGCCGACGCTGACCTGCCCCTCCGCGCCGCCGGTGAGCGAGTTCTCGGAGCGCGTCTGGGTGGAACGGACCACCCGGCTCTCCGGATCGAAGCTCTCCGAGCGGCTCTCGACCCGGTTGAGGTCGAGTTCGGCGGTGACCTGCACCCGGGCGCGGCCCTGACCGACGATGCCGGCCACGATCTCCTCGATCTGCGAGCGCATGCGCCGCTCGATGCCGGACTGCCGCTCCTCCAGGGCGCCCGCCCCGTCGGCTTCCGCGCCGCGGGCACCGTCGGCCAGCAGCCGGCCGCGCTCGTCGACGATCGAGACCCGCTCCGGCTTCAGGCCCTCGACCGCCGAGGCGGCGAGGTGCCGGATCGCGCGCACCTGGCTCGCGTCGAGATCGCCCATCAGCTTGACGACGATGGCGGCCGAGGGCGCCTCGCGGTCGCGCTCGAACAGGCGGCGCTCGGGGATGACGAGGTGGACGCGGGCGGCCTGGACCCGGCCGATGGCGCGGATCGAGCGGGCGAGTTCGCCCTCCATCGCCCGCAGATGATTCACGTTCTGGACGAAGCTCGTCGAGGAGAAGGCGTCGCCCTTGTCGAAGATCTCATAGCCGACGCCGCCTTGTGCGGGCAGGCCCTTGCCGGCGAAGTCCATGCGCAGCTTGGCGAGGTCGGCGCGGGGGGCGAGCACGGTCTGGCCCATGTCGCCCTTGGTCTCGTAGGCGATGCCGCGCGCGTCGAGCTCGCGAATCACGGCGGAGGAATCCTGCATCGACAGGTCGGAGAACAGCACGCCCATGTCGGGCCGCGAGACCCGCAGGATCACGAAGGCGAAGAAGCCGACCAGCGTCAGCGTCACGGCCGCCATCGCGGCGATGCGCGCGGGCCCGAGCTTCGTCACCAGATCGAGGATGGGTTTCACGGCCGGCACGCCTGAGGACAGCGGATGCGGCCGCGAGGGATGCGCGACCGCCCGGCAAGAATTGCCCGGTGCGTGGTTAGCGAGGCGTTAACGTCGAGGCCGATGCCCTTCACGAACGGTGCCGCGATGGGCACTTGAGCGAGGGGATCGGAGAGGCCGAGGAGCCCGAAAACGACGAGAGCCGCCCCGGTGCTCCGGAGGCGGCTCCTCATGCGTTGCGCGAACAGGCATGCGCAACGTACGGGCCGAAACCGCGAAGTTCAGTGCCGGTAATGCTGGATGCGCGTGGTGCGCAGGCCGGCAAGGCCGTGCTGGTCGATGGAGTACTGCCAGCTCAGAAATTCTTCCGTGGTCAGCGTGTAGCGCTGGCACGCCTCCTCCAGGCTGAGCAGGCCGCCACGGACGGCGGCCACGACCTCCGCCTTGCGGCGGATGACCCAGCGGCGGGTGGTGACGGGGGGAAGATCGGCGATCGTCAGGGGGCTGCCGTCGGGCCCAATCACATACTTCACGCGGGGCCGGGGTGTTTCGGTCATGATACGCTCTACACTCGACTGACCTGTCGAGAGGGAAGCTACTTGCGTCCGCTTAAAAGTTCTTGAAGTCGGCCATTCGAATGCGATTCGTTCGTTGTTAACGGATGTGGACAATTTCGCTTCCATCGATGCTGCTATGCATCAAGTTGTTGGAGCGGTAAGGGTTTTCACGCTGGAGGCCGGAATGCGGGCCGAGCCGATCGTCAGCACCGGTTCAGAGCCGGTGAGGTCGACGCCGTCCACGGTGCCGGACACCTTGGTGTCGACGTTGACCCGCGACCCCGTCGTATCGAGGGCGTCGACGGTGATCGTGTACCGCCCGTCCTTGGCCGAGAGCCCCGAGGTCGAGGTGCCGTCCCACTCGAACGATTGTGCGCCGGTCTTGAGCGTCGTGGTCTTGGTGGCCACCACGGTGCCGTCGCTGCCCTTGATGGTGATGATGGCCTTGGCGGCGGCCCGCTCCGGGGTCAGCGTCCAGGTCGCCTTTCCGTCGGCGAGATCGGTGCTGGCCCCGTCCGCCGTGATCGTCCGGCCGATCAGACCGGAGGCGGAGGAGGCCGACGCGGCCTTGGAGTTGGTCAGGATCGTGTCGAGCGAGGCGTTGGTCTTGAGCTGCTGCTCGACGCCCGCGAACTGGACGAGCTGCTGGGTGAACTGGTTGGTGTCGAGCGGGTCGAGGGGGTTCTGGTTCTTCAACTGCGTGGTGAGCAGCGTCAGGAACTGCGTGAAATTGCCCGCAATCGACTTCGTGTCGGTGGTCGAGGCGGCACCGGTGGCGGTGATGCTGGTGCTGCTCGTGATCCCGGAGGCCATGGCGTCGTCCTAAAACATCGTCCCGAAAGTGGATTCGGCTTTCGGAAAAACACGGTCGAAAACAGGGGCTAGAGCGTCGTCCTGGACGACGCTCTAGATTCGGATGTCGAGGCCGCTGACGGCACGCAGATGCCGCAGGGAAGAGCGGTCGAGGGGCGCGGGGTTGTCGTCCCGTCTGCCCGGCCCGCGGTCGGAGCCGCCGCGGGACGAGGGTTCGCCGTCCCGGCCGCTCTGGGATCCCGTCTCGCCGCGCAGGGACAGGTCGATCCCGCCCGCCTCTGCACCGACGTCGAAGCCCGCCTGCGCGAGGGCCTGCTGCAGGGAGCCCGCGTCGCGCTGGAGCAGGGCGAGGGTCTCGGGACGGTCCACGACGAGATGCGCCCGGGCCTTGCCGCCCGCCTTGTCGAGGTCGAGCGATACGTCGATGCGGCCGAGTTCGACCGGGTCGAGGCGGATCGCGAAGCGGTTCACGCCCGACAGCGAGCGTAGACCGATCGTCATCGGCACGGCGCCTATCGGAATCGGTGGGGTCGCGGGCTGGGGCGTCGCGGCCACGGCGTCCGTGGCCTGGGCCGCCTGCGTCCCCTGCGTGGAGCCGACACTATTGCCGCCAGGCGGGGTAAGGGGGCCCACAGCGCCGGCGGCCGCCGGAGCGGGCGAAGCGGCGGCCTGCGTCCCGGTGAGCGCCCCCTCGAAGCCGGCCGTGCCCACCGCGTCGGAAGCGGCTGCATCGGCCGCGTCAGCTTTCGCGGCATGCCCGGTTGCAGCCGCATCACCGGACACGCCCGCAACAGGTCTGCCCTCGCCGAGCCCGCCTTCACCCGCGGCCCCCCCTGTTTGCGCCGCGGTCGCGGTGGGGGGCGTCGGAGTGGGGGGCGCCGAGAGCAGGGCGGTGGGATCGGGGGCGCCCGGCGCCGCGGGATCGGTCTCGTCATGCTCCCGTGCCTCGTCCTCGGACGTGACCACAGCCCCGGCCTCTTCAGCGGCGGCCCCTTCCGCGGCGGCTTCCTGCACTGCTCCTCGCGCCGCCTCCGCGCCGTCGGCGGCCGGACGATCCGGTCGCTGCGAGGCGGAATTCGCGGGGGCGCCCCGCGCCTGCGCCGAGCCGGCATCCGTGCCGTCCCGCGCATTCCTTGCCGTGAGCGGTTTGCTGCCGGCGGAGGCGGACTGAGCGCGGCTCTCCTGCGAAGCTCCGGACCGCCAGCTCTCGGCCCCGGCGGTTTTGGCGATCTCGGTTTTGGCGATCTCGGTCTTGGCGGTCCCAGACTTGGTGGTCCCAGATTTGGTGGCCCCAGACTTGGTGGCCTCGGTCCTGACGGTCTCGGTCCCCGCCGCCTTCACCTTATCCGCCCGGCCGGTATCGCTCCGAGGGGAGGCGGTCTCGTCGCGGCGGGAGGCGGGCCGGGCAGGGGGCGCCGGCTTCCGCTCCGCGGCTTCCAGGCTGAAGCGCGCGGTGCCCTCGCTCCCGCGCCCCGCGGACGAGGCGGGCCGCAGGGTCTGCCTGAAAAACGCCTCCGCCAGATCTGCGCGCGAAACCACGATGCCGTCCCTTTCTCCGGGCCGAAGCCGCGGGAGGTCACAGCAATCCGCGCGCCACGGGCGTGGTTCTGCAAGGGTTTGATATTGATAGGGAAAATTTGATCGGGCGGACATCGCCATTCTCCGGATCGGTCGGATCTGCCGCCCTCCCGGCAGGATTTGCCGGCCTCCGGCCCGCTCTCGTCCTCGGCATCCTCGGTACCATCCCTGGAAAGTCCGGATCGGGATCGCTATAGACAGCGGAGATGCGCCCGGGCTCCGTAGGCCGGCGCGCGCCCGAAGGCTCCGCCAACGGCCGGCAACCGGCCCCTCATCACCGGCCATGAACTCGCTGGATCTCCCGAAGCCCCCGCACGAGACGCGCGTCGTCGTCGCCATGTCGGGCGGCGTCGATTCGTCGGTGGTCGCCGGGCTGTTGAAGCGCGAGGGCTACGACGTCGTCGGCGTCACGCTCCAGCTCTACGATCACGGCGCGGCGACCCACCGCAAGGGCGCCTGCTGCGCCGGCCGCGACATCCACGACGCGCGGGCGGTGGCCGAGACGCTCGGCATCCCGCATTACGTGCTCGACTACGAGGATCGCTTCCGGGAATCGGTGATCGACCGCTTCGCTGAGAGCTACCTCTCGGGCGAGACGCCGATTCCCTGCGTCGAATGCAACCGCTCGGTCAAGTTCCGCGACCTGCTCGGCCTCGCCCGCGACCTCGGTGCCGAGGCGCTGGCGACCGGCCACTACGTGGCGAGCCGGGCGCTGCCGCAGGGCGGGCGCGCCCTCTACCGTGCCCTCGATCCGGCCCGCGACCAGAGCTACTTCCTCTACGCCACGACGCCCGAGCAGCTCGCCTACCTGCGCTTTCCCCTGGGCGAGCGGCCCAAGGACGAGACTCGTGCACTGGCCCGGGAGCTGGGCCTCACGGTCGCCGACAAGGCCGACAGCCAGGACATCTGCTTCGTGCCGCAGGGCGGCTATGCCGACGTGATCGCCAAGCTCCGGCCTGAGGCGACCCGCCCCGGCGAGATCGTCGATCTCGCCGGCCGCCGGCTCGGCGAGCACGAGGGCATCATCCACTACACGGTGGGACAGCGCCGCGGCCTCAAGCTCTCCGTCGGTGAGCCGCTCTACGTGGTGCGGTTGGAGCCCGAGACCGCCCGCGTCGTAGTCGGTCCGCGTGCGGCGCTCGCCACCCGCCGCATCCGTCTGACCGACCTCAACTGGCTCGGGGACGGTGCGCCGGAGGACATCGCCGGGCGGCCCGTGGCGGTGCGCGTGCGCTCGACCCGCGAGCCGCGACCCGCGCGCCTGTCGTGGAACGCGGCCGAGGCCTGCGCCGAGGTCGAGCTGGTCGCCCCCGAGGACGGGGTCTCGCCGGGTCAGGCCTGCGTGATCTACGCCGATGACGGCCCGCGCGCGCAGGTGCTCGGCGGCGGCACCATCCGGCGCATCGGCGCGTTGCAGGCAGGCGCCGCCGAGGCGGCCTGATGGTGGTGTTTCTCGCCGCGCGAATCGAGATTTTCCCAGACCCAGCGATCGCTCTTCGAGCGATCGCGCCGCCCGGCAGGCGCGAAGAGCGCCCGCGGAGCGGCCTCGGCCACGCCGAGGCGTCTCAAGCATCGTCCTTTCGGGAAGGGACGATGCGGAGTGAAATGGCGAGAGCCAAAGCCGCAGAGGCGGCTACCGGCGCTTGAGGCCGGAGATTAAAGAGGGTGACGGTGAGATGCTGAGCGAGCGGGCGCCCGAAGCCGGGCCGACCACTGAGTTGATGCGCAAGGCCTATGCCCGCTGGGCGCCGGTCTACGATGTCGTCTACGACAAGCTCACCGAGCCCGCCGCCCGCGCCGCCGTCGAGGCGGCGGTCGCCCACGGGCCGCGGGTGCTGGAGGCCGGCGTCGGCACCGGGCTGTCGCTCGGCTACTATCCCCGCGACAGCTTCGTCTGCGGCGTCGATCTTTCCGAGGACATGCTCAAGCGCGCCCGCGGAAAAGTTCGCCGCAAGGGGCTGACCCACGTCAAGGGGCTCCAGGTCATGGATGTCTGCCGCCTCGGCTACGCTGATGCGAGCTTCGACGCGGTGGTGGCGCAGTTCCTCATCACCCTGGTGCCGAACCCGGAAGCCGCGCTTTCCGAGTTCCTGCGCGTGGTGCGTCCCGGCGGCGGCATCGTGCTCGCCAACCATTTCGGCCAGTCGAACGGGCCGGTGGCGCGGGTCGAGGAGATCGTCGCGCCGCTCTGCACCAAGATCGGCTGGTCCTCGGACTTCAAGGCGACCCGGATCGAGGCCTGGGCCCAGCGCAACGGCGTCGAGGTGATCGGTCTCGCGCCGACTTTTCCCGGCGGGTTCTTCAAGATTCTGCGGATGCGCAAGCGGGGCTGAGGACGGGCACGCGAAAACCGTCCGGCGGAGGCAGGCCGATGACGCCAGGGGGCGGGGAGGGCGGTCGGCCGAATGGCCGGCCACAGGATCTTCCAAAGGATCGGCTGGGTGAGCAGGATCCCCAGTCCGGGGGGGCGTCGGGACCGCGCCGGCCCTGGCTGCGCTGGCTCCCGCTCCTGGCGCTGGCCGCGCTTTCCGTCGGCATCCTCGCCTCGGGGGGCGCCCACGTCCTCGACCTCGACCGGCTATCCGAATCGCGGGTCTGGCTTCAGGCGCTCATCGCCGAGGATCGGGTCCGGGCGATCGCGCTGGCCTGCCTCGCCTATGTCGGCTCGGTCGTGGTCTCGCTGCCCGCGACGCTGGTGCTCACGGTGCTGGCCGGGCTGCTGTTCGGCCCCGTCACCGGCGCCCTGATCGCCATCGCCTCGGCGACCACGGGCGCGGCGATCGTGTTCTCGGTCGGACGCTACGCCGCCGGCGACCTGATCCGGCGCAAAGCCGGGCCCCAGGTCGGGCGCTTCGCCGAAGGTTTCCGCCGCGACGGCTTCGGCTACATCCTGATCCTGCGGCTCCTGCCGATCTTTCCCTACTGGATCACCAACATCGCCCCGGCGGCCTTCGGCGTACGGCTGCGCACCTTCGCGCTCGCCACCCTGCTCGGCCTGACGCCGGGCGCCTTCGTCTATGCCGGACTCGGTGCCGGCCTCGAAGACCTGCTGGCTACGCGCGATGCGATGAAGGCGGCCTGCCTCGCGGACGGGGGACCGGATTGTTCGAAAGGCATCGATCTGAGCGCATTGGTGACGCCCGGCATGGTGGCAGCGCTGGCGGCATTGGCAGGATTTGCTCTTTTGACAGTTTTTCTGCGCCGACGGCTTGAGCGGCGGACACTTCGCGCATAAGACTTGCGCACAAGCGAATGGCGCGCCTCGCCGGACGGCCATGCAACCTGTACGGCAGGGAGAGCCGGCAAAGGGGCGCGCCATCCGAATCGCGATTAGACGACACAACGACGGGTGACGCTTGAAACGGCCCCGCCTTCCGTTTCCTGGCCGGCCATCAGAGCCGGCGGACATGGCGCAGAATGATCCGGCGGCGACGGCCGCCTTGCCCTGGCATATCGAGGCACCGGCCGGCACGCTGCCGCCGCGGCGCGCGCGCGCCTTCGCTTGGTTCGGGCGGCTGGGCCTGTCCGGCCGCCTGTTCCTGCTGACGGTGGCCTTCGTCGTCTTGGCTGAGGTCCTGATCTACGTCCCGGCGGTGGCGACCTACCGGCTGTCGCGGCTGTCCGATCGGGTCGCGGCGGCGCGGGTTGCCGCCCTCGTGCTGAACGCCGCCCCCGAGGGCCAGGTCCCCGACGAGATCGCCCGTCGCCTGCTGATGGGGGTGGGCGCCCGTGCCATCGCCGTGCGCGTCGGCGAGACGTGGCGCTATCTCACCGATGGACCAACGCCGTCCGCTATCGCCGAGACGGTCGATCTGCGCGAGCGCGGCCTGACGGGCTCGGTCGGCGGCGCCTTCCGGACGCTGTTCCTCTCCACCGAGGCGCCGATCCGGGCGATCGGACCGGGACAGGACGGCTTCGACGCCGTCGAGGTTCTGCTCGACGAAGGGCCGTTGCGGGCGGCTCTGGCCGATTTCTCGCTCCGGTTGCTCGTCGCCTGCCTCATCATCGCGGTGCTGGCGGCCGGCCTCGTCTTCTTCGTGCTTCAGCGGGCGATCGTGCGGCCGGTGGTCCGGCTCGCCCGCGACATCGCCGCCTTCGCCGACGACCCCGAGCGGACCGATCGGGGCGCCCCGCGCTCGGCGCGCACCGACGAGATCGGGCAGGCGGAGAACGCGCTCGCCCGGATGCAGGTGGCGCTTGGCGGCGAGCTGCGCCAGCGGCGGCGGCTGGCCGAACTCGGCCTCTCCGTCAGCAAGATCAACCACGAACTACGTAACCTGCTCACCACCGCCCAGCTTCTCGGCGACCGCCTGGAAAGCGTCTCCGATCCCCTGGTGCAGCGCGTTGCACCGCGCCTCGTGGAAACCCTCGACCGGGCGATCCGCTTCTGCGAGGCGACGCTCGCCTACGGCCGCGCCACGGAGCCGAATCCGCAGCGGCGCATGGTGGCGCTCGCGCCCCTGCTCGAGGAGTTGACCGACCTCGCCGACCTGATGCCGGCCGCCCGCATTCGCGTGGAGGTGCGCGCGGCGCCGGATCTTGAGATCGACGTCGATCCCGAACAGCTCTTGCGGGCGCTGACGAACCTCGTGCGCAACGCGGTTCAGGCCCATGCGGCGGCGAAGTCCGCGGACGGCACCGTACTGGTCGAGGGCGCCCGGAACGGGGCGCCCGGCGCGGGTTCGGTCACGATCCTCGTGACCGATAACGGTCCCGGCGTGCCCGAGCGGGCCAAGGCGAACCTGTTCGCCGCCTTCCAAGGCTCGACCCGGGCGGGCGGCACCGGCCTCGGCCTCGCCATCGCCTCGGAACTGGTGCGCCTCAACGGCGGCACCCTCTGCCTCGACGAGGCGACAGGTGGCGCGCGCTTCCGCATCGTCATCCCCGATCGCGCCGCAGGTGTGAAAGCGGCGTGAGGCCGCTTATTCCACGTCAGGTCGGAAAACCCGCTCGCCCTCAATGCCCCGCGCCCGCCGGAGCCGCGCCGCGCGGGCGGCGGATCAGCGGCGTGCCGCAGGCCATGGCCAAGAACAGCACGGTAAGGACGAGGAACACGTCCTCGAAGCTCATCACCAGTCCTTGAATCCGAACGGTGTTGTTGAGCGCCTTCAGCGCCATGCCGTTGGCGTCACCCCCGAACACCTCGAACTGGCGCCGCATCGCATCGAGCCGTTCCAGCGCGGCGCCGTTGGCCCAGGTGAAGCGCTCGTGCAGGCGCGCGAGATGGAGGTCCCAGCGGGCGTTCAGGACCGTGTTGATCAGAGCGAGGCCCACTGCGCCGCCGAGGTTGCGCGTGAGGTTGAACAGGCCCGAGGCGTTCTTCATCCGCTCCGGCGGCAGCGTGCCGAGCGCGATGTTGTTGATCGGGATCATGCACAGCATCAACGAGCAGCCGCGCAGCACCTGCGGCCACAGCAGCTCGTAGAAATCCCAGTCCTTGGTGAGCCCGGTGACGATCCAGGTGCCGACCGCGAACCCGGTGAATCCCATCGCCATCATGACGCGCGGATCGAGCCGGGCCGACAGCTTGCCGGCGATCGGGGCGGTGGCGAACATGCAGAGCCCTGAGACGAACATCGTCTCCCCGATCTGCAGCGCCGAGTAGCCGCGCACGCGGGCGAGATAGACCGGATAGAGGTAGGTCAGGCCGTAGAGGCCGATGCCGAGCACGAAGCTGGCGGCGCAACCGGCCGCGAAGTTGCGGTCGGAGAAGGCGCGCAGGTCCACGATCGGCTGACGCGCGGTGAAGACGCGTGCGAAGAACAGCACACCCGACACGGCGCAGACGATCGCGCAGACGAACACCGCCTCATCCTGCAGCCAGTCGTGGTTCGGACCCTCCTCCAGCACGTATTCGAGGCAGCCGAGGAAGCCTGCCATGAAAGCGAGCCCGGCCCAGTCGAAGGACTTGAGCAGGCCGAAATTCGGCCGGTCGAAATCGACCAGGAACCAGGTCGAGACCGTGACGAAGATGCCCGGCACGATGTTGATGAGGAACAGCCAGTGCCAGGAGAACAGGTCGGTGAGATAGCCGCCGACCGTCGGCCCGATGGTCGGCGCCAGCGTCGCCACGAGGCCGATCATCGGCGAGACGATCGGGCGCTTGGAGGGTGGGAAGATCGTGAAGGCCGAGGCGAACACGGTCGGGATCATGCCGCCGCCGATGAAGCCCTGGAGGGCGCGCCAGACGATCATCTCGTCGATCGACGAGGAGGTGGCGCACATCAGGCTCATCAGCGTGAAGCCGCCGGCCGAGACCGAGAACATCCAGCGTGTCGAGAGCACCCGCGACAGGGTTCCCGAGAGCGGGATCGAGATGACCTCGGCGATGAGGTAGCTCGTCTGCACCCAGGGGATCTCGTCGCCCGAGGCCGAGAGGCCGGCCTGGATCTCGTTGAGCGAGGCCGAGACGATCTGGATGTCGAGGATTGCCATGAACATCCCGAACACCATGCACAGGAACGCCACCATGCGGCGACGGTCGAGCGGCGGGTCGGCGGCGGGGCTTGCAGCGAGGGTCGCGGTGGCGGCCATGGGGCGCCTCGGGATGGACAGGCGAAGGGGATGAATGGGACGCCGTCCGGCCGGATTTTCTCCGGCTGGAGGCGATCAGGGCCGGACAGCGAGCTTCTGCACCGGCGCGTCGGCGCCCTCGCGGGTGTCGACCCGCACCACCACGGAGAGGCCGGGTCGCAGGAGGCCTTCGCGAGCGACATCCTCGGGCACGTGGACGCGCACGGGCAGGCGCTGCACGATCTTGGTGAAGTTGCCGGTGGCGTTGTCGGGCGGGAGCAGACTGAAGACCGAGCCGGAGGCGGGCGAGAGCGATTCCACCGTGCCGACGATGTCGCGGTCGGGGTAGGCGTCGACGTGGATATGGACCTCCTGCCCCGGACGGACGCGGCCGAGCTGCGTCTCCTTGAAGTTCGCATCGACGCGCACGCTCTGGAGCGGCACCAGGGCGGCGATGCGCGAGCCGGGCGAGACGTAGGCGCCGGCCTCCACCGCCTTGTTGCCGACGACGCCGTCGAAGGGGGCGCGGATCACCGCGAAGTCGAGGTCGCGCCGCGCGCGGTCGGCGGCCGTGCGCAGCTCCGCGGCGAGGCTCTCGGCCTCGCGCGTCTGCGCCCGCAGCACCGCGACATTGGCGCGCGCCGCGACGAGGGCGGCCTCGGCCGATTTCACCGCCGCCTCGGTGCGGTCGCGGTCGGCCTTGGCCTGATCGATCCGGGATTTCGCGACGTAGTCGGCCTGCATCTGCGTGGCGCGGGCGTAATCGGCGCCGGCCCGCACGGCGTCGGCCTTCGCGGCGTCGATCTGCGCCGCGCTCTGCAGCACCTGCGCCTGGGCGGCCTCCGCCTGCCGGCCGACGCGCGCGATGGTGCTCTCCTGGGTGGCGAGCTTGTCCTCGGCCGCCTTCAGGGCGAGCCGGTAATCGCCGTCGTCGAGCCGGGCGATCACGTCGCCCCGCTTCACCGCCTGCCCGTTCACGACCGGCACCGCCGCGAGATAGCCCGAGACCTTGGCGGCGAGCACCGAGATGTCCGCCTGCACGTAGGCGTCGTCGGTGCTGACAAAAAAGCGCCCGACCGTCCACCAGTCCCAGCCGGCATAGGCACCGCCGCCGAGAGCCGCGCAGAGCGCGAGGCCCAGCACCGCGCGCCGCAGCGGACGCCGGGGCTTGGCGGCGGGCGCCGGCTCGGGGGCGACGGTGGGAGGCAGGGTCCGTGCGCGACCACCCTCGGCCCGCTCCTCCTCGACCCGTCCCAGAGCCGTCTCCGACCGATCGGAATCTTCACGAAGCGACATGGCTGAAGTCCCAGACATGTATTGACCGAACCGTTCGGTCACTCGGCGGGTCAGGTTGACGCCGTCGTCATTCGAGAGCTAGTTATCACTGACCGAACGGTTCGGTCAACGCGATTGAGCGGCGTGTGGCGGCGAGTGAGTGTGATGGCGAACACGGCGACACAGGAGCGAGGGCGGGCAGCCCCGCAAGCGGCGTCGGGCGAGAGCGACAAGCGCCGGCAGATCCTGGAGGGCGCGCGTCAGGTCTTCATGGCGTCGGGCTTCGACGGGGCCAGCATGGGCGAGATCGCCAAGGCGGCCGGCGTCTCGAAGGGCACGCTCTACGTCTATTTCGACAGCAAGGAAGCCCTGTTCGAGGCCCTGACCATCGAGGCGAAAGAGGGGCTGGCCGAGAACCTGTTCCGGCTCGACGAGCACGACCCGGACGTGCGCGCCGTGCTGACGCGGCTCGGCATCAGCTATCTCGCGATGATGGCGCGACCGGAGCACGTCTCGATCATCCGCATGGTGATCGGCGCCTGCGAGAAGTTCCCCCGGTTCGGGCAGGCCTTCTACGAGGCAGGTCCGGCCTGCGGGGTCGGACGGCTCAAGGCCTATATCGAGGGCCAGATCTCGGCCGGGCGTCTCGCCGCCGATGACACGGACCTTGCCGCCAAGCACTTTCTCCAGCTCTGCCAGGCCGGGATGCTGACGCGCCTTCTGTTCAACGCAGGCGCGGCGCCAGACGAGGCGGAAATCTCTCACCGGGTCGCGGAGGCCGTGCGGGTCTTCTACGCGGGCTACGGGCCGTCCGCGGCGGGGTGACGTTCACCCCGCCAGCGCGAAGGCCGGATCGTCGGCGAAGTCGCCGCCCGAAAGAATCGCCTGCTCCAGGCCGCTGGCCGCCGGCAGCAGGTTCTCGGCGAAGAAGCGGGCGAGCGCGATACGCGCCGCGTGGGCCGGACCGGTCTCTCCCGCCTTTACGGCCGCGCTCGACGCGAGCCCTGCCGTCGCGAGGCAGGCCGCGCCCTGCACGAGACCGAACAGGCGCAGGTACGGCGTGGCGCCCGGTAAAGCCTCCTGCGGGCGGTTCGAAGCGAGTGCCTTGAGCAGGAAGCTCGTGGCCCGATCGAGGCTGCCGATCCCCTCGCGCAGGCGCGCCGCCGCGTGGCCGAAACCTGGGCTGCCGTCCTTCAAGAGCCCTTCCGCCACCCGCCGCATCGCGGCGATCTGTGATCCCACCGTGGCGCCGCCGTTGAGCGGCAGCTTGCGGGTGACGAGGTCGATCGCCTGGATGCCGTTGGTGCCCTCGTAGATGCCCAGGATGCGGGCATCGCGCATGAGCTGGGCCGCCCCCGTCTCCTCGACGAAGCCCATGCCGCCATGGACCTGCACGCCGAGCGAGGTCACCTCGTTGGCGATGTCGGTGGAGAAGGCCTTGGCCACCGGCGTCAGCAGCGAGGCGCGGTCATGCGCCTGCCTGCCCTCGGGACCGTGCGCCGCGTCGAGTGCCTGCGCGGTGAGATAGCAGATGCCGCGGGCCGCCGCCGTGTAGGCCTTCATCGTCAGCAGCGTGCGCTGGATGTCGGCATGCGCGACGATGGCGCTGACCGGTTCGGACGCGCCCGGCGCCCGGCCCTGGCGGCGCTCACGGGCATAATCAAGGGCCTTCTGGTACGCGGCTTCCGCCACGCCCACGCCCTGCAGGCCGACATTGAGCCGGGCCGAGTTCATCATCGTGAACATGCAGGCCAGCCCCCGATTCTCCTCGCCGATCAGCCAGCCGGTCGCCCCGCCGCCATCCCCGAAGGCCATCGAGCATGTGGGCGAGGCGTGGATGCCGAGCTTGTGCTCGACGCCTGAGCACCGCAGGTCGTTGCGGGAGCCGTCCGGCAGCACCTTGGGCACGAGGAACAGCGAGATGCCGCGGGTGCCGGCGGGCGCGTCCTTCAGCCGGGCCAGCACGAGGTGGCAGATGTTGTCGGCAAGGTCGTGCTCGCCGTAGGTGATGTAGATCTTGGCACCGGTGATGCGGTAGCTGCCGTCGCCGTTGGGTTCGGCGCGGGTGCGCAGGGCGGAGAGGTCCGAGCCCGCCTGCGGCTCGGTCAGGTTCATGGTCGCGGTCCACTCGCCCGAGACGAGCTTTTCGAGGTAGCGCCCCTTGAGGTCGTCGGAGCCGTGGGCGGCCAGCGCCTCGATGCCGCCGGCGGTGAGCAGCGGGCACAGGCCGAAGGCGAGGTTCGCGCCGTTCCACATCTCGGTGCAGGCGGCGGCGATCAGGTGCGGCAGGCCCTGGCCGCCGTGCTCCGGGGCGGCGAGAACGCCGTTCCAGCCGCCCTCGACGAAGGCGCGGTAGGCTTCACGCCAGCCCGGCGCGGTGGTGACGGTGCCGTCCGAGAACGGCGTGCCGTGGCGATCGCCGACGCGGTTGAGCGGGGCGATGACGTTGCGGGCGAGCCGACCCGCCTCTTCGAGGATGGCGACCGCATCGTCCGGGCCGATCTCGGCCGCGCTCCGCGCCAGAACGGCGTCGAGCCCCGCGACGTGGCGGAGCGTGAAGGCCATCTCCTCGACGGGCGCGCGATAGCTCATGGTCTTCTCACCGTTCCTCCCGCGGCCCGCGAGGGCAGCGATCCCGTTTGACGGCTTGCGGCCGTGGGGCTACGGCCGGCCATTCTCCCTCGCATCCACTCCGACATGGACGCCCCACCGTCAACCATCCCCACACTGCGCCTGGCAGCCGACGCGGACGGCCTCGCGCGGGCGGCCGCGCTGATCGGGGCGGGGCACCTCGTCGCCGTGCCGACGGAGACGGTCTACGGACTCGGGGCCGACGCCACCGACCCGGAGGCCGTGGCCGCGATCTACGCCGCCAAGGGCCGCCCCCGCTTCAATCCGCTGATCGCCCATGTCGCGACGATCGAGGCCGCACAGGCGGAGGGCGTGTTCGACGCATTCGCCAAAAAACTCGCGGCCGCGTTCTGGCCAGGGCCGTTGACCCTGGTGGTGCCGGCGGCGCCCGGCGGCTCGGTCTGCGATCTCGCCCGGGCCGGGCTCGACAGCGTGGCGCTTCGCGTGCCGGCCCACGCCACCGCGCGCGCGCTGCTGGAGCGGGTCGGGCGGCCGGTGGCGGCGCCCTCGGCCAACCGGTCGGGGCGGGTCAGCCCGACGAGCGTCGATCACGTGCTGACCGATCTCGGCGGGCGCATCGCGGCGGTGCTCGACGGGGGTGAATGTCCGGTCGGGGTCGAGTCGAGCGTGGTCGCCTGCCTCGGCGGGCTGCCCCGGCTGCTGCGCCCCGGCGGGGTGACGCGGGAGGCGCTCACCGAGGTGCTGGGCTTTGCCCCCGAGGCAGCCGGTGATCCGGGCTCGCGGCCTGTGGGCCCGGGCCTGCTCGCCTCGCACTACGCGCCGCGGGCCGGCGTGCGGCTCGACGCGACCCGCATCGAGCCGGGCGAAGCGGTTCTGCTGCTCGGCGCCTTTCGTCCCGCAGGGCTGGAGCACGCAGCGACGGTCGAGTCCCTGAGCGAGAGCGGCGATCCGGCGGAAGCCGCCACGCGGCTCTTCGGGGCGCTGCGGCGGCTCGACGCCTCCGGCGCGCCGACCATCGCCGTCGTCCCGGTGCCGGAGGAGGGGCTGGGCGAGGCGATCAACGACCGCCTGCGCCGGGCCGCCGCCCCGCGCTGAAACCGGCACGATTTTTCGCGAAACTTTTTTGCGGAACCGATCCGCCTCCGGCGCATTGTCCGGTTACGAAGGCCAGTTCAGCCCCCAATGGCCTTTTCCCTTCAAGGCTCGGAGCAATCCGAGCCTTTTTTCTTGTCCGCAACCTGAGCCTTTGCGCCTGAAGGGCACATTACTTCGCCCGCGCATCTCGCCTCTGGATTACCCGGCGCAGGATGAGCGAGAGATCCTCCACCGAGTAGGGCTTGTGCAGCAGCGGGAAGCCGTGGTGCCCCGTCCGCTCTCGGTGCCGTGAATGATTGCAAATGTTTCATGAAATCTTCTACGGCTCCGCTGAAACCAATCGCCGCGCGGACACTTTGAGGAAGACTGCTTCCGATCAACCCGCTTCAGCTCGCTCCCCACCGATGTCCAGCTCGCCCGAACCGACCGATCCGTCCCGCGCTCCCCGCATCCTCGTCGTCGAGGACGAGAGCTTCGTGCGCATGGTTGCCGTGGACATGCTGGAGGATGCCGGCCTGCCGGTGGCCGAGGCGCCGGACGCCGACGCGGCCCTGCAACTCCTGGAGGGGAGGGCGCAGGCTTTCAGCGCGCTGTTCACCGACATCGACATGCCGGGCTCGATGGACGGGCTGACGCTCGCCGCACGGGTGCGGGCGCGCTGGCCGCATATCCGTCTCGTCGTCACCTCCGGCCGGGTTCGACCGGGCAGCGGCGACCTCCCCGACGCGGGCTTCCTGCCGAAGCCCTATGGCCGCTCCGACCTGCTCGGCGCTCTCGGGCAGGCGGCCTGAAAGCCGTCATTCGGCGCTGACCTCACGCGCCGGGAACGGACCAACTCACCTCCACCCGCAGGCCACCGAGTTCGG
The DNA here is from genome assembly GCF_014191355.1 of Methylobacterium sp. R2-1. GTDB lineage: Bacteria > Pseudomonadota > Alphaproteobacteria > Rhizobiales > Beijerinckiaceae > Methylobacterium. The sequence goes on from NZ_JACHWM010000007.1 coordinate 129,697, forward strand.
AGCGGCCGAAGCGCATCCGCGCGCCGACCCCCTCGGCGAGGTCGCGGGCGATGGCGATGCCGAAGCCGGTGCCGGGCCGGGTCTCGTCCCACCGACGGCCGCGGGCGATGCCGGCAATCGCCGCCTCGCTCATGCCGGGGCCGTCATCCTCCAGCACCAGATGGCCTTCGCCGCCCTCAACGCCCCCCGAGACGCGGATGCGGCGGTGGGCCCACTTGCGGGCGTTGTCGAGGATGTTGCCCAGGATCTCGGTGAGATCGCCCTCGTCGCCGGGAAAGACGAGCCCGTCCGCCACCGCGATCTCCCAGCGTAGCGCCTCCCCCTCGGGCAGACGCTTCAAAGCGCCGACGATTCTTGCGACCGCCGGGGCGACGGGGCAAGCCTTCCGCCGCAATCCCCCCGAAACCGCCCGCGCCCGAGCGAGCGTGCGCTCGACCTGCCGCCCCATGGCCTGGGCCTGCTCGGCGATCTCCGCCGCCAAAGCAGGGTCGGTGCTTTCCGTGCGGCGGGCCAGCGCATCGAGCACCGCGAGCGGCGTCTTCAGGCCGTGGGCCATGTCGCCGGCGCCCGTGCGCGCCCGCTGCAGGTCGCGCTCCTGCGCGTCGAGCAGGCGATTGAGGTCGGCCACGAGCGGACGCACCTCCTCCGGAAAGGTCTCCGGAAGCCGAGCCCGCGTCCCGGCATGGATCGCGGCGAGGTCCGCCCGCAGCGTGCGGAAGGGGCTGAGCGCCCGGCGAACGAACAGCGACATGGCGAGCGTGAGCGCCACGAACAGGGCGCCGAGCGAGGGCACCAGCAGGCGCAGGAAGGTGGCGCGGCTTGCGGCCAGATCGCGCCGGTCCTCGGCCACCGTGACGGCGAGGGCCACGGTGGCGCCGTTGGCGGGGATCGAGACGCGCCGGGTCACGGCGATGAGGCGGCCGCCATCCGGTCCGGCGAGGTCGCCGACCGCCGGCTCCTGCGCGGGATCGGGCACCGTGCCGAGGCTGCGATCCCAGAGCGAGCGCGAGCGCAGGGCGGCGCCTCCCGGGCGCTCGACCTGCCAGTAGAGCCCGCCATAGGGCGTCGAGAAGCGCGAATCCGGCGGCTCGCGCGGCAGGGTCAGAGCGCCGTCCGGCGCCAGGGCGACCTGCCCGGCGATCAGCTTGGCGGTGCGGTCGAGCCCGTCGGCGGTGCGTGCGTCGAGCACCCGGTCGAAGATCAGCGTCAGCCCCACGCCCGCCAGCGCCAGCGCCAGGGCGATCAGTCCGGCAGCGGCGAGTCCGAGCCGCAGGCGCAGCGAGCCGTGCTTCACAGCGTCCCGGCGGGATCGGACGGCACGAGGTACCCGTGGCCGCGGCGGGTCTCGATGATGCCGGGGCCAAGCTTGCGCCGCAGCCGGGTCAGCAGGGCCTCCAGGGCGTTGGCCTCGCGATCGCTGTCGCTGCCGTGAAGGTGGTCGAGCAACTCGCCCGCTGCCACGACCTGCCCCTGGCGATGCAGCAGGAAGGCGAGCAGGCGGTATTCGAGCGCCGTGAGATCGGTCTCACGGCCCGCCACGGAGACCGCGCGGGTGCGGGTGTCGAGTTCGACCGCGCCCACCCGCAGCACCGGAGAGGCGTGGCCGGCGGTGCGGCGCAGGATGGCGCGCAGCCGCGCCACCAGTTCCTCCATCCGGAACGGCTTGACGAGGTAGTCGTCGGCACCCGCGTCGATCCCCTCGACCCGTTCCCGCCAGCCGTCGCGGGCGGTGAGGATCAGCACCGGCAGGGCGACCTCGGCCCCGCGCAGGCGCCGCAGCACGCCCAGACCGTCGAGGCGCGGCAGGCCAAGGTCGAGCACCATGGCGTCGTAGGTCTCCGTCTCGGCCCGGAACCACGCCGCCTCACCGTCGCCGACGATCTCGGCGACGTAGCCGGCCCGTTCCAGGCCCTCGCGGATATCGGCCGCGATACGCGGCTCGTCCTCTACGACGAGGATGCGCATGTCATCCCCCTGGCAGCCGCCTCGCTCGCGCCGGCCTCAGTCATCGTCGTCGACGTCCAGAAGCTTGAGGGAACTGGCGTCGATCTTCACGTCGCGGCGGCGCCCATCGGTGCCGAGGATGCGCAGCTTGTAGAGCCAGCGCCCGTCATCGCGCTTGAGGTCGAGCGCGACGACGTCTCCCGGCACGGCGGCTCGGGCAGCGGCGAGCACCGCGTCGAGCGGGCGGATCTCGCCCCGCTCCAGCGCCCGCCGCGCCCGCTCGCCGTCGTCGTCGGCCCGCGCCGGGACAGCGCCGAGAGCCGGAGCCAGCGCGGCGAGGGCGAGGAGGAGCGGGCGATAAGGCAGGGGACGGAACATGGCGCGATGCGGATGTGCCGGAGCCCGACTGACGCGAGGCTGACAGCCGACGTCAGGCTCGCGCGCAAGGCAGTTTGCGAGAAGGCGGCATCCCCGGCGCAGCCCTGACCGGCACGCCATCCGCACTCTCCCCGCGAGTCCGATCCCGATGTCGCTCACCGCTACCATTCTGCTGATCTACGCCGCCTGCCTCGTCGGCACCATCGCCAGCCCGGCCCGATCCAACGGGGATCGGCCCTCGGAAGAGCCGGGCGCCCGGCTCTTGCTGGCCGCGCTCCTCGTCCCTGCGCTGGCGCTGCTGGCCGGACTCGAGGCGCCGCCGGCCCGCGCGGGCGAGGCGGCGCTCCGGACGGTGAGCGGTCCCGCCACCGTCATCGACGGGAGCACGCTCGAGATCGGCGGCCGACGCCTGCGGCTCCACGGCATCGACGCGCCCGACCTCGACCAGATCTGTTCCGACGGGCATGAGCGCGACTATTCCTGCGGCCGTGCCGCCGCCAAGGCCCTGGCGGCGCGGATCGGCGGGGAGAGCGTGACCTGCGAACCGAGCGCCGCCGCGAACGGCAGCGCCGGGGTCCTGTGCCGGCTCGGGGAGGACGACCTCGCGGCCTGGATGGTCGCCAACGGATACGCGGTGGCCGACCGCAGCGTCTCGGCCGACTACACCGACCAAGACCGCCGCGCCTGGGGCCGCCGCCTCGGCCTCTGGGCCGGGGTGTTCGAACTACCCTCAGAGCGCCGTCGGCTGCGCGGGGCGAGCGCGGGCCTCTGACGCGCGGGTTGCACAATCTGGCCGGTGGCGTTCTGCCGGCCTACAGCGCCAGCTCCCCGTCCGACCATGCGCCGTGGCGATCCAGGGTGGCCGTGAAGACGGCGTCGAGACGCAGGCGCTCGGCCTCGATCTGCGGCCCGTCCACGGCCACCGGCCGGCAGCGGCCGTCCCAGCCGGCGGGTACGAAATCGGGGTTGCGCAGGGCGTGGTCGGAGCCTTCGACGAAGAAGGCACGATCCCCGCCGTCGATGTAGCTCTCGGCCGGCAGGCCCTCGGCCAGCAGGATGTCGTGGGCATCGAGTTCGACGTGCCAGTAGGTGACGGCCTCGACCACCTCGCGGGCGATCGTGATGCCGTTGATCAGGCACATCACGGGCACGAGCACGCCGCCCTCGTGGTCGGCATCCGCCCCGACCAGGACCGGGTGGCCCGGCGAGAGGAAGAGGTCGCGGGTCGGCAGGCCGCCGAAGGCGCCCGCGCGTACGCGGACGGGCTGCCGATCATGGTGCAGGGCCTTGCCGCCGCCGTCGAGGACGCGATGGCCGATCCAAGTGATCGTCCGGCGCGCGCCGGACGCGGTGACCGCGACGTCGCACGCGCGCAGATCCTCGACGGCCACTTCGCCGCGTTCGGTCAGGATACGGGTGCCCGAGCCGTAGCAGAGGACGTTGTAGTCGCCCAGGGCTGTATTGCTCACATTCACGACCTGCCCAGGGGTGAGCGGACTGTTCGACAAAATGATATAGCCGCTATTGCCGCTGGCCCCATTCGGCTGATTTGCAAGCACGATGAAATTTGGATTGTCGAAATTTGTCGCGTAGAGAGTTGTGTTGGATTCTGCCCCGAATCTGTTGATATTGATATTTACTGGATCGTTGAGGTTGGATACAGATCCATTGGCAACGACGTTGTAATCTTGGTTGATGCTATCGACAGTAAAGCTTGTGCTATTGTTGTTCGATATGGTCGCGCCCGCAGATTGTCCGGCGCGGAACACCGTGTTGTTGAATACGATTGGCAGAGCCAAGACTATTCCCCTGCCGATTGCTGACTCGCGTACTGATGGTACGATTCGTCGGGCGCACAAGACTGATTTGAGAATGGTCAGATTGCCAAGCTTGTGTCCAGCGCAGATGCACCTCGAGCAGCGGCGGCGCATCGGGGCGCGTAAAGTGGCCACGGCAACGCCATCGCCGGCCGGAGCGCGTCGGCCGCGTAGGAGGCGCAGGACCGGCGCCGGGTCAGCGCAGCTCTGTGAGGCGGGAGGCCTGCCGCGCGAGCCCGCCGGCGAAGTCGCGCAGGGCGGCGTCCACCAGGGCGGCGACCTGCGCTTCCGTCTTCGGCGCGCGGATCACGAGGCTCGCCATCACCTCCGGGTGGACCCGCCGCTGCTTCGGGGTGCGGGCATGGTTCGACAGGCGCAGCCGCTCAGGCCCCTCTCCGCGGGCGAGGTAGAGGCTGTCGCCGCGCTCGTTGCGGGCGGTCTCGCGAAAGCCGTGCGCGGCGAGCAGGCGGCTCGCATGGGCGAGCGCCTGAAGCGGCTTGAGCGGTCGCATCAGGCCGAGGCGGCGAGGACCGCCAGCGGCAGGGCGGCCGCGACGAGGGCGGCGAGCGCGGCGGGGGCGACGTAGCGCGGCCGGTAGGACAGGAGCAGCACCAGCCCGAGCGCCGCGCCGGTGAGCGCGCCGACCCACTGCACGGGACCGAACGCCCAGCCCTCCCACAGCCCGGCGACGAAGAACGAGACGGCGATGGCTCCCCAGCCGAAGAGGCGCAGGCGCAAAACCGCCGCCCGCTCCGCCCTGCGGCCGAACACCTCCGCATGGTGCCGGTTCAGGCTGAGGCAGAGGGCGGCGAGCGCGGCGAAGCTGAGGCCCAGATTCGCGGCGAGGACGAGGGGCGTCATGCGTGGGTCGGCTCCGGACGCCGCGCGGGCGTGCGGGCGGGGGAGGGGGGCGCCGCGGCAGATGTCGCGGCGCCCGCCGGATTCACGCTCCGATCCCGAGCCCGATCCCGTTTGGGCGCCTCGTAGCGCAGCACCTTGCGGGCGGCGACGGCGAACAGGCCCGCGAGCAGCAGCATCGCACCGTCGAACCACGCGAAGAGCGGGTCGCCGCCGCCGAGCCGCAGGGGATGGTCGGGAATCGTCAGGATGTCGGCCGTGATCACCGCGAGGCAGAGCACCGAAACGGCGGCCAGACCCTCGCACCACGCCCGGCGCTGCGGACGGACGAGCGGCACCAGGGCCGCGACGATCCAGGCGCCGAAGAAGGCGCGGATCTCCCATTCCTCGCGCCCGGCGAGATCGACGGGCAGGAGCCGGTTGGCGATGAAAAAGACGGCGACCGCCGCCGGCAGGCCGGCGATGCTGCCGACGTTCAGCGCCTGGACCAGCCGCAGGCCGAGGAAGGGCCGCTCCCCCGCCTTCGGCAGGCGTGCCAGCGACCAGAGCACGACCCCCGTCGCGACCATGGCGCAGCCCATGATCCCGCATAGGAAGAACAGCAGCCGCAGCAGGGGGCCGGCGAAGTGGCCCTCGTGCAGGCCCGTCATCACCGTGAAGGTCTTGGCTGCGGGCTTGAGGCCGCCGTCGCGGACTTCGAGGATCTCGCCGCTCACGCCGTCGAAGGCGATCTGCGGATGCTCGTGCGAGAGGCCGTGCGGCTCCTCGAACACGGCGACCACGGTGGCGTTGGCGTCGCCCGGATTGACGATCATGAGCCGCTCCAGCGGCTCCGGCCGGGTCGCGAGCGCCCGCTCCACCATCGGCCCGACCGGGGCGAGGGGGGCGGCCTGCTTCGCGGGCGGACGCGGGGTGGTGATCCAAGCGGCCTCGGTGAAGAAGGCTTGAGCGTTGCCCTTGTAGGCGGCGGTCACGCCCCAGGGCATGTAGAAGGTCGCGAGGGTGACGATCCCGGTATAGGTGATCATCACGTGGAACGGCAGCGCCAGCACGCCGGTGACGTTGTGGGCGTCGAGCCAGCTGCGGCGGGGCGCCTTGTCGCGGCGGAAGGTGAAGAAGTCGGCGAAGATCCGCTTGTGGGTGACGATGCCGGAGATCAGCGCCACCAGCATGATCATCGCGCAGGCCCCGACGACCCAGCGTCCCCAGAGCGGCGGCATGTGCAGCTCGAAATGGAAGCGGTAGAGGAAGTCGCCCCCCTGCGTGTCCCGCACGGTCGCTTCGGTTCCGGTCCGCGGATCGAGCAGGACATGGCCCGGCTGCTCACCGGGGCGGGTGCGCCAGAACAGGTCGAGCACCGGCTTGTCCGGCTGCGGCAGGCCGACGAACCACGTCCGGGCTTTGGTCGCGTGCTGGCCGAGATAGGCCACGGCCCGCTCGGCGGCCGCCCCGAGGGCGGCACCCTCCAGCGGCTCGGTCCGGGCGAGTTCGGGGCGCATCCAGCGGGAGATGTCCGGCCGGTAGTAGCTCGCGGTGCCGGTGACGAAGATCGCGAACAGCACCCAGCCGACGATCAGGCCGGACCAAGTGTGCAGCCACGCCATCGACTGGCGGAAGCTTCCCTTCATGGTGCGTATCCCCGCATCGCCAGCCAGAGGAGGGCGCCGAGCACGAGGGCCGTTCCGGCGACCGTGAGGAGCGCCCGCAGGAACGTGCGCGTCGCGAAGACGAGCACGACGATGCCCGCCATCACGGCAAAGCTGAGAAGCGTCGCCGCCCCCACCGCCTCCGAGCGCGCCATCGGCAGCGTCAGCGACAGGAGCGCAGTAGCGAGCGCCGCGACGCCGTAGCCGCCGCCCGCCGCCAGCACGACCCGGCCGGCCACGGAGGCCCGTTCCAGTGCTGTCGTTCTGCCCTGTGCCGCCATGCGAGGCTTCCTACCAGCGGTAGCGCAGGGTTGCATAGACGGTCTGCGGCAAGCCGTAATAGCAGCTCGTGTAGCCGTTGCAGCCGCTGACGTATCGTTCGTCGAGGAGGTTGGTGGCGTTCACCTGCATCGAGAAGCCCTGAAGCGTCGCATCGAGGTACTTCAGCTCATAGTTGAGCGTGGCGTCGACGAGCACGCTTGCCGGCACCTTGAAGGTGTTGGCCGCATCGCCCCAGGACGGTCCGAGGTAGCGCACGCCGCCGCCGACCTCCAGGCCGAGGAGCGGCCCTTCGTTGAAGCGGTAGGTCGCGAGCAGCGAGGCGGTGGAATCCGGCACCAGCACCGGGCTGCGGCCCTGGAGGGGAACCATCTGACCAGGGGTCAGGTCGTTGGCGGTTCTGCCGTTGTCCCGGACGTTGCGGATGTCGAGGAGCGAGAAGCCGCCGATCAGGGTGACGCCCTCGGTGAGGTTCGCCCGCGCCTCGAACTCCACGCCCTGCACGCCGACCTGGCCGGTCTGGACGACGAAGGCACTGCCGTTTACGGGGTCCGCGGTCGTGCGGTTCGATTGGCGGATGTCGAAGAAGGCCGCGGTGAGCAGGATGTCGGTGCCGGGCGGCTGGTACTTGATCCCGGCCTCGTACTGGTCGCTCAATTGCGGATCGGGCACGCGCCCAACGGTGCCGAAGGCCGGATCGAATACGCGGCCCGCGACGATCGGCTCGAAGGCTTGGCTGTAGGATACGTACGGCGCCACGCCGGAATCGAACAGGTAGAGCAGGCTCGCCCGGCCGGTGAAGGCGTCGGCCGGCGCGTCCTGGAGCGTCAGGGTGCTCGGCCGGCCGGCAGGGAAGGACCGGGTCGGCCCGGTCTGGCGCGCCACGTCGTAGCGCCCGCCCAGCGTCAGCACGAGGCGGTCGAACTTCATCTGATCCTGGAAGTAGACGCCGGTCTGCTGCGCATCGACCCGTGAGACGGTGTTGAAGGCCGGGACCGCGATGTTCATGTCGTAGTTCGGCGCCAGCACGTTCAGGTCCGGCGCGTCCGGGAACGGGGAGCCGCTCGTCCGGGTGCTGAAGGTACGGTGATCGACGCCGAGCAGCGCGGTGTGGGCGATGAAGCCGGTGTCGAAGGTGGCGACGAAGTTGCTGTCCATCGTGTAGGCTTCCGCCGCCACGTTGGTGCCGATCACGGCGCGGGGGATCAGCGGGCCGGAGGCGAAGGGGCCGTTGCGGGGATTGAAGGCGCTGTAGACGCTGCGGTAGTCGCCCTGCGTGCGCAGGTAGCGCCCGGCCGAGTGGAAGCGCAGGTTCTCGTTGAAGCGGTGGTCGAACAGGTACTCGATCGAGGCCTGGGTCCGGTCGGAGCGCTCGATGCCGCGATCGCCGTCGTAGAAGTTCACCGGCAGGCGACCGACAACGCCGTTGCCGAAGTTGCGCGGGAACACCGTGCCGACCGCCGGGAAGCCGCCGTAGAATCCCGAGAACGGATCGCGCTGGTAATTGCCGATGATCGTGAGCTGGGTGTCGGCGGAGGGGCGCCACGACAAGCTCGGGTTGATCAGCGCGCGCTCGACCCGGGTCGTATCCACGGGGCCGTCGCCGTTCCAGCCGAAGCCGACGATGCGGTAGGCGAACTGGTCGGCGAGCCAGGGCACGTCGGATGGGATCGGCCCGCCGACATCGACGCCGCCGCGCACCTCGCTGAAGCCGCCGCCCTGCACGAAGACCTCGCCGTGCCGGACGAATTGCGGCACCTTCGACACGAGGTTGACGATGCCGCCCGGCCCCGACTGTCCGTAGAGCACCGAGGCCGGGCCCTTGATGACGTCGATGCGCTCGAGCCGGTAGGGCTCGATCGTGGCGTTGGCATCGCGACCGCCGATCAATGCCATGCCGTCGAGGAAGACCGGGGCGTTAAAGCCGCGAATCAGGAACTGCTCCAGGCGGGTCGAGCCCGCGCCGCCGCGCTGCTCCGTGGTGACGCTCGGCGTGTAGCGCAGGGCCTGGTTGATGCTGAGCGCGTTCTGATCCTCGATCTGCTTGCGGCCGATGACGGAGATGGACTGGGCCGTTTCCAGGATCGGCGTGTCGGTCTTGGTCGCGACGGTGCTGCGGCTCGCGACGTAGCCGGGAACTGCTCCCGAGGCCCCGCCCGGACCGTAGAGCGCGCCGCCGAGCGTGGCGCCGCGGCCCTCGCCGGTCACGCTCAACTCGGACAGTTCGATGGCGCCGGCCACATCCTGTGCGAGGCCCGGCCCGGCGAGGCCGCACAGGGCCGTTCCGGACAGGACCGTCGAAGCCAACAGGCGTGAAACCCAGCCCGCACGCGGAGCCAGCCGAGCGAAGGCGGTGCGATCTTCGAACATTTTTTCCGGAACGCTTTTAACTTAGGTTATTAAAACCTAAGAAGACACAACGAACTATGCGCCGCGTATGGCAAGGACCGAATGATGCATGCAAGATCTATGTTTTATAACTGTTATAAATACAAATACTTGGGCTGATGATCTCGTTTGTGCGCAACCATTCTACTTATTTGTTTTTCTGTAGCCTGTTGCTTTGTCGCATCGGCGGGTCTCGCCTTCAGAGGGAGCGGGGGCGTGAACGAGGCTGTCGGACGAGGGCGGCGCAACAGCGGGCGGCGCAGCGCAATCCGGGGCATGATCGGATAGCGGCGCTCGACGCCGCGGGGATTGCCTCCACCGGTTCTCGACGGTCCGCAGCCGGCCTCCGGAGCGGGGTCTGAGAGCCGTTCCTTCGGAAAGCGCTCTGGTGAAGTCCTACAGATCCGTTCGAGCCGAGCCGCTCACAACCTGCCGGCGGTCGAATGGGTCCCAGATTCCCTCGAAGACCGGAGCGGGGCCCTTCGGCGGCTCGCGGACCGGCATCATCGCGGCTGGAGCGAGCGTCTGCTCCAGGGCGGGCGCGATGAGGAGCAGCGTTGCGGCCGTACCGACGGCACACAGCGTCGCGATCACCCAGCGCGGCATCTCCCAGCTGTGGAGGAGAACGGACCCGGCCGCGAGGAGCGCGAGAGATCCGACGAGTTTGGGAAACATCGAAGCCTCGACGCGAACGACTCGGAGCCGCCGGTGCGAGCGGGATGCCATCGCATCCTGTGCCGGATCGGGACATACGGGCCGATCCTGAAACGGATCCCGGTGGGTGGCGGTCCCGACTCGCGCGTAATCACCCCCTCGCGCGTCGTCGCCCTGGGGGACTGCCTTGCGGAATAGTGATCAATTCATCCGTGGACGGAACGATATTTCATGTTAGGCAGGCTCAACGGTTCCACGATCCCGAACGATCGGGAGCCGATCCCATGCGGCGAGAGAGGCCGAACCAAATGTCGAGCATGCTGTCCGTGATCGCTCTCCTTGTGACCCCCATGGGGGCTCTTGCCGTCGGCACCTGGGCTTTCGGTCGCCGCCGCCCCACGTCCTGATCGTCTGCCGTCATATGATCGAGCAGGGTGGCGCTCCGGCGCGGTGCCCTGCCGATTTCCGACACAATGCGGCATCACCGATCAGACATCGTGGCGCGACTGCCGGCGAAGGGAGACCTTACGCATGACGATCCTGATTCGGTCCGCACGTGGCCTTGCATCCTCCGCGCTTCACCTTGCCCGCTTCCTGCCGACGGTGATCCCGCTCGCGCTCGTCTCGATGATCGGCCTGACGGCTAGCCGAACCGCGAGTGTCGATCTCGACGGCGATGGCGACGAGGCGACCCGCTCCGTCGTCTACCGTCACTACATCTGAGCCTGCCTGTCGTCGCAGTCTCTGTTAACGAGGGTGACCGGGAGCGGTCAGGCGTAGGCGACCCAGCCTCGGAACGCGAAGCCGACGTAGAAGAGGCTGATTCCATCGAACCCGGCCTCCCGCAGGAGCTGCTCGTCCTCCTCCGGCGTGAGGATCGGCAACCGCTCCGCGATGCCGGCTCGCGCGTTCTCGGCCTGTGACGGCTCGATTCCCGAGGCGATGGCGAAAGCGGCATAGCGCGAGAGCCACAGATCGCGCGCGCCGTCGCCCTTCGGAACGCTGAAATGGGCGACGACGAAGGGTGCCCCCGGCTTCAGACGACGCCGGACCTCCCGGAGCGTATGCAGGCGCTCCCGACGCTCGATGAAGTGCAGCGTCAGGATGCAGGTCGCGGCATCGAACGGACCCTCCGGCGCGACATCGATGAGCCCCTGATGCAAGCGTGTGCGGGCCGAAAGGTCCCCGAGGGTCCGTTGCGCCAGGCTCAGCATCTCGGCGGAGGGATCGACTCCGTCGAAAGACCAGTGCGGCTGCGCCTCGGCGAATGCCTTGAGTTCGAGGCCGCCCCCGGCGCCGAGCACGAGGATTCGCGCATCCTCCAGAGCCCGTTCGGCGAGGAGGATCATCGCCATGCGGTGCAGGCCCGCGAAACCGGGCACCATCCGAGGTGGATTGTCGGCGTAGCGTGCGACGGCCTGCGGATCGGAAAACGGGTTCATTGCTGCGGGCTATCATCACACCGCAGATCTGTGAACGTTCGGCCGCCTTCGCCCGAAGGTTCCCTTTCGGGCAAAACTCGGTCGAGAGCGCCTCTTACGCCTCGCGCCGGCGCCCACCTTTTGGATGCTCCTTCGCCGAGCGGGCCTCCCCTTCGGCGGAGGACGCGCTAGCCCGGAAGAGCGCCGCGGAATACCGCTGCGCGCATGAAGCCCGGATCGGGCGCGGATACGGTCGACCCCACGCTTGATGCCAAGCCTGATGCGCGGGGGGATGACCATGGCCGACGTGACGTTTTCTCAATCGACACTTGCCGGTTACTCGGGGTTGGCCTCGGCCCTGCAATGGGGGCCGGACGGGCGCCTCTACGTCGCCGAGCGGTTCGGCAGCATCAAGGCCCTCACGGTCGCCCAGAACGGCAACGGCTACGTCGTCACCGCCACGGAATCGATCGACCTCATCCTCAACCTGCCCAACCACAACGACGACGGCACGCTCAATGCGAGCCTGAAGGAGCGGCAGGTCACCGGCATCCTCGTCACCGGAACCGCCGACAACCCCGTCCTCTACGTCACCTCGAGCGACCCGCGCATCGGTGCCGGCAACGGCGGCGAGGATACGAACCTCGACACCAATTCCTCGATCATCTCGCGGCTCACCTTCGATTCCGTCACCGACACGTGGAAGAAGGTCGATCTCGTGCGCGGCCTGCCCCGCTCGGAGGAGAACCATTCCGCCAACGGCATGGCGATCTCACCCGACGGCAAGACGCTCTACGTGGCGGTGGGCGGCAACACCAATGCCGGCGCGCCCTCCAACAACTTCGCCGGCCTGCCGGAATTCGCCTACGCGGCGGCCGTGCTCAAGGTCGATCTCACGGCCCTCGACGCCATGACGCTGAAGAACCCGAACGGGCTCAACCCCTACCTCTACGACCTGCCGACCCTCGACGATCCCTACCGCCCCAACAACGGTACGGCGGGCAACGAGAACCCGGACGGATCGGATGTCAGCGGCCCGTTCGGCGGCCGCGACGGCTTCAACATGGCCAAGATCACCGCCGGCAGCCCGGTTCAGGTCTACTCGCCGGGCTACCGCAACGCTTACGACGTGCTGCTGACCTCTGACGGCAAGATGTTCACCTACGACAACGGCGCCAACAATGGCTGGGGCGGGCGCCCCTCGGACGCCAACGGCAACGTCGTCACAAGTCAGAACCAGATCCCGCTCAACACGCCCGATCTGGACGGCGGCACCAAGCGGCTCAACTACGACCAGCTCCACGAGATCACGGGGCAGGGCTATTACGGCGGCCATCCCAACCTCGTGCGGGCGGTGGGAGGTCAGGCCGGCTGGCTGCTGACGCCGGGGGCGGGCGTCACCGGTGCGACCTTCCTCCCCCACGGCAGCGCCGGCCTGCCCGCGGACTTCGACTCGGTGATCCCGGCCGGCACCGCCGACCCGCGCGAGAGCGTGTTCTTCGAGGGCGGCATCAGCGACGGGGCGCTCGATACCGGCCAGGGCTCGCTCAACGGGCTCGCCGAATACACCGCCTCGACCACGTGGACCACGGCGAACGGCGGCACCACGAGCATCAAGGGCGCCATCCTCGTCACCGATCTGGCGGGTTACCTCCACATCATCCCGCGCAACGCCTCGGGCGGGGTCGACACCACCGTCGGCGCCGCCGGCCAGATCGTGGCGGCCGGCAAGCAGGTCGTGCCGATGGGCGGCGGCGCCCCGCTCGGCATCGACGCGGTGGGCGACGGCAAGCCGTTCGCCGGCACCGTCTGGGTCACGACCTTGGCCGACGGCAACATCAAGGTTCTGACGCCGGGGCCGACCAACCCGCAGAACCTCGACCTCGACGGTGACGGGATCAACAACACGCTCGACCCTTTCGCCCTCGACCCCGACAACGGCACCGCGGGCACGGACGTGATCTCGGGGGCTGAGACCCTCGTGTTCAACTTCGAATCCGGCTCGATCCCGGGCACCTTCGGCGGCAGCGGGCTCACCGGCGCGATGATCAACGGGCTCGACCCGTTCCTCGACGGCGGCCTCTACACCTCGGCCAACATCATCGCGGGCGGCGCGGGCGGCGTCATCCAGTTGAAGAACGTGCAGGAGGGCGACTTCACGGAGGGCAACAACACCCTCAAGGACGCGCTCCAGGCCGGCGTCACCTTCGACGACAGCGTCGCCACCGCCAACGTCACCATGACCATGGCGAACTGGATCCCGAACGCGACGAGCAACGGCGGCTTCCCCTCGGCCGGCCTGCAGATCGGCACGGGCGACCAGGACAACTTCATCAAGCTGGTACTGGGCGGGCGCGGCGAGAGCGCGGGGGGCAAGTACACCAGCGCGATCCTCGAGACCTCGATGGAGAATCTCGGCGTCGCGCAGACCAGCGCGGTGACCAACAACGCGCTTCTGAATGCGGCGAATGCGAGCTGGGTGCAACTGCGCCTCGCGGTCAATCTCGAGACCAACACGGTGACGCCGTACTGGCGCTTCGGCACCGGCGCGGTCTCCTCCGCCACCGACGCGAACAGCGCGTTTACCGCCGGCACCAGCATGAGCGTGCCGAGCGGCAGCGCGCTCCTGAAGGCGATCCAGGGCGACTACACGGTCGGCGGCAAGGCGAGCGGGATGGCGGTCGGGCTGCTGGCCACCTCCAATGACGGCGCGCCGTTCACGGCGGATTTCGACGGGATCACCATCACGACGACGGCGAAATCGGGCACGACGAACCCGGTGGTCGCGGCGATCAATGCCGGCGGCGGAGCGCTGACCCAGGACGGGATCGGCTTCTCGGCCGACCAGTACTTCACCGGCGGCGCCACCTTCATCGACGGCAGCGGCGGCAACGGCCTGCAGCCGGCCTTCGCCAACACCGTCTATCAGACCGAGCGTTACGGCAATTTCAGCTACGCCATCCCCGTGGCGAGCACGAGTCAGGCCTACACGGTCGAGTTGCGCTTCGGCGAACTCTGGTGGAGCAATCCGGGCCAGCGGGTGTTCGACGTCTCGCTCGAAGGCCAGACCATCCTCAACGACCTCGACATCCTGGCCCAGACCGGAAACTTCAACACGCCCTACACCTACGTCTCGGGCCCGATCACCGCGGGGGCGAACGGCACGCTCGATCTTCAGTTCCTCAACGGCATCGACAACGCCAAGCTGAGCGGCATTGTCGTGCGGCAGGCGAGTGGCGGTGGCGGCACCGACATGACCAAGCCGACGGTGGGCCCCTTCACGGTTCAGGCTCCCGTGGCGGGCGATGCCAGCGCCAGCGTCACGGTCGTCTACAACGACGCCTCGGGCATCAACCTCGCCAGCATCACCGCGGCCGACATCGCGGTGACGGGACCCGGCGCGATCGGGGCGATCACGCTACAATCCAAGACGAGCACCAGCGCGACCTCGGCCACCGCCACCTACATCGTCGCCGCACCCACCGGGGGCTGGACCAACGGCCAGTACACCGCGACCGTCAAGACCGGTGAGGTGTCTGACGCGAGCCCGGCGGCCAATACCAACCTCGCAGCCTCGCAGCTCTTCTCGGTCCAGACCAGCAGCGCGGGCGGGATCGTCGCGGCGATCAATGCCGGCGGCGGAGCGCTGATCCAGGACGGAATCAGCTTCTCGGCCGACCAGTACTTCACCGGCGGCGCCACCTTCATCGACGGCAGCGGCGGCAACGGCCTGCAATCGGCCTTCGCGGGCACCGTCTACCAGACCGAGCGCTACGGCAATTTCAGCTACGCCATCCCCGTGGCGAGCACGAGCCAGGCCTACACGGTCGAGCTGCGCTTCGGCGAACTCTGGTGGAGCAATCCGGGCCAGCGGGTGTTCGATGTCTCACTCGAAGGCCAGATCGTTCTCAACGACCTCGACATCCTGGCCCAGACCGGAAACTTCAACACGCCCTATGCCTACGTTTCGGGCCCGATCACCGCGGGGGCGAACGGCACGCTCGACCTGCAATTTGCCAACGGCATCGACAACGCCAAGCTCAGCGGCATCATCGTGCGCCAAGCCACGGGAAGCACCGACATGATCGGTCCGAGCATCGGCTCCTTCGCCGTCGATGGCCCCGCCTCCGGCAGCGGTGGGGCCAGCGTGACGGTGGTCTACAACGACGCCTCCGGCATCAACCTCGCCAGCATCACGGCCGCCGACCTCGCGGTGAGCGGGCCCGGCGCGGTCGGTGCGATCAGCCTGCAATCGAAGGTGGCGACCAGCGCGACCTCGGCCACCGCCACCTACCTCGTCGCCGCGCCGGCGAGCGGCTGGGCCGATGGCGCCTACACCGCGACCGTCAAGGCCGGCGAGATTGCCGACGGAAGCCCTGCGGCCAACACCAACGCCGCCGCCTCGCACGGCTTCACCATCGACGTGACGCCGGGGGGCGACACCCTCGTCATGGCGATCAATTCCGGTGGCGGCAACTATACCCGCGCGGACGGGACCCTGTTCGAGGCCGACATGGTGGTCGCTCCGCACCGCTTCTACGTCGCCGGCCAGGACGGAAACGCCGTCTTCGCCGACGTCGATCCGATCGCCGGTACCAACGAGGACGCGCTTTACCAGAATCAGCGCTTCGGCTGGGCGAGCGCCTCGACCACGGATGCCGATGACGGGCGCTTCGGCTACGCCGTCAAGAACGCGGACGGCAGCGCGCTGGCATCCGGCTCCTACAAGGTCATCCTGCACTTCGCCGAGATCTACAACCAGCCTGACGATCCGGGCGGCCTCAGCGGAGCGGACCAGCGCCAGTTCAACATCGGCATCGAGGGCACCACGGTCGCCAATTACGACATCTGGGCTGCGGCCGCGGCGGGCGCGACGGCGACGACCCTGACGCGGACGGTCTCGGTCACCGACGGGACGCTCAACCTCGCCTTCTGGCAGGGGGCGGCCGAGAATCCGACCGTGGCGGCCATCGAGGTGTGGAAGGTCAACGGCGCTTCGGCCCTGGACGGTCTCTTGGTCTAGAATCTCAATCCGACTCGGTTTCCCTTCCGGCGGCCCACGAGGTCTCGTTCGCCGCCCGTGCGAAAGGTCTGTCATGTCCTCTGATCGCTCCAAGGCCTTTCCCACGCCTGTTCCGAAGCTCGAGCCGAACACCTTCGCCTTCGAGCAGTTGCCGATGGTCAAGCCCACCGGCTTTCGCGAGTACGATGCCCGCTGGCTGTTCCCGCAGGAGATCAACCTGATGGGCGTCCAGGCGCTGGGGCTGGGTCTCGGCACGCTGATCCATGAGCGCGGCGTGCGCCCCGACATCGTCACCGGCCACGACTTCCGCTCCTACTCCTCCTCGATCAAGCTCGCACTGATCGCCGGGATGCAGGCGGCGGGGCTGCGGGTGAAGGATATCGGGCTCGCGCTCTCGCCGATGGCCTATTTCGGCCAGTTCGCCCTCGATTGCCCCTGCGTGGCCATGGTCACCGCCTCGCACAACGACAACGGCTGGACCGGCGTGAAGATGGGCGCCGAGCGGCCCATGACCTTCGGCCCCGACGAGATGGGCCGCCTCAAGGAGATCGTCACCACGGGCGCGTTCCGGTACCGCGACGGCGGCGCCTACGAATTCGTCGAAGGGTTCGCCCAGGTCTATCTCGACGACCTCGTCGCGCGCGCCAAACCCGTCTCGCGCAAGCTCAAGGTCGTGGCCGCCTGCGGCAACGGCACGGCCGGCGCCTTCGCCCCCGCCCTCCTGGAGCGGCTCGGGGTCGAGGTGATCCCGCTCGACGTCGAGCCGGACCACTCCTTCCCGCGCTACAACCCCAACCCCGAGGACATGGCGATGCTGCACGCCATCGCCGACAAGGTGCGCGAGACCGGCGCCGATGTCGGCCTCGGCTTCGACGGCGACGGCGATCGCTGCGGCGTGGTCGATGACGAGGGCGAGGAGATCTTCGCCGACAAGATCGGGGTGATGCTGGCCCGCGACCTGTCCAAGCTGCATCCGGAAGCGACCTTCGTCGTCGACGTGAAATCCACCGGCCTCTATGCCGCCGATCCCGAGCTGAAGGCCCGCGGCGTGCGGACCGATTACTGGAAGACCGGCCATTCCTACATCAAGCGGCGGGTCAACGAGCTCTCGGCGCTGGCCGGGTTCGAGAAGTCCGGCCACTTCTTCTTCAACGCGCCGGTGGGCCGCGGCTACGACGACGGCCTGCTCACGGCCATCGCGGTGATCGAGATGCTCGACCGGAATCCGGGGCAGACCATGGCCGACCTCTACCGGGCGCTGCCGAAGACCTGGGGCTCGCCGACCATGTCACCGCACTGCGCCGACGAGGTGAAGTACGGCGTCGTCGAGGCCGTGACCGAGCGGTTCCGGGCGCTCCAGGCCGCGGGCGAGCCGGTGGGCGGCCACGCGATCACCGATCTTGTGACGGTCAACGGCGTGCGGGTCACCACCGCCGACGGCACCTGGGGGCTGGTGCGGGCCTCCTCGAACAAGCCCGAACTCGTCGTGGTCGTGGAGAGCCCGGTCTCCGAGGCGCGGCTGCACGAGATGTTCGCGGCCGTTGACGGGGTGCTGCGCCAGCATCCGGAAGTAGGAGCCTACAATCAGACGATCTAGAGGCGGCAGATTATCCAGAGGAGGATCCGATCGGGTTGAAATAACCTGATCGATGGATCTGTCTCGAGCCGGAATCATCTTGGTCTTGCGCGGGCAGGTAGGGGACGCTCCTGCCACGCGCCGAAATGGGCCGCAGCGGCAAGACGAATGGGCGGCGGCTGGTGCGTGGCGGGCTGCAGGCGTCCGGACCGCACCGCATCGGGGGTTTCCGGCGCGAATGCCGGGCACGTCGTAGCACGCCACGGATCGCCCGGCGCAACATCGGCCATGCAAATGGCTGGCGCGCCGCCACTGAGATGTGGCGTGCACGCTGGCGTGGCTGGCCCGACTCGGACGGCTCGCGATCTGCTTCGAAGGCTGGATTGCGTCGCCGGGCGCGTGAACGGCCCGAGGCATGGATGGCCCGGACGGGCACCAAACGTGGCCGTTCGGCAACAGATCGTTCGTCTGTCAGAAAAATTCCGACAAAGACACGCGAGAAAACAGCATTAAGCTGAACCGTTTTCGCGCGTCCATACCTCGTGGGGAGTAGTCCTTGCGGGGTACGTTGCAGATTTACGCAATCGATCCGCTCGATAACCTTCGTTAGGTCCCGCTCCGTTGCGATCACCGCATCAAGGAGCAATCATGCCTGCGGGCCAAACCTATAGCACTACCCCCATCCGCACGACGTACGACGGACAGGTTATCGAAAATCTGGATCTCTGGGTCTCCGACGGCGACGCCATCCGCGTCGATCACGACAACGTCGTCATCCGCAACGTCACCATCCACCATGCCGACGGCAACGGCATCGTCGTCGAGGACGTGAGCGGCGTCACCGTCCAGAACAGCCTCATCGTCAATTCCGACCCGCCGACCGGCAACGGCGGCGAGACCGATGCGGAGACCACCGGCATCCGGGTCGTCAACGCGTCCGGCTTCACCGCTTCGCACGTGACCCTGCAGGATAGCGGAACCGGCATCTATCTCGGTCAGTCCCCGAACGCGAAGCTCTCCTACATCGAGGGCCACAACTTCCACGGGCCCTTCCCCGGCGGTCAGCTCGTTCAGTTCTACCAGTCGCCGAACGGCAGCCTCTCGGACTTCGCCGTCACCAACGATCCGGGCCACTCGCATGTCGAGGACAACGTCTCGATCATCGACAGCCAGAATGTCTCGATCGCCAACGGCGTGATCGACGGCAACAACTCGCCGAGCGGCGCGGGCGTGATGTTCGAGGGCAATTCGCAGGGTGGCCACGTCGAGAACGTCGACGTGATCCACATGAGCAATGGCGGCTTCTCGTCCTACTCGGACGACGTCTCGTTCGTTGACACCCGCTCCTTCGACAACGATGCCGGCGACCAGGGCCGCGGCGTTTCGCTGTCGAACGGGCTGATCTGGAACACGAGCGGCCACAACGTCACGATCGAGGACTCGACCTACACGGATCCGGGGGTCCCCAACAACATCGTCTGGGGGACGTCCTCGGCCGGCGCGGACGTGTCGGCAGCGCCCTCGGCCACGCCGATGACGCCGATCCACAACGTGTTCGACGGGACGGCGACGGGCAGTGCGCCGGCTGCGACGCCGGCTCCGACCCCAGCCCCGGCTCCGACCCCGGCTCCAACCCCGTCTGCCACGGCTCCGACTGCCAGCCCGACGCCGGCCGGCACCGGCATCGACCGGGACGGCACGGCGGCCTCCGACACGATGACCGGCTCGCGTTTCGCCGACGACCTCGATGGGCGGGGCGGCAACGACACGCTCAACGGGCTGGCCGGCGACGACCGCCTCTACGGCGGGGCGGGCAACGACCGGCTCGACGGGGGCAGCGGCACCGACCACCTCTGGGGTGGTGCCGGCGCGGACCACTTCGTGTTCAAGGCCGGCAACGGCACCGACTGGGTCGAGGACTTCCAGCTCAACGGCACTGCGCAGGACGTCGTCGAAGTGAGCAAGTCGATGTTCAGTTCGTTCAACGCCCTGCTCTCCGCGGCCCATGATGTCGGCTCCGATGTCGCCATCACCTCGGGCGCGGACACGCTGTGGCTCGCCGACGTCCATAAGGCGCAGCTCTCGGCCGGCGACTTCCTGTTCGTCTGAGCCTGCCGCGCGCAACGCTGCTGCGCCGGCCACGTCCGGTCGAGGGCGAATCGGCGCCCGACGCTTCGTGAAACCAGCTCGGAAGCACGTTCGCGGGCCGGGCCGCGGGAGATCCTGCGGCCCGGCCGGCGGCGACGCGCCTTCGAATCAATTGCGGCCTGAACAAGCGTGGCCTTACAGCCACATCAATTGTGCGGCGCAAGAAATATCGCGCAGGGCCGTCCTCCTTAAAAAGCTTCGCTGTTAATAACTTCCCAGGCTGAATAGGTCTAATGGCCTAGTCCATGCTGTCGAAGTTGCAGATTTGCTCGGTCGATTTGCTGATTGTATTCCGATAGTTATTGATTTTGTTGAAATATTAACAAATGGAGTAGATATGCCTGCAGGTTTGATCACCAGCACCACTCCCATCCGCACGACGCATGACGGCCAGATCATCGAAAATCTGGATCTTTGGGTCTCCGACGGTGATGCCATCCGCGTCGAGCACGACAACGTCGTCATCCGCAACGTCACCATTCATCACGCCGACGGACATGGCATCGTCGTCGAGGATTCCAGCGGCGTCACTGTTCAGAACAGCCTCGTCGTCAATTCCGATCCACCCGACGGGAGCCAGAGCCTGGCGGGCGAGGCGACCGGTATCCGGGTCGTCAATTCACCCGACTTCACCGCCTCGCACGTGACCCTGCAGGACAGCGGCACCGGCATCTATCTCGGCAAATCGCCGGGTGCGACGCTCTCTCATGTCGAGGGTCACGACTTCCACGGACTCTATCCGTCGGGCCAGTTCGTCCAGTTCTACCAGTCGCCGAACGGCAGCCTCTCGGACTTCGCCGTCAGCAACGATCCGGGCCACTCGCATGTCGAGGACAACGTCTCGGTCATCGACAGCCAGAACGTGACGATCTCCCACGGCGTGATCGACGGCAACAATTCGCCGAGCGGCGTCGGCGTGATGTTCGAGGGCGATTCCCAAGGCGGCCGCGTCGAGAACGTCGACGTGATCCACATGGGCAATGGCGGCTTCTCGTCCTACTCGGACGACGTGACCTTCATCGACACCCGCTCCTTCGACAACATCGTCGACGACCAGGGCCGGGGTGATCCCATGTCCAACGCCGTCATCTGGAACGCGAGCGGCGACAACGTGTCGATCGAGGACTCGACCTATACCGACCCGGCGGTGGCCAACAACATCGTGTGGGGACCATCCTCGTCGGGCGCGGACGTGTCGGCGGCGCCCTCGGCCACGCCGATGACGCCGATCCAGAACGTGTTCGACTGGGTGGCGGGATCGGTCGGATCCGTCGTCGGAGTGGTGACGGGCAACAGCCCGGCATCGCCTCCCCCGGTCGCCGCCTCACCCTCCGGCGCGAGCCTCAACCGCGACGGCACCGCCGGTGCCGAGACCATGACCGGATCCAATTCCGCCGATGACCTCGACGGGATGGGCGGTAACGACACGCTCAACGGGCTCGCCGGTGACGACCACCTCTACGGCGGGGCCGGCAACGACCGGCTCGACGGTGGCAGCGGGACCGACCACCTCTGGGGTGGTGCCGGGGCCGACCGGTTCGCGTTCAAGGCCGGCAACGGCGTCGACTGGGTCGAGGATTTCGAGACCGGCGGCTCCGCTCCCGACGCGATCGAGATCAGCCGGTCGATGTTCGGCTCGCTCGATGCCGTCCTGGCCGCGGCACAGGATGTCGGCACCGATGTCGCGATCCGCTCAGGATCGGACACGCTCTGGCTCGCCGACACCCAGAAGGCCGAGTTGAGCGCAGGCCATATCCTGTTCGTCTGATTCCGCATCCGACCGGGATTGCGGCCGGGGCTGCGGGAGATCCTGCGGCCCCGGCTCGCTTTGGCGGGGATTGTGGGCGGCCAGGACCCCCTCGATCCCGGCCCGGAACGCGGCGAGCGTGCCCAGCGGCCGGGCGCAGCCGCCGCAGGCGATGGCCGCCTCGGCGGTCGGGTCCGCCGGCCAGGTGACGGCGGGGGAGCCGCAGGCCGCGCAGGCGAAGGTCCATTCGCTCACGAGGATCGCCGCTCCCAGGCCCACTGCGGATTGCGCGCCCATCAGGCGCTGTTCCGGTAGTAGTGCGAGAAGTCGCGGTAGAGCGTGCCGCGATCGGCGGCGCGGCCCTGGTGGCGCTTCAGGTCGACCTTGTTCAGGACGAGCCCGGCGACCGTCAGCCCGAGCCGGTGCATATAGGCGAGGCTCGCGGTGACAGCGGCCTTCTGGGTGCCGTGCCACGCCACGACGTGCACCACGGCATCGGCGTGCTGGCGCAGCAGCGCGACGTCACCCAGCAGCAGCACGGGAGGCACCTCGACGAGGATCACGTCGTAGCGCTCGCGCGCCTCGCGTACGAGCATGCCGAAGGTCGGCTCGGCATAGATATCGTGCCCGTCCTTGAGGCCGGAGACGCGGCGGATGGTCGAGATGCGGCCCTCCGCCTCCTCGTCGTCGGCCGGCGTCTCGGGGCCGGACTTGCCGGAGCGGGCATCCTCGATCGCGGCACGGCGGGGCGAGCCGTCGAGGATCAGCACCCGGCGCCCCATCGCGGCGAGCGAGCGCGCCACCGAGCGGGCGACCACGGACTTGCCCTCGCCCGGCATCGCCGAGGTGACGAGGACGACCTTGAGCGGTTCGCGCACCGCGACGAGTTCGGCCACCGCCGCCCGCACGGCCTCGCGGAAGACGAGATCCTGCTCCAGGCGCTCGCCCGAATGCTCCCCCGCCGGACGGTTCGGCAGCAGCGCGAGGCAGGGCAGGCCGGTCTCGGCCTCCATCTCGCCCTGGCTGCGGTAGCCACGGTCGCGGCGGTCGAGCGCGAGCGCCAGCACCGAGCCGGCGCCGGCGCCGGCGAACAGGCCCAGCCCGAGCACGAGGCCGAGGCCGGGGCCGGTGGGCAGCGTCGGCACCTTGGCCGGCGCCAGCATCTGCGCCATCACCGGCTTGAGCTCGCTCAGCGCGTTGGCGGTCTGGTAGCCCTCGTCGAGAACGCGCAGGCGGTCTCGGGCGGCGGTGGCGTCGGCCTGGAGCGCCCGCAGCTTTGCTTCGAGCGCCTTGCTCTCGATGAGCGAGCGGCGCACCGTCGCGACCCGAGCCTCGGCCGAGGCTTCGAGCCCGCGGGCGGCGCCGAGATCGACCTCGACCAGCTTCAGCACCTCGGCCATGCGGATCTGAAGCCGCTGCTGGAGTGCGGCGATCGAGGCCTTGAGGCGCAGCACGCTGGGGTGGTTGTCGCCGGAGACGGCGGTGAGCTGCTCCAGTTCCTGGCGCAGCTTGCTGTCATCGGCCAGCATCTGCTGGATCACCGGCGAGATCGTCGTGTCGGAGGCGTTCGGCACGCCGCCGAAGCGCATCACGTCTCCGGCGCGCTGGAGCCGCGCCTCCTCCGCCAGCCGCTTGGCCGAGGCGCTGGAGAGTTCGGTGAGGGCGTCGCGCAATTGCTGCTCGCGCAGGTCCACCCCCTCGCGCACCGACTCGACGAAGCCGGTGCGCTTGCGGAAGGCGTCGATCTCGCCCTCCAGCCGGGCGAGTTCGCCGCGCGAGACCTGGATCTGCTCGGCGTACCAGCGGCTCGCCCGCTCGGTGGCGAGCGAGGCCGCCTGCATCTTGCGGGCGAGGTACTCGGTGGCGAAGGTGTTGGCGGTCTCCGCCGCCCGCCGGGGATCGCGGTCGCGGTAGCCGATCGTGATCAGGTAGGCCTTGGCGTCGTTGCCCACGGTGAGCCCGCGCAGGAGCTGCTGGGCCCGGGCGTCCCGTTCGGTCTCCTGCTGCGTGGTCTCTTCCGGGCGAGGTCCGGAAGGCGCGGGCACCGCGGCCTGGACGCGGTTCGCGAGCGCTTGCCTCAGGGAGGCGACCCAGCCCGCGGAGAGCTCCTTGGCCGCATGCTCCGCATGCCCGGCTCCGGTCTCCAGCCGTCCCGCCACGGATTGGGCGATGGCGAAGGAGCGGATGATGCGCGCCTCGCTCTCCACCACCGAGGCCGGCTCCAGCGCGATCTGCGGGCCGGATTTGCCGGTCCCGCGCACGTCCTGGGTCTGGCCGAAATCGAACTGGAGCAGCACTTCGGCGACGTAGCTCGGCGGCAGGGCCATCGAGGCTGCCCCCGCCGCCAGCGCCGACAGCCCGGCGATCGAGGCGATCATGATCCGGCGCCGCCAGAGCACCGCGAGGGCGTGGCCCGTGACAGCCTCGTAATGGGCGGTCAGCGATCGCCCGCCGCCGGGCGGGTCGGCTTCGTGGAACGGGTCCATGGGTCACGCCTGCATCGGGATCGGAGGGGAGCGCGTCGAGGGCGGAGGGGGAGCGGCGGAGGGGCCACCGGCCCCTCGTCAGCGGGCACCTTTGGCGGTGAGCACCGCCGGCACCGTCTCGAGGAGGATGTACAGATCGATCCAGATCGACCAGTTGCGGATGTAGAAGCTGTCCTGCTGCTCCTGGACCGCGAGGTCGCCGTCGCTGCGGGCCGAGATCTGCCACAGCCCGGTCAGGCCCGGCGGCACGCTCGCCCGCAGCGCCTGGAAGGTCGGACCGAACCGCTCGGTGTGGTAGGCGGGGAAGGGCCGGGGCCCGACCACGCTCATGTCGCCGCGCAGCACGTTGAGGAGTTGCGGCAGCTCGTCGAGGCTGGTGCGGCGGATGAAGCCGCCGATGCCCGGCAGGACGCGCGGATCGTTGCGCAGCTTGCAAAAGCGCTCCCACTCGCGGCGGGCGCCTTCGTCGGCGGCGAGGTGGTCGGCGAGACGCGCCTCCGCGTCGCGGAACATGCTGCGCAGCTTGTACACGCGGATGGTGCGGCCATCCCGCCCGACGCGGGGCTGGACGTAGAAGGCTGGCCCCGGATCGGCGAGCTTCACCGCGAGCGCGAGCATGCCGATCAGCGGTGCGAACAGGATGAGCGCGGGCAGCGTCACGGCGAGGTCGAGCGCGCGCTTAAGGCGCAGGTTGTGCGGCAGGAAGATCGCCCGACGCACCACGAGCCCGACCACCGGGCCGAGGCATCGGGTCTGGAGCCGCACGGTCTCCACCTCCGGCGCTTGGTGCGCCACGATGACCTGTCGGAACGGGTGCCGGGTCAGCCAAGCGAAGCGGGCGGGTTCGCGCTCGCCCGGCGTGCAGATGGCGACCTCGGCCGTTGCCAGCAGGTCAGCCATGCGCTCGGCCATATGCTCGGCCCCGCCTTGGTCCTGCGCCGGCCCCAAAGGCGCGGTGCGGAAGGGCTCGACCCCGTCAGCGGGCTCGCGGACGATGCCGATCGGTCGCAGGCCGAGTTCCGGCCGCGCGGCGAGGCTGCGGGCGAGGTCGGCGGCGCCCTCGCCGTAGACGATGGTCGCCGCCCCCCACACGCCCCGCCGGACGAGCCGCGCACGCACGAACCCCTCCGCGTAGTGCCCGAGCGGGATCGAGAGGAGAGCGGCGAGCCCGGCGGCGGTCGAGAGCCACGGCGAGGAGCCGCCGCCGACCAGAACGGCTGCGCCGAACGCGAAGGCCGCGGCGAGCCCGCGGCGGCGCAGCCGCTCGATCGGCTCCGCCTCGATCGGTTCGTAGAGGCCGCACAGGGTCAGGGTGCCGATCTGCAGGGCACACCAGCCGAGCAGCGTGGCCGGCCCGAGGCCGGGGAGCGCTCCGGCCGCCGCCATGACGAGCAGGCTCGCCCCGCAGGCGGCCAGCACGGCGGCGGCGTCGCCGCCGAGGAGGGCACCGGCGACGATCAGGCGCCGGGGCCAGGCGGTCGCCTCGGAGCGTCGGGACCGGGCCGGCCCGACACGCTCCTGAAGGCGGTCTTGCAGGCGTTCTTGAAGACGCTCTTGCACCCGCTCCTGCACGCGGTCCTTCCAGCCCGGCGCCCCGGCCGGCAGGAGGCCGGTGTTGACGACATCGACGTCGGGCATGGGTTCGCTCGTGCTGCAGTACCTGCGGGGAGGGGCGGGTTCGGCCGGCCTATTCGGCAGCCTGCCTCGGGGCGGTGTCCGCCTCCCGCTGCGCTTCCTGAACCTGCGCCTCGATCCAGTCGTAGGTGGGCTTCAAGCCCTCGCGCAGGTGAATGCCGGGCTCCCAGCCCAGAACCTCGCGCAGGCGGGTGTTGTCGCTGTTGCGCCCGCGCACGCCCTGCGGCTTGCTCAGGTCGAACGATTTGTGGATCGTCTTGCCGGCGGCTTCGGCCACGAGATCGACGAGGCCGCTGATGTTGACGAGCTCGTCCGTGCCGAGGTTGAGCGGCCCGTGATGGTCCGACTGCATGATCCGGTAGATGCCCTCGACGCAGTCGTCCACGTACATGAACGAGCGGGTCTGCTGGCCGTCACCCCAGATGTCGATCGTGCCGCCGTCGGGCGTACGCGCGACCTTGCGGCAGATCGCGGCCGGTGCCTTTTCCTTGCCGCCGTCATAGGTGCCGAGCGGCCCGTAGACATTGTGGAAGCGGACGGACCGGGTCGGGAAGCCGTAATCCTCGGTGAAGTACTGGCAGAGCTTTTCCGTGTAGAGCTTCTCCAGGCCGTAGCCCTCCTCGGGGGCCGCCGGGAAGGCGTCCTCCTCCTTCAGCGGGATCACGCTCGGCACGTCCTGGAGGTGCTGCGGGTAGACGCAGGCCGAGGAGGAGAACAGGAACCGCTCGACCCGCGCGTCGAAGGCGGCCTTCAGCATCTGCGCGCTGATCATCGTGTTGTTGAAGGTGATCGAGGCGTGCGCGCCGGAGATGTAGCCGATGCCGCCCATGTCGGCGGCGAGGTTGTAGACCTCGTCGACGCCCTTCACCGCCTCGCGGCACTCCTCGAAGGAACGCAGGTCGGCGAGCATGAACTCGTCCGCGTCGCTTTGGCCGAAATCGGGATATTTGATATCGACGCCGCGGACGTGATAGCCGTGGCGACGCAAGTACGTCACCAGATGTCCGCCAATGAAGCCGCCGGCTCCGGTAACAACTGCGCTCTTCGACATGATGTTGACGCCTTTCTGCTTCGGCGCTTCCATTCTTATTTCGTGGATCGACTAAGCATATCTTCTCGATGGGCGATCATACTTTCGCGCTCATCTAGCCCCTAGGAGTGCCTAGCACGCCTTCCGATCACGGTTTGCGCTCCCGCTGGGCGCGAAGGCGCGGCGGGAGCTTGGTTGAGAGCGGCTCAGAAGGAGCGGCGCGGCCGCGTCGGCGCGTTCAGGAGCTGGACCGAGGCGCGCAAGATGAATTCCGGCACGATCCGCCCGTAGCGGCGCCACAGCCGGCGCGGCTCGGTGCCGAGGCGGAAGGCCCATTCGAGCCCGCGCCGCTGCATCCAGACCGGCGCCTGCCGCTTGGTGCCGGCGAGGAAGTCGAAGGCCGCACCGACGCCGACCATGACCGGCACCTCCAGCCGGTCGCGGTGGCGTGCCATCCAGTATTCCTGCTTCGGGGTGCTGAGGCCCACCCACAGGATGTCGGGCTTGGCCGCGTTGATGCGGGCGACGATCGCCGCGTCCTCCTCCGGCGTCGTCGGGCGGAAGGGCGGCGAGAAGGTCCCGGCGACGGGAAGCTCCGGGAACTGCTCGGTGAGGCGCGCGGCCAGCCGCTCGGGCAGGCCGGAGGCACCTCCGAAGTAGTATTGCCGGTAGCCCTTGCGGGCCGACAGGGCCGTCAGCGCGCGCATGAGGTCGGGTCCGTAGACCCGCTGCGTACGCGGGAAGCCGAGCCGGCGCGCCATGAAGACGAGCGGCATCCCGTCCGGCGTGACGAGGCCGGCGCGCTCGTGGATCGCCCGCAGAGCCCCGTCGGTCTGGCACTCGATGACGCCGTGGGCGCCGGTGATGCAGACATAGTGGCGCTGGCGGTCGAGGATCCAGTCATCGACCGCCGCCACGGCATCGTTCAGGGAGATCGCGCTGACCGGCACCCCCAGGATCGGAACGCGGGGGAGCAGTGGGTTCATGAGCCGGTCCTCGCCAGATCCACCTTGGTCAGATCCACCTTGGCCGGATCCGGCGCCGGCTCGAACGGGGTCACGCTCGAGGCGGAGGCGGAGAGCAGCGCGTCGAAATAGGCGATCGTCCGCGTCAGCCCTTCATCGAGCCCGACCTTCGGGCTCCAGTGCAGCATCTCCTTCGCCCGGGTGATGTCGGGGCAGCGCTGGCGCGGGTCGTCCTGCGGCAGCGGGCGATAGACGATGGCGGAGCGCGAGCCGGTGAGCGCGACGATCCGCTCGGCGATCTCGGCGATCGTCACCTCGGTCGGGTTGCCGAGATTGACCGCGCCGTCGAGCGTGCCCTCGACGTTCATCAGGCGCATCAGCCCCTCGACGAGATCGTCGACGAAGCAGAAGGCACGGGTCTGGCGGCCGTCGCCGTAGAGGGTGATCGGCTCGTTGCGCAGCGCCTGCACGACGAAGTTCGAGACCACCCGGCCGTCGTCGCGGTTCATGCGCGGCCCGTAGGTGTTGAAGATGCGCGCCACGCGGATCGTCACGTCGTGCCGGCGCTGGTAGTCGAAGAACAGGGTCTCGGCGCAGCGCTTGCCCTCGTCGTAGCAGGCGCGCGGGCCGCTGACGCTGACGAGGCCGCGATAGCCTTCGGGCTGCGGATGCACGTCCGGATCGCCGTAGATCTCGCTGGTAGAGGCCTGGAGGATCGGGATACCGAGGCGCTTGGCGAGCCCGAGCATGTTGATGGCCCCGAGCACGCTCGTCTTCGTGGTCTGCACCGGGTCGCGCTGGTAGTGAACCGGAGAGGCGGGGCAGGCGAGATTGTAGATCTCGTCCACCTCGACGTAGAGCGGGAAGGTCACGTCGTGGCGCATGACCTCGAAGCGCGGATTGCTCAGGTGCTGTGCGAGGTTCGACCGGTCGCCCGTATAGAAATTATCGACGGCGAGCACGTCGTGTCCCTGCGCCACCAGTCGATCGCACAGGTGGCTGCCGACAAACCCGGCTCCGCCTGTCACGAGGATACGCTTTTTCATCGCTCGACGTCTCCCATTGTCGGTCGACCCCAGACTAGGGGACGAGGACCGCGCCCGGCATTGCTGTTTCGAGGAAGATGAGGCGCTTCACGGTGCGAAGGCGACGTACCGCCACCGGGCGGTCAACGCCCCTTTCGAGCCCCGGGGGGACCGGCAGGCGCGGAAACGGTTCCCAACCGCGCCCGAGGACGGGCCCCGGCCCCGTCGGACTAACCCGGTCGCGAACCGAGGGGGGCCCGAATAGCCAGGACAAAAGGGGAGGGGGCTCTGGCATTCAAGCAGGGCGTCGCGACGGCCCGACCCCCTCACCCGAGCACGTCGGGCTTCGGCGCAAGCTTCAAGACCGGCACCCTCCAAGATGCCGGTCGGCGCCCGAACCACGGCCTGAGAGGCGAAGGCATGCTCGACTTCAGGACTTTCCGGCCTTGGAACGACGGGCGCCGCCTCGGCTCGGGGCTTGCGGCGACGCTCAAGACGACACTGAAGAAGGCACTCGGCACGGTGCTCGGAGCGGCGCTCGTGCTCGGTCTCGCCGGCTCTCCCCTGGCCGCCGAGGTTCAGGCGCCGGCACCGCTGCCGGAGCCTCCGGCCGAGGCCGCGCTGCTCCTGTCGAGCGGCGACAAGGTGACGATGGTCGTCTTCGGCCAGACGGACCTCACCGGCGAGTACGTGGTCGATGCGGTGGGCGACCTGAACCTGCCGATGGTCGGCCGCGTCCGGGTCGCGGGCCTGAGCCCGGAGCAGGCGGAGACGCTGGTGCGCACCCGGCTCAACGACGGCTATCTGCGTTCGGCCACCGTCAGCTTGCGGCTGTCCGAGATGAAGCCGGTCTACGTGCTGGGCGAGGTGCGCTCGCCCGGCAGCTACACCTACCGCTACGGCCTCACCGTGCTCGGCGCGGTGGCGCTCGCCGGCGGCGGACGGGTCGGCGATCGCTCGATCACCGAACTCAAGGGCGAGGTGCTGACGGCGCGCGAGCGCCTGCGCGGGCTCGAAATCGCCCGGCTCGCTCAGCGCGCCCGACAGCTCCGGCTGGAGGCGCAGCGGGACGGCCGGACGAGCTTCGTCTCCGACGAGCTGATCGGTCCCGAGGCCACCGCGCTCCTGCGCGGCGAGCAGGAGATCTTTTCGCTCCAGCGCGAGAGCGAGCGCAGCGAGGTCGGCCTGCTGCGCCAGCAGGTCGAGCGGCTCGAGACCGAGCGGACGGCGCTGACCCAGCAGCGCGCCCTGATCGACGAGCAGGTCAAGCTGACCGAGGCCCAGGTCCGCAACTACGCGCGGCTGACCGATAACGGCCACGGCCTTCAGACGATCATGGTCGACCGGCAGCGCGAGAATGCCCGGGTTCGGGCGGAGCTCGCCCGGATCGACGCGGACCTCGCTCGCAACGGCACCGCCACCGGCGAACTCACCCTGCGCCAGCGCGACACCGAGAACGGCCACCGGCGCCGGGTCGTGGCCGACCTTCAGGCCACCCGCCAGCAACTCCTGGAGACCGAGGCGAGCCTGCCCATCGCCCGCGACCTCTTGGAGAGTCGCGCGCGTCGGCTCGCCGCTTCCGATGGCGGCACCGAGGCCACCGGCTGGACCATCGAGGTCACCCGGACCCTGCGCGATCGGGCGGTGACCTTCAAGGCGGCTCTGACCTCCGTGCTGCTGCCGGGCGACGTCGTTCAGGTCTCGCCCGCCCGGCCCGGCACCGGAGAGGCGCCGCCCCCGGCTCCCGCCCGTAACGGAGCGGCCGCTCCCGGGCCCGTCTCGCAGGCTGCGCCGGCCCTGCGCAGCTCCATCGAAACCCCCTGACCCCTCCTCGATTCCCAGCACAAAAGGACGCCCGTCGATGCCTGCACGGATCCAGCCCGTCATCCTCTGCGGCGGCTCGGGAACGCGGCTCTGGCCCACCTCCCGCACCTCGCTGCCGAAGCAGTTCGTGCCCCTGCTCGGTCCCCACTCGACCTTCCAGCAGACCCTGCTGCGGCTCCAGGGTCCGCTCTTCGCCCGGCCGATCGTCGTCGCGAACCGGGACCATCGCTGCCTCGTCGAGAAGCAGGCAGCGGCCATCGATGCCGCCGTCACCCTCCTGCTGGAGCCTGAGCGGCGCGATTCCGGCCCCGCGATCCTGGCCGCCTGCACCCTGGTGGCGCGGCAGGATCCGGAGGCGGTGGTTCTCGTGCTCCCCTCCGACCATATCGTCACCGAGCCGCGGGCCTTCCGCCGGGCCGTCGCCTCCGCCCTGCCGGCGGCGCGAGCCGGACGCCTCGTCACCTTCGGCATCGAGGCGGACCATGCCAGCACCGAATACGGCTGGATCCGGCCCGGCATCCGCGTCGAGGCGCGCTGCCACGCGGTGGACACCTTCGCCGAGAAGCCGGATGCGGCGCGGGCCGCCACCTACCTCACCGACCGCTGGCTCTGGAATTCCGGCAACTTCCTGATGCGGGCGGACACCCTGTGCGGCGAGTACGCCGCCTTCGATCCCGACACGGCAGCGGCTGCCGTCCTGGCGGTCGAGGCGGCCGCCGACGAGGGTGGGGTGCTTGCCCTCGACGCCGAGGGGTTTGCCGGCACCCACAAGACATCCCTCGACTTCGCGGTGATGGAGAAGACGAGCCGCGCCGCGGTCGCGCGGATGCGCTGCGGCTGGTCGGATGTCGGCAACTGGAACGCGCTCTGGGCGATCAGCGAGCGGGACGACCTCGGCAATGTCAGCCGCGGTGCGGCCGAGCTGTTCGACAGCGAGGGCTGCTTCGTCTCCTCGGACGGAATGGTGACTTCGCTCGTCGGGGTACGGGACCTCGTGGTCGTGGCCGAGAAGGACGCGATCCTGGTGGCCGATCGCAGCCGCTGCGGCGACGTGCGCAAGATGGTCGAGATCCTGCGCAGCAAGGGCCGGCCCCAGGCCGAGTGGCACGCCTCCTCGCACCGTCCCTGGGGCAGCTACCGGGTGCTGGAGGCCTCCGACGGTTTCCAGGTGAAGCGGATCACGGTGGCGCCGGGTGGGCGGCTGTCCCTGCAGAAGCACCGCCACCGGGCCGAGCACTGGGTCGTGGTGCGCGGCTGCGCCCGGGTCACCGTGGACGACACCGTCGCCGATTACCGCGAGAGCGAGCACATCTTCATCCCGCTCGGCGCCATCCACCGCCTCGAAAATCCCGGCAACGACGATGTCGAGTTGATCGAGGTGCAACTCGGCAGCTACCTCGGCGAGGACGACATCGTCCGCCTCGAGGATGCCTACCACCGCGCCTGACGCCGGTCGCCATGTCAGGCGCCATGACGGGCTCCGAGGAGCGGACGACGGAGACCGGCCCGGACGCCACGGTGTCCGAGCCGGTGGAGCGCGGCACCCTGACCCGGCACTGGGACAGCCTGGACGGGGAGGCCGCCGCCCTGCTCGGCGCGGTCGAGCGCAGCCTCGACGAGGCGCCTGACGCAGGCCTCCTGCGCCCGACGCCTCTCTGCGGGGAGGGTCCGCGGCCCCGGCTCGGGGGTCCGAGCCTCGCCCTGGCCCCTCTCGCTTCCGCCGCGCCTCAGCGGCCGAAGCGTTGGATCACCGCCGTGCTCGTTGCGGCGGCGCTGACACTGCCCTTCGCCACGCCCGCGGGCGGCCCCGGCCCGCGGGCCCCGACGGCGGCCATGCCCCCCGATCCGGCGGAACTGCGCCTGAGCGAGGCCCCCGAACGATGATGGGACGAGCGATGGCCCGCACCGGGCCGCCGCTTACAGCAGCGCGTTGCGCCGGTTGACCGCGATCTGGACCAGCCCGGCGCGGGACTCGACGCCGAGCTTCTTGCGCATGCTGGAACTGGCATTGATGATCGTGCGGTAGCTCACCGCCATGGCGCTGGCGATGGCGTCGTAGGATTTGCCCTGGCTCAGCAGCGACAGGATCTGCAATTCGCGGGCGCTCAAGGTGGCGAGCGGCGCCGGGCGGGCGCTGCGGTTCAGCATCGCCACATCGGTGGCGAGCGCGTGCGGCAGGTAGCCCCGCCCGGCATGGACGGCGTCCAGCGCCTCCAGGAAGGCGTCCGATCCGGCATCCTTGAGCACGAAGCCGAGCGCGCCGCTCTCCAGCGCCCGGGAGACGAGCACCGGGTCGGCATGCATGCTGAAGACGAGGATGCGCGCGGTCGGGTCCAGCGCCCGGATCCGGCGGATCAGCGACAGGCCGGACAGGCCGTCGGCGCGAAAGCTCAGGTCGGCCACGACGAGGGCGGGCCGGTGCCGGTGGAACAGGCGGTAGCCCGAGACGATGTCGGCGGCCTCGTAGACCCGGCCCACCCCCGCCGCCTCGGCCAGCCGGCGCACGCCCTGAATCACGATGGGGTGGTCGTCGATGACGAGGAGCGTCTCGGGCCGCAACGGCGCGGCATTTCGGGCGGAGGGGCGGCCGTCGCTCACGGCTGCCCTCCCGGCTGTCCTCCCGGCTGTCCTGCCGGCGGCCGGGCCGGGTCGGGGGGTATCTCCGGTGCGGCGGCCTCCGGCCGCTCCCGGGCTGCGAGGCGGGCGAGCGCGGCGGCGTGGTCGGCGCCCTGGGCGCGGGTGTTGTAGTAGTGCTGGCACATCTCGCCGTAGAGGCTCTTGCGTCGGCCGCGCACCGACGCGATCGCGCCGAGGCCGTCGATCAGGCCGCGATAGGATTCCGGCTTGCCGATCTCGGACAGCATCTGTCCGAGCTGCACCGTGCGGTTGGCGATCATGCGCTTGTCTTCCACGAAGGCACTGCGTGCCCGATCGAGGGATTCGCGCAGTTCCCTGACCTCGGCGGCGTCGCCGGGCAAGGGGTGTCCCGCCTCGCGGCCCGCGAGCCAGCGCGCGGGGTCGGTTCCGTCGGTCGGCGAGAGCCAGCCGGGCAGGTGATCCTCCGCGGTCGAGGCGACGATGGCCCCGTCGTCGCCCCGATCGGGCGCCGCGCTCGACGTCTCACCGGAGGTTTCGCCGGACGTCTCGCCCCCTCGGTCGCAGGCGGAGAGCATCAGCAGGGCGGCGAGCCCGGCCAAGGGACCAGTCAAGAGACCGGCCAAGGGACCGGCGGCGAGCGATCTCATCGCAGGATTTCCTTTGCGGCAGCGGCGACGGCGAGGCTGCGCGGGCCCTCGGCGACCGGCAACCGGGCGACCTCCTTCAGCGTGGCGAGGTCGAGAACGGAGACGCTGTCGGAGAACCAGTTCGCGACATAGGCCCGGCCGTCCTCGATCACGATGCCTTCGGGATAGCGGCCGACGCCCACTGTCGCGGCGATCGCAAGTGTGCCCGCATCGAGCACGGTGACCGTGCCGGCC
Source organism: Methylobacterium sp. R2-1 (assembly GCF_014191355.1). Classification (GTDB taxonomy): domain Bacteria; phylum Pseudomonadota; class Alphaproteobacteria; order Rhizobiales; family Beijerinckiaceae; genus Methylobacterium. The sequence goes on from NZ_JACHWM010000007.1 coordinate 164,020, forward strand.
TGCTGGTTGGTGACGAGCACCCGTGCCCCGTCCGGGCTCACACTGACGCCGTAGGGCATGGGGCCGACCGGCACGGTGGTGAGCGGCTTCAGCGCCTGCGTGTCGATCACGGTGAGATCGTTGCTGCGCACGTTTCCGACATAGAGGCGGCGCTCGTCCGGACTCAGCGCCAGGGCGAAGGGCGCGGTGCCAACCGAAATCGTCGCGAGCCGCGTCATCCGCTCAGTCTCGAACACGCTGATCTGATGGCTCTCCCGATCGGCGACGTAGAGCCGGCCGGCGCGGTCCAGGGTGATGTGCGCCGGGTCGCGGCCGGTCTCCGCGGAGGCCTCGACCGTGCCGTCCGCGGCCGAGAGGCGGTCGACGCGGTGGCCCGACCAGTCGGCGACGAACAGGGTCCGGCCGTCCGCCGAAGCCGCGAGGCCGAAAGCCTGGCCCCTGTAGGGGAGGCGGCGCAGCACCACGCCGGTGGCGGCGTCCGTCACGGTGATCGCGTGCCCGTCCGGATGGCTGAGGAACACCGATCCGCCGCCCGCCGCCACCGTCGCGGGTGCCTCCGCCACGGTCGCATGGCCCACGACCGCTCCCGCCTCGACGCGCGTGACTTGCGCCCCCTGCTGGCTCGCGACGTAGACCGTCGCGGCCCGCACCGGCAGGCCGGCGAGAGCGGGGGCAAGGAACAGTGCGACGAGGGCGGGGCGGATCATGTCGCGTGCCTCATATGCACCGGCTCATTTGCTCTTGCCGCCCTCCACGGCCGCCTTCAGGCCCTTCAGCCCTTCCGAGAAATACGCGTTCATCGCCGCCTTGCCGGCTTCGTCGCTGAGGTTCTCCGGCGGCTCGTTGCCGGTATCGCCGCGATAGAAGCGGCCCATCCACTCGACCTTGGAGCCGTCGCCCTCCGGGCTCACGGTGAAGGTCGCCGAGTAGGACGAGACCGGCAGCGCCGTCAGGTTCGGCTCGCCCATCCGGTAGGAATAGGTGCGACCCTCCGGCTTGTACTCGTCGAGGCTCTCTTCGAGTTTTCCGCCGTTCTTGAAGGTCAGCGTGCGGGTGCCGCCATCCTTCGAGCCGCTGCCCTCGGCCTTCCCGATCGCCGGGTGCCACTTTCCGATGCCGGCGAAGTCGCCCGCCGCCTTCCACACCGCGTCCGGGCTCGCCTTGATGGTGATCGACTGGGAGACCTTTTGCGGGGTCGGGCCGTGGGCGAGGGCAGCGGTCGCGGCGAGCGCGAGCGGAAGAACGAGAAGGGACAGACGCATTATGACATCCTGCTGGGGGTGAAGAGTGTGAAGCGGGCGCGCAGCGCACCCGCGAGGAAGACGGCGAGCACCAGGGCGAGCGCCGCCGCGCCAAGGAAGGGGCGAGGGTCGAGCCGGCCGGGCACCGGTCGCGGTGTGGCGGCCGCGAGCAGGGGCGCGCGCAGATCCGGCCCGTCGAGATGGGCGTAGGCGAGGCCGGTCTGGGCGGCCAACGCCTTCAGATGCGGCTCGCGCACGGAGGAGAGATGCTCCTCGCCGCGCGCCGCGGCCCCGCCGAAGGGGGCGTTGCGCGGGTTGTAGCCCTCGCGCGATTCCGCGTCGGCCGGCGGCGGGCCGAAGCGGTTCTCCTGCTGCACGTCGGTCTCGGCGTAGAAGCCGGTCTCGCGTCCGCGATCGTTGAATTTCGGGATTGGCGAGAGGCTATAACCGCCCGCCCCGACGATCAGGCCGCGCACCGCGCCCGCCCTGCCCTCGAAGGGCGGGATTCCGTTCGCGGGGAGCGGCGGGGTCTCCTGCCCGTCGGTGATGAACAGGAGGTCTGTGTCGAGTTCACCCGCCATCGCGACGGCCCGGTGCAAACCCGAAGAGATGCGGCTGTCGCCCTCCCAGGCCATGCGCCAATCGAGCGCGGCGATCGCCCCGTCGAGGGGCGCGAAATCGGCGCAGACTTCGACTGGTGCGAACAGCAGGAAGGGGCGCCGTTCTGTGAACAGGGCCAGCGCGAGGCGCGAGCCGCAGGGAAGCTCCGGCAGCAGGTGGCGCAAGGCGGCCTTGACGGTGTCGAGCCGGCTCGCCGGGCGCCCGCCGCTTGCATAGTCGCGCACGTTCATGCTGCCGGTGATGTCGACCACCGCCAGCACCGAGACGCCCGAGCGGGTGAGCGGCAGCGGAGGCACGACGATCGCGAGCGCTGCGAGCAGAAGCGCGGCGGCGAGCGCCTGGAAACGGCGATCGCGCAGGTTTTTTGCAAAGGGGAGTTCGGCCCAGACGCTCATGGCCCGCACACTCATGGCCCGCCCCGCGGCTGGCCGGGGATGTCGGTCCAGATCTGCTTGGGCTCGGCCTTCAGCTCGTCGCCGAACTTGCGGTCGAATTCCGGGAAGTCGCGGATCAGGCGCGAGGCGACATCGAAGTTGAACTTCGCGTCCCAGAAGTCGGGCCGAGCCTGGAGCGCCCGGCGATACTCCTGGCGCGCGAGCGTGACCTGCGGGCCCGCCTTGTCGAGTTCGCTGCGCTCGATCAGCCGGAAGGCTTCGCGGATGCGGGCATTGGCGACGACGTAGCGGGCGCGGGCCGAGGCATCGGCGGATCGCCGATGGTCAAGAGTCTCCAGCAGCGGCTCGGCCTCGCCCAGGCGGTCGCGGTAGGCCAGGAACTTGGTGCGCGCGACGAGGAGCGCGTCGGGGGCATCGGGCGGGACGGCGATGTCGCGCCCCGCTTCCAACTCGGCGATGGTCGCGTTGGTGCGCGCGTCCCGCCAAGCCGAGAGCGCAAGGGCGGCGGCGGCTCCCAGCAACAGGATCGGCAGCAGCACCAGCCCGTAGGGGCGAACGGTGCGCCAGACCTGCGCGGCGCCCGCGCCGATCCGGGTGCGCAGCGACGGGGCGGGCGCGTGGGAGAGGGCGGAGGGCATCATGCGGCGGCCCTTTTCGACACGGCGGCCGCCTGACCGTTGGCAGGGGCCGGATCAGCGGGGCGCTTTGACGACGCCCGCGCGGATGTGCGGACAAAATCGGTCTCCGCCAGCTTGGCGAGCACGAGGAGGAGAAGGCCGAGGGCGGCGAGGGCGTAGGCCCAGCCGGTGAGGTCGCGGCGCGGGCGCTCCTCGGTATAGGGAATCGGATCGCGCTCCAGCGCCTCGATCTGGCGCACGGCATTCGCCACCGCGTCGGCGCCCTCGGCCTCGAAGGCGCGGTAGGGCACGCCGAGGCTCCTGAAGAACAGGTCGAGATGACGCTCGGGGGCCGCTTGCGGCGTGTCCTCGCCCGCGGGCTTGTCGGTGATCGAGGGCGAGCCCTTGGTGCGCAGGAACAGCCAGTAGAGGTTCGGCTGCACCTTCGTGAACTCGGCGCGCAACTGCGCCTGGATGCGCGGGTCGATCACCGCCGCCCCGTCCGAGACCAGCAGCAGGGCGCGCGACACCCCCGGTGTGCCCGCCCCGAATTGCGACAGCGCCATCCCGAGGCCGCGGGCGACGTTGGTGTAGTCGAGGCCGGGCCGGTCGATGGCGGCGACCGCCGCGCGCACGGCATCGTGCCGGTCGGTCATCGGCACGACCAGCATCGGCGCGGTGGAGAAGGCGGTCACCGCGAACTGGTCGTGGGCGCGCTCGCCGACGAAGTCGCGCAGGATGCGCCGGGAGGCCGCGGCCTTCGATTCCTCCGCCCCCGAGGGCTGCCGGCCGGCAAAGGTCTCGTTCATGCTGCCGGAGCGGTCGATCAGCATCGAGATCTGGGCACCGATGCCGGTGCGGGTCACGCGTTCGCCCGCGCGGTACGGGCCGGCCAGTGCTAGGACGAGGCCGCCGATCGCCAGCATGCCGGCGGCGGTCAGGGCGATCCGCAGGCCGGAGGAGAGGGGATCCTCGGGGGCCGCCGCGACTGAGGACACCGCGCTGCGCCGGGTGACGGACAGGAGCAGCGGCAGGAGCGCCAGCGGCAGGAGCCACAGAAGCCAGGGCGTGGCCAGGCCGAGGGGGGGGAGGAGAGCCGCCACCGGGTCACGCGCTCCGCTCGACCGCGCCGAGCCGGCGCAGCAAGGCCTCGACCTCGGGCAGGGGAAGCGTCGTCCCGGCCCCGGCGGTGTCCCGGCCGAAGAAGGCCAGCCGCGAGGCTGAGAAGAATTTTTCGAGGCCGCCCGCCTGTCCCTTGAAGGCAGGATGGCGGCCGAGGAAATCGGGCAGGTCGTCGGCGAGCACCCGGCGTCCGTCGGTCGCGTCGAGGCCGCGATGCAGGGCGAGCAGCGCCTCGCGGTACAGGGCTTCTCCCTGCGATTGCCGCTTCGCCCGGCCGAGCGCCTTCAGGGCGAGCGCGAAGGGCCGGCCACGGCGACGTCCAAAGATCCACCACGCCCGGTCGTAAGCGAGCAGCAGCAGCGCCAGAACGGCGAGCGCGAGGAAGCCGGCGGCCGAGGCCAGCGCCGGTTGCGGATCGAGGCGCGGTGCGCGCCCGTCGGGCCGCAGGTAGTCGGCCGGGTCGTCGCGCCGCTCGGGCTGCACCTCGCGCAAGGGAGAGACGCCGATCTTCCAGGCCGGCACCTGCGCCACCGCCGTGGTCGAGCCGTTGGCGCCGGCACTCTCGACGGTGACGGGGAAGCCCGGCACTTCGAGCGTGCGGGCATCGAGCGCGACGTAGAAGTCCTGATAGGTCAGGCGCAGCCGGATCACATGCGCGCCGTCCGCGCCCCGGCTCTCCTCCGTCCGCACGTCGCGCAGGTCGAGCCAGTAGGTGACCGGGCCGGGCTTCGGGAGGGAAGGGCGTTGCAGGGTGAAGCCGGGATCGGTGCGGATCTCGGCCTGGACCTGGACGAGATCGCCCTGGAAGTAGCCGAAGGCGCGGGGCGTGCGCAGCTCGACGCCGCGCACCTGGGCGGCGGCCGGCAGCGGCACCAGCGCGAGGAGGAGGGCGAGGGGCAGCGCGCGCATCGCTCTCACGTCGTCATCAGGTGGCGGCTCAGCGCCTCGGCATCGAAGCGGTCGGCGAGCCGGAAGGGCGGACGGGCGAACGGGGCGCAGATCCGGCGCAAGCGCTCGACGCGCCCGGCCTCGCGGGCGATCCAGCGGCGGCGCAAGGATGGGCGCAGGAAGACGAGGCGCCGCCCGGCGCCTTCCAGGTCGTCGAGTTCGACAAGGCCCCAGTTCGGCAGCCCCTCGTCCTCGGAGGAATCGGCGAGCAGCACCGGCGTCACGTCGTGCAGCGCCAGTGCCAAGAACACCTGCTCGATCAGAGCTTCCGGCCAGCGGAAGTCGGAGACGAGGAAGATCAGCTTCGGGCGTCCGGTAAGGCGGCGCGCGGCCTCCAGCAGGCCCTCGGCGCCGCGTCCCTCGCAGGTCGCCTCACTGAGGCGCGCGGCGGCGGCCTGGGCGGCGGCCCGGTGGCGGGTCGCGGGGAGGGTGAGGTCATCGCGCAAGGTGTTGTCGCAGGCGATCAAGCCGAAGCCGTCGCCGATCCGCGTCGCCGAGCGGGCGAGCGTCGTGCAGAACGTGCCAGCCAGTTCGCGCCGGTCGGCCCGGCCGCGGAAGCGCATGGAGGCGGAGAGATCGACCAGTGCGTAGGTCTCGACCGGGCTGCGCGCCTCGAAGCGGCGCACGAACACGCCCTCGAACGGGTCGCGCAGGGACGCGCGCAGGTCGATGCGCCGCGCATCCGGCAGGCGCAGGAAGCTGACCTGATCGCGGAACGTGCCGAGGCCGCCGGCATCGCGGCCGCGATGGACGCCGACCCTGTATCCGTCGAGCCGCCAGCGCGGCAGGTAGATAATATCGGCCTCATCGTTGACCCCGTCTTCCGGGCCGCTCACGGGGCGGGCACCGTCTCGAACACCGCGCGGATCAGGGCGGGCACGATCTGCGCGCGCCGCATCTCGTAGACGGGTTCGAGGAAGACGCGGTGGGCCATCACCTCGGGGAAGACAGCGCGGATGTCCTCCGGCACCAGCCAGTCGCGGCCCTCCAGCCAGGCACGGACGCGGGCGGCGCGCACGAGGAAGGCGACGCCGCGGGGCGAGGCGCCGCCCTGGACGAGGCGGTCCATGTCGATACCCGGCAACCGGATGCCGGCGGGGCCGGGGTGCACCAGGGCCTCCCACAGGCCGACGACGTAGGCCTCGATCGCCGGTTCGGCCGAGATCGCGTGCTGGATCGCGCTGGCGATGGTGCCGATGCGCTCGAAGTCGAGCACGCCGGCCTCGACCTCTTCTGTGAGACGGTCGGTGTCGTGGAAGCGGGGATCGAACACGAGGTCGCGGCGGGCACGCGCGTCGCGCGGCGCCTCCATGCCGATCTCCATGAGGAAGCGGTCGCGGGCGGCGGCCGGCAGCTCGAAGGTCTCCTCGCGCTCGACGCGGTTGCGGTCGGCGAAGACCTGGAGGTTGGGGAAGCGGTACTCGCGGTTGAAGGCGGTGACGCTGCGCTCGGCCATGATGCGCAGGAGCAGCGCGTGGACCTGGGGCCGGGCGCGGTTGATCTCGTTGAAGAAGAACACCGAGAGGTCTTCGGCCCGCCGCAGCACCGGGCCGGGCTCGACCCGGGGGCGGCCGTCCTCACCGAGATAGGTGTGGTAGATCAGGTCGGTGGGCATCATGTCGACGGTGCCCTCGACGCGCTCGTAAGCACCGCCGAGGCCGCGTGCGACCGCGCGCAGGAGCGTCGTCTTTCCGACACCGACATCGCCTTCGAGCATGACGTGGCCGCGGGCGAAGATCGCGATGGTCAGCAGGCGGATCGCCCGCTCCTGGCCGACCACGGCCTTGCCGATCTCGCGCTCGAAGCGCGCGGCCGCTTCCCGCCAGTCGGTGAGGATGGCGTCGCCGGGGCGCAGGGTGTTCATTCGGCGGTGGGCCTTTTTCTTCTCTTTGCGGGCGCTCGGCGCGCCGGCACCGCTCTCGCACGGACTCCGTCCCTCCCGGTCCGGATCGGACCTGCCCGACCCGATAGGTCAGGGACGGATCCCGGACAGGTCCGAGATCCGAAGGGGAGGGGCGGAGGGTCGGCGGATCAGTTCGCCGAGATCTTGCTGATGTCGTACTCGAACTTGCCGGTCTTCTTGAAGTTCTCGACGCGCTTCTTGTTGCGCTCTTCCATCTGCTTGATGGAATCGGCCTGCTTGTTCAGCTCCTTGGGGTCGTGCTTGGGGTCGTACTTGGAGCCGGCGATTTTTTCGGGGAAGCCGGGCTTCGGCTCCCAGCAATTGCCCGGCGCCTTGCACTTGGTGCCGTCATAGGCGAGCGCCGGCGCGGCGATCCCGGCGAGGGCGATGGCCGCGGCAGCGATGAAAGCGGTCTTCATGGTTTCCTCCACTTTATGAGACTTGCTCTTTTCGGGGCTTGCTCTTTCGGAGACCTCGCCGCGAGCGGCGACCTGATCCCACGATTCGCCCCCTCGATCGCGCCGGTTCGAGCCGGCCCGAAACCCGAAGGGATCACTCCTCCAGCGGCTTGCACTGGCCCTTGGCGTCCTTCGGGATGACTTCGCCCTGCTTGTAGGGCGTGTAGGCCTTCTTCTGCTCGTCGTTGAGCCACAGGGCGTCCTGCTTCGGCCCCGTGTAGAGGTGCCGGATCCAGGCGATGGTCTGCAGCATCTCGTCGGGCGTCAGGTTCTCGTTGTGCGGGCCCATCATGCCGTTGGCGCCGCCGAAGATCGTCGCGAACAGGCCGACATCGGTCGTATTGGACGGGTAGGTCCAGTAATTGTCGTTCAGGCCCGGCCCGAGCTTGCCCTCGGCAAGATGACCGTGGCAGCCTGAGCACGAAGTCGCGAACAGGCTCTCGCCGTTGCGCAGGCAGGACTTGTCGTCGATGTAGATGTTCTCCCCGGTCTCGAAGAACTTCTTCACCGCCGGCGTGTCGCGCCCGCCCTCCTTGCCCTGGGTGACGTCGAGCGCCTCGCCGGTCACGGTGTTGCGGAAGGTCACGCCCGATTGCGGGCCCGACTGCGGCTGCGCCAGTGCGGGAACGCTGCCGAGAGCGCTGCCAAAGAGCGCGAGTCCGAGGAAGGCGGTACCGATCTTTGTCCGGTTCATCATCGTCTTGGTCTTGGTCCTCATCACGGAAGCGATCGCGCGGCGGCTCAATTCGAGACGGGCAGCACGGGTACGCCCTCCTCCTTCAGGATCGCTTCGATCTTGGGCTTGGCCTTCTCCAGGGCGGCGTCGAGTTCCGCCTTCAGAGCGGTGTCGTCCTTGCGCACGCCCATCGACTGGTCGAAGCTCTGCGGCATCTTCTGGCCGTCGCTGCGGGTGGTGTCGTCGGGCACCGGGGTCACGCGCAGCTTGGTCGAGGAATCGCGCACGTAGCGGGCGACGTCGGGCCCGAAGGCCACGCCGACTTCGGCCTTTCCGGTGGCGACCTCGCTCACCATCCGAGCCGGGTCGATCTGGGTGTACTGGTTGCGCGGCGCGCGGAAATTCACCAGCGAGTAGAGGTAGGCCATGTCCTCCTCGTAGCGGCCGATGTCCTTGAGCATCGCCTCGCCGGGCGTGCCGAAGCCGACCACCATGTGGCTCACCTCCTTCAGCCGCGGGTCGGACCAGGACCTGATGTCGAGATCCCGGTCGGCGCGGGTGAGGAAGACGTAGCCCGAGCGGTAATAGGGCTTGCTCGTGAGCACCCGCGGATCGTCGGAATCGAGCCCGACGACCACGTCGCAGGTCTTCTTCTCCAGTCCGTCGCGTACGAGGTAGATCGCAGGTTTGCCGAGCCACACGAACTGGGCTTTGCGGCCCATTGCCTCGGCGACGGCTGTGGCGATGCGGTTCTCGAGCCCCGAGCCGTCCTTCATCGAGAGCGGCGGCTGCTCGGCGGCGCAGATGCGTAAGGTCCCGGCATCGGGCTTCGCAGCCTCGGCGGCTTTCTTGTCCTGCGCCAGGGCAGGTGCGCATAGACCGGTCAGGGCAGCGAGGGCGACGGCCGAGGCGACGGCTCGGCGGCGTCCGTTCACGAGCGACATCTTCGTTTCCTCTGGATTATTCTTATGACGTCTTGGCGCGGGGCTCAGGCGCGTCGTCGGATGTCCCGCCGGGACGGATCCAGGCCTGCCCACCACGCATCTCCCGTGCAGACCGTCGCCGGTGCCGGGGCATCGGCACGTTGGAGGAAACGTCCTGCGGAGAGTGGAGCGCGGTGGTGCGGACCGTTCGAGGGCCCGCACCACCCCAGCCCTGTCCCTCCCCCGCGAGGGGGAGGGGAGGTTCGTCTGCTCAGGTCTTGCGTGCCGGGTCTTACTTGGAAGCCGACTTCCACTCGCCGACGTTCGGATCGTCGTAGGGACCCTTGCCGTCGAGCGAGAACACGATCACGCCGCCGCCCATCTGGGTGTAGTTGGCGAGCTTCTTGAAGGCGCCCACCGCGCCTAGGCCGGCGGTCGGGTCGGCGAGGTCGAACACGAGACCGACACCCGGCCAGCCGCCGACGCCGTAGTAGATGGCGACGTACTGCGTGCCCTTATGGGTGTAGGTCATCGGGTAGCCGATGGCGCCGGACGGAATCTTGAACTTCCACAGAAGGTCACCCGTGTCGGAGTCGCGCGCCTTCAGGTAGCCGTCGAGCGTGCCGTAGAAGACGAGGTCGCCCGCGGTGGCCATGGTGCCGCCCCACACGGCGAAGCGCTCCATCTTCTCCCACTTATAGTCGCCGGTGATCGCGTTGTACGCCTTGATCTGGCCGAGACCTTCGTAGTTCTGACGGTCGCCCTTCGGGCCGGGATACATGTTCAGCGTCGCACCGACGAAGAACTGACCCGCACGATAGGGAAGCATGAAGGGCTCCCAATCCATGCAGATGTGGTTGATGCCCATGAAGAACAGCTCACGCTTCGGATCGTACGAGTCGTGACCTTGGTTGTGGTAGCCCATCGCCGAGGGGCAGATGTCCTTGGCGAGGTGGTCCATCCGGGTGCCGTATTCGGGGTCGCGCACCGGCTGCCCGGTCTTCAGGTCGACCGACTTGAATACGTTGACCGTGTCGTCGAGCTTGTTCGCCGAGACGAGCGCGCCGTCGGTCCGGTCGAGGGTGTAGACGATGCCGTTGCGGTCCGGGTGGGTCAGCAGCTTGCGGGTCTTGCCGTCCTTGTCCTTCTGCTCGGAGAGCATCATGACGTTGACGCCGGCATAGTCCCACTCGTCGTGCGGAGTCTTCTGGTAGCCGAACTTGGCCTCACCCGTGTCGGCGTCGCGGCCGAAGATCGTCATCGTCCACTTGTTGTCGCCCGGACGCATGGTCTCGTTCCACGGCGCCGGGTTGCCGGTGCCGAAGTAGATCAGGTTGGTGCCCGGATCGTAGGCGTACCAGCCCCAGTTGGTGCCGCCGCCGATCTTCCAGGCGTCGCCCTCCCAGGTGCCGGTGCCGAGGCCCTTCTGGCCGTAATGGGGGTTCTTGATGTTGAAGTCGGAAGCCAGCAGCAGGTCCTTGTCCGGACCCGTGGCGTAGGCGCGCCACACCTGCTCGCCGGTCTTCACGTCGTAGGCGGTGAGGTAGCCGCGCACGCCGAGCTCGGCGCCCGAGGAGCCGATGATCACCTTGTCCTTCACGACGTAGGGGGCGATCGTGAGCGTCGAGCCGACCTTGATGTCGGAGTTCTCGACCTTCCACACCGTCTCGCCGGTCTCGGCATTGAGCGCGGCGACATTGCCGTCGAGCTGGGTCTTGAGGATCAGCGCCGGGGTCTTGCCGTCGCCCGGCCAGTAGGCGAGGCCGCGGTTGACGAGGTCGCAGCAGGCGACAGCACGAGCGGCCGGGTTCTGCTTCGGCTTGTCCTGCCACAGGATCGTGCCCGGATCGTCGAGGCCGAGGGCGAAGGTGTTGTTCGGGAACGAGGTGTGGATGTACATCTTGCCGTCGACGACGAGCGGCGCGCCCTCGTGGCCGTTCAGCAGACCGGTGGAGAACGTCCAAGACGGCCGAAGCTGCTTCACGTTGCTCTTATTGATCTGCTTCAATTCGCTGAAGTTGTTCGAGTCGTAGTTCTTACCGGGCATCACCCAGTTTTCGTCTTTCTTCGACAACTCGACCAGCTTGTCGTTGGCGTATGCGGCGCTCGACAGCGCGGCCGGCGCGAGCGCCAACATCGCCAGGGCCGAGACCGATGTCACAAACCTGCTCATCCTGCGTCTCCTCACTGAACCGCCTCGCCTTTCGGCCTCGCGGTATCTCTCAGACGTTCTTCTGAGGTTCCAGGCTCGCTCCGAAGTCCTTCGAAGTGCCGCATCGTGGAACTAAGAGGATTCTTAGATCGCCGCGGTCTTATGAAAGACTTATTAGCGCCCCTTCGCCTATAATTTCTATGCTTTTATTGGATGTTGTGTCTTTAGCTGGTTGGACATTTCTTGCCGGGACGATAAGGCAATTCTAAAAATGCCAAAGCGTAGTGTTGCAACTTGTTGGCATCGCCTTGACCGGGGCTGGGACCCGTCGCACCACTTTCCTCGACGGGCCCTCGCGTAGCGGCCCGGTACGGCGGGAGGCTTGTGGGCCATGGCGCAGGGGCAGCGCGCGCGGGGCGTTCTGGCGGTTTGCGGGCTCCTCGCCCTGTTTGCAGGGCCCAGTGGTGGCACCGCGATCGGAGACGATGCGACGCACCCGCCGGCTCACCCGCCATCCGAGGCCACTGCGGAGGCCGTCGCACCGGTCCGCGAGCCGGCAAGGGACATCACCGAGACCGCCGCGCTCTATCCCCATGACGGGCGCTGCGACCTGACGGGCAGCGACCGCGCCCGCTATCCGGGGGCGGGCGTCCTCTGGTGCCGCCGCTCGGACGGGGTGCCGCAGAAGGCGGCGGCGGCGTGGTTGATCGGCACGCCCTCGCTCGTGCTGCTGAACGCGCACAACTTCCGCAACCGGCAGCTTGAGACGACGCGGCCGGTCGGCGACTGCTATTTCCAGATCGGCGGCCGCAACTACGATTTCGTCGTCGGGAGCCTGCACCTCGGCGTGGCCGCGGACGCGACGCGCCTTCACATCACCGACGACTGGGCGCTCTTGCGCCTCGTCCGCCCCGCCGACGCACCGCGCCAGCCCGTGCCGGAGGCCGCTCCCGACCTGTCCACGGGAGACCTCTCGCTTCCCGTGACCCTGGTCGCTCCCGGCGGCCACCAGAACTACCGGGGCGACAGCAGCCTGGAGGCCTGCACGATCCGCCGGATCGATCCGCCGACGGAGGGCGGCATCCGGCGTGCCCGCCACGATTGCAACGACGGCTACGGCGGCTCGGGCTCGGGACTGTTCGACGAGGCCGGGCGGCTCGTCGCCATGCAGAGCGCCTCGCTCTCGATGAACTCAAGGCACAGCTTCGATATCGAGTTCCACTACGGCTCCGCCCTCCTCATCGAGGGCGAATTGCTCGACGCCCTGCGCCGGGCGCAGCGGGAGGACACGACGCTGCAGGTTCCGTGAGCGCCGGCCCGCACGGCCGCTCGGGAGGGGGAGCATTCCTGTGGATGGGGCCGGACGCGCCCAGGGCGGTGAGACAGAATGCGCCCGGAACACCCGCCGAGAACCCAGGTTGCCCGGACTCAACCTGAGAAACCGGGAGACGACATTCGTATGTCGAAGCATCTGAAGACGGATACGCCGACCGATGCCGACCTGAAGGGCAACCCGGGCATCGGGCAGTCGAAGGGGATGACCGGGACGGACCCGGAGGCGATCGAGGGAGAGTCCACCTTCGAGGGCGATGTCGAGAACGAGACCACGGCGGAGGGTGGGGTCGATCCCGATCACCGCGGGCGGAGCAACGCCTAAGCGATCGTTGGGGCGGCTCAGCCCGCCTCAGCCGATCAGCCAGCGCAGGGAGCGGCGCAGTTCCCTCGTGCCGTTGCGGTCGAACCAGGCGCCGTGGCTGAACAACACCCGCTCCGGCGACAGGGCGACGAGGGCTGCCGCGGCCCGGGCCGCCTCGTGCTTGCGCAGCCGCACCACCAGTCGAAGATAGATCGGCGCGCGTCCGTCGGGTGCGGTCGCACCGGCGATCCGCAGGAGCGGACGCAGCAGGGGCGGCAGCTTGCCCGGCTCCAGATTCAGGATGAGATCGGTCAGGATCAGCGTCGCCGAGGCGGTGTGGAAGAAGGCCACCTCCCGGAACCCGAATCCGCCGGGCACCACCACCTGCGTCAGATCGTCGAACCATTCGGGTGGCGCCGCGTCGCCGAGATCCCGGTCGAGCCGCACGCCCGCCTGACGGACCTGCCGACGCTCGCGCAGGTTCGGGGCGGCCCAGGTCAGGGCCTGCGGGCAATGACGTTGCCACTCCCTCAGATAGGTCCAGTGCGTGACGTTGGGCGCGACGAGGTGGCGGATCGGCCCGAGCGCCTCGATCTCGCGGTGCAGATCCGCGTCGTAGCGGGTCGGCGAGTGCAGCCAGATGCCGCCGTCGGAGAGCCGCACCACGGTCATGCGCACCGGCAGCGGCAGGCCCGCGGCGTGGATCGGGCCGCTGTCCACGATCCAGAGGCCGAAGGCCACGGGCTTGAGCACGTCGAGGGGCGGGTAGGTCGGATCGCTCACGGTGTCGGGTCCGGGATCGAGGGGCTCAAGCGAGGCTCATCATGGAGCCGCCGCTCGGCAGCCGCGTGACAGGAGCAGAGTGAGTGCGGGGCGGGCAACATTGGCGCGGCGACGAACCCTGAGATCGCACGTGCCGGATGGCCTTGGCGATCGATACCCTTCCAACCTGGGCCCTCTCGCGAAGTTTCTGAAGAATGCCCCCGGCAACCTTTTTCCGCCCTGTCGGGCCGCGGGAACAAAGCTACCGCGTCGGCCTTCCCGTGATGACCGCTCCCACGCGGCCGGAGCGCCGGCCGGCATCCCGTCCCACCTCGCACAGGAGAAGGCTGTGGCGCAGCAGATCCCGATCAGCCGCCAGGCCCGCGCCGACGATCCGCGGGCCGATGCCGAGCGCGACGACGGCACCCACGCGTTCGCGCCCGATCTCGCCTATCGCCGCCTCGTGCTGGCCAATGTCGTCTTCGTCGGCATCCCCGGTGCCGGCGACCGCAACTGGGTCCTTGTCGATGCCGGCATTCCCGGTTCGAAGGCCGCGATCCGCAATGCCGCCGCCGCCCGCTTCGGCGAGGGCGCCCGGCCGGCGGCCATCGTGCTGACCCACGGCCATTTCGACCATGTCGGCGTGCTGGAGGATCTGGCGGAGGAATGGGACGTCCCCGTCTACGCCCACGGACTCGAGCGGCCCTATCTCGACGGCAGCGCCGCCTATCCAACGCCGGATCCGAGCGTGGGGGGCGGCTTGATGGCGCGCATCGCGCCGCTCTACCCCACCAAGCCCGTGGACGTGTCGTCCCGCCTGCAACTCCTGCCCGCCGACGGCAGCGTGCCGCCGATGCCGGGCTGGCGCTGGCTGCACACGCCCGGCCATGCGCCGGGCCACGTCTCGTTCTGGCGCGAGGCCGACCGCAGCCTGATTGCGGGTGACGCCTTCGTTACCACCGCCCAGGAATCGGCCTATGCCGTGGTGACGCAGGAGCCGGAGGTCCATGGGCCGCCGATGTATCTGACCATCGATTGGCCGGCCGCGGGCGGCTCCGTGCGCAGCCTCGCCGCGCTCAAGCCCGAACGGGCGGTGACCGGCCATGGACGACCCCTCCAGGGGCCGGAACTGCGCCGCGGCCTCGACGCGCTGGCGCAAGATTTCGAGCGCATCGCCGTGCCGGATCAGGGCCGCTACGTCGAGACGCCGGCGCGGGCCGAGGACGGCTCCGCCTACCGCTCGCCGTGAGGCCGCCGGCGATGGCGTCGCGCGATCAACCGAGCGCTCTCGCGCCGGCGGAGGGGGGCGACTTCCCGGTCGCGGCGGGTGTGCTGTTCGGGCTCGGCCTCGGCGGCTTCTTCGACGGCATCGTGCTGCATCAGGTGCTGCAATGGCACCATATGCTCAGTTCCTGGTACCCGATCACCTCGATCGAGAACCTCGAACTCAACACGCTCTGGGACGGGATTTTCCACAGCGCGACCTACGTCTTCGTCGTGATCGGGCTGTTCATCCTGTGGCGCCGGGCACGGGGGCGGCATCTGCGCTGGTCGAACCGGGCGCTGGTCGGCAGCCTGCTCGTCGGCTGGGGGCTGTTCAACCTCGTCGAAGGCCTGATCGACCACCAGTGGTTCGGCGTTCACCACGTCAACGAGCGGGTGGACCGGGCGCACTGGCTCGCCTGGGACCTCGGCTTCCTCGCCTGGGGCCTCGCCATGCTGCTGGGCGGAGTCTGGCTGTTGCGCACGGGGCGCGGGCGGACAGGCGTGGCCCCCGCCGCGCTGCGGCGATGAGGCGGGCAAAGGACGACGACCTGCGGCCGGCAGTCAATGGCTTGCGCCAGGCTTGGCCCTGGCTCGTCCTCGCCACGGGCCTCGGTTTCGCGACGATGCCGGTTTGGCGCGCCCTGGCCTTCGGCGTGCGGGTGAGCGCGGAGGATCTGCTGCAGATCCGCTGCCTGCCGTGGTAAGGGCCCGTTGCGCCGCGGGCTACGCTCTGTGCCACGTGCCTCGAAGCCGCGGCGCCGATCCTCCGGCTCTTCGCGCCCGCCGTCCGATCGGCTAAACGGGCCGTCGATTCAGTGTCTCTCACGTGGCTCCCGCTGCGCCGTCGCGGCCGGCAGGGCAGGGCGACCGGTGACCGGGCGTTTCGTAGGGACTTCCAGACGGCAGGAAGCGGATTTCGATGACGGCAGGCGCGAACCAGGGAGCGGAGAGCAGCTTCACCGCGATCGTGCTGGCGGCCGGAAAGGGCGTGCGGATGCGCTCCGACCGGCCCAAAGTGCTCCATGCGTTGGCCAATCGCTCCATGCTCGGCCACGTGCTCGCCGCCGTGCAGGAGGCGGGGGCCTCCCGCCTCGCCGTAGTCGTCGAGCCCGGCCGCGAGGACGTCGTCCGCGAGATCGAGCGGCTGGCACCCGGCGCCAGCATCCATCTCCAGGCCGATCGCCTCGGCACGGCGCACGCGGTTCTCACCGCCCGCGCGGCGCTGGAGGGGGGGCGGGACGTGCTCGTGGCGTTCGGCGATACGCCGCTGGTCACGGCCGAGACGTTTGCCCGCCTGCGCGCCCCCCTGCGCGAGGGTGCGGCGGTGGCGGTGCTGGCCTTCGAGGCCGCCGACCCAACCGGCTACGGGCGGGTGCTGACGGAAGAGGGCCGCGTCCGGGCGATCCGCGAGGAGAAGGACGCCTCCGAGGACGAGCGGGCCGTCCGTCTGTCGAATGCCGGGCTGATGGCACTCTCCGGTGCCCACGCCCTCGGCCTCTTGGAGCGGATCGGCAACGACAACGCCAACCGCGAATACTACCTCACCGACGCGGTGGCGCTCGCCGTCGCCGACGGGCTCCCTGTGGCCGTCGTGCCCGTCGCCGAGGCGGAAGCGCAGGGGGTCAACGATCGGGTACAGCTCGCCGTCGCGGAGGCCACGATCCAGGCGCGCCTGCGCCAGGCGGCCCAGCTCGGCGGCGCAACGCTGATCGCGCCGGAGACGGTCTTCTTGAGCGTCGACACGGTTCTCGGCCGCGATGTCATTGTCGAGCCGCATTGCGTGTTCGGTCCCGGCGTCGTCGTTGGCGACGGCTGCACCATCCGCGCCTTCTCGCACTTGCACGACGCTCGGCTGATGGAGGGCGTCGATATCGGCCCGCACGTGCGCCTGCGCGGCGGCGCGGTGCTGGGGGCGGGCGTCCATCTCGGCAACTTCGTCGAGATCAAGAACGCAACCTTGCACGCGGGTGCCAAGGCCTCGCACCTGACCTATCTCGGCGACGCCGAGGTCGGGGCAGGGGCCAATATCGGCGCGGGCACTATCACCTGCAATTACGACGGCGTTTCGAAGCATCGTACGCTGATTGGCGAGGGCGCCTTCATTGGCTCGAACTCGGCCCTGGTGGCGCCGGTCAGTGTCGGCGCGGGCGCGCTGGTCGGGGCCGGCTCGGTCATCACCCGCGACGTACCGGCGGACGCGCTCGCCGTGGCGCGGGGGCGGCAGGTCACCCGCGAGGGGGCAGCCAAGACACTGCGCGAGACGCTGAAGGCGGCCAAGGCCGCCCGCGAGGCCAGGAAGAGCTGAGCGGCGGAGCGGAAAGGCACGAAGCGGCGGGTGCTGGCCTTCTCGCGCTTCGGTCCGTACAAGCCGTTCCATCCGCGCCACGCTTCAGGTCAGACTCTTGCATCGCAGGGAGCCGAGCCTGGGCGGACGTCCCATCACGGGATGGAACGGCGCATCTCTAATCAGGCGGCTTCAGGATCGGCCATGTGCGGAATCGTCGGCATCGTCGGGCGTGAGGCAGTCGCGGATGCGCTGGTCGAGGCGCTGCGGCGACTCGAATATCGCGGCTACGATTCGGCCGGCGTCGCCACCCTGGAGCACGGCCGGCTCGATCGCCGACGGGCCGAGGGCAAGCTCTCGAACCTCCAGCGCAAGCTGGTCCAGGCGCCGCTGCCCGGCGCCATCGGCATCGGCCATACCCGCTGGGCCACCCACGGACGCCCGAACGAGACCAACGCCCATCCACACGCCACCGAGCGGCTGGCGGTGGTCCATAACGGCATCATCGAGAACTTCCGCGAGTTGAAGAGCGAGCTTGAGGCGGCGGGTGCCCGCTTCGAGAGCGAGACCGACACCGAGGTCGTGGCCCAGCTCGTCAGCCACCTGATGGGGCAGGGGCTCGGGCCCGTGGCCGCCGTCGAGGCGGCGCTGCCGCGCCTGCACGGCGCCTTCGCCCTGGCCTTCCTGTTCGCGGGCGAGGAAAACTTCCTGATCGGCGCCCGCCACGGCGCGCCCCTGGCCATCGGCTTCGGGCAGGGTGAGACCTATCTCGGCTCGGACGCCCTGGCGCTGGCGCCCTTTACCGACGAGATCACCTATCTCGAAGAGGGCGACTGGGCGATCCTGACCCGCGACGGCGCCGAGATCCGGGATCTCACCGGCAAGGCGGTGCGCCGGCCGCGTCAGCGGATCGCGACGCAAGCCTTCCTCGTGGACAAGGGCAACCACCGCCACTTCATGGCGAAGGAGATCCACGAGCAGCCGGAGGTCGTCGGCCGCACGCTCGCCCACTACATCGACATGGCCCGTGGTCAGGTCGTCCTGCAGGAGGATCTGCCCTTCGACTTCGCCCGGCTCTCGCGCCTCTCGATCACCGCCTGCGGTACCGCCTACTACGCCGGCTTGGTCGCCAAGTACTGGTTCGAGACCCTGGCGCGTCTGCCGGTCGAGATCGACGTCGCCTCCGAGACCCGCTACCGCGAGCCGCCGCTGGAGCGGGACGGGCTGACGCTCGTGATCTCGCAGTCGGGCGAGACCGCTGACACGCTCGCCTCGCTGCGCTACGCCAAGAGCCAGGGCCAGCACACGCTGGCGGTGGTCAACGTCCCGACCTCGACCATCGCCCGGGAATCGTCGGTGGTGATGCCGACCTTCGCCGGACCGGAGATCGGTGTGGCCTCCACGAAAGCCTTCTCCTGCCAGCTCACGGTGCTGCTTTGCCTCGCGCTCGCCGCCGGCCGCGCCCGCGGTACGCTGAGCGCGGAGCGCGAGCGCGCCATCGTCGACGCGCTCATCACCGCCCCCGGACTGATGGCCGAGGCGGTCAAGATGGAGGCGGAAGTCGAAGGGCTCGCCCGCGAGATCGCCAAGGCCCGCGACGTGCTCTATCTGGGCCGCGGCACGAGCTACCCGATGGCGCTCGAAGGGGCCCTGAAGCTGAAGGAAATCAGCTACATCCATGCGGAGGGCTACGCGGCCGGCGAGCTCAAGCACGGGCCGATCGCGCTGATCGACGAGAGCGTGCCGGTGATCGTGATCGCGCCCCACGACGCGATCTTCGAGAAGACCGTCTCGAACATGCAGGAGGTCGCCGCCCGCGGCGGAAAGATCATCCTCGTCGGCGACGCGAAGGGCGCGGCGGCGGCCGGGCTGGACACGCTGGCGACGCTGACCATGCCGGACGTGGATCCGGTGATCGCGCCGATCGTCTACGCGGTGCCGATCCAGCTCATCGCCTATCACACCGCCGTCTTCATGGGCAAAGACGTCGATCAGCCGCGCAATCTGGCGAAGTCGGTCACGGTGGAGTGAGCCGGCGGGAGTACCGCTCGGCCACGAGCCCCTGTTTTCACTCAAAGTGACGGCATGGGCCGTCGCTCGGCGCATCGACCCGGCATCCGGATCGATGCGCCTGCCGTAGTATCAGGTGCGCCAGGGGTGGTCGGGCAACTCGGTGTCGCCGATCGCGCTGGCGCCTGCGAGCGCCACCGCGTCGTCGTTCTCCACCGACGAGCCGCTGACGCCGATGGCGCCCGACATCTCGCCGTCCGCATCGACGATCGGAATGCCGCCGGGGAAGGTGATCAGGCCCTGGTTCGAGTGCTCGATGCCGTAGAGCGAGCCGCCGGGCTGCGACAGGGAGCCGATCTGCCCCGTCTTCATGCCGAAGAACACGGAGGTCTTGGCCTTCTTCTGCGCGATATCGATCGAGCCGACCCAGGCGCCGTCCATGCGATGGAAGGCCTTCAGGTTGCCGCCGGAATCGACGATCGCGATACACATCTGCGTTCCGAGTTCGACCGCCTTGGCGCGCGCGGCCTCAATCGCCTTTTCCGCCTGCTCGATGGTGACGTGCATCGCGTCCTCTCCCTGAAACTTAGCTACAACGGGCTGTACCGAGGTAAGATTTCGTGGGCCCCGATCAAGTTGCCTCGCGCACCACTCATACGAAATCGGGTTCGTTGCTTCGCGAGGCGGATTTCGCACGTCGCTCAGGCCCGCGCAGGCTGCTGATGCGGCGCGCCGGTGCCGGCCGCTCTTGAGCCGTCCACGCGCAGCGGCTAGGTCTCTGCCCCGGAGAGCGGGAGGCCGGGATGGATCCGTCCGCCCGCTCGTCCGCCTCTCGAGGTGCATGCGTGGCGCCGACCCTCTCGCCGATTCCGGATGCTCCGGAACCCGCCTCGTCCAAGACGCGCGTCAGCGCCCGCGGCCGGCTGCGGACCTATTTCCTCACCGGCGTGATCGTCGCGGGCCCGCTCGCGATCACGATCTACATCACGTGGTGGTTCATCGCCCTGATCGACGGGTGGGTGAAGCCGCTGGTGCCGGCGAGCTACCTGCCGGACCACTACCTGCCATTCTCGATTCCGGGCCTCGGCCTCGTCATCGCCTTCGTCGCGGTGACCTTGCTCGGCTTCCTCACCGCCAACCTCGTCGGGCGCTCGGTGGTGGAGTTCGGCGAGGTGCTGCTCGCGCGCACGCCCGTCATCTCCGGCCTCTACCGCGGGCTGCGCCAGATCTTCGAGACGCTGTTCTCGGCCAACGGCACCTCGTTCCGCACCGTCGGACTGGTGGAGTTCCCGGTGAAGGGGACGTGGTCGGTGGTGTTCCTCTCGGCCCCCGCGGCGAATGAAGTGCAGGGCGCGCTCCAGGCGAAGGAGGGCGGCGAGCACGATTACGTCGGCGTGTTCCTGCCCTGTGCGCCGAACCCGACCACGGGATTCTTCTTCTACCTGCCGCGCGCCGAGATCGTGGAGATCGCCATCAGCGTCGACGATGCGGCTAAGCTCGTGATGTCGGCAGGCGTGATCCAGCCGGAGGATCCGCGGGCGGGCTTCCACGCCATGGCCGCCTCCCTGCGCCAGGCGCAGGTCGCGGAAGGGGAGGCGGCTCCGGATACAGAAAAGGCGCGCCGGGAACCGGCACGCCCTGATCTCTAGGCCCTGATCTTTAAGTCCGATCTTACGGCTTTTTTCGCCTCAGTGGTGGAGCGAAGCCTTCTCGACCGGTAGCGTCGGCGGAGTCGCGTCGGCGACCTGATGCCCGATCACGGGGCGAGCAACCGGCGAGGACCAGTCGGTCGCGATCTGGACAGTCAGCAACAGGGCAAGGCCCGCGCACAGCGCGTTGGCCGCGATCCAGAGCCGGCGCGAAGATTGCCGCACGGCGCTCACCAGAGCGTCCGACGTCGTCTCGTCGCGCGTCTCGCGATCCGAGATCGGCATGAGCCAGGGTTCGACGGAGAGCGTATCGGCTCCCCAATTCTCGGAGGAACCCGGCAGGCGTTGGAACGGTGCGATCGACATCGCGATCCTCCTTTTTTCCAGTGGCACCCCGGTCTACGAGGCCGTTTGTTCATCTCCAGTTAAGCGACGATTGGGGCAAATACAAGGTAATTCCGCTTTTTCCGCCCTGCCGCGCGCTCACTTCGAGTGAGAGCGATGCTGTGCAAGGGATTGATCGGAAATAGAAATCTTCCTTTTTGCGGGCAGCGTTGCCGCAGCCGGGGAGTTTCCGGCGCGATGCCTTCGACTTTCTGAACGGCCCATTCAGGATCGCATGTTCCTGAACGACATCCTGAACGAGTGACCGCGTTCGGCATCCGGCGGTCGCCTTCGCAATGGCAGGGGCTGGCCTCGCTCCTCCCCGCGCTGGCGAATGACACGGCTTGCCGCGTCGATCGAGCGGCCGCGATGTCAGCCCGCCTCGATCAGCCGGATCGCCGCCTCGCGCTCGAACAGGTAGAGCAGCACCCTGAGCGCCCGGCCACGCTCGCTCGAGAGGCGCGGGTCACGCTCCACGATCAGCCGGGCATCGTCGCGGGCGGCCTCCAAGAGGTCGCCGTCGCTCTCCAGCCGCGCGAGGCGGAAGGCGGCCATGCCGGATTGCCGGGTGCCGAGCACCTCGCCCTCGCCGCGCAGGCGCAGGTCCTCCTCGGCGATGCGAAAGCCGTCCTCGCTGGCGCGCATCATCTCGAGCCGCGCCTTGGCCACCTGCCCGAGAGGCCCGCGGTAGAGCAGCAGGCAAGAGGAGGCCTTCGAGCCGCGTCCCACCCGCCCGCGGAGCTGGTGGAGCTGGGCCAGCCCGAACCGCTCGGCATGCTCGATCACCATGATGGTGGCCTCCGGCACGTCGACGCCGACCTCCACCACCGTGGTCGAGACCAGCACGCGGGTGCGGCCGGCGGCGAATGCCTCCATCGCCGCGTCCTTCTCCGGCCCCGGCATCTTGCCGTGGATCAGGCCGACCCCATCCCCGAAATGCTTCTTCAGATCCTCGAAGCGCTCGGCCGCCGCAGCCAGATCGACGTATTCCGACTCCGCCACCAGCGGGCAGATCCAGTAGACCCGATCGCCCGCGGCCAGCGCCCGGTGCAGGCCCTCCACCACCTCGTCGACGCGCTCCACCGGCACGGTGATGGTCTTGATCGGCTGACGCCCGGCCGGCTTCTCGTCGAGTACCGAGACGTCCATGTCGCCGAAGAAGGTGAGCGCGAGGGTGCGCGGGATCGGGGTGGCGGTCATCACCAGGATGTCTACCGCCTCGCCCTTGGCGCCGAGCGCGAGGCGCTGGTGCACGCCGAAGCGGTGCTGCTCGTCCACCACGGCGAGGCCGAGATCGCGGAACGCCACCGCCTCTTGGAACAGGGCGTGGGTGCCGACCACGATGTCGATCCCGCCCGCCGCGAGATCCGCGAGCGTCGCGCGCCGCTCGGCGGCCCGGTCGCGGCCGGTCAGCAGCCGCAGGCGCATGGCGCCCGCGAGCGGCACCAGCCGCTCGAAGTGCTGCCTCGCCAGAATTTCGGTGGGCGCCATCAAGGCGGCCTGCCGCCCGGCCTCCACCGCCGAGGCCATGGCGAGCAGCGCCACCGCCGTCTTGCCGGAGCCGACATCGCCCTGGAGCAGTCGCAGCATCCGCCGTTCGGAGGCCATGTCGGCGCGGATCTCCTCCACCGCCCGTGCCTGCGCGCCGGTCAGCGCGAAGGGCAGCGCCGCCTCGACCCGCGCCTTGAGGTGCCCGTCGCCGGCATTGACCCGGCCGGCTTTCCGCCGCTGGCGGGCGCGCACCAGGGCGAGCGCGAGCTGCGAGGCCAGCAACTCGTCATAGGCGAGCCGCTTGCGCGCGGGACTGGCGGGCGGGGGCTGCCCCTCGCTCGGGGGAGGGGGGGCCTCCTCGGGCCGGTGCTCGATGCGCAGGGCCTCGGCGAAGGGCGGGAAGCGATTGCGGGCGAGATAGGACGCGTCCTGCCACTCGGGCAGGACGGGGAGTCGGTCGAGCGCGCCGTGGACGATCTTGCTGATCACCCGCGAGGTCAGGCCCTCGGTGGCGCCGTAGATCGGCTCGACGGCGGGCAGGCTCGCCAATCCCGCCTCGTCGAGGATGCGGGAGGGATGGACCATTTGCCGGGTGCCGTCCCACAGGTCGATCCGGCCCGAGACGTAGCGGTGGCTTCCGACGGGCAGCATCTTCTCGATGCGTCCCCGCGGCATGCCGAAGAAGACGAGGCTGATGTCGCCGGTCCCGTCCTCGACCAGCACGCGGAAGGCGCGCTTGCCCAACATCGGCGGCCGATGGGCCACCACGGTCACGCCGAGGGTGACGGGCTCGCCGGTCGGCGCATCGCGGATCGAGCCGCAGAGCGGCCGGGCGACGCCGCTCTGCGGCAGGTGGAACAGCAGGTCGGCGACGCGGGCCGGCCGCTCCTCGGAGCCCAGCAGCTTTTCGATCAGCGGCGCGATCTTCGGCCCGACGCCGGGCAGGCCGCGGGCCGGGGCGAAAAGCGGATCGAGGATGCTGGGCCGTAGGCCGGGGCTGTCATCCCCGCCGGAGCGGTGAGGGGCCACATCCGCACGGTGCCCGAGGGTCTGCCTGATGTCCGAGGTCATGTGACCGGAAGCTTGGGCCTTGAAAGCGTGAGCGATGCGCGGACACCGTATACCCCGCTTCACCCTTCGCCCACAGCTGCGTATATGGCGTCATGCGCGTGCTCCTCACCGGTTCCTCCGGTTGGCTCGGACGGTTCCTCGCCCCGCAACTGCGCGCGGCGGGCCATGCCGTCACCGGGCTCGACGTGGTGCCGGGGCCTGAGACGCAGGTGGTCGGCTCGGTGGCCGAGGCCGGGCTGATCACGCGGGTCTTCGACACGCACGGCATCGAGGCGGTGATCCATGCCGGCGCCCTGCACAAGCCGGACATCGCCCGGTATCCGGCGCAGCGCTTCATCGACGTGAACGTGACCGGCACGCTCAACCTGCTGGAGGCGGCGGCCCGAGCGGGCCACGACCGCTTCGTCTTCACCTCCACGACCTCGCTGATGATCTCGCAGGCCATCCGCGACGAGACCGCCGACCACGCGGTCTGGCTCGACGAGGATTCGGGGCCGCTCGCACCGCGCAACATCTACGGCGTGACCAAGCGCGCCGCCGAGGATCTCTGCCGGCTCTTCCATCTGGAGCACGGGCTCGCCTGCCTCAGCTTGCGCACCGCCCGCTTCTTCCCCGAGGAGGACGACACCCATCGCGATCTCTCCGGCGAGAACCGGAAGGCCAACGAGTTCCTGCACCGGCGCCTCACCGTGGAGGACGCCGCCCGCGCCCATGTCGTCGCGCTGGAGCGGGCGCCGCAGATCGGCTGCGCCACCTTCGTGCTCTCCGCGCCGACGCCTTTCGCGCGCGCGGAGGCGCGGGCCTTGAAGGAGGATGCGGCAGGCGTGATCGCGCGGTTGTTTCCCGACGCACCCAGGCTCTACGCCCAGCGCGGCTGGCACCTGCCGACGCGCATCGGCCGGGTTTACGATGCCTCGCGCGCCGAGCGGGTGCTGGGCTTCCGCTGCGCGACGGACTTTTCGTGCGTGCTCGACGCCCTGCGCACCGACACCCCGCTGCCCTTCGCGCACGATGCGGGTTACGTTTCGCCACAGGTCCGGGCCGTGGTGCGCCTCCCGCGCTGACGCCGTTTGCCCGCAGCCGCACGCCCCTCTACATGCGGGTTCAGGATCACCAGGGGAAAGCCCATGTCCGGCACAACCCGCACCAGCGCCGACCTCGACCCGCGCCGCCGCCGCACGCTGTTCCGCGCGTGGCACCGCGGCATCCGCGAGATGGACCTGATCATGGGCCGCTTCGCCGATGCCGAGATCGGCGCGCTGTCCGAGGAGGAACTGACGCAGTTCGAGGCCCTCATCGAGGTGCCCGACCGCGACCTGTTCCGCTGGCTCACCGGTGAGGATGCGACGCCGGAGAACTACGACACCGCCGTCTATCGCCGGCTCAAGGCGTTTCATCGGCACGACGCGCCGATCCATAACTGAACGTTTGCCGCCGCAGACAGCTTCCTGTTAGGCGCTGGCATTCCCTCTCCCCACTATAGAAGAGGGTGCCCACGGAGCGGGCGGGTACGGGGCCGGCTCAGGTCCTTCCGGATGCGGCGCCCCCTCTCCCGACCCTCGCTCACGCGAGGGCCACTCTCCCTCGAAGAGGGGGGAGAGCGATGATGTCGAGCGCACGTAGAAATCAACGATCTGATGGCCAAGCCCCAGCCCAAGCCGCCCGCTCCCGCCCCGAAGCCGCAGACCGCGCGCTTCGCCCTGCCGAAATCGGCGCCGCTGACCAAGGCACTCGACGCGATCCGCCGCGGCGATAGCCCGACCCTGGCCTCGGTGCCCGACGGCTTCGACGCGCTGGTGGCGGCCGATCTCGCCCGCGCGCTGTCCGGCTCGTTCGAGGGGCCGGCGGTGCTGGTCCATGTCGCCCGCGATTCGGGGCGCTCCAATGCCTTTCAGAACGCGCTGAAATTCGTCGCCCCCGAGATCGAGGCGATGAGCTTTCCGGCCTGGGACTGCCAGCCCTACGATCGCGTCTCGCCCAATGCCGCGATCGCCGCGCAGCGCATGACCGCGCTGTCGCGGCTCACCCGCTCGCGCTCGTCGGAAGAGAAGCCGCGTATCCTCTGCACTACGGTGAACGCCCTGGTACAGCGGGTGCCGCCCCGAGCCCGGGTCGCGGTCGAGACGTTTTCGGCGGCGATCGGCAACGTGGTGCCGATGGACAAGGTGGTGGCCTGGGTCGAGGCCAACGGATTTCTGCGCACGGGCACGGTGCGGGATACCGGCGAGTACGCCGTGCGCGGCGGCATCCTCGATCTCTCGCCGCCCGGCCTGCCGAACCCGATCCGCCTCGATTTCTTCGGCGACACCCTCGAGTCGATCCGCGCCTTCGATCCCGAGACGCAGCGCACCGTCGGATCGCTGCGCTCCCTCGATCTCGTGCCGATGAGCGAGGTGCAACTCACCACCGAGACGATCCGGCGCTTCCGCCAAGGCTACCTGTCGAGCTTCGGCGCGGCGACACGCGACGACCGGCTCTACGAGACGGTGAGCGAGGGAAGGCGCTACGCCGGCCTCGAACACTGGATGCCGCTGTTCTACGACGGCCTCGACACCCTGTTCGACTATCTCGGCGACGTGCCGATGCTGTTCGACCCGCAGGTCGAGGAGGCGGCAGCCGAGCGGCTCTCCCTGATCCAGGACTATTTCCAGGCCCGCGAGGCCGCGCTGAAGAACCCGCAATCCGGTGTGGCGCCCTACAAGCCGCTGCCGCCGCGCGCGCTCTACCTCACGCCCAACGAGTGGAAGGGCAAGGTCGAGGCTGGCACGGTCGCCCGGCTCACTCCCTTCGCGCAGCCGGATTCCGACGAGCGCGCCGTGATCGATTGCGGCGCCAAGGCCGGTCGCAACTTCGCGCCCGAGCGAGCGGACGAGGCGGCGAGCGTGTTCGACGCGGCGGTCGCGCATATTCGCGACCTGCAGGCGTCCGGGCATCACGTGATCCTGGGATCCTGGTCCGACGGCTCCCGCGACCGGCTCTGCGGCGTGCTGGCCGATCACGGCCTCAAGAAACCCATCGAGATCAACACCTTCACCGCCGTGAACGCCTTGAAGCGCGGCACCGACGTGGCGGTCGCGGTCTGGGGCCTGGAAGCGGGCTTCACCCTCGACCGGCTCGCGGTGGTGGCCGAGGGCGACATCCTGGGCGACCGGCTGGTGCGCCAGAAGCGCAAGTCGAAGCGGCCCCAGGACATCATCCTGGAGGTGCAGGCGCTCCAGCCCGGCGACCTCGTGGTGCATGCCGATCACGGCATCGGCCGCTTCGTCGGCCTCAAGACGATCACCGCGGCGGGCGCGCCGCACGACTGCCTGGAGCTGCAATATGCCGGCGGCCTGCTGCTGCTGCCGGTGGAGAACATCGAGCTTCTGACGCGCTACGGTTCGGAGGACTCGGAGGTCGCGCTCGACCGCCTCGGCGGCGGGGCGTGGCAGGCCCGCAAGGCCAAGATGAAGCGGCGCATCCTCGAGATGGCGGGCGAGCTCATCAAGGTCGCCGCCGCCCGCTTCGTGAAGCCCGCCCCCAGCCTCAAGGCGCCGGAGGGGCTGTACGAGGAATTCGCCGCGCGCTTCGCCTTCCAGGAGACCGAGGATCAGGCCAACGCCATCGACGCGGTGCTCGACGACCTCAATGCCGGGCGGCCGATGGATCGCCTCGTCTGCGGCGATGTCGGCTTCGGCAAGACCGAGGTGGCCCTGCGCGCAGCGTTCGCCGCGGCGATCTCCGGCAAGCAGGTGGCGGTGGTGGTGCCGACGACGCTGCTCGCCCGCCAGCATTTTCGCACTTTTGCCGAACGCTTCAAAGGCTTGCCCATCAACGTCGCCCAGCTCTCGCGCTTCGTCTCCGCCGGCGATCAGCGCCAGACGCGCACCGGCCTCTCCGAGGGCAAGGTCGATATCGTCATCGGTACCCACGCGCTTCTGGCCAAGAACGTCGCCTTCAAGGATCTCGGCCTCATCATCGTCGACGAGGAGCAGCATTTCGGCGTGGCCCACAAGGAGCGGCTGAAGGCGCTTCAGGCGGACGTCCACGTGCTGACGCTCTCGGCCACCCCGATCCCGCGCACGCTGCAGCTCGCCATGACCGGCGTGCGCGAGCTCTCGATCATCGCCACGCCGCCGATGGATCGGCTGGCGGTGCGTACTTTCGTGACGCCGTTCGATCCGCTGCTGATCCGCGAGGCGCTGCTGCGCGAGCGCTATCGCGGCGGCCAGGCGTTCTACGTGGTGCCGCGCATCGAGGATCTGGCGGAGGTCAAGCGCTTCCTCGACCAGGAGATGCCGGAAGTGACGGTCGCGGTCGCCCACGGCCAGATGGCAGCGGGCCAGCTCGAGGACGTGATGACCGCGTTCTACGAAGGCAAGTACGACGTGCTGCTCTCGACCACGATCGTCGAATCCGGCCTCGACATTCCGACTGCCAACACGCTGATCGTGCACCGGGCCGACATGTTCGGTCTCGCGGCGCTCTACCAGCTCCGCGGGCGCGTCGGCCGCTCGAAGGCGCGGGCCTACGCCCTGTTCACGACGCCGGCCAACCGCCAGCTCACCGCGCAGGCCGAGCAGCGGCTCAAGGTGCTGCAAAGCCTCGACACGCTCGGGGCCGGCTTCCAGCTTGCGAGCCACGACCTCGACATCCGCGGCGCCGGCAATCTTCTGGGCGATGCTCAGTCGGGCCACATCAAGGAAGTCGGCTACGAACTGTACCAGCAGATGCTGGAGGACGCGGTCACCGCCTTGAAGGCGGGGATCGAGGAGCCGGTGGAGGAGGCGTGGTCGCCGACCATCGCGCTCGGCGCCCCCGTCACGATCCCGGAGGACTATGTCGAGGATCTCACCGTCCGTCTCGGCCTCTACCGGCGCCTCTCGACCCTTGAGAACGATGCCGAGATGGAGAGCTTCGGCGCGGAGCTGATCGACCGCTTCGGTCCGTTGCCGCCGGAGGTTGAGCAGCTCCTCAAGATCGTCACCATCAAGATCCTGTGCCGCGAGGCCAATGTCGAGAAGGTCGAGGCGGGACCGAAGGGCGTCGTGGTGCATTTCCGCGGCCGCTCCTTCGCCAATCCCCAGGGGCTTGCCGCCATGGTCGTCGAGCAGGGTTCCTTCGCCAAGGTGCGGCCCGACATGAGCGTCGTGTTCATCCGCGAACTCGACGGCGTGCCCCGGCGCCTGAAGGAGACAACGCAGATCCTGCGCGGCCTCGTGACCATCGCCAAACGGGCCAAGAAGGCGGCGTGAGCGGCTCTCGGGCGAGGGACGATCGCGTCCCAACGCGCGCTACGGGTTGACGAATCGCTCGAGCGGGCAGGTCATTTCGAATGACCTGCCAACAATTCTTGCATCGCGAAAATAAAACGAGCCTTGATAAAGCTTCATTCGAGTCGCATATAGATCTCATCGATGCGAGGCCGGATTTTCTGGGCCGTGACGCCTCCGCAGGGCGGTTCTCATTTTCCTTCGTTATCGGTCGAACGACACAGCCTCAGCGTCGCATGGCGCAGGGGCTCGCTACTTGCATCCTGCGGAGACAAGGACAGTCTATGAGCACCGGCACCGTCAAGTGGTTCAACGAGCAAAAGGGCTTCGGCTTCATCCAGCCCGAGGACGGCTCGAAGGACGTTTTCGTTCACATCTCGGCCGTCGAGCGCGCCGGTCTGCGTGGCCTCACCGAGGGCCAGAAGGTTTCCTACGAGATGGAAACCGATCGCCGTTCCGGCAAGCAGTCGGCGGGTCAGCTCCAGGTCGCGTAATCCGCGCCTGAACCCGAAATGTCGAAGCCGCTCCGGCCCGGAGCGGCTTTGCGCTTTTAAGGCCGTGGTCCGACCCGGATCCGGCACGATCAAGGACACTCTGTGAGCTTCACCAAACAAAACTCCTTCGACGACCGTCGCCAGGACTCGGCCTCTGCGCGTGAGGCCATGCTCGCCCGTTTCCGCGCCCGCCCCGCCAACGACGACCCGGCCGTACAGGCGCGCGTCGCCGAGCGTCGCGCCATCGCGGTTGCCCGTGACGAGCGCGTCAAGGAACGCGAAGTGCAGCGCCGCCTCGAAGCCGAGCGGCTGGCCGCCATCGCTGCCGCGGAACGCGAGGCAGAAGCGGAGCGCAAGGCTGCCGAGATCGAGGCCGCCGCCGAGCGCGTCCGCCTCGCCCAGGCCAAGCAGAAGGATGAGCGGGACGCCCGCTACGCCGCTCGCAAGGCCAAGATCAAACTTCGCCGCTGACAGGCGTCGTTGACAGCCGTCACTGCGAGCCGGCCCTCCGGCTCGCGAGCCCGCCCGGCGCGGATCTGGGACCGATCTCGATCGGGCATTGCGAACGAGACCCGGACCGATTCATTGTCCTGAGGGGGCTCCCCTTTGCCGTCGCGGCCCGCCGCTTCGGAGAGAAAGCGTTCGAGGAGACTCCGATGATGCACAAGTTCAAGCTCGGTCAGCGCGTTCGCCGTGCGCAGTCCTCCCCCCTCGACGAGAGGCTTGGTTTCGGCGCAGTCAGCGAAATCGTCCGCCTGATGCCCGACGATCCGACCGGCGAGCCCTCCTACCGCATCCGCTCCGGTTCGGCGGAACGCGCCGTCCGCGAGAGTGAGATCGTTCTGGCGGCGTAGCCGCGTCTCCCGATCGCGCATGCGAAAAAGGCGGGCTCCTTGGCCCGCCCGTCATTGTCCCGTTATGGGAAGGCCCTACAGCTCCGGCTCGTTGAGCACGTAGGGGCCGATTCGGCTCTTCAGATCGACCGGCGCGCCCGAACGGGGACCTGCGTCGTCCATCTCGATCACCGGGATGCCGCCGACCCGCATCTGCTCGCGCAGACGGTTGGCAAGGGCAGCGATGTGGGGATTTGGGCTGGAAGATAGCTGGAGAACGATCGCCGCGGGACGGGCGATCACGGCGAGAACGTCGTCCGCCGCCTCGATCGAAGCGGTGACGCTCGCGTAACCGAGCCCGGCAAGGTCGGCGGCGAGAGAGCGATCGACGGCGCGGCGGCCATCGTCGACGACGAGCACTTGTTGCAGCGCACCCATAAGCTTAAGCGTTACCCCATGTCGCGCCTCGTGTGAAGAGGCGCTTCGGATAACCCACACGGCCACGATTGGTTCGCCGGCCATGCAGATCGATCGAACATAGAATCGCTTGGCTGAAGGCCTGATGAACTGCACTGCACAGGCCGCGAGTAAGGGCGTCAGGGCCTGCCGCTCCTCCGCTAAGTCCTTGTATCTATCTGCTTTTATTTGATTTGACGAAGGCGTGATCGCCGCGCGGGTCGCGCTCAGCGGGCGGGATTACGCAGGCGCAAAATTTTCCGGGGAAGCGGCAGATTCGGACGTCTCAATCGCCTCGATCGCGGTTGCAAGCCCCCCGAACAGCACCGGCGCGAAGACTGTCTCCTGCCAAGCTCCGTCCGGCACGGCGGGCCGATTCCCGCGCTGCAGCGCGGTCGCGGCGGAGGCTTGGCCGCGGAAGGCGAGACGCCCGTCCGGGCCGTGCCGCAGCGCCAGCAGCGAGGTCGGAAGAGAGAGGCGCTCCGGCTTGCCGAGCACCAGCGAGAGGTCGCCTGCGGTCCCGCGCCGGCCGGAGAGAAGCGCTGTCTCGTCGAAGATGATCGTGTCGATCACCGTGTCGTGCCGCAGGCTCTGCGGCCTGCCCATGGCGCGGCTGCGGCCGGGGAGGCGCGCCGGCGCTCGGTGAACCAAGGCGACGGAGCGCAGATCCGACGGAAGGTCACGACCGGCGAGATTCTTTTCGAGGAAGGCGGGGGCGACGAGGTGGGTCGGACCCGGCCGCCGCAGGGCCGCCGCGAAGGCGGCGCCGTCGAACAGCGGCATCGTCTCCAGGCCCGCGCCGGCCACGAGGGCGGCGGCGAGCCCGGTGGCGAGGCCGCGCAGGTCGTGCGGGCCGATCAGGCTGAGGATGCGCTCGCCGGGCGCGACACGCATCGCCACGAGGTGCGCGGCGGCGGCCGCCACCACCGACTCGCCGCTGCGGTAGACCGGCCGCTCGGGATCGCCGCCGACGAAGCTGACGATGCCGGCGGAAGCAGGTGCCGGTCCGGCCGTCTCTCCGGCCGGTCCGTCGAGAACGAACCGGTCGAGGTTGATCACGCCGTCCGGCACGTCGGGGCCGAAGGCAGCGAGATAGCGCAGGCCGAAATAGCGCGCGGCGACGTTGCAGAGGCGCTGCGCGGGCGCGGCGGAGCCGAGCCGGGCCTGGGTCAGCACCGCGCTCAGCGCCACGCCCTGGGCCGCCGTGAGCAGGCGTTCCTCGTCCCAGGAGACCGGCAGGAGACAGGCGACGTGGCCGGCGGCTTCGACGGCGAGGATGGCCAGCGCGCTCTCGGCCGAGCCCGGCAGGCACAGGCCGATGCGGCTGCCCGGAGGCAAACGCCAGCTCCGCAGGCCGCGGGCGAGGCGCTCGACGATCTCGGCCGCGGCGGCATAGGTCCAGGTGATGGCGGGTCGGTCGCTCCAGTCCGGCTTGTCGGCGGGATCGACCACGGCGATCCGATTAGGATGGCGCCGGGCCGTGGCGGCCAGCAGGCTGCCGAGGCTGACACGCCGCTGAGGAGCGGCGGTCGGCGCCGGATGCGGGGCCTCGTGCGATGCGTCCTGCGAAGGGGCCCGCGAGGCCTCTTGCGAGGCGTCTTGCAGGGCCCGTTGCAGAGCCGCTTGCAAAGCGTCCTGCAAGTCCCTCGGCGACGCCTCAGCGTGCGTGATAGCCCGTTGCGCCGACACTCGCGCCCGCCCTCGAAAACCACCCCGTTTGATGAGCGAATAGGGTTAAGCAAGGCTTAACGTTTGGTGGTCGCGGGCGTCTCGCGTAGAGAATCGGCGTCAGGGGAGGCCGCGTTTGCCGGAACACCCGATTCATGTTGAGCGTGTGACCGTGCGGTCTGTAGGATCACGCGCAGGTGAGCCGGGGCCGAAGCAATGCTCGAACTTCTGCGGCGGCTGTGGGAGGTCGAGAACCTTTCGCCCCACGGCATTTGTCTCCTCTGGCGCCCGGAGCTGATCTGGACGCACGTCGTCTCCGACAGCCTGATCGCCTTCGCCTACTTCTCGATTCCCATCGGGCTGGCCTATTTCGTGTCCCGCCGCCGGGACGTGGTGTTCGGCTGGATGTTCTGGTCGTTCGCCGTGTTCATCACCGCTTGCGGCGCGACGCATCTCATGGCGATCTGGACACTCTGGGTGCCGGATTACGGGCTAGAGGCGGCGGTCAAGCTCTTCACGGGCGTCGCCTCCATCGGCACGTCGGTGGCGCTCTGGATCCTGATGCCGAAGGCGCTGACGCTGCCGTCGCCCACCCAGCTCCGCCAAGCCAACGAGGCGCTGCAGGCACGCATCCGGGAGCGCGACGCGGCGCTCGCGGCCCTGGAGGCCGCCGTCTCCGAGCGTCAGCGCACCGAAGAACTGCTGCGCCAGAGCCAGAAGATGGAAGCGATCGGGCAACTCACAGGGGGCGTGGCCCACGACTTCAACAATCTGCTCAACGTGGTGCTGCTCAACCTTGACCGGGTCGAGCGCGGCCTGCCGGAGGAGAGCCCCCTGCGCAAGCGCCTGCGCGATGCGGTGAAGGGCGCGGAGCGGGCGGCGACGATGACGCACAAGCTGCTGGCCTTCGCCCGCCGCCAGCCGCTCTCGCCGGTGAGCACCGACGTCAACGCGCAGATCGCCTCCTTCGCCGAGTTCCTGCGTGGGACGATCGGATCGCGGATCCGGCTCGAGACCGATCTCGCCCCGGAGCTGCCGCGGGTGAACATCGATCCCAACCAGCTCGAGAACGCGATTCTCAACCTCGCGGTCAACGCCCGCGACGCGATGCCGGAGGGCGGGACTCTCACCCTCGTCACCCGACCGCTGCCGGGGGGCGAGGGGCTCGCCCTCGAGGTATCGGACACCGGAACCGGAATGACGCCGGAGGTCGAGGCGCGGGCCTTCGAGCCGTTCTTCACCACGAAGCCGCTGGGGCAGGGGACGGGCCTGGGGCTCAGCCAAGTGTTCGGCTTCGCGCAGCAATCGGGCGGCAACGCCACCTTCGTGCGCGGCGACCGGCCCAGCACCACCGTACGCCTGTCCTTCCCGGCACAGATGCCGGCCGCGAATCGCCCGGCGTCGATGCGCTCGGACCCGGCCGCCGAGCCCGGCTTCGCACCGCCGCTGCTGCCGCCGGTGGCGGTCGCGGGTTAGCCCATCGTCCCGAAAGGCGGAGGCGGCCTTTCGGGACGATGGGCTAGGGAGGTCTTCGCGGTTTCCGGCGCCTTCTGTGCTCACTCAGGGCGCGCGGGGACTTTCAGGGCAACGAGAAGAAGGAGGGAGAGGGGAGGGATGACGGACAAGCGGACGGTGCTCGTCGTCGAGGACGAAGAGATGCTGCTCAACGCCGTGACCATGGAGTTCGAGGATGCCGGCTTCGCCGTGCTCAGCGCGGGCACCGCGGAGGAGGCCTACGGCCTGCTCCAGGGGGCCGAGCGGGTCGATCTCCTGTTCACCGACATCCGCCTGCCGGGCCAGCTCGACGGCTGGGACCTCGCCGAGCGCGCCCGCCTCCTCCATCCGGCCCTGCCGGTGATCTACGTGACCGGCTACAGCGCCGAGCAGCCCCGGCAGGTGAGCGAGAGCGTGCTGGTGATGAAGCCCTACCGCATGACGGCGATCATGAGCGCCGCGCAGCAATTGGGGGTGGAGTGAAGCGGTCGGCTCACTCTTCTCGCGCCTTTTCTCTCAACAAAAACTTCTGCACCTTGCCCGTCGAAGTCTTGGGCAGCTCCCCGAACACCACGTGGCGCGGCAGCTTGTAGGGAGCGAGGCGCTCGCGGCACCATGCGACCAACTCCTCGGGCGTGACCTCCTGCCCCTGCTTCAGCTCGACGAAGGCGCAGGGCGTCTCGCCCCACTTCATGTCGGGCTTGGCGACCACGGCGGCGGCCGCGACCGAGGGGTGCTTGAACAGGGCGTCCTCCACCTCGATCGAGGAGATGTTCTCGCCCCCTGAGATGATGATGTCCTTCGAACGGTCTTTCAGCTGGATGTAGCCGTCGGGATGCTTCACCCCGAGATCGCCGGAGCGGAACCAGCCGCCCTTGAAGGCGGCCTCGGTCGAGACCGGGTTCTTCAGGTAGCCGCGCATCACCACGTTGCCGCGGAACATCACCTCGCCGAGGCTCTCGCCGTCGGCGGGCAGCGATTCCATCGTCTCGGGGTCGCGCACGTCGAGCCCTTCCAGCACGGGGTAGCGCACGCCCTGGCGGGCCTTCTTCCGCGCGCGCTCATCCGTGGGCAGCGCGTCCCACTCCTCGTGCCACGCATTCACCACCGCCGGGCCGTAGGTCTCGGTCAGGCCGTAGAGGTGGGTGACGTCGAAGCCGGCCTCGCCCATGGCGGCGAGCACCGCCTCAGGCGGCGGCGCGGCGGCAGTGAGGAAGTGAACCCGGCGGGGGAGGGGGCGCTTCTGCGCCTCGGGGGCGTTCAGCAGCGTCGACATCACGATCGGCGCCCCCGACAGGTGGGTGACGTTGTGCTCGGCGAGTGCCGCGTACATCGCCGGCGCCCGCACCTGCCGCAGGCAGACATGGGTGCCGGCGACGATCGAAAGGGTCCAGGGAAAGCACCAGCCGTTGCAGTGGAACATCGGCAGGGTCCAGAGATAGACCGCGTGCTGCGGCAGCCCGGCGGTGATGACATTGCCGAGCGAGAGCAGGGCCGCACCGCGGTGGTGATAGACCACGCCCTTCGGATCGCCGGTGGTGCCGGAGGTGTAGTTCAGCGAGATCGCGTCCCACTCGTCCGCCGGCATCGCCCAGTCGAAGTCGGGATCGCCCACGGCGAGGAATTCCTCGTAATCGGTCTCGCCGACGGAGGCGCTGTCTCCGGAGAATTCCGGATCGTCGTAGTCGATGACGAGGGGCGAGACCCCGGCCCGGTCGAGTGCCTCACGACCGATCCGCGCGAACTCGCGATCGACGATGAAGACCTTGGCCTCGCCGTGGTCGAGGCAGAAGGCCAGAGCCGCCGCGTCGAGGCGCGTGTTGAGGGTGTTGAGCACCGCCCCCGTCATCGGCACGCCGTAGTGGCACTCGATCATCGCCGGCGTGTTGGCGAGCAGCACCGCCACGGTGTCGCCGCGGCCGATGCCGCGGGCGGCCAGCGCCGCGGCGAGGCGGCGGCATCGGGCGTACAGCTCGGCATAGGAGCAGCGCAGCGGACCGTGGATCACCGCGACCCGGTCCGGGAAGGTGCGGGCGGCGCGGTCGAGATAGGTCAGCGGCGTGAGCGGCTGATAGTTCGCAGGGTTGCGGTCGAGATCCCGATCGTAAATCGTTGCACGCGCCATACCCTCGCCTCCCGTTTCAGGAGGAGATTAGCCGAGCCTGACAAGCGATCAACGGCATGGAAAAGGCTCCGCGGGCGAATGCCCGGGAGCCTTGTCGGTCAGGTTCGAGAGATCTGAGGCGAGAGCGGCCGAAAAGGACCGATCAACGCTCCCGGCCGCTGAGGAGCTTTTCCAGAGCGGCGAGCCCGCTACGCTCGGCGGCTTCTTCCGTGGTCTGCACCCGGTCGGCGCGCTGGAAGAGCTTGCCGTTCCGGCGGATGGCCCAGGTGAAGTGCCCGGCGGGGCGCTCGCAGGCTTCGATTTCGAGGGTGTAGGGATTTGCGCTGTTGTTTGCCATGATCGGGATATAGGGTCGCCTACCGGGGCCGGCTACCCACTCGGCGCATGGTTGCCTTGCTTTTTGCAGGAAGGATCGCGTCCGGCGAGGCTTTGCCGGGGGAGGCCGGCATGGTCGCGTGGGTGGCGTCGCGCGAGAGGCGTGACCGCATTTGACAATCCCGGCGGGATCACCGACACGGCGCCCCGGCCGGATGCGGGCCGTCCACCGGCCGTCACCGTTCCGCCCGCCCGAGCCGCCGATGTCCATCCTCTCCCGCCCGAGCCAGACCGTGCCGAAAGCGGGCCGCCTCCGCCGCAGCGTCTGCCCAAGCTTCTGCCTATGACGAGCCTCAGCGTCGGCCCGTCCGCAGCGCCGCGGACGGATCTTGTCCGGCCCCTTGCCGGCGCGCTGAACCTTGCGGACCGGGTGCTGTCCTTCGGAGCGGCGAGCCATGTCCGGGCCGGCTTGCTGCTCCTGCTGATCGGGCTCGCGAGCTTCCTGCCGGGCCTCGCCTCGCTCCAGCCGATGGACCGCGACGAGCCGCGTTTCGCCCAGGCGTCCAAGCAGATGCTGGAGACGGGCGATCTCGTCGATATCCGCTTCCAGGCCGAGGCGCGCCACAAGAAGCCGGTCGGGATCTACTGGGCGCAAGCCGCCGCCGTCGCGGCCGGCGAGGCATTCGGCGTGCCGCGGGCGCGCACGCAGATCGGGCTCTACCGGATCCCCTCGCTCGTCGGTGCGCTGGCGGCGATCCTGCTGACCTACTGGGCGGCCCTCGCCCTCCTCGACCGGCGCCGGGCGCTGCTGGCCGCCGCCCTGTTCGGCGCCTGCATCATGCTCTCGGCGGAAGCGCGGCTGGCCAAGACCGACGCGCTGCTCACCGCCTGTTCGGTCGCCGCCTTCGGCGCGCTCGCCCGCGCTTGGCTCGGGCGCGCCCGGCTGGAGCGGCGCCGCGGCCCGGCCTCGCTCGGGACGGCTCTGGTCTTCTGGCTCGGAATCGCCCTCGGCATCCTCGTGAAGGGGCCGATGGTGCCGCTCTTCGCCGGGCTCGCCGCTCTCGTCCTGTGCCTGCGCGAGGGTTCGGCCCGCTGGCTGCTCGACCTGCGCCCGCGCCTGGGACTCCTCATCACCCTCGTCGTCGTGGCGCCCTGGTTCCTGGCGATCGCCTGGAAGAGCGGCGGCGCCTTCTTCGGCGAGGCGGTGGGGCGCGACATGCTCGGCAAGGTCGGCTCCGGCGCCGAGAAGCATTGGGGGCCGCCCGGCGCTTACGCGCTCGCCTTCTTCGCTACCTTCTGGCCCGGCGCCGCCTTCGCTGTACTCAGCATTCCCTTCGCCTGGGCCCGGCGGGGCGAGGAGGCGGTGGCACTGCTGCTGGCCTGGATCGTGCCGATGTGGCTGATCTTCGAGGCGGTGCCGACCAAGCTGCCGCACTACGTCCTGCCCCTGATGCCGGCGGTAGCGATCCTCACCGTGCTGGCGCTGTCGCGCGGCGCGCTCGATCCGCGCCGACCGGGGGCGCGCTGGGTGGCGGGTCTGGTCGTGCTGATCCCGGCAGGGCTGACGCTGGGCCTGAGCCTCGCCGCGTGGCGGCTCGACCACGTGCTGCCTCTGGCCGCCCTGCCATTGCTTCTCGCCGCCTGCGCCCTTGCCGGCCTCGCCTGGGCCGCCTTCGCCCGCGGGGTGGGGCAAGGGGCAGGGGAGGGTGCTCTTGCGCTCGGCGTCGCCGCCTCGGTTGTGCTGTCGGGCGCCGTGTTCGGCCTGACTCAGCCAGTGCTGCAGAGCCTCAAGGTCTCGCCGCGGCTCGCCGCGATCCGCGATGCCCTGCCCTGCCAGGCCCCGCTTGTGGGAAGCCTCGGGCTTCGCGAGCCGAGCCTCGTCTTCACCATCGGCACGGATCTGGCCATGCTGAATTCCGGCGCGGAGGCCGCCGCCTTCCTGCGCCAAGGGGGCAGCGAAGGCGGCTGCCGCCTCGTGCTGGTCGAGGACCGGTTCGCCGCCGAGTTCGCCGCCGCGGAAGGCGGGCAGCCGCTCAGCCCCGCCGGCCGGGTCACGGGCTTCAACATCAACGGAGGCAAGCCGGTCGGGGTCTCCGCCTACGCCGCGCTGCCGGGCGCCGCACCATGAGCACGACGATTGTTTCCGAGCCGCCGCGCCTCAGCGTGGTGGTGCCGGTGAAGAACGAGGCCGGCAACATCGAGGCCTTGGTGGCCGAGATCGGCCATGCCTGCCAGAATCTCGCGCCCTTCGAGGTCATCTACGTTGATGACGGATCGACCGACGCGACGCTGGCCACCCTCCGCAGCCTGCAGGCCGAGCATTCGTGGCTGCGGGTGGTGCGCCACGACCGCAGCGGCGGCCAGAGCGGGGCGGTGCGCAGCGGCGTGCAGCGCGCTCGCGCCGCCGTCATCGCGACGCTCGACGGCGACGGCCAGAACGACCCGTCCTTCATCCCCGTGCTCTACGCCGCCCTTGAGCAGGGGGGGGCGACGGTCGGCTTGGCCCAGGGCCAGCGGATCGGCCGCAAGGGCGCCTGGAAGCAGTTCCAGTCGAGGATCGCCAACGGCGTGCGGGGAAAGATCCTGAAGGATGCCACCCGCGATACCGGTTGCGGGCTCAAGGTCTTCCGCCGCGACGTCTATCTCGCGCTGCCCTATTTCGATGCGCTCCACCGCTTCATGCCGGCGCTCGTCACCCGCGAGGGGTTCGGCGTGGTCCACCGCGACGTGGTCGATCGGCCGCGCTTCACCGGCCGCTCGAATTACGGGATGTTCGACCGGCTCTGGGTCGGCATCCTCGATCTCGCCGGCGTGTGGTGGCTGATCCGGCGGCGGCGCCCGGCTCCGCGGGCCGAGGACGTGCCCGAGGACCTGCCGCACAGCGAGACCCGATGATCCCATGCTGATCCAGCTCGCCGAGGACCTCCCGGCCTACTTCTACGACGTGTTCGTCACCCGCTTCGATTTCTGGCTGGTGTTCGGCATCGGGGCGCAGCTCGTGTTCGGC
This sequence comes from Methylobacterium sp. R2-1, assembly GCF_014191355.1. Classification (GTDB taxonomy): domain Bacteria; phylum Pseudomonadota; class Alphaproteobacteria; order Rhizobiales; family Beijerinckiaceae; genus Methylobacterium. Next base: position 203,273 of record NZ_JACHWM010000007.1, read on the forward strand.
TCGCGCTTCATCCTGCAATGGATCGCCAGCGAGCGGGCGGGCAAGAGCGTGATGCCGCTCTCGTTCTGGTTCCTGTCGATCCTCGGCGGGCTGATGACGCTGGTCTACGGCTTCGTGCGCCGCGAGCCGGTCATCATCATCGGCCAGGGACTCTCGACCGTCATCTACCTGCGCAACCTCGCCCTGATCTTTCGCGAACGGCGCCGCCCTCGGAAGGTTTGAGGCGGGCTCGACGGCATGTTCCCGACAGGTTCGGAGGCGGGCGATCCCGAGAGCATCGCCCACATCATCCAGGTGGCGCTTGCCCCCGCCTTCCTGCTCTCCGCGCTCGCGACCCTGCTCAATGTGTTCTCGACCCGCCTCGGCCGCGTCGCTGACAAGGTCGATGCGCTCTCGGCCACCCTGCCCGGCGCGGACGGAGAGGCGCGGGCGACGCTGGCCCGCCGCCTCGCCTACCTGCGGCGGCGCTCGCTCCTGCTCGATCTCGCCGTGGTGCTGGCGAGCCTCGGCGGTGTGATGACGGGGGCTGCCGTGCTGACCCTGTTCGTCGGCGCGCTCAGGGACGCCTCCGCAGCCTCCGTGCTGTTCGCCTGCTTCGGCCTCGCGCTCGCCTGCACCATCCTGGCGATCCTGGCCTTCCTGGCCGAGATTCTTCTGGCCGGCCGGGGCATACGGCTGGAAGTCGAGCGCAAGCAGGATCGGGCGGGATAAGAGGGGCCGCCTCGCCGCCGTCATCGCGAGCGGATGCGACCAGCCGCCCACAACGCTATCCGTCGAGCCGCTGCCCGAGCCGTCCGGCGAGGTCCTGGATGAACTGGAACGCCGTGCGCCCCGAGCGCGAGCCGCGGGTGGTGGCCCATTCGAGCGCCTCGGCCCGCACTCGGTCCGGCTCCACCTTCAGGCCGTAGCGCTCCACGTAGGCGCGGATCATCGCCAGATATTCGTCCTGGCTGCATTTGTGGAAGCCGAGCCACAGGCCGAAGCGGTCGGAGAGCGAGACCTTCTCCTCCACCGCCTCGCCGGGATTGATCGCCGTGGAGCGCTCGTTCTCCACCATCTCGCGGGCGAGCAGGTGGCGCCGGTTCGAGGTGGCGTAGAACAGGACGTTGCCGGGCCGCCCCTCGATGCCGCCATCGAGCGCGGTCTTGAGCGACTTGTAGGACGTATCGTCGGCGTCGAACGAGAGGTCGTCGCAGAACACCAGCCAGCGATGGGGGTCGTTCCGAAGCAGGCTCATCAGTTCGGGCAGCGCCTCGATGTCCTCGCGGTGGATCTCCACTAGCTTCATCGGCAGGCCTCCCTCCGGCCGGCGGGCGTTGATCTCGGCATGGGCCGCCTTGACCAGCGAGGACTTGCCCATGCCGCGCGCGCCCCAGAGCAGCGCGTTGTTGGCAGGCAAGCCGCGGGCGAAGCGCTCGGTGTTCTCGACCAGGGTGTCGCGGGCGCGGTCGATGCCGGTGAGGATGCCGATCTCGACGCGGTTTACCCGCAGCACCGGGATCAGCCGGCGCTCGGGCCCCCAAAGGAAGGCGTCGGCGGCGCTCGTGTCCACCTTCGGGATGGCGGGCGGCGCGGCGCGCTCCAGGGCTGCGGCGATCCGCTCCAGGAGCGGGAGAAGGTCAGCGGGCGTCGGCTCTGCGGCCATCATGGGCGCTCCGGTTGCGGGAGGAGGGCGGCGGCCCTCGTTGAGGTGGCGCCTTTTAGGCCGAGGGCGGACGAAAGGGGAATCGCGGCGGTGCGGCCCCGGATGCATCGCACCGCCGTTGCTTTCGAGTCGCCCGCCGCTATAGTCCGCGCGCTTTTCGGCAGGCTCGTCGTCGCAAGGCTCCGGCGTCGCCGGGCCTCACGGGCCGCATGCCCTCGATCAGGAGTGTTCGGCGTTGATCACCCCCGCCTTCGCGCAAGGAGCCGGTGCCGGAAGCGGCGCGGACGTCGCGTTGCAATTCGTGCCCTTCGTTCTGATCTTCGTGATCATGTATTTCCTGATCCTGCGCCCGCAGCAGCGCCGGCTCAAGGATCATCAGAGCATGGTCAAGAACGTCCGCCGCGAGGACACCATCGTGACCACGGGCGGCCTCATCGGCCGTGTCACGAAGGTCGCGGACGATGCCTCCGAGATCGAGGTCGAGATCGCCCCGAACGTGCGCGTCAAGGTGGTGCGCTCGATGATCTCCGAGGTTCGCGTCAAGGGCGCCCCGGTCAAGGCCTCCTGAGGCGCCACACGCGCGTGCCGGTCGTGACCGTCCGGTACCCATGACAAAAAAGTCGGAACCGGGCGGATGCTGCGCTTCTCGAGAACAAAGATCGTCGCGACGCTCGCCGTCATCCTGATCGGCCTCAGCCTCGCGGTGCCGAGCTTCATCCCGGCCGACAGCCGCAAGGCCTTCATGGCCTCGCTGCCGTCGTGGTTCCCGAGCTGGATCATCCCGCAACGGGCGATCGTGCTCGGCCTCGATCTTCAGGGCGGCTCGCAGATCCTGCTGGAGATCGACCAGCCCGATCTCGTCCGCTCGATGGTCACGGGCCTGCGCGACGACGTGCGCCGCATCCTGCGCGAGGCTTCCGTCTCGCCCGAGGGCGGCATCCGCGTGATCAACCGCGGCGTGGAACTGCGCATCCCCGATGCGGCGGCCCGTGCCAAGGTGATGCCGAAGCTGCGCGAACTCGCCCAGCCGATCAACAATCCGCTGGCCGCCGGCGGCCAGACCCTGACGGTCAACGAGGCCGAGAACGGCGCGATCCAGCTCGTCCTCACCGATGCCGGCATCAACGACCGCACGCGGCGGGCCGTCAGCCAAGCGATCGAGGTCGTGCGCAAGCGCATCGATTTCGGCGGCACCAAGGAGCCGTCGATCCAGCAGCAGGGCGCCGACCGCATCCTCGTCCAGGTGCCGGGCCTGCAGAACCCGCAGGAGCTGGAGGATCAGCTCGGCAAGACCGCCAAGCTCGAATTCCGCATGCTGGCCGACTCGCCGTCGGGCGACGTCGACATGCTGCCTTCGAAGGACGAGGGCGGCGCCAAGGTGCCGGTCGAGCGCCGCGTCATGGCCGATGGCAGCGATCTCACCGACGCGCAGCCCGCCTTCGACCCGCAGACCCATGAGCCGATGGTCAGCTTCAAGTTCAACCTGCGCGGCGCCCAGCGCTTCGGTCAGGCGACCTCGGAGAATGTCGGCCGCCGGATGGCGATCGTGCTCGACGGGGTGATCCAGTCGGCCCCCGTGATCCGCTCGGCGATCACCGGCGGCTCGGGCCAGATCACCGGCAACTTCACCGTCAAGGACGCCAACGACCTCTCGGTGCTGCTGCGGGCGGGCGCGCTGCCGGCCAAGCTCACCGTGGTCGAGCGCCGCGTCGTCGGCCCCGGCCTCGGCCGCGACTCGATCGAGGCCGGCAAGATGGCGACCCTGGTCGCCGCCGGGCTCGTCATCGCCTTCATGTTCGCGACCTACGGCACCTTCGGCTTCATCGCCAACATCGCGCTGATCGTCCATGTCGGCCTGATCCTGGGCCTGATGTCGGTGCTGGAGGCGACGATGACGCTCCCCGGCATCGCCGGCATCGTGCTCACCATCGGCACCGCGGTCGACTCGAACGTGCTGATCTACGAGCGCATGCGCGAGGAGGCCCGGTCCGGCCGCTCCCTGGTCTCGGCGCTTCAGGCCGGCTTCGACCGGGCGTTCGCCACCATCATCGACTCGAACTCGACCATGGCGATCGCTGCCCTGCTCCTGTTCTTCATGGGCTCGGGTCCGGTGAAGGGCTTCGCCGTGGTGTTCATCCTCGGCATCCTCACCACCGTCATCACGGCCGTGACGCTGACGCGCATGATGATCGCGGTGTGGTACAACTGGTTCCGGCCCAAGGCCCTGCCGTTCTGACGAACCCCGTTCGGGGACCGGAGTGCCTCACGAAACTCCCGGTCACCGACCAGTTTCTCCCCGGGCGCGACGGCGCGGCGGGAGTTTCGTGAGAGACACTCCGCGGCCCGTTTGACCCGGGCCGCGCTACCGCTTCGTAAGGCTCACGGCCCGCGTGCCGGCCTTCATGATCCGAGACCGACCATGCGCCTGCTCCGCCTCTGGCCCGATGAATCGCATTTCGACTTCATGCGGTTCCGGCGCGTCACCTTCCCGCTCTCGGCGGTGATGTCGGTCGTGACCCTCCTGCTGTTCATCACCGTCGGGCTCAATTTCGGCATCGACTTCAAGGGCGGAACCCTGGTCGAGCTTCAGGCCAAGGCCGGCCAGACAGCGGACGTCGCCGAGATCCGCCATACCGCCAACGGCTTCGGCTTCGGCGAGACCGAGGTGCAGGAACTCGGCGGCCAGGGACAGGTGCTCGTGCGCTTCCCGCTGCAGCCCGGCGAGCAGGGGCAGACCGCGGTGATGCAGAAGGCGCACGCCGCCTTCGACGCCCAGTATGATTTTCGCCGCACGGAAACGGTCGGTCCGCGCGTGTCGGGCGAGCTGGTGCAGTCCGGTACGATCGGCGTCGTGCTCTCGGTGCTCGCCGTTCTGCTCTACCTGTGGTTCCGCTTCGAGCGGGAGCTGGCGCTCGGCGCCATCGTCGGCACCCTGCACGACATCGTGCTGACGGTGGGCGTGTTCATCATCACCCGCATCGAGTTCAACATGACCTCGATCGCGGCGATCCTGACCATCGTCGGCTACTCGCTCAACGAGACGGTGGTGGTGTTCGACCGGACCCGCGAGCTGATGCGCCGCTACAAGACCATTCCGGTGGTGGAACTCCTCAACCTCTCGATCAACTCCACCATGTCGCGCACGGTGATGACCTCGCTCTCCACCACCCTGTCGCTCGTGGCACTGGTGCTGTTCGGCGGCGAGGCGATCAAGGGCTTTGCCGTGGTGATGCTCTGCGGCGTGGTGATCTGCACCTACTCGGCGATCTTCGTCTCGACGCCCGCGCTGATCTATATCGGTCTGCGCCTGTCGGGCTCGAAGGCGTCGCAGCGCGAGGCAGGCCTGCCGCAGGCGGCCGAGTAAGGCGCGGCGTGCGGCGAGGCGCGGAACACCGATCCGGGACGTTTTTCGCCGCCGCGACGGTTGAGAGTGGCGCCTGCGCGTCCGACATCGTCCGATATGGGATGGGGGGAGACGCGGCGTGAGCGAGGGACGGATTCCGGGTCAGATCCACGATGGCTTCCTGCCCGGCCGACACGGCATCGACGCCTACGGCAATGGCGGCTTCCGCTTCGGGCAGATGTCCCATCGTGGCTCGATTCTGCTCCTGCCCTCCGGCGTGCGGGCCTGGGATGTGAGCGAGCCGGCCGCCATCGACGGGGCGAGCCTTGCCGCCGTCCTCGCCGAGGCCGAAGGGATCGAGCTGCTTCTCATCGGCACGGGCGCCGACATCGTCTTCCTGCCCGAGTCCCTGCGCCAGCGCCTCAAGGCCGCAGGCATCGGCCTCGACACCATGCAGACGGGGGCGGCGGCGCGCACCTACAACATCCTGATGGCCGAGAACCGCAAGGTCGCGGCTGCGCTGATCGCCGTCACGTGAATTCCGAACGCCGCATGAGCCCCGCTCCATGACGCGCCCCGAAACCCGAACCGAGACGAGCCCGGAGGCCGGCAACGGTGGGCTCGCCTTTGCCTTCCGGCACTGCGAGGAGCTGGTGCGCGAGGGCGATCCGGACCGCTACTTCGCCGCGCTGTTCGCGCCCGCCGCCTTCCGCCCGCACCTGTTCGCGCTCGCCGCCTTCAGCCTGACCATCGCCCGCGTCCGCGAGGCGGCCTCGAACCCGATGGCCGGGGAGATCCGCCTGCAATGGTGGCGCGACGCGCTCCAGGGCGAGGCGCGGGGCGACGTGCGGGCCAATCCCGTCGCCGCAGCGCTGGAGGATGCGATCGTGACGCGCCGTCTCGGACGCCAACCCTTCGTGGACCTGATCGATGCCCGCGTCTTCGATCTCTACGACGACCCGATGCCCAGGGTGAACGATTTGGAGGGTTATTGCGGCGAGACCGCCTCCGCGCTGATCCGCCTCTCCGGACTCGTGCTCGCCGAGGGGGCCGAGCCTGGCGGCGCGGCGGCGTCCGGCCATGCCGGCGTCGCCTACGGCATCACCGGCCTGCTGCGGGCGCTGCCCTGGCACGCACGCCAGGGGCAGGTGTACCTGCCGGGCGACCTGCTGCGACAGAACGGGGTCACCCGCGAAGACATCGTCTCGGGCCGTGGCGGACCGGGACTGGTGCGCACCTGCGTCGAGCTGCGGGCACTGGCCCGCCGCCATCTCGCCGCCTGCGAGGCGGCCCGCGCCACCATCGCCCCTGCCGCCCGGCCCGCCTTCCTGCCGACGGCCCTGGTCGAGCCTTATCTCGCGGCGATGGAGCGTCCCGGCTACGACCCGCTCAACAGCGTGATCGAGATCGCCCGCTGGCGCCGCCTGTGGCGGCTGTGGCGGGCGGCACGTATGGGGCGATAGAAGAACGGTCTGGCTTCAGGTGCCCCTCCCCAGCTGGGGAGGAGCGTCATGCGCGACCTCAGCGCGCCTTCTTCGTCAGCTTCTGCGCGATCTCGAACATCTCTTCCGGCGCGTAGTCCGGTGCGAAGGCCGAGGGGATCCCGGTGAGCTGGTGGATCTTACCGCCGTCGGGCATGCCCTCCACGACCTCCAGCTCACCCGGCGGATCGCCCGGCAGCGCGTGCTCGCCGCTGTTCCAGATTCCGGCGATGTCGCGATAATCGTTCGGGCTCCAGGTATAGAGCCGGCGGTGTGAACCCTCCTGCAGGTACTTCTGGGACTCGGGGATCTTGTCGAGGTTGATGTTCGGGGTCGGCAGGAACTTGTCGAGATCGACGCCGGTGATCTGCTTCAGCGCCAGTGCGTAGGCATGCGCGTGGACCGAGCCGCGCACGAGAAGATAGCCGCAGACCTCGCGTCCCGTCGGATCGGACAGGGTCTCGTAGACCCGCAGCTTGTGCAGCCGCGCACCGCATTCGAGATGGAAGTTGTGCAGAAGGTCGACCACAACGTTGCCCGTCGAGGTGATGAAATCGTTGTTCCAAGAGGCGCCGTTGCTGTTGATCGGCGCTGAGCCGCCGCCGTTCGAGAGGAAGGCCGCGGCGAGGCGGATGTCCTTCATGTCCTCGAAGGGCGCGCCCGAGATGTCGCCCCCGTCCGTTGTATCGCCGTCGTTGTCGGGGCCGTTGTTGAGCATGGCGACGCCGTTGCTCACGAGCTCGACGTGACCGAGCTCCTCCGCCGTGATGCTGGCGACGAGGCTGTAGAACGGCTTGAGCTTGTCCTTGCTGCGGAAGTTGAAGCTCTGGAACATGTAGTTCCCGAGCGTGGACATCTCGCCGTACTTGCCGCCGAGCAATTCCTGCAGCGCGGCGGCCGCGTTCGGATCCCTGCGTTTCGGGGCGGGAAGCTCGGCCTGTAACTTGTCGACGCGCATGAACATGGGAGGAAGTTCCTCTCGCTGCGTTCGGGATCACCCGGGGGCTTCCTGCGAGAACGGGACTATCCCAGCCCAGTTCCTGGCTTCGCCCGAACAATCTCACACCTCGATGTGAGAAGATGCGCTGTGGTGCGTCCGTGGCCCGTCACCGCGCGGTGCCAAAAAAGTGTCACCCGGCCAACATCGATCGGGACACGGAATGAATACATGATCACGTCCGTTGAGCGGGCTTGGCGGCTCTGCTAGCACCCTTTGCCAGAAGGTCCCGGCGCAAGATCGGGACATGGGAGGAGGGCAAGGCCCGTGACACCCTGGAATCAGGTCTACGATCCATTCGGGAACCAGTGGCTCTCGACCTTCATGGCGTCGCTGCCGGTCATCGCCCTGCTCGGCATGATCGCGAGCGGCAAGATCAAGGTGCACATCGCCGCCGTCCTTGCGCTCATCGTCGCCTTTCTCGTGGCCGTGGTCGCCTTCGGCATGCCGACGGATCTGGCCGTCCGCGCAACGATCCTCGGCATGGTCACGGGCATGTTCCCGATCGGCTGGATCATCCTCAACGTGATCTTCCTCTACCGCCTGACGGTGGAGAAGGGCTGGTTCGCCATCCTTCAACAATCGGTGGCCGGGATCACCGAGGACCGGCGCATCCAGCTCCTGCTGGTGGCCTTCGCCTTCGGCGCCTTCTTCGAGGGAGCGGGCGGCTTCGGCACCCCTGTGGCCGTCACCGGCGCCATCCTGATCGGTCTGGGCTTCTCGCCGCTGGCGGCCTCCGGCCTCTCGCTCATCGCCAACACGGCCCCCGTGGCCTACGGCGCGCTCGGCGCTCCGGTGCAGGGCCTGGCCTCGGTGACGGGCTACGATCCCTACGTGCTCGGCGCGATGATCGGCCGTCAGCTGCCGTTCTTCTCGGTGATCGTGCCGTTCTGGCTGATCTGGGTGTTCGCGGGCTTCCGCGGCATGATCGCGATCTGGCCGCCGATCGCGGTCTGCGGCATCTCGTTTGCCGCGGCGCAGTTCCTGATCTCGAACTACATCAACCCCTGGATCGTCGATATCGGCGCCTCGCTCGTCTCGATGGCCGCCCTCGTCGCTTTCCTGAAGGTCTGGCGCCCGGCCCAGATCTGGTCCTCGCCCGCGCTGCGCGGTCACGACCCGTCGATCGGCTACGGTGAGCCGCGTCCGGCCTCCCTCGGCGCGGGCGTCCCCGGCGACCTACCCAAGGTGCATGTCGGCGGCCGCACCGCCTCGTCGAGCGAGATCCTCATGGCCTGGGTGCCGTGGATCATCCTCTCGATCATCGTGGCGATCTGGGGCACCGGCTGGTTCAAGGGGATCGTCAACCCGATCTTCTCGTGGAAGTACGAGGTGCCGGGCCTGCACAACATGATCATGAAGGTGCCGCCGGTCGAGGCTGCGCCGAAGGCCGAGGCCGCGATCTTCAACTTCACCTACATGTCCTACACCGGCACGGGCGTGCTGTTCGCCGCGATCATCTCCGGCCTGATCATGCGCTTCTCGCCGGTGCGTCTCGTCACCGCGTATTTCGAGACGATCTGGGTGCTGCGCTACTCGCTCATCACCATCGCCGCGATGCTCGCGCTCGGCGTGCTCACCCGCTACGCCGGCGTCGACGCCACGCTCGGCCTCGCATTTGCCGGCACGGGCATCCTCTACCCGTTCTTCGGCACGCTGCTGGGTTGGCTCGGTGTCGCGCTCACGGGCTCGGACACGGCTTCGAACGTGCTGTTCGGCGGCCTGCAGCGGATCACCTCCGAGCAACTCGGACTGTCGGGCATCCTGATGGCCTCGGCGAATTCGTCGGGTGGCGTGATGGGCAAGATGATCGACGCCCAGTCGATCGTCGTGGCCTCGACGGCGACGGGTTATTTCGGCCAGGAGAGTAAGATCCTGCGCTTCGTGTTCTGGCACTCGATCGTGCTGGCCTGCCTCGTCGGCGGCCTCGTGATGCTCCAGGCCTACGTCTACCCGTTCACCGAGATGGTGATCCATCCGGCCGCCACGGCGCCCGCTGCGCACTGACGACCGGCTCGAAGACGGCACGACAAAGCCCGCCCCGATCTCTCGGGGCGGGCTTTTCGATTCCCGTCGGCCTTTCGGGCCGGCCTCGGCGGGGTCAGGGTCGGCCGGGCGCGTCCGGCTTCACCGTCGCCGCGGACGCCGCGGCCGGGCGTGCGAGCCGTCCCTCCTCGGCCCGGTGGACGTATTGGCTCGCCACCAGCCAGCCCTTGAAAAAGCGCAGGGGGAGGGTGCAGGTGATCAGGACCACCGGGAGCGTCAGGACGAAGTGGAGCCAGAGCGGCGGGTCGTAGGTCAGTTCCAGCCACAGGCCGAAGGCGACCGCCGGAATCGCCGTCGTCATCATCACGAAGAAGGCCGGTCCGTCCGCCGGATCGGCGAAGGAGAAGTCGAGCCCGCACACGTCGCAGCGCGGGGCGAGGTTCAGGAACCCCTTGAACAGGTGGCCCCGGCCACAGCGTGGGCAGGCGCTGCGCGCGGCGACGGAGAGCGGTGCCTGAGGCTCGTAGCGGGTTTCGTCACGGATGTCGGTCATCACAAGCTCCTGACGGGGCAACCGGCGCCCATCGCGATGGTTCGCGCGGCCGGCCCGCAGGCCACCCATGCGGGACCGGCCGGATTTTTTCGAGCCGAGATTTTTTCGGACGCGCGGGATTAAACGGCTGCATCGGCGCGTTCTCCCTTTCTACGCGCGCCACATCATTCCCCGAACATGTTCTTCCGCCGCGTTCGCCGTGACAGCCTGATTGACCTGCCCGGTCTCGAGACCGGGCGCCTGACGATTGCGCCGCTCGGCGCGGGGGACGCGCGGGCCCTGTGCACGCTGACCAACGACCCGGCGATCACCGGCGCGGTCGATTTCCTCGCCACTCCCTTCACCCTCGCGGATGCCGAGGCGCTGATCGCCTCCGGCCGACACGGCCGCGATCGCTTTCTCGGGGCCTGGAGCCGCGAGGAGGCGGCTCCGCTCGTCGGCGTCGTCGGCGCGCATCTGCGAGGAGAAGGAGCCGTCGAGATCGGCTACTGGATCGGCGGTGCCGCCCGCGGGCGCGGCTTCGGGACGGAGGCGGTCTCCGCCATCGTCGGCCTGCTGCGCCGCCGGTTTCCGCGCCGGGCGATCGTGGCCGAGTGCCGACCCGGCAACGTCGCCTCCTGGGGGCTGCTGCACAAGCTCGGCTTTCGCGAGACCGGCTCGGAGGGACACCGTCCCGGTCGCCGCCAACTCGTCCTCGAAGCGGCGTGACGCCGTACCCATCGAGGTTTCGAAAGGACAAGTCCTTTCGCGGGTCCAGGGCAGAGCCCCGGTCGGGCGAAGCCGGAACGGCTCGGATTGGACGAAAGGTCGGGAAGCGGCCGCGCCCGAAATGCCTTATGACAACCGGGAAGGGACCGCAGGCCGGCCCCGCCGGAAGGCATGACCCGCGATGACGGCCACCGCAGCATCGGATTTCGGACCGGACCCGGGGGATGCCGGGGACACGCCCGCCCTGGCGGGTGAGGGCGCCCTGCGCCTCCTCCTCGTCGACGATCACCCGCTCTTCCGCGAGGCGCTGGCGAGCGCCATCGCCCTGGCCTTTCCAAAGGCGGAGCTGCACGAGGCCGACGGTATCCGCGCGGCCTGCGAGATCCTGGGGCAAAACCCCGCCATCGACCTGACCCTGCTCGACCTCTCGATGCAGGGCGTGACCGGGTTCGAGGGGCTCATCGCGATCCGCAGGCGCTTCCCCCGCGTGCCGATTCTGATCGTCTCCGGCGTCACCGAGCCGCGCATCATGCAGGAGGCCCTGCGCCACGGCGCGGCGGGCTTCGTACCGAAGGCCGTCGACAAGGCGACCCTGACCCGGGCGATCTCCGAGGTGCTCGGCGGCGCCCTGTTCATGCCGCCCGATCTTGCCGCGGCCCCGGCGCCGGCGCGGGGCGGCGACAAGGCGCCGGTCGCCGAGCGGGTCGCCCGCCTGACCCCGCAACAGATGCGGGTGCTCGGCATGATCCGCCAGGGCAAACTCAACAAGCAGATCGCCTATGAGTTGCAGGTCGGGGACTCGACGGTGAAGGCCCACGTCTCCGAGATCCTGCGCAAGCTCGAAGTCATCAGCCGCACCCAGATCGTGATCGAGACCGCCTATCTCGACTTCGATCAGACGGTCGGCTTCTGAGGAGATCGCCGTCAGGCGAAGCGTTTGGCGGCGACGACGCAGAGCACCACTCCGGCGGCGACCGCGACCATCATGCCCTCGACGGGCTCGTGCAGCAGGAGGCCGGCCAGCGCGAGGCCGAAGAAGGGCTGGAGCAGCTGCAATTGCCCGACGCCGGCGATGCCGCCGAGCGCCAGCCCGCGATACCAGAATACGAAGCCGACCAGCATGCTGAAGACCGACACGTAGCCGAGCCCCGCCCAGGCCGGCAGGCCGATCCCGCGCCAAGTATCGGGCAGCGTGGCGAGCGCCAGCGCGGCCATGACGGGGGCGGCCAGCAGGAGGGCCCAGGAGATGACCTGCCAGCCGCCGAGCCGGCGCGACAGGTAGGCTCCCTCGGCATAGCCGAGGCCGCACAGCAGGATCGCGCCCAGCATCAGCCCGTCGCCCGTCGGGTCGGCACCGCCGCCCTGCGCCAGGGCGAAGCCCGCGACCAGCAGGCTGCCTGCGCCCGAGAACAGCCAGAAGGCGGGTTTCGGTCTGTCATTGGCGCGCAGCAGACCGAACAGGGCGGTGGCGAGCGGCAGCAGGCCGATGAAGACGATGGAACGGGCCGACGTGATGTGCCGCAGGGCCAGTGCCGTGAGCAGGGGAAAGCCGGCCACCACGCCGAGCGCCACCACCGCCAACGGCCCGAGATCGCCCCGCGTCGGTCGCCTCTGCCGCAGCAGGGCCAGGAGCGCGGCACCGAGCCCGGCGGCGATCACGGCGCGCGAGGCGGTGAGGAAGAGCGGCGTGAAGCCGCCGACCGCGGCCCGCGTCGCCGGCAGCGACCCGCTGAAGATGATCACACCGAGGAGGCCATGGCCCCAACCCTCCCAGGATTTTTTGCGCGTTCGCTGCATCGTCCATCCTCGAAGCTGGCGCGAGGATAGGGCGGTGGGCTCTGGCGGTGAAAGGCACGGTCCCGTACGGTTTCGGCCGAACTGTATGGCTCTTCTCGCCCGCACGGCCGATGATGCGTGACACGACGGAGGAGGCGGGCGGCCGCACCGGGGTGGTGATGGCGGCGATCCGCCAGAGGCTCGCGGCGCGGAGCTTGGCCCCGGGGGAGCGGCTGCCCTCGATCCGCCGCTTCGCCGCGACCATGGGCGTCTCGCCCTCGACCGTGGTCGAGGCCTACGACCGGCTGGCGGCGGAGGGGCTGATCCGGGCCCGGCCGGGCTCCGGCTTCTACGTCTCGGGCGCCGTGTCGCCGCTGGCACTCACCGAGGCGGAGCCGCGCCGGGAACGGGCGATCGATCCGCTCTGGGTCTCGCGCCAGTCGCTCGATGCGGGGCCGGACATGCTCAAGCCGGGCTGCGGCTGGCTTCCGGCCGAGTGGATGCCGAACGCGGCGATCCGCCGGGCGGTGCGCGGCCTCGCGCAGGCCGGGGATGCGGTGCTGACCGATTACGGCGCCACCCGCGGCGCGCTGTCCCTGCGCCGTCACCTCGTGCGCCGGTCGGCGGGGGAGGGGATCGAACTGGGCGCGGACCAGTTGCTGCTCACCGCCTCGGGCACGCAGGCCATCGACCTGATCGGCCGCCTCCTCCTGCGGCCCGGCGACACGGTGCTGGTGGACGATCCCTGCTACTTCAATTTCCAGGCCCTGCTGCGCGTGCACGCGGTCCGGATCGTCGGCGTGCCCTACACGCCGACGGGACCCGACCTCGCGGCCTTCGCCGCGGCGCTGACGGAGCATCGCCCGCGCCTCTACGTCACCAATTCGGCGCTCCACAACCCGACCGGCGCGACGCTCTCGCCGCAGACCGCCCACCGGCTGCTGACGCTTGCGGCGGCGCACGACCTCACCATCGTCGAGGACGACATCTTCGCCGATCTGGAGCCCGAACCCTCGCCCCGGCTCGCCGCCCTCGACGGCCTCACCCGCGTCATCCGCATCGGCAGCTTCTCGAAGACGCTGTCGGCCTCGATCCGCTGCGGCTTCATCGCCGCGCGCGCCGACTGGATCGAGGCCGTGGTCGATCTCCAGGTGGCGACGAGCTTCGGCGGCCCGAGCCCGGTCGCCGCCGAGCTGATCGCCGGCACGCTCGCTGACGGCAGCTACCGCAAGCATCTGGACGCCTTGCGCCGCCGCCTGTCGCGGGCACGCCGGGAAGCCACCGACCGACTTGGCTCGCTCGGCATCGCACCCTGGATCGTGCCGCGCGGCGGCTTCACCCTCTGGTGCCGCCTGCCCGACGGGCACGACGCCGCAGCCCTGGCCCGCGCCGGTTTGGCGGCAGGTCTGGTGCTGGCCCCCGGCAACGTCTTCAGCGTCTCGCAGACGGCCGGCGGCTTCATGCGCTTCAACGTGGCGCAGATGACCGATCCGCGGGTCTACGAGGGGCTGGCGCGGGCGATGGAGGAGGCGGGGGCAAGAGTCGATCTCCCATCCACGCCCTCACCCTGAGGCGGTGGGTTGGAAGAGCGAAGCAAAACCCTACGGCGGCAGCTTGTCGATCAAGCGCTGGATCTGGCCCGGCAGCGGCGTGCCGTCCTGCCGGGCGTAGAGGTCGCGCAATTGCCGGCCGATCTCGGACAGGCTCATCGAGCCCTTCATGATCAGCCGGTCGGCCTGGGCGCCCAGGCTCTCCTTCTCCTCGCTCGTGATCTCCTTGGCGGTGAGCACCACCACGGGGATGCTGTCGCCGTCCGGGCGCCCGCGCAGCGCCCGCAGGAAGGCGAAGCCGTCCATCACCGGCATCATCAGGTCGAGCAGGATCAGGCTTGGGCGCTCCGTGTCGAGGCTCTCCAGGGCCTCGGCGCCGTTCTCGGCCTCGCGCACCTGCCAGCCGTCGCGCTGGAGCGTGCGGCGCACCCGCTCACGGGCATCCGCATCGTCGTCGACCACGAGCACGCTGCCCTCGTGGTCGACGGGGCGGTAGCGCTCCATCGCGTCCTTGAGCGCGCCCCAATCGATCGGCTTGACCATGTAGTCGGTGGCGCCGAGCACGTGGGCGAGGCTGAACTCGTTGACGACGCTGGTGATGATGACCGGCGTCTCGGCGATCTCGGGATCGGTGCGGATCGCGTGCAGCACCGCCCAGCCGTCCATGCGCGGCATCTCGATATCGAGCAGGATCGCCCGCGGCTTCAACGCCCGGGCCAGCGTCAGCCCGGCACGCCCGTCATTGGCGGTGCGCACGCGGAACCCCTCGCGTTCGAGGAAGCGCTGGAGCAGATCGCGGGCGGCCGGGTCGTCGTCGACAAGCAGCACCACGTCGTGCAGGTGCGCCTCGCCTTCGGTGATCTCCTGGACGCGGGCGGCGACGCTCTCGGCCTCGACCTCTTCCTCGCGGGCGTCGATCTCGGCCGGCAGGCGGATCGTGAAGGTCGCGCCCTCGCCGAAGGTGCTCTCCACGCTGATCGTACCGCCCATGCGCTCGACGAAGGCGCGGGTGATCGCGAGCCCGAGGCCGGTGCCGCCGAACTGGCGCGTGGTCGATTCATCGGCCTGGGAGAAGCGCTCGAACAGTCGGCCGATCTGCTCCTCGGTCAGGCCGATGCCGGTATCCGAGACGGCAAAGCTCATCCAGTCGGCCCCGTCCTTTCCGAAACGTCGCACCGAGAGGACGATCTCTCCGTCCTCGGAGAACTTGGCCGCGTTGCCAATCAGGTTGATCAGCGACTGGCGCAGCTTCAACTGATCCTGGTGCATCGCGCCGAGGTCGATCTTCGGATTGCCCTCGACGTCGAGTCGGAAGTGGTTGCGCTTCTTCGTGATCAGGCTCTGCGTCGCGGCGCCGACGTCCTCGATCAGCGTCGCAACGTCGAAGGTCTCCGCGGCCAGCGTCAGCCGCCCGGCCTCGATCTTCGAGATGTCGAGCACGTCGTTGATGAGCCCGAGCAGGTGGCGGGCGGCCGCCTCGATCTTGCGCAGGTCCGGCAGCAACTCGGCCTTGCCCAGATCCTCCAGCTCCTCGCCGAGCATCTCGGAATAGCCGATCACCGCCGAGAGCGGGGTGCGCAGCTCGTGGCTCATGTTGGCCAGAAACTGGCTCTTGGCGAGGTTAGCCGCCTCGGCTGCCGCCCGCGCCCGTTCGATCTCGGCCTCGGCTTCCTTCCGGGCCGTGATGTCGATGTTGAGCCCGACCCACTCGCGGATGGAGCCGTCCTCGGCGAGCACCGGCACGCCGCGCACCTCCATGTCGCGCCAGACCTCGTCGTGGCGGCGCAGGCGGTATTCGACCTCGAACACCTTCACCGTTCCGACGCATTCCGCCCAGACCTCGGCCACACGGGCTCGGTCGTCGGGATGGATCGCGTCGATCCAGCCCCAGCCCTGGTAGGCCTCGTCACTCTGGCCGGTATAGGCGGCCCAGCGCGGCTGGGGCGGCATCAGCTCCCCTTGCGCGGTCGTGCTCCAGATCACCGCAGCGGAGGCGTCCACCAGCGCCCGGAAGCGCTGCTCGGAATGGCCCAGGGCGTCTTGTGCGAGGCGCGTCTCGGTGACGTCGGTGTTGGTGCCGTACCAGCGCACGACGACGCCGTCCGCATTGCGGACCGGCTCGGCCATCGACAGGAACCAGCGGTACCCGCCGTCCTTGCCGCGCAGGGGGAAGGTGTCCTGCCACGACTCGCCCGCCGCGATGCACGCGGAAAAGCGCGCCGCGACGCGCTCGAGATGATCAGGATGGTGCAGCTTGCGCCAACCGTGATCGGCCATCTCAGCTGGCGTGGTGCCGGTGTAGTCGTACCAGCGGCGATTGTACCAGACGAGGTTGCCGTCGGCCTCGGCGATCCAGGCGAGCTGCGGCAGCGCGTCGGCAAGGTTGCGGAAATCCGCCATGGTCGGCCCGGTGGCCGGCACCTTCCCGTCCTGTACGGTCACGGTGATGTCTCCCGTCATGGCTTCGTCCGGAGGCGTTCGGCTCTCCGAGAGGATGCAAAAACCCAAGAAAAAACCCAAGGAATCAGCGGCGCAGGCGGTTGCCGAGGACGAAGCCGAACAGCCCCATCAGCACGATGCCCGCCGCCCCCTGCAGCCCGACCAGCAGGTTGGTGACGCGCCCCAGCGGCTTCACGCCGATCTCCGGCGGGTTGGCCGTCATCATGTTGAGCGCGCTGTAGCTGACCAGATCGAGCGGGTTGTAGGTCGGGGTGTTCTCGCCCTCGTGGAAGAGCCCGCCCGTCGCCCCGTAGGCGGCGGCGAACAGGAGGATGCCGACGAGGAAGGCGCGGGCGATCCGCGACAGGCTCTCGCCGTAATCGCACAGCCACTCGACGAAACGGTCGGCGATCCAGCGGTAGCCGTGGCTCAGCGTGCCCCGAACATCGCGGGTGGAAAAGGCCTCGCGGGCGCGCACGCCGGCGTGGCGGCGGCCCATGCGGCGCCCGCGCTTGTAGGCCCAGCTCGCGCCCTCGGGGCTGCCGATGCTCTGAAGGTTGCGCTCGAGCGCGAGATAGCTCGCCTGCGCCGCCTCGTACTCGCCCGCCTCCTCCTCGCCGACCATGCCGCCGATCTGCTCGACGGAGAGTCGCACGCCCTCCAGCCACGCCCCGGCGAAGCGCGCGTGGTGCAGCTTGCACGCCGTGAGGTCGAGCCGCACGAGGCTGGTGCGGGAGAAGTCGGCCCCGGAGAGGTCCGCTCCGTCGAGCCGGGCGCCGGAGAAGTTGGCCCCGCGCAGCCGCGAGCCGACGAGCCGCGCTTTTTTAAGGCTCGCACCCTCGAAATCGGCGCCGGTCAGGTTACAGTCGGAGAGATTGGCCTCGTCGAGCCGTGCCCGGCGGAACACGGAATCGTCGGCATCCGCTCCGGTGAAGTCGGTGCCCCACAGGTCGGCATCCTCGAACCGGGCGCCGTCGAGCAAAGCCTTGTCGAGCCGGGCGAAGCGCATGGTCGCGCCGGAGAAGTCGGCATCCTCCAGCATCGCTTCGCGGAAGGAGGCCTGCCCGCCGGCGATTCCGGTAAAGCGCGCGCCGCTGAGGTCGGCGCCGGAAAAATCCGCCTCCTCCAGGCAGGCATCCGCGAAGCCAGCCGAGCGTGCGAGGATACCGGCGAGCGAGGCCCGCCGCAGGTTGGCCCCCGACAGGTCGGTTTCTTCCAGCCGGGCGTCGGCGAGGTCGGCCTCCGCCAGATCGAGCCCGCCCGAGCCCGGAGCCCACCAGCGCGGCGGGGCCTGTGGGTCGATCCGTGGATCGAGGGCCGCGCGCCCGAGACCGAGCCCGGCCAGGTCGTCGCGTTCCCTGATCGAGAACGGTGCCTCACGCTCCGAGAGCTGCGCGAGCAGCGCCGTGACGCGCGGGTCGCCGTCCTCCGCCCCGCCATCCCGCACCGCGTCCGCCCCGCATGATCCGCCGCCGAGCACCCCTTAGCCGTCCGGAGCCGAGCGAGACAAGGCGACGGATCAGGCAAGGGATCAGGCAAGGGATCAGGCAAGGGATCAGGCAAGGGATCAGGCAAGGGATCAGGCAAGGGATCAGGCAAGGGATCAGGCAAGGGATCAGGATTGCGCCCGGCCCCATGACACCGCAACGGCTTTCCGCGCGTTAGGTCGCGGAACGCCGCGTGCGGCGCGGGAAGGGGTTTCGGGCGTGTCGGGAAAAATCCTGCTGGTGGAAGACCACGAGGAGATCTGGGACTTCCTGTCCCGCCGGCTCAAGCGCCGCGGCTACGAGGTGGTGCTCGCCCATGACGGCGAGGCGGGCGTGCAGCAGGCCCGTGCCGCCCAGCCCGACGTGATCCTGCTCGACATGAACCTGCCGATCCTCGACGGCTGGTCGACCGCCCGCGCTCTGAAGGCCGCGACCGATACCCGCGCTATCCCGATCATCGCGCTCACCGCCCACGCCATGTCGGGCGACCGCGACAAGGCGATCCAGGCCGGCTGCGACGACTACCACCCGAAGCCGATCGATTTCCCCAAGCTGCTCACCCAGATCGGCACGGCGATCGGAACGGGGGATTGAGGCGCCGGCTTCCCGTCATTGATCCGACCGTTACCCTCATGCTGAGGTGCCGCGAAGCGGCCTCGAAGGATGAGGGGATGCGTGTGATCGGCCCGACGCGGCCTGGCGAAAGCTCGACGCCTTCACCTCTCTACGCGTGACGCGTAGGCCATCACGAGGATGCCATGACCACCGATCCGGTCACCACGCGGCTCCTGCGGCAGGCGCTGCCGGTGGTGACAACGCTCGGCTCGCTGCTGCTCGTCGTAACGCTCGCGAGCGCGCTGTATTTCGGCCGCGATATCCTCGTTCCGGTGGCGCTGGCCATCCTGCTCAGCTTCGTCCTGGTCCCTGCCGTGCGGGCCCTGCGGCGCCTACGGGTGCCCCGGGTGGCGGCGGTGCTGCTCGTGGTGCTGCTCACCTTCGGGATGCTCGGCGCGGTGGGCAGCCTGATCGCCCGCGAGGCGGCGCAGCTCGCCGCCGACCTGCCGCGCTACTCCCTGACCCTGCGCGACAAGATCACGGCCCTGCGGGCCGCCACCGCCGAGCGGGGCGGCCTGTCCGACACCTTCTCCGGTTTCTTCGACATGGCGGAAGAAGTCGGCAAGGAGCTGCAGCCGCCCGCCGCCAAGACCGAGTCCGAGACGAACGCGGCGCTGGGCACGGCGGAGCGGCCGATGCAGGTCGAGATCCACGCTCCGCGCTCCGGGCTGCTGACGACGCTCGGCAGCGTGGCGGGCGGGGTGCTTCACCCGCTGGCGACGCTCGGCCTGATCCTACTGTTCACGATCTTCATCCTGCTCCAGCGCGAGGATCTGCGGAACCGCGCGATCCGGCTCGCGGGATCGAGCGACCTGCGCCGAACGACGGCGGCGATCGACGACGCCACCGCGCGACTCAGCCGATTCTTCGTGGCTCAGCTCGTCCTCAACGTCGCTTTCGGCCTCGTCATCGGCACCGGCCTGTGGCTCATCGGCGTGCCGAGCCCGATCCTGTTCGGGGTCATCGCCGGCATCTCACGTTTCGTGCCCTATGTCGGCGCGGTGATCTCGGCGGTGCTGCCGCTCGCCATCGCGGTCGCGGTCGATCCCGGCTGGTCGATGGCGATCCAGGTCGCGATCCTGTTCCTGATCGTCGAGCCCATCGCCGGCCATGTGGTCGAGCCGCTGCTCTACGGGCACTCGACCGGCATCTCGCCGGTGGCGGTGATCCTGGCGGCGACGATCTGGACCTTCCTGTGGGGGCCGATCGGCCTCCTGCTCGCCACACCGCTCACCGTCTGCCTCGTGGTGCTCGGGCGCCATGTCGAGCGGCTGTGGTTCCTCGACGTGATCCTCGGTGATCGCCCGGCCCTCGGGCCGCAGGAGATCTTCTACCAGCGCATGCTGGCGGGCGACCCGGCCGAGGCGATCGACCAGGGCCGGCTGTTCCTGAAGGAGCGGGCGCTCGTCACCTACTACGACGAGGTCGTGCTGTCGGGCCTGCGCATGGCCCAGGAGGACGCGGCGCGCGGCATGCTCGACCGCGAGCGACAGGGCGAGGTGGGGGCGGGCTTCCGCACGGTGGTCGAAGCGCTGGGGCAGGCGCGCAAGCGCGGCATGCCGCGCCGCTCGCGCAAGCCCAGAGGTGCCGAGGCCGAGGCCGCCTTCGCGGCGGTCGGGCCGGACCGGCGCGCGGCCGGCATCGTCCTCGCCCAAGAAGACTTGGCCCCGGCTTGGCGCGGCGCGGCGCCGATCCTGTGCGTGCCGAGCGGCGGCGCCTTCGACGAGGCGGCGACCTTGATGCTCGCCCAAACCTTCTCCCGGCATGGGCTCGGGGCGCAGGTGGCGGCGAGCGACGGACTGCGCAACGGCCTGCCCGAGGGCGAGCGCCCGGCGATGATCTGCTTCTCCTATCTCGACCCGATCAGCCTCTCGCAGATCCGCCTGACCATCCGCCGCGCCCGCAAGGCCGCGCCGGGGGTGACGATCCTCGTCGGCTTCTGGCGCGAGCGCGACCCGGCCTCCCTCGGACGCCTGCGGCGCGCGATTTCCGCCGACCTGCTCGTCACCTCCCTGAGTGACGCCCTCGACGCGGCGCTGGAGCGGGCGCGGGCCGGGACCGAGCCGGCGGCGTCATCCCGGCTCCGGCAGGCGGCGGAGTAGGGCAGGGTCGTCAGGATCCGGCTCAGAACAGGGCCACCAGGGCAACGCCCGCGATCATCATCCCTCCGCCGATGAGGCGCGCGAGGCTCGCGGGGTGGGTGGTGAAACCTTCGAGCCCGAAATGGTCGAGGGTGAGCGAGATGACGACACCCGCGGTCACGAGGAGGCCGAGGAAGGTCGCCGCCCCGATCCGCTGCGCGACGAAGAGCTGGGCCAGGATGACGCCGGCGCCGAGCACGCCGCCACCCCAGGCCCCCCAGGGCGTGCCGGCCACCTGCTGAAGACTCGGCAAGTGTAGCTGCCCGGTGGCGAGGCCGACGGCGAGCATGGTTGTGGTGCCGACCAGCATCGAGACGAGCCCGGCTGCGAAAGGCTCGCCGCCGAAGGATTTGCAAGCGGCGTGCTCTGGCCGGGCTGAACGACCATGGCGGTGCCCGCGAGTAGGGCGATGCCGTAGAGGACCATCATTGTTTTTCAGATCCCTGCGGCGCGATGAGAGCGCGTGTCGAAAACGCGTCAGTTCTTCGGAACCTTCTCCTTGCCCTTGCCGGGATTGGAGGTGTTGACGAGGTCCGGCGACGATTGCGCCGACAGCGTCTGCCGCTGAGCCTCGGTGTCGATGCGCCGCGTGCGCGTGAACGGCTCCAGCGTCACCGGCCCACCGGTCTCCAGGGCCTTCAGGATGCCCTCGATCACCCGCAGGTCGGCGTAGCCCTCCTCGGCATCGGGCTCGGGGTCGTTGCCGTTCAGGATGCAATCCGAGAAGTACTTCAGCTCGCCGCCGAAATGGTCGGTGTTCTTGAAGCTCTCGTGGCTCTTCTTCTCGCCGAGCGTCACCGTGCGCTCCAGCGGCTTGCCGTACATGTAGGCCGGGTTGAGTTCGACGCTGCCCTTGGTGCCGACCACGGCGTAAGCATCGAGCACGTTGCCGTAATAGGACAGCACGAACTGCGCGAGGCGGTTCTTCGGAAAGCGCAGGGTGACGGCGACCGTGTCGTCGAAGTCGCCGAGCCCGGCTTCCGGGTGACGCACGCCGACGGTCGAGACCACCTCGGTCGGCTCGTCGCCGAACAGGGTGCGGACGGCATTGATCGGGTAGGGGCCGATGTCGAAGATCGGCCCGGCCTCGACGCCGCTCTTCGCCCGGTGGTTCTCGGGCGAGACCATCTGCGTGAAGGTCGAGGAGAAGGTCAGG
This sequence comes from Methylobacterium sp. R2-1, assembly GCF_014191355.1. GTDB lineage: Bacteria > Pseudomonadota > Alphaproteobacteria > Rhizobiales > Beijerinckiaceae > Methylobacterium. The sequence goes on from NZ_JACHWM010000007.1 coordinate 225,150, forward strand.
ATCTCGCCGAGTTGGCCTGAGCGGATCAGGTCGATCGTGGCCAGCGTCGCCGGCTCGAAATGCAGCCGGTAGGCCACCATCAGCTTGGCTGAGGAACCGGCCTGCGCCGCCATGATCTCCCGGCACTTCTCGGTCGAGACCTCGAGCGGCTTCTCGACCAGCACGTGGATGCCCGCCTTCAAGGCGGGGATCGCGAACTCGGCATGGCGCCAGTTCGGCGTGGCGAGGTAGATCGCGTCGATCGTGCCCGAGGCCAGCAGTTCGCCGAACTGCTCGTAGCCGTAGGTGGCGGTGACGCCGTATTGCTCGCCGACTCGGCGCGCCTTCTCGGAATCACCCGTGACGAAGGCCGTGACCTCGGAATTGCCGGTATGCGCGACCCCCGGCAGCATCGCCTCCTGCGAGATGTCACCGAGCGCCACGACGGCGTAGCGGACCTTCTTGCCCGAGGTCAGGCCGAGGGCGGACAGGACGCTCATGCGGGAATCTCCTTGGAGGTCGGGTGGGAGGCCGGGTGGGAGGTCGGGCGGGAAGCCGCAGGTGATCGATCCGGGCCGGTGGTTCGCTTTTCGGGGCGGTCGTCGGCGGGTTTGGGAAGGCCGGGGAAGGGACGAAGACCGGACGGTTGCGGATTGCCCGGGAAACCGGGGGCAGCGGGCCCTGTTCCGCCGTGCGGGCCATCAGCCGCGGTTCATCAAGCGTGGCGTAATGGGAGCGCGAGGTGCTGGGCGGGCCTGGATTCCGATCCGTCCGGCGCCCTTCTTCGGCCTTTCCGGAGCCCGTCCGTGCCGCCCGTTTCCCCGACCCAGCCGACCCTCGACACCGTCATCGCCATCCCCGTGCGCAACGAGGCCGAGCGGATCGCCCGCTGCCTGAGGGCGATCGACCGGCAGGCTGGCCTCGCGCCCGGCCGCTTCGGGCTCGTCTTGTTCCTCAACAACTGCACCGACGACACGGCGCGGATCGTGGCCGATCGCGTGCCGGAGATGTCGATCCCGGTTCGGGTGATCGAGCGTGTCCATGCCGGTGCGCATGCGGGCTGGGCGCGACGGGCGGCGATGGACGCGGCGGTCGCGTGGCTCGAAGAGGTGGGGACGGCCGAAGCGGCCACGCTCCTGACGACGGATGCCGACAGCATCGTGCCGCCGGACTGGGTCGCGGCCAACCTCACCGCCCTGGAAGCGGGCGCCGACGCGGTCGCCGGCCGGGTCGAGCTGATTCCGGAGGAGGCGGCCCTGCTGCCGCCCTCGCTGCCCGCCCGCGGCCGCCGGGAGGACAGCTACGACGCGCTCATCACCGAGATGGAGGCGCGCATCGATCCGGACCCGCACGATCCCTGGCCCTGCCATCGCACCACCATCGGCGCCTCGCTCGCCGTGCGGCTTCCCGCCTACCGCGACGTCGGCGGCATGCCGGAGATCCCGCTCGGCGAGGACGGGGCCTTCGTTGGCGCCCTGCTGCAGCGGGGCTTTCGCGTGCGCCATGACCGGGCGGTGCTGGTGCTGATCTCGGCTCGCCTCACCGGCCGCGCGGCCGGCGGCGTCGCCGACACGATCCGCTCCCGCTGCGAGGAGCCCGACGCCCTCTGCGACGCCCGCATGGAGGCGGTGCCGCGCGCGCTCCATCGCTACGCGTGGCGGGCGCGGCTGCGCCGCCTCTACAACGAAGGCCGGCTCGCCCGCGATCTCGGCTGGGCGCGCCGGCTCGGCATCCCGGAGGTGGAAGCCCGCCGCATCGCTGCCTTGCCGCGGGTCGGCGAGATCGTCGCGGCGGTGGACCGCGCCAGCCCGCGCCTCGCGTACCGCCCGCTGATGCCGAGGCAACTGCCGGGTCAGATCCGGCTGGCCCGCCTTGTCCTGCCGCTGCTGCGCATGGGCCTGCGCCTGCGCCGGACAGCGCCCGCCGCCACGCTTCCTGTCGCTCCGGCGGCCACCGCCGACGCGTAGATTCTGAGTATCCAAGGGGATCATCCCTTTGGCGGGGCGCCGGGGCAGCGCCCCGGCTTCCCTTCAACCAGGGCTTTGCCCTGGACCCGCGAAAAGGCTCGCCTTTTCAAAATCCGAGACTTGGCCGCAGCGCTCTACGGAGCCTCGTCGCGCGTCGGGCCGAAGATCGGCTCGAAGGCGGCGCGCAGCGCCATGTCCACCTCGGGCAGGCTGATGATGCGGCCGAGGTCGGCCAGGCTCGTGACGCCGTGCTCGCGCACGCCGCAGGGCACGATGCCGGAGAAGTGCGATAGGTCCGGCTCGACGTTGAGGCTGATGCCGTGCAGGCTCACCCAGCGCCGCACGCGAATGCCGATCGCCGCGATCTTGTCCTCGACGGCCGGACCCTTGTCCGGCCGGCGCACCCATACCCCGACTCGGTCCTCGCGGCGCTCGGCCCGCACGGTGAAGGCGTCCAGTGTCGCGATCAGCCACGCCTCCAGGCTCGCCACGTAGGCTCGCAGATCGGGCTGGCGCCGGTTGAGGTCGAGCATCACGTAGGCGATGCGCTGGCCCGGCCCGTGATAGGTGTACTGCCCGCCCCGCCCCGTGCGGTGGACGGGGAAGCGCTCCGGTTCCACGAGATCAGCCGTTTTCGCCGAAGTGCCCGCTGTGTAGAGCGGCGGATGTTCCAGGAGCCAGACCAGTTCGTCCGCCTCGCCCCGGGCGATGGCGGCCGCGCGGGCCTCCATCTCGACCTCTGCCTCCTCGTAGCCGACGAGGGTGTCGGTCACGCGCCAGACCACCGGCGGCGCGCTCGCGCGCGGCAGGAATGTCGCGGGGGCGATCGAAAGCCGGGAAGCGGGTGCCGTGAAGGAATTGTTTACCAAGACTTCACCCTTGCATGCGGAAGGTTTTCCCGAACGCTGAGAAATGGAGCACCCGCGCGTGGCGGTCCTGGACGAATTGCAGGTCGATCTCAAGGTCGTGCTGGGGCGCAGCCACATGCCGCTGCATATGCTGCTGCGCATGGGCCGCGGTGCGGTGATCGAGCTGGAAGCCACCGAGACCGACATGGTCGAGATCCTGGCCAACGACCACCCGATCGCCCGCGGGCAGATCGTGGTGACCGGCAACCGCATCTCGGTGGAGGTGACCGAGCTGATCCGCAAGGCCGATGTGGTGCGCACCCCCGGCGTGACGATCGGCGAGGGCGCCGTGCCGATTCTCGACGACGTCGAAGCGAGGCTCTGAATCGTTTTTCGAGGCGGCAAAATGCGAAGATGCGGATCCGGCGCTTGTGCCCGCCCCGGGCTTCTGTTATCCGCTGCGCCGCCCACACAAGACACCGGCCGCTGACGAAGCGGCCCGGCGGCAAGGGCGGCCATGGCGGAATTGGTAGACGCGCTAGCTTGAGGTGCTAGTCCCGCGAGGGGTGGAGGTTCGAGTCCTCTTGGCCGCACCATACTCTTTCTTCAATGACGAGAAAGAGTCGGAGCGAAGATCAGATCTGACGCTGACCGCATCTTTCTTTATAGTGCGGTCCAAGGCGCTGCCGCTCAGCTTGCTTTGGCCGTGAAACGATCCTGAGACAGGATCCTGCCTTCACTGGCAGTAAACGCCCCGTGATATTCCTTAGAACCTGAAGGGCAGCCCGGCACTTTGCCGCTTGGCGAGACGCGGATCTCTGTCGCGGTCGGCTCCAGCATTCAGGCCTCGGCCCAGACAGGACAGCCAATCCAAAAGCATCCGGCCACTGACGAGGCCCTGGAGCTTTTCCGGCAGATCTGGCCAGACGGCCCCAACTCGCGCGCCAAGCCGATCCCCGATCCCATCCGCGGCGCTGTCGACGCCACACAGCTGGCAACAGACCGGCAGTGGGTGACCTTATCGTCGCGCAGCCGACAGCGAATCGTACGGCGGGCAACACGAGCGTGCACGCCCGGGACGGCCTCCTCAGCACAGCTCTTTCCACATCTCCGATGGATCTTCGCATTGATCCCGCGGAGCCTCAGGTCATTGCGCAATTTCATTGCCGAAAAATCCTGTACTACTTGCCTAAATGACTGACCGCAAAGCGATTTCGATGGAGAAATGTTGCAGATCGAGCACATTGACGCACGATCATGAGACAAAAATAATTGGCGCGAGGAATAACGCCACTCGACGGATTGTCAGGGCTGTGTGTTCACCTCATGCTCAAGCTGCGGCCAAAAGCAGGCCCCGAGCGAGGCAATACTGGAGTCGGTATACGCTCCTAGATAGAGCCGCTCTATCTGCTTTCTGCCGATGTTTTACCAAAATGCGCGCGACCAACAACAAAAGCGCCCGCTCACGACGGGAGGGATGACCTATGGCTTTGCCGATCAGCTTCAACAACCAGACTTACGGCGCCGGCTTTCTTGGGATCGATGACGGAGGTGCGTCCGCAGCGTTCTCGGTCGATGCGGCCTCCACGTACTCCGTGAGTGTCAACGGGACGGTCAACGCAGTGGGCGACACCGTCACCCTCACCTATGGGGCTGACGCACCGTCAGGCTATGCGGGTCGCTCCATTCAGCTGACCGCGACGCAGTACGACAACGCGAACCAGATCCTGTTCACCAGCAGGGACATCCCTCCCGGTGAAACCAGCCTGGGGAACTACCGGTACCTTCTCTCGAACACGCAGGTGTTCGGAAGCGATACCCCCGCGACGCGGACGCGCTTCACGTCCGACGACAGCACGCTCGGCAGTTATAACGTCCAGGCCGCGCCCTGCTTCACCACCGGCACCCTCATCCGCACGGCCCGCGGCGAGGTCGCGGTCGAGGATCTGATCGTCGGGGACGTCGCTGTGACGGCTTCCGGCCTGCTGCGTCCGATCACCTGGATCGGCAACCGCGACCTCGACGGCCAGGGCGAGGCGCTGCCCCACGACCAGCAGCCCGTCCGGATCCGCGCGGGCGCCTTTGGCCCCGGCCTCCCGGCGCGCGATCTGCGCCTCTCGCACGGCCATCCCGTTCTCGTCGGCGCCGACGCGAACGGCGAGGGCGGCGTGCTCGTGCCGATCATGTGTCTGATCAACGGCACCACCATCCTCCGCGAGCCGGCGACCCGCGTGACCTACTGGCATGTCGAGCTGGACAGCCACGACATCCTGCTGGCCGAGGGCTTGGCTGCCGAGAGCTTCTACGACATGGGCAGCCGGGTCTGGTTCGCGGGCGAGGACGGTGCATTGATCGATCCGGACTTCGTGCCGGCCGGTGAGCACGGCCGCTGCCGCCCTGTGGCGGTGGATGGCAGCCTCGTCGAGCGGGAGCGCGCGCGGCTCGACGGCCTCTTCGCCACGGAGCTGAATGAGCACAGCGCCTGGACCGACGCGCAGGCGTGGCTCGCCGCGTAACACGGCGCGATCCTCATGACTGGCCGAACCCCTGCCGAACTTCGGCAGGGGTTCGGCGCTGGGAGCGTTTCCAGTGGCCGCATGAGGCCCAAGACCGGTGTCCCGGATGCGCGGCACCTATATGAGAGCGATCCCTTCCGCGGAGATGGCTCATGGACCTCGACGTTTCGCTCCACATTGCCGGCCGGTGGCGCTCCGGAAGCGGCGGCGAGACCCTGTCCATCCTCAATCCGGCCACGGGGGAAGCTGTCGGTCGCGTCGCAGTCGCCACCCAGGCCGATCTCGACGAGGCGCTGGAGGCGGTCGAGCGCGGCTTTGACGCGTGGCGGCGGGTCTCCGCCTTCGATCGGTCCAAGGTGCTGCGCCGGGCCGCGACGCTGATGCGCGAGCGCGGGGAGGCGATCGCCCGCACCATGACCATCGAACAGGGCAAGCCGCTCGCCGAGTCGCGCATCGAGACCGGGGTCGCCGCCGACATTATCGAGTGGTTCGCGGAAGAGGGACGGCGCGCCTACGGCCGGGTCATCCCCGCCCGGGCCGAGGGCGTGCTTCAGATCGTCACCCGCGAGCCGGTCGGACCGGTGGCGGCCTTCACGCCGTGGAACTTTCCGATCAACCAAGCCGTGAGGAAACTCTCGGCGGCGCTCTGCACCGGCTGCCCGGTCATTCTCAAGGGGCCGGAGGACACCCCAGCCTCCTGCGCCGAGCTGGTGCGCGCCTTCCTTGATGCGGGTGTGCCGGGCGATGCGTTGGCCCTCGTCTACGGCGATCCGGCCGAGATCTCCGGCTATCTCATCCCGCACCCGGTGATCCGCAAGATCACCTTCACCGGCTCGACCGCCGTCGGCAAACAGCTCGCGGCGCTGGCAGGCCGGCACATGAAGCGGGCGACGATGGAACTCGGCGGCCACGCTCCGGCGATCGTGTTCGACGACGCCGATGTCGACACCGCCGTGAAGGTGCTGTCCGCCAACAAGTACCGCAATGCCGGACAGGTCTGCGTCGCCCCGACCCGCTTCCTTGTACAGGAGGGCGTGTACGACCGCTTCGTCGACGGCTTCGTCGCGGCATCAAAAGCGCTCAAGGTCGGCGACGGCCTCGATCCCGGGACGCAGATGGGCCCCCTCGTCCACGGCCGCCGGGTCGAGGCGATGGAGGCGTTCGTGGCCGATGCCGAGGCGAAGGGCGCACGCCTCCTCACCGGCGGCAGCCGCATCGGCAATCGCGGCCACTTCTTCGAGCCCACCGTCTTCGCCGAGGTGCCGCTCGATGCCCGGATCATGAACGAGGAGCCGTTCGGGCCGATCGCGGCGATCCGGCGCTTCGCGGAGGACGAGGAGGCGCTGAGCGAGGCCAACCGCCTGCCCTACGGGCTCGCCGCCTACGCTTACACCCGCTCCGCTTCCCGGGCGAACCGCGTCGGGGCAGGGGTCGAGTCCGGCATGATCTCGATCAACCATCACGGCATCGCGCTCCCCGAGACGCCCTTCGGCGGCGTCAAGGATTCCGGCTACGGCAGCGAGGGCGGCTCGGAGGCGATCGAGGCTTACCTCACGACGAAGTTCGTGACGCAGGCCAACACCTGAGACCGCAGCTTCGGGCAAATTCTGACGGCCTCTCCGACAAGACGGTCCGCGATGATGCGGACCGTCGGCCACGACCGGTTGTCCTGAGTGACTGGCAGTGTCGCATGCGCGCCCGCGGCGGGCATCTTCACTTTATCTGCTTGTCCATTCTCAAGCTCGGGCAGGGCCATCAACAGGGGAATCTTGTACAAACGAAACCTTTTCTCACGCCTGCGAGTTGCACCTTCCACCAACGCAAGAAAAGGACAGCTTGGGTCAAGCGAGCTGCTCCAGGGAAGCGCTCGCATGCTGTACCCTCTTTACGAGGCTGGCCATCTCATGCTCGCACCGATGCGCCTGGCTGCGGAGGCCACCCGGCTCGCATGCGAGAACCCGTTCAACCCTCTCGCCTACGCCCCCCAGAGCCGCAGCGTGGCCGCCGGCTGCGAGATGTTCGAGCGCGCGACCCGCGTCTACGCCAAGCCGGTCTTCGGGCTCGGCGTGCCGGAGCGAATCGTCTGGGAGCGTCCGTTCTGCCGCGTCGTCGCCTTCGGCGAGCCCTCCGCAGAGCTTGAGGCGAAGTCCAAGCTGCTGATCGTGGCGCCGATGTCGGGCCACTACGCCACGCTGCTGCGCGGGACCGTCGAAGCCTTCCTCGACAGCCATCAGGTCTTCATTACCGATTGGGCCGATGCCCGTCAGGTGCCGGTCGCCGCTGGCCGGTTCGGCCTCGACGAGTACATCGATACCTGCATCGATCTGTTCGCGGCGCTCGGACCGGACCTGCACGTCGCGGCCGTGTGCCAGCCCTCCGTGCCGGTGCTCGCAGCGATCGCCCGAATGGAGGTGGAGGACCACCCGCTCGTGCCGCGCTCGGCGGTGCTGATGGGCGGGCCCGTCGATACCCGCCGTTCGCCGACCGCCGTCAACGCGCTCGCCCAGGAGAAGGGTTTTTCCTGGTTCGAGCGGCACTGCATCCACACCGTGCCCCCGGCTTATCCGGGCGTTGGGCGCTCGGTCTATCCGGGCTTTCTCCAGCTCGCGGGCTTCATGGGGATGAATCTCGAACGGCATCGGGACGCCCATCACGCGATGTTCGATCATCTCGTTCGCGGCGATGGCGACTCGGCCGCCCGCCACCGGGCCTTCTACGACGAGTATCTCGCGGTGATGGACCTCACGGCCGAGTTCTACCTTGAGACCATCGAACGGGTCTTCGTGAAGCACGACCTGCCCCGCGGGACCCTGCGTCATCACGGCGAGCCGGTCGATCTCGGCGCGATCCGCCGCTGCCACCTGATGGCGGTGGAGGGCGAGAAGGACGACATTACCGGCCTCGGTCAAACGAAGGCCGCGCTCGACCTCACGGTGAACCTGCCCGAGGCGGCCAAGACCTACCACATGCAGCCGGGCGCCGGTCATTACGGCATCTTCAACGGCTCGCGCTTCCGCCAGGAGATCGTGCCGCTGGTACGGAGCTTCATGGAGCGCAGCCTGCGGCCCGCCGCCCCAAGGCCAGCTCCCGTGGTGCCGGCGCCGGAGCGCAACCCGATCCTGCTGCGCCAGGGTCCGATCCTGCACCCCCCGGAATCCGCGCCGGCCCATCCGACCGTATGGCCCGAGCCCGCCCTCGAAGGGGCCGAACGCCGCGGCCTGCGGCAGCCGACTCCGCAGCGGGTCGCCCTGTAGCCCCCTTCTCCGGAAGTTCCCGTCCGTTGAGGCGGCCGCCGATCTCCATCGGCGGCCGCTTTGCATGACCGGAAACCGCGACTCTGGCGCGTTTGACCGGCCCCTGCCCGCGAATTATGAATTCAAAAACGCCTGGCACTCATCCAGGGTGAGGGCGAGGGGAGGGAGGTTCCACTTGGGCGCGAACTTGGGCGCGAGCGCGAAACCGGCCGAGGCAGCTTTCGAGGCACAAGCCCCGAGCGCGCGGGCGAAGGCCCGCAACGCGGCTGGACTGCCGCGCAAGCTTGCAGAGGTTCTGCAGGGCGAGGCTCGCTTCGATGCCTTCACCCGCGGACGCTACGCGACCGACGCCTCAATCTACCAGATCATGCCCGCGGGCGTGGTGTTTCCCAAAAGCGCCGCCGACATCGCCGCGACCCTGAAGGTGGCGGCCCAGTTCGACTTACCCGTCATCCTGCGCGGCGGCGGCACCTCGCAGAACGGTCAGCCGATCGGCTCCGGCCTCGTGGTCGACTGCTCGCGCCACTTCAACGGCGTGCTCGCCTACGACGCGGAGGCGGGCACCGTCACGGTCGAGCCCGGCCACGTGCTGGAGCGCCTCAACGCCCGGCTCAAGGCCGATGGCTGGTTCTTCCCCGTGGAGCCCTCGACCGCGACCCGCTGCACCATCGGCGGCATGGCCGGCAACAATTCCTGCGGTGCCCGCTCGCTTCGCTACGGCAAGATGAGTGACAACGTGCTGAGCCTGGAGGCATTGTTCCATGACGGCGCCGCCTTCGGCTTCGGGCTGACCGGCAACGCGACGAGCGCGGTCACCGGCGGCGCGCGGGCGGAGGATCTGGCACGGCGGATGCTGGCGCTCGCCGACGCCCACCGCGAGGAGATTGCAGACAGATATCCGAAGGTGCAGCGGCGGGTCGGCGGCTACAACCTCGACGCGCTGATCGAGCCGCGCCCGAACCTCGCCCATCTCCTCGTCGGCTCCGAGGGGACGCTCGCCGCCACCACCGCGGTGACGCTCAAGCTCTCCCGCCTGCCGGCTCACCGGGTGATGGGCGTGTGCCACTTCCCCTCGTTCCGCGCGGCGATGGAGACGACGAAGGCGATCGTGGCTCTCGACCCCGTGGCGGTCGAACTCGTCGACAACAACGTGCTCGTGCTCGGCGCCGACATCCCGCTGTTCCGCACGACCTTGGCCGACATCACGCGGGGTCAGCCGAACTGCCTGCTGCTGACCGAGTTCGCGGGCGACGACCTCGCCGCCTTGAAGCGCGACCTGAAGCGTCTCGACCAGTGCATGGCCGATTACGGCTTCGCGGATTCCGTGGTCGAGGTGATCGAGCCGAACCGGCAGAAGGCGGTCTGGGAGGTGCGCGAGGCCTGCCTCAACATCATGATGTCGATGAAGGGGGACGCGAAGCCCATCTCCTTCATCGAGGATTGCGCCGTCCCCCTGGAGCATCTCGCCGACTACACCGACGCGGTCACCGAGGTGTTCACGAAGCATGGCACCCGCGGTACGTGGTATGCCCACGCCTCCGTCGGTTGTCTGCATGTGCGACCGATCCTCAACATGAAGGAGGGCGGCGATGTGCGGAAGATGCGCGCCATCGCCGAGGAGACGGCGGAGCTGGTGCGCCGCCACAAGGGTTCCTATTCGGGCGAGCACGGCGACGGTATCTCGCGCTCCGAATTCGTGGAGCCGCTGTTCGGCCCAAAACTCACCCGCGCCTTCGAGACGGTGAAGGACGGCTTCGATCCCGCGAACCGCCTGAACCCCAACAAGATCGTCCGCCCGCTGAAAATGGACGACCGCACGCTGATGCGCTTCTCGCCCGACTACGCGGTGAGCGCCCTGCAGAAGACGGCCCTCGACTGGTCCGACTGGGGCGGGTTCGGCCCGGCGGTCGAGATGTGCAACAACAACGGCACCTGCCGGAAGCTCGCCGGGGGCGCGATGTGCCCCTCCTACCGCGCCACCCGCGACGAGCAGCACCTCACGAGAGGCCGCGCCAACTCGTTGCGCCTCGCGATCTCGGGCCAGCTCGGGCCGGATGCCCTCCTCTCCCCTGAGATGAAGCGCACGATGGACCTGTGCGTGTCGTGCAAGGCCTGCCGCCGGGAATGCCCGACCGGTGTCGACATGGCCAAGATGAAGGTCGAGTTCCTGCACCATTACCATGCTCGGCACGGCCTGCCGCTGAAGGAGCGGCTGGTTGCGGAGATGCCGCGCTATGCCGGCGTGGCCGCGGCGCTGGCGCCGCTGCTCAACCTGCGCAACCGCTACCCCGCGCTCGCACGGTTCGGTGAGGCATGGGCCGGCTTCTCGGCCCGCCGCTCCCTGCCCGAGTGGCGCAGGTCGTGGCGGGAGGAGGGGGAGATCGCTCATCCAGAGGACGTGGCGGGCGACCACCGCGACCTCGTCCTGTTCGGCGACACCTTCAACCGCGCCTTCGAGCGCGAGAACCTGGAAGCCGCCGAGCGGGTCTTGAAGGCCGCCGGCTACCGCCTGCACCGAGTCGTCGCGCAGAGAGGTCGCCGCCCGCTCTGCTGCGGCCGCACCTATCTCGCCTCCGGCCAGACCGACCGGGCGCGGGAGGAGGCCCGGCGCACTCTCGACACGCTGCTGCCCTTCGTACGGGCCGGCGCCCGCGTGGTCGGCCTGGAGCCCTCCTGCCTCCTCACCTTCCGCGACGAGTTTCTGTCGCTGCTGCCCCGCGAGGAGGCGAGTGAGTTGGCTCAAGGCGCGCTGCTGTTCGAGGAGCTGCTCGCCGCCGACCTCGCGGCGGGTCGCATCAGTCTCCCGCTCGCCGACCAGGGTGGCCGGGTCGCCCACCTGCACGGCCATTGCCACCAGAAGAGTTTTGGGGCGATGGGCGCGGTGGAGACTGTGCTGCGCGCCGTGCCGGGGCTCGACGTGCGCGTCATCGAGTCGAGCTGCTGCGGCATGGCCGGCGCCTTCGGCTATGGCCGGGACACCATCGACGTCTCCTTCGCCATGGCCGAGCTGTCGCTGTTCCCGGCGCTGCGCAAGGCCTCGGCCGACGATCTCGTGGTGGCCGACGGCACGAGCTGCCGCCACCAGATCCATGACGGCCTCGGCCGCGACGCCCTCCACGTCGCCCGTGTGCTGGAGGCGGCCCTGACGTCGGGACGCTGACCGCGGCCCAGGGTCGCCGCTTCGGAACGGCGGCCCTCGCGTTCGGTTGACGCGGCAATCCCCGAAAAGGAGCCGTGATGACCGATCCGCTGACGAAGTACCCGCGCCCGCCCTTCGAAACGCAGCCCCAGAGCTTCCCGGGCAAGACGGGCAAGATGGCACCGGAGCCGGATCACGGCGAGGAGAGCTACAAGGGTTCGGGCCGACTTGCCGGCAAGGCGGCCCTGGTGACGGGCGGCGACAGCGGCATCGGCCGGGCGGTGGCCATCGCCTATGCCCGCGAGGGCGCGGACGTTGCGATTTCCTACCTGCCCGACGAGCAGAAGGATGCGGAGGCCGTTGGTGGCTGGATCGAGAAGGCGGGCCGTCGCGCCCTGCTGCTCCCCGGCGACATCAAGGACGCGGCATACGCCCGCGAGATCGTCGAGCGCACGGCCAAGGCGTTTGGCCGGCTCGATATTCTGGTGAACAACGCCGCCTTTCAGCAACCGAACCAGGGTGTCGAGGACATCGACGACGCGTTGTTCGAAAAACACTTCCAGACCAACATCTTCGGGCCCTTCTACGCCACCAAGGCGGCACTGGCGCATCTCAAGCCCGGCGCCTCGGTGATCTTCACCTCCTCGGTCAATTCCAAGCACCCGGTGCCGACCTTGTTCGCCTACAGCGCCACCAAGGGCGCCCTCAGCAACATGGTGCTCGGCCTCGCCCAACTGCTCGCGGAGAAAGGCATCCGCGTGAACGGCGTGCTGCCCGGCCCGATCTGGACCCCGTTCATCCCCGCCGGAATGAGCGAGGATTCGGTGAAGACCTTCGGCAGCCAAGTGCCGTTCAACCGCCCCGGCCAGCCGGCGGAACTCGCCTCGGCCTACGTCATGCTGGCGGCGGACGAGAGCAGCTACACCTCCGGCGCCCTCGTCACCGTCGCCGGCGGCATGCCGATCTTCTGAAACATCAGGTTTCGAAAGAACGAGGCCGTTCGCGGGTCCAGGGCAGAGCCCTGGAGAGATGCCGGGGCTCTGCCCCGGCGTCCCGCCAGAGGGATGATCCCTTTGGGATCCCAGACCTTCTCAGGGGTAGGTAGCCATCCAGCCGAAGCCCGCCTCGGTGTCCGCCACGGGCAGGTATTCGCAGCCGAGGAAGCCGTCGTAGCCGAGGCGGTCGAGGGCCGCGAACGCGGCGGAAAAATCGATGCGGCCGGTGCCGGGCTCGTGGCGGCCGGGGGCGTCGGCGATCTGGATATGGGCAATACGGACGTGGTGGGCTGCGAGCTCCGTGGCCAGATCCTCGCCCATCCTCGCCATGTGGTAGAGGTCGGCCTGGATGAAGAGGTTGTCGGAGTTCACCGCCTCGATCACGGAAGCGGCGTCGGCGAGGCGGTTCAGGAAGAAGCCCGGCATGTCGCGGCTGTTGATCGGCTCGATCAGCAGACGGATGCCAGCCTTGCCCAGCGCGTCGGCGGCGTAGGCGAGGTTTTCGATGAGCGTCGCGCGGAGACGCACCCGCTCGGCGCCGGGCGGTGCGAGGCCGGCGAGACAGTTGATCCGCCGGCATCCAAGCGCCCCGGCGTAGTCGATCGCCCGCGCGACGCCGTTACGAAATTCAGCGGTCCGCTCGGGCAGGATGGCGATGCCGCGCTCGCCCGCCGTCCAGTCGCCGGGCGGCAGGTTGTGCAGCACGAGCGGAAGGCCGGCCTCCGCGAGGCGCGCGGCCAGAGCCTCCTTCGGCTCAACATAGGGGAACTGCATCTCCACCGCCGTGAACCCGGCTGCGCGCGCCGCCGCGAACCGGTCAAGGAGCGGCACTTCTGTGAACAGCAGGCTCAGATTGGCTGCGAAGCGAGGCATGAACAGATTGTTTGGTCGTGCAAAATGCATTCAAAAATGATGGAAATTGCGCCCGTTAAGCGTCCTCGGCGGTTCCAACGCCGCCGAGAGCCGGCGCTGCGGCCTCCCGGTCGGCGGCCGCCTTTCGCTTGTTGCGTAAGTGGCGGAACAGGATGTCGCTGAGTTCCGCCCCAGCCCGGCGGCGCAGGGCATCGAGGATCTCCTCGTGCTCGCGCATCGCCTCGCCCCAGCGATCGCGGTTGGCGTCGAGATTGGCCGAGTAGCGCGCCCGCCGCAGTCGCCCGGCGAAGCTCGCGTAGGTGGCGCTCAGGGGCGCGTTGTCGGCGGCCTGCACGATGCGGTCGTGGATCGCTTGGTTGCAGGCGAAGTAGCCGTGCAGGTCGCGCCGCAGGTAGTGGCCGTACATGTCGTGGTGGAGCCGCTCGATCTCGGCATACGCCTCTTCCGAGATGCGCTCGCAGGCGAGCCGCCCGGCCAGCGCCTCCAGCCCACCCATCACGTCGAACAGCTCGACGATCTCCCGCTCGCCGATCCGGCGCACCCGCGCGCCGCGATTCGGCAGCAGGTCGATCAGCCCCTCCGAGGCCAGGACCTTCAGCGCCTCCCGCAAGGGGGTGCGCGAGATGCCGAAGCGCTCGCACAGAAGCCGCTCGGGCACGCGCGCGCCGGGGGCGAGATTGCCCTCGACGATGAAGTCGCGCAGCCGTGCCAGCACCTCGTCGTGAAGAGAATGCACGAGGTTTTCCCGAGGCTTGGCGGGGAGCCTGGCAGGCGCCCTGTCCGACAGCGCGGCGGGGAGAGGGATCGGGCTGTCCGCGCCCTCCGATTCGCGGTCGGCGAGTGTCATGGCGGAAGTCATGACGGATTGGTAGCAGCGGGCTCCGTCGCCGTCGATGGGATGATTGAAGGCATGATACTTCTTGTCTCAGCCAAAAATGAATGCAAATCTGAGGGGATGAAACGATCGGGCATGACGTGAAACGCCCGGCATCCGGCCGAACGGGAGGAACCATGACGAGCCGCACCGGACGACACTTCCTGCATATTCCTGGGCCGAGCCCGGTGCCCGAGCGCGTGCTGCGCGCCATGGACCGGCAGGTGATCGACCACCGCGGACCGGAATTCGGCGTGCTCGGCCGCGAGGTGCTGGAGGGCTGCCGCACCATTTTCCGCACCAAGGGGCCGGTGGTGATCTATCCGGGGTCGGGCACGGGCGCCTGGGAGGCGACGATCGTCAACACGCTCTCGTCCGGCGACCGGGTGCTGATGTTCGAGACCGGCCACTTCGCCGCCCTGTGGCGGCAGATGGCGGCGCGCTGGGGCATCGAGGTCGAATTTGTGCCCGGCGACTGGCGCCACGGCGTCGATCCGGCTCTGGTCGAGGCGAAGCTCGCCGAGGATCGCGGCCATTCCTTCAAGGCGGTGATGGTGGTCCACAACGAGACCTCCACCGGCGTGACGAGCCGCATCCCGGCGATCCGCAAGGCGATCGACGCGGCCGGCCACCCGGCTTTGCTTCTCGTCGACACCATCTCCTCCCTCGGCTCGGTCGATTACCGCCACGACGAATGGGGCGTCGACGTCACCGTCAGCGGGTCGCAGAAAGGTCTGATGCTGCCGCCGGGCCTCGGCTTCACCGCGATCTCGGACAAGGCGCGGGCGGCCGGAAAGTCCAACAACCTCCCCCGTTCCTACTGGGATTGGGAGGAGATGCTGAAGCCCAACGCCAACGGCTACTTCCCCTACACACCGGCCACCAACCTGCTCTATGGCCTGCGCGAGGCGGTGGCGATCCTGCTGGAGGAGGGGCTCGACAACGTCTTCGCCCGTCACCAGCGGCTCGCCGCCGCGACCCGCGCCGCGGTCGAGGCCTGGGGTCTCGAAGTGCTGTGCCAGAACCCGGACGAACACTCGCCGGTGCTCACCGCGGTGATGATGCCGGACGGGAAGGGGGCGGACGCCTTCCGCGCGCTCGTGCTCGATAAATTCGACATGTCGCTCGGCGCCGGGCTGTCGAAGCTGTCCGACAAGATCTTCCGCATCGGCCATCTCGGCGAGACCAACGACCTGACCCTGATGGGCGCCCTGTCCGGCGTCGAGATGGGCTTGGCGGCGGCCGGCGTGCCGCATCAGCGCGGCGGCGTGCTCGCTGCCATGGCAAGCCTGCGTTCCGGCCTCGACGGCTGATCCGTCTTCACGACGCCCACGCTTCGGGCAAGCCGCGCGTCAGACGCGGGGCCCGGGGCGATTGCTCATAAAAACTGGAGGAAGCCCGATGATCACGATCCCACGCCGCGTGACGGCGCCGGGCATGGTGCTGTTCCTGCTCTGCCTGATGTACTTCATCACCTATGTCGACCGGGTCAACGTCGGCACCGCCGGCCCCGCGATCAAGGGTGAACTCGGGCTCAGCAACACCGAGCTCGGCTTCATCTTCTCGGCCTTCGCGTATCCCTACGCGGTGTTCCAGATCATCGGCGGCGCGATGGCCGACAAGTGGGGGGCGCGGCGCACCCTGTTCATCTGCGGCCTGATCTGGGCGGCGGCGACGGTGGCGACGGGCTTCGTCGGCGGCGTGGTCTCGCTGTTCCTGGCCCGCTTCGCCCTCGGCTTCGGCGAGGGCGCCACCTTCCCCACCGCGACGCGGGCGATGCAGTCCTGGGTGGCCAAGGACCAGCGCGGCTTCGCGCAGGGCATCACCCACTCGTTCGCCCGTTTCGGCAACGCGATCACGCCGCCGCTGGTCGTGCTGATGATGGCCTATGTCGGCTGGCGCGGCGCCTTCGTCGTGCTCGGCATCGTGAGCTTCGCCTGGGTCCTGGTCTGGGTCTTCTACTATCGGGACGACCCGCGCGAGCATAAGGGCATCACCGGCGAGGATCTGGAGCGCCTGGCGATCCGTGACCGGACGGCGAAGCCCGCCGCCAAGCCGCCCGTGCCGTGGCGGCGCCTCGTGCCGCGCATGGCACCCGTCACGCTGACCTATTTCTGCTACGGCTGGTCGCTGTGGCTCTACCTCAACTGGCTGCCCTCGTTCTTCAAGGACGGCTACGGCCTCGACATCAAGAACTCGGCCCTGTTCGCCTCGGGCGTGTTCTTCGCCGGCGTGGTCGGCGACACGCTCGGGGGCGTGGTCTCCGACCGTATCCTGAAGAAGACCGGCGATCTGCAGAAGGCGCGCCGCAACGTGATCTGTCTCGGCATGCTCGGGGCCGCCGCCTGCCTCGCGGGCGTGTTCTTCACCAAGGACCTGACCCTGGTGGCGCTGCTGCTCAGCGGCGGGTTCTTCTTTCTCGAACTGGTGATCGGGCCGATCTGGTCGGTGCCGATGGACATCGCCCCGCAATATGCCGGCACCGCGAGCGGTCTGATGAATTTTGGCTCCGCCTTCGCGGCGATCGTCTCGCCCCTCACCTTCGGCCTGATCGTGGATCTCACCGGCAACTGGATCCTGCCGTTTGCCGGCTCGATCGGTCTGCTGCTCCTCGGGGCGGGCCTCGCCTTCACCATGCACCCCGAGCGCCCGTTCGAGGACGAACCGGCCCCCCTGACACCGCGGGCCGTGCCGGCGGAGTAGGAACTCTCTCCGTCGCCGCTCCTGCGGCGACGGTTCAGGGCGCGGGAAAGCGGCGCTGCAGGTCCGCCAGCATTTCGACAGCCTCGTTGGAGAGGCCCGACTCCCGCACGGCCTTGAGGCTGCGATCCTCCGGCCTCGGCGCTGTGGCCGGCTCGAACTGGCGGCGATGAGCCTGATCGAGGATGTCGGCGATCCGGTCGCCGACCGCCAGGGCGATGGCGGTCGAATCCGGCCCTTCCGAACGGTGGGCGTGCATGCGCTGAAGCGCGTCGGCGATCTGCCGCTCGAAGGCCTGGAACAGCGCCTCGGCCGCCTGCGGGCTCATGCGCATCAGCGCGCCCGCTGCCGCGCAGTAGGTCTCCTTCAGCATGTACAGGGTCAGGCGGTCGATGGCCTGCTCGTCTTCGTCCCCTGGCTTCGCCATGCGCCCTCTGTCCCGCATCCTCTGGTCCGATTCCATGCCCGCCTGCCAAGGCACGGCATGGAATCGTCCTTCCCTTTAAAGGACGGGGCATGGGACCTGCCAAGCCTTATCGACCGCAAGGTCGGTCGGCTCGTCCCTGCCTTGCTTCGACGTCTCGATGCGACCGGACGGGATGCAGCCCTCAGCCCGAGGGCGGGATGGTCAGTTCGACCGGCGGCATCACATCGCTGGCTGGCGGAGCGAGCCGCTTTTCCTGGTCCTGGGCGGCTGCCGGCAGAGAGAGGCCGGCCATAGCGGCGACCAGGGCGGTCGAAATGCGGAAGCGGGTCGGACGATGGGGCATGCATGGATCCTTCGCGGTGGGTCCACGGCATCCTCGGAAACAGCGGTCCGCCCTCCGGGCCAGCAGAGCCCGGCTGATGCGGCCGCGAGGGCGCCGGCTCGTCCAGGGAAGAAGCCATCCCTCTCGGCCCTGTTCCGATCCGCGACGCCCGCCGCGTGACCAGTACACGCGGCAGAGGCCGGCCGGTGCTCGTCGACGCGGTATCAGGGGAAGTCCGGCGCCGCGCTCTCCACGGGGCCTCGCACGCCCGTGGCTTCGGCGGAGATGGGGCCGCGGCATGGGTCTGGCGGCCCCGCCGTCCAAGTCGGGACGGCGGGGCGTGTCGTTCGCACGACTGAGCCGATACGCAACGTGGCTCTCCCGTAGAATGACCGCGACCGGTTAGCCGAAGGTCAATGCCGGAGCCGGGCACCGTGCCGGAACGGGACCCTTTCAAACTTCCGGAGCGGTCCTCCGGGGGGCGGGCGCGAAGACGAGGCGCTGGTAGACGAGGCCGATGCCGATGAGGCAGGCGCCGAGCCCGAGGAAGGACAGCGCCCGCAGGGGACCCTCCAGCCCCGAGAGGTCGAGCAGGAACACCTTGAGCGTGGCCAGCCCCACGAGCACGGCGGAGGCCAGACGCGCGGTCGCCGAGCCGCGCAGGATGCCGTAGCCGAGCGCGAGCAGGCCCAGGCCGAGCCACGCCGCCGAGTAGGTGTACCATTCCGCCTGTCCCGTCTCACGGTCGAGCCCGAGCCGCTCGCCCTGGAAGCCGTGCCGCACGGCGAGGCACAGGGCGAGGAAGCTCAGGGCCAGCGCGAGACTTCCCGCCATCCGCACGAACCAGGGGGGCCGCACGCCCCGCGCCGCCCGCGCCAGCGCGAAGGCTGCCGCCGCCGGCAAGGCGTAGGCGAGTACGGCGTCGTTCAGGATGATCCCGCCCGCGACCGGCTCGTCGGTCAGCAGGGGATTGGCGGCGAGCCCGAGGCCGAGCGCGCCCTGGAGCAGGGCGAGGCAGGCGAAGGCGAGGCCGCCGAACCGGATCACCGGTGAGGCCGCGGGACCGGAGAACCGCGTCAGCACCAGGGAGAAGCCGAGGGCGGTCAGCGTCGTCAGCCCCTGCTCCAGCACGCTCGTACCGGGATCGGTCAGGCGGCCGCCATGGAGCGCGTGACGGATTTCGAGGACGACGAACAGGGCCGAGAGGAGCAGGCTCAGGGCCTGCGCCACCTGTTCCGGGATGTCCGCCGGCCGGCCCGGCCGACGGATCACCCGAGCGGCAAGGCCGAAGCACAGGGCCGGCAGGCCGTAGGCGACAGCGAGCCCGTTGAGGATCGGCGTGCGCGACAGATCCTCCCGGACTAGGGCCGGATCCCAGGCGAGCCTCGCTGCGACGATGACGGCGAGCCCCGCCACGCACCAGCGCAGGGCCGGAATGTCGAGGCGCCGCGCGATCAGGCCGGCGGCGAGCGCCGCCCCGGCCAGCGCCGGTGTCAGCGAGCCGCCCGAGAGGGCGAAGACGAGGCCGAGGCACAGGCTCGCCACCGCCGCCGCGGCGAAGGCACCGAGCCCGAGCGCCAGGGCCGGGGAGGGGGTTTGGTCACCCTGTCGCCGACACAGGGCGGCAAGGCCGCAGAAGCCCGCGGCCAGGACACCCGCGGCGGCGGCGAAGTCCGGCGCTACCGACCCGCCCGCGATCCGCAGGTAGGTGAGCGCGAGCGCCGCGAGGGGGGCCGCCGCTGCGCCTGCGGCGAAGGTCAGGGCCGTCGGGTAGGGCAGGTGGCTGCCGCCCAGGAGGCGCAGCGCGCCCAGCCCCGCGACTGCGAGCGACCCGGCCGCCGCCAGCGCGATCAGCAGCCCGGGATTCCCGGCTCCGTACCAGAGGAGGAAGAAGGGGGTGCTCGAAGGGTCCGACGCCTCCGGCCAGAACACGAGGGCCACCGCGAGCGTCAGGGCCGCGACGGCGCTGCCCGCGGCGGCGGGCGCGGCGACGAAGCCTGCGAGCGCGGGCAACACGGTTGCGGCCAGGGCCGCGGCGGCCCAGCCCGGACCACCGTCGGAGGCCGTCAGGCCGAGCACCGCCAGCGCCACGCCGCCCGCCGCCGCGAGGGCCAGGGCAGCGAAGCGGTCGAGCCGCGATTGCCCATCGGGCACGCCGCGCCCCGGCAGCACGGCGAAGACGAGCACCGCCAGCGCCTGCTGCAGCACGAGGTGAACCTGCACGGCCACACTCTCACCGGGCAGGAGGGTGAGGAACAGGGCCCAGACCGCCGCGCCGAGGCCGGCCGCCACCGCGAGCGCGCGCCAGCCCTTCATCCAGGCGAAGGCGTAGGCGCTGCCCGCCACCACCGGCAGGTAGAGGGCGAGCGGCCACAGGCTCGTCCCGCCGCCGCCGACGAGGAGCGGGGTAGCCAGCGCGCCGACGAGGCCGATCCCCGCCAGGGCCGGCCCGTGTAGCAGGGCGGCGACCATGGCAGCGAGGCCCGTCGCCGCGAGCCCGGCGAAGGCGAGGCCCGGTCCGATGAAGTCGTAGAGCGCGTACGCGGCGTAGACCGCTCCGAACAGGCCGACCGTGCCGGCGGCGGTGACCATGGCCGGCACGTCCGGCCAGAGCGAGGGTACGGGTTCGGCCGCGCGCAGGCGTCGTCTCAGCACCTCGCCCAGCCCGGCAAGACCGAAAGCGAGGGCGAAACCACCGGCGATCCGCACGCCCGGCCCGAACAGGCCGCGCTCGGCCGAGTAGCGCACGAGCAGCACTGCGCCGAAGGCCAGGGCAAGGCCGCCGACCCAGACGGTCCAGCGGGTGCCGAAGCGCTCCTCGATGGAAGGGGCAGGGGAAGGGGAGGGGGAGGGGGCAGACGCTGACGCGGGCCCTCCCGGCGCTACGGCCGGGACGGCACCGCGCGGCGGCGGGGCATCCGGCAACGGATCCGGACGGGGCGGCTCCGGCGCAAAAGCAGGCGTTTCGGTTGGAGTTGGGGCCGGGGGTGAAACTGGGATCGGCGCCGGGCCGGCGATCGGACGCGCCTCCAGCAGAGCGAGGCGTCGCTCCAGAGCCCGGATCCGGTGCCGCTGCCGCAGCGCCAGCAGCAGGCCCGCCGGACCAGACAGGGCGAGCGCCAGCGCGACCAGCACCGCACTCAGGAAAACACCATCGTCCATAGGCCGAGCGTCCGCTCCGAGAGCGGCGAAGCTAGCCTCGTTCCCGGACCAGAGGGGTGCGGGGGCTCACACGCTCGTGAATCGTCGCGCCACGCATCCTATGGATCGCAGTGTCTTGCAAATGACGGCACGCCTCGGTGTCGGCAGCGGATGCGACGGTCGTGCTGACTCAGCGAACGAAAACAAGATGAAGGCGGCAGCCCTCGCGCTCGACCACGGCGCACCGACAGTCGATCTTCAGGCAGGCAATGGATAAGCGCACGGAATCAGGAATAATGACATCAGGACCGACCTCGACATCGACTCCATCGGGTGTCTCGTCCCAAACGAGGCATCCAATATCACCACGACTCTCTGAAGATGAAATCAGTCCTACTTTGAAAGCATCCTGCAGAAAGAAGTCACGGTAACCTTCCAACATCGGTTAACTCCGCGATTGCCTCAGATCCGCATCCAAACTTTACGGTTAATTCTTCCTAAAATCACGCGGAAAATGATTACGCGCGGTATAAAAAACCTGTTGCACAGCGGACAACTTCATGGAAGCCGATTGGAGGCTGCTTATTCGTTCTCCGGCTAAGTGCCTCTCAGCTTAGTCTTTTAGCGCCATTGCAGCCAGCCGAAGCGTCCGAATCAGTGGACGCTCTCCGATGCCCCGCCAAGCTCGGGCTCCGCCCCGGCGCAGCGCATGAAACAGTCCGAGGGGGCCGAGCCATCCACCTCAATCGTCCGGCGGCAGCGCGCCACGACTTGACCCGCCTTGGCGGGAGCCTCACCATTCAGTCTACGCGCGTAGACTAAGGTACAAGAGGCGTGGCGACAGGCCGGTTGGCGAGCATCCCGTTCTTCAAGGAACCGGGTGTCGATCTCTCCCCATTCGAGACGCGCTGCCATTGGCGGCGCTTCGACGAGAACGAGACGCTCGTCGATTACGACGACATCTCGACCGACGTGTACTTCCTCGCCATGGGCGAAGTACGCATCCTCAACCGGTCCCAGTCCGGCAAGGAAGTCATTCTCGGCGAGATGCGCACCGGCGCCTTCTTCGGCGAACTGGCGGCGCTGGACGGCATCGGCCGCTCGGCCAACGTCACGGCACTCACCCGCGGCGAGGTCTGCGTGGTGCCTGCCCCCGTCTTCCGCCAGATCGTGTTCGCCTCGGAAGCCATCGCCGATCGGCTGTTCCGCCTGCTCGCCAAGCGCGTGCGCGAGTTGAACACCCGGCTGATGGAGCACGCGCTGCTCGACCTGCGTCACCGGCTCTACGCCGAACTGCTGCGCCTGTCCGTGCCGCGGGCCGGACAGGACGGCGAGCGGGTGGTGACGCCGCCGCCCTACCACCACGTGCTCGCCGCCCGCATCGGCTGCCGCCGGGAGCAGGTGACCCGCGAGTTCACGGTGATGGCGGGCGAGGGCCTGATCGACCGCACCCGCGGTGCCCTCGTCATCCGCCGCCCCGACCTGCTGGAAGCGCGTGTGCAGGAGGCGCTGCGGGAAGACGCGTGAGGCGTCCCGGAGCACCGTTGTCCAGAGACACATCCCTCAACAGACGAGTCGCCGAGATCCGTCGCGACGCTGGTCCGAAGATCCATCTTGCACGCAAGCACTTCGCATCCGGAACAGAGGCTCCGCCTGGAGCGGGTCACCAAGCGCTTCGGCACGCACACGGCCGTCGACGCCGTCTCCCTCGATCTGGCGGGCGGCGAGTTCTTCTGCCTGCTTGGCCCCTCCGGCTGCGGCAAGAGCACCCTGCTGCGGATGGTGGCCGGGTTCGAGACGCCCGATTCCGGCGCGATCCGGCTCGACCAGACGGACCTGACGGCGCTGCCGCCGCATCGGCGGCCGGTCAACATGATGTTCCAGTCCTACGCGCTGTTCCCGCATATGAGCGTGGCGGCCAACCTTGCTTACGGGCTGAAAGGTCTGGGCCTCAGCCGGGTACAGAGCGCCGAGCGGGTGAGGGCGCTTCTCCGGCTCGTGCGCCTCGAAGGCTTCGAGGCACGCCGCCCCGAAAAACTCTCGGGCGGCCAACGCCAGCGCGTGGCCCTGGCGCGCGCCTTGGCCCGCGAGCCGCGCCTCCTGCTCCTCGACGAGCCGCTCGGCGCCCTCGACCGGGCCCTGCGCGAGGAGACGCAGGGCGAGTTGCGGGCGATCCAGCGGCGGCTCGGCACGAGCTTCGTCGTCGTCACCCACGACGCCGAGGAGGCGATGGCGCTCGCCGACCGGATCGGCGTGATGGAGCGCGGGCGCCTCGTGCAGGTGGGCCCGGCGCGCGAGCTCTACGAGCGCCCGGCGAGCCGCTACGTCGCGGGCCTGCTCGGCGACGTGAACCTGATCGACGGCCGCCTCGGGAGGCCTGAGCCCGGCGGAATCCGTAGCGTCGAGACGGCCTTGGGATTCCTCCGCGCGAGCGGCGAAGGGGAGGCCGGCAACCCGGTCGTGGTCGCGATCCGTCCCGAGCGGCTGGTCGTGAGCGGGGAGGGCGCGGGGCTGCAAGGACGGCTGACCGAGGCGACCTTCCTCGGCGACCGGATCCGCTACCGGGTAGAGATGGCCAACGGCTCGACCTTACGCGCCTCCGCCGCCCTGCCGGCCGCCGGCCCGGTCCCGTCCGTCGGTGAGACCGTTGCCGTCGCGGTGCCGGCGGACGCCGCACGGATCCTGCCCGCATGAGCGGGCTGTCACAGCAGGCTCCGCCAACCGGCGATGATCGCTCATCGCCGGTCGCCCCCGCGCATGCGGGGCGGCGGGCGTCCGCCGAACGGATGGAAGCCGGCCACCGGTCGGCTTCCATGCAGGTTAAGGTAAGCCGCGGCCTCGTTCGGGGCCTGCCCCTGCTGTGGCTCGCGCTGTTCTTCCTCGTGCCGTTCGCGGTGACGCTGAAGATCAGCTTCTCCTCGCCAGCCACCGCGCAGCCGCCCTACCTGCCGGTGCTGGAATGGGACGGCGGCCTGGAGGGCTGGCGCGAGTTCTTCGAGGCGCTCGACTTCCAGAACTACCAGATGATCGCGGCCGACGCGCTCTACCGCGACGCTGCCCTCTCCTCGCTAGGCTACGCCGCGCTCGCCACCGCGATCCTCGTCCTGATCGGCACGCCGACGGCCTACGCCATGGCCCGCGCCTCGGCCCGCTGGCAGCCGATCCTGGTAGCGCTCGTCATCGTGCCGTTCTGGACGAGTTTTTTGATCCGCGTCTATGCCTGGATCGCGATCCTGAAGCCCGAAGGATTGCTCAACGCCGCGCTGATGAAACTCGGCCTGATCGCCGCGCCACTGCCGATCCTCGATTCCCCCTTCGGCGTGCTGATCGGGCTGACCTACGCCTACCTGCCTTTCATGGTGCTGCCGCTCTACGCGGTGATGAGCCGGCTCGACCCGGCGCTCACCGAGGCTGCCGCCGATCTCGGCGCCGCGCGGGCGCGGGCCTTCTTCACCATCACGCTGCCGCTCAGCCTGCCCGGCCTCGCCGCTGGGGCGCTTCTCTGTTTCATCCCGATGGTCGGCGAGTTCATCATCCCGGATCTGCTGGGCGGCTCGGAGACGCTGATGCTCGGGCGCGTCCTGTGGAGCGAGTTCTTCTCCAACCGCGACTGGCCGCTCGCCTCGGCCGTCGCGGTGCTGCTGCTGATCCTCGTGGTCGGGCCCGTGGTGCTGTTCCGCGAGGCGGAGCTGCGGCGTGAGGAAGCGGCGGAGGGAGGCGGGCGATGAGCCTCTTCGCCCGCACGGCGCTGATGCTGGCGCTGGCCTTCCTCTACGCGCCGATCGGGGTGCTGATCATCTACTCCTTCAATGCGTCGAAGCTCGTCACGGTCTGGGGCGGGTTCTCGACTCAGTGGTATGGGGTGCTGTTCCGGGACGGACCGCTGATCGCCGCCGCTCTCGTCTCGCTGAAGGTCGCCGCGCTCTCCGCCACCATCGCCGGCGTGCTCGGTACCTGCGCCGCGTTGGCGCTCGACCGGCACGGGCGTTTTTGGGGGCGTGGCACCTATACCGGGCTGCTCTACGCGCCGATGGTGATGCCGGAAGTCATCACCGGCCTGTCGCTGCTGCTGCTCTTCGTCGGCATCGGCCTCGACCGGGGCATCAGTACCCTCGTCATCGCGCACGCGACCTTCGCCACCGGCTTCGTCGCGGTGGTGGTCGGGGCGCGCCTCAAGGGCCTCGACCGCTCGCTTGAGGAGGCCGCCGCCGATCTCGGCGCGGGGCCGGCCCGCGTCTTCTTCGGCATCACCCTGCCGCTGATCGCACCCTCGGTGGCGGCCGGGTTCCTGCTCGCCTTCACCCTGTCACTCGACGACCTCGTGATCGCGAGCTTCGTCTCGGGGCCGGGTGCCACCACCCTTCCGATGCGGATCTACAGCCAAGTCCGTCTCGGCGTGAATCCGGAGATCAACGCCGCCTCGACCCTGCTGATCGCAGCCGTCGGGCTCGTGGTGCTGGCCGCCTCCTGGCTGACGGGGCGCAAGGGCGCGGCGGTGTAGCGATGGTCGCGCCCCGCCTTCCACTGTGCTAGCCCCGCCCCATGTCGAGCGATGCGCCGCGGGGCGTCTTCATCACCTTCGAGGGCGGGGAGGGGGCGGGCAAGTCCACCCAGATCGCGCGCCTTGCCGAAGCCCTGAGGCTTGCGAGCGGGCGGGAGGTCGTGGCCACCCGCGAGCCCGGCGGCACGAAGCGGGCGGAGGAGCTGCGCGCAGCCCTGCTGCGCGGCGTGGCCAAGCCCTACGGGCCGTTCGCCGAGGCGCTGATGTTCGCCGCCGCCCGCATCGACCACATCGAGAATTTGATCAGCCCGGCGCTCGCCCGCGGCGCAATCGTGCTGTGCGACCGTTTCTCCGACTCGACCCGTGCCTACCAGGGCGCGGCCGGCGGCCTGGAGCCGGGGCTGATCGCCAGCCTGGAGCGGGTGACGCTGGAGGGCCTGCGCCCCGACCTTACCCTGATCCTCGATCTACCGCCCGAGGCCGGGCTCGCCCGGGCACAGCGCCGCGGGGAGGGGGAACCCGCCGACCGTTTCGAGGCGGAGAGCATGCGTTTCCACGAGCGGCTGCGGGCGGCCTTCCGTGCCATCGCGGAGGCCGAGCCGGACCGATGCCGCGTCATCGATGCGGATCTCGGCCCCGACTCGGTCGAGGCCCGGATTCGCGAAACCGTCTCCGCGTGGCGGCCGGATCTGCTTCCGAGAACGGGGGAGGGCCACGATCATGCGGCCTGATTCCGCCCGCGCGGCCCGCGACACCGCCCGCACCGAAGCGGAGGCGGGCGATCTCGCCCATATCCCCCGCCCGCGCGAGCAGACCCGCCTCCTCGGCCATGCCGGGGCTGAGGCCGCCTTCGCTGCCGCCCTGGCCTCGGGCCGGCTCCACCACGCTTGGCTGATCGGCGGCCCTGCGGGCATCGGTAAGGCGACGCTCGCCTACCGCGTCGCGCGCCGGCTCGTCGCCGACCCACGCACGCTCCCCGCCCCCGATTCCCTCGATGTGCCGGAGGATCATCCGGCGGCGCGCCAGGTGGCGATCCTGTCGCATCCGAACCTGGTTGCCCTGCGACGGGTCCAGGCGCCGGGCGCCAAGACCCTGCCGACGCGCATCTCGGTCGATGCCGCCCGCGAGGCGCTTGCCCTGTTCGGCACCACGGCGGGCGGGGAGGGGGGCTGGCGCGTCTGCATCGTCGACAGTGCCGAGGATCTCAACGCCAACAGCGCCAACGCGCTCCTCAAAATGATCGAGGAGCCGCCGCCGCGGGCCATCTTCCTCATCGTCTCCCACGCCCCGGGCCGCCTTCTGCCGACGATCCGCTCCCGCTGCCGGGCCCTGGCGCTGCGCCCTCTCGCCGAGGCCGACGTTCGCGCGGTGATCGAGGGCTTCCCGCCGCCCTTTACCCGGCCCGACCCGGCGGCCCTGGCTCGGGCGGTCGCGCTCTGCGAGGGCTCGGTCGCCCGCGCCGTGGCGCTGCTCGACCCTGCCACCGCCACGGTCGAGGCGGAGGTGTCCGCCCTGCTCGCCGGCCTGCCCGAATCCGACGGACGGCGCGTCCTCAAGCTCGCCGAGACGCTGGCCGGCCGCGATGCCGAGCCCCTGCTCGCCACGGCGTTGGACGCGATCCAGCGCCACGTCGCGACCGAGCTCGATCGTCGCCAGGGCGAGGGACCTGCCCGCCTGCTCGGGCTCGTCGAGGCGGCCGAGCGCATCTCTGCCTCGGCCCGCGAGGCGGCGATCTACAATCTCGACCGCAGGCCGCTGGTGCTTGCGGCCTTCCGCGAACTGGCAGCGGCGACCGGGGCCCCGTCGTCATCCTGATGGAGGCTGGGTCCGGCGCTGAAGGGCCACGGCTTCGAGATCGTGCGAGATCGTGAGGAGCGGGGACGGTTCACCAGCTTGCGGCAACTCGACGAGGTTCCGGGCCTCAGCGGCAAGACGGACGGCATCGCGGGACAGGTCACGGTTGCGGAGGGCTGAGACGATCCCGGCGTGATCGCGGTTGCCGAAGGTTCCCAGAATTTTGCAGTCTTCCCCGCTATAATTTGCGGACCCAGGTGCCGAGCTTCGCGTTTTTGCAGGACAGGCTGCCGGTGAGATCACTCCCACAGCCTACTCGTTCAACAATTCGGAGACCGACCGCCATGGCCACCAAGCAGAAAACCTTGCACGATGCGTTCTATGAAACGCTGAAGGACGTTTACTACGCGGAAAAGCAGTCCGTGCGCGCGTTGAAGAAATCGGCCAAGGCAGCCGAGCACGAGGAGCTGCGCCAAGCCTTCGAGACCCATGCCGAGGAGAGCGCCAATCAGGTCGAGCGGCTGCAGCAGGTGTTCGAGATCATCGGCAAGCCGGCTCGCGCCAAGACCTGCGAGGCGATGCAGGGACTGACCTCGGAGATGGAAGAGGATCTCGAGGATTTCGAGGAGAGCCCGGCCGCCGACGCCGTCCTGGCGGCCTGCGCACAGGCCGTCGAACACTACGAGATCGCCCGCTACGGCACGTTGAAGACCTGGGCAAGCCAGCTCGGCTACGAGGATGCCGCCAAGCTGCTCGATGAGACGCTGCAGGAAGAGAAGAAGACCGACCAACTGCTCACGCAGATCGCCCAGAGCCTCAATGTCGAGGCCTTGGAAGGCGCCGGCGAGGAAGAAGCGAAGGGCAAGGGCCGTCGTAAGACCGCTTGAAACCGGCGCTGAGGCCACCGAGACGAAGAAGGCGCCGCGAGGCGCCTTTTTTGTCGTCAAGGACGACTGGTCCGGCCGCGAGCCCTCGGTCTGGGACCTCGTTCAGACCAGAGCGCCGATGAGAGTGGCGGCACCGATCAGGGCCACGCACGCACCGACCTGCACGGCGCGAAAGGTTTCGGCCGATGAGCGACGGTTGTCGTTGGCAGCTTGGCGACGCGAGCGCAGCAAGTAGCGCTCAAGGTCAGGCTCCGGAAGCTCGATCCACTGCTCGTCGGACTCGCGAACCTTGGCGATAGACATGCAGACCTTCCTCGAAGAAGCCGGAGAAGGCAGCCGACGCTCACGGCTCACGCTGGAGCCACAATATTCGGCCGCCTCACTGTCCGCGAGGATTAAACAGAGGTTCGCCCGCGTGTCCATGCAAAATAGATCAGAATAGCAAGATAATGCGCATCATACTGCAAAAAGAGCAGGACTCGCCCCTGTCCAGCTGTGATCCATGCGCCTGGTGAATGTCTGGCATTTGGTGTCTGGTATACCAAAAAGTGCAGCGCGGTGGCACATACGCTGTAACGCAACACACCGCAGACACACCGGACAGGATGCTTCTCATGATCTCTCTGGCTCTCTTCGCTGCCGTCGCCGCCGGTGCGGCCAACATCGCCCTGGTCACTCTGGTGGCCAACCGCCTGGGTCCGAAGGCCGGCACTGTTGCCGCCGGAGAGTTCGCCGCCATCGGCGGGGCTGCGCCCACCGCGAAGCGCGGCGCCGTCAAGGTCGGCAACGAGAACCTCTCGCCCGTCGCCGTCCGGCGCGCCGCCTGAGCGCCACCTGAGCGCCTTCCACGCTCGGCACGAACACGTCACGACGAGAAAGCCCCGCCAGGACCCGGCGGGGCTTTCTCGCGTCTGCGACGGGGTGCGGCTGCGGGTGAGCGGGATCGTGCCGCATCATCGTTCGCGCGTGCCCTTGCGCGCGTGCCCTTGGCGCTCGGGGTCCGGTTGCGTCGCGGGACGTTTTCGCGCCACAAGGCTCTTCAGTCCGACCGACCCTTCGCATCCGGGACATCTTCTGACGTGAGCGCGAGCGAGAAGGCGAACGAGCCCTTCCTCATCACCACGGCGATCTCCTACCCGAACGGCGCGCCGCATATCGGCCACGCCTACGAGGTGATCGCCACCGACGCCATCGCCCGCTTCCACCGCCTCGATGGGCGCGATGTGCTGTTCACCACCGGCACCGACGAGCACGGCCTCAAGATCCAGCAGACGGCCGCCAAGGCCGGCGTGACGCCGCGCGCCTTCGTCGACGACATGGCCGGGCGCTTCAAGGCGGTGGCCGACCGGCTCGACTGCACCTACGACCGCTTCATCCGCACGACGGAGCCTGAGCATTACGCCGCCGCGCAGGAATTGTGGCGGCGCATGGAGGCCAACGGCGACATTTATCTCGCCAAATATGCCGGCTGGTACTCGGTGCGCGACGAGGCCTATTATGACGAGTCCGAGACCGTGCTCGGCCCCGACGGCAGCCGCCGCTCGATCAAGACGGACACGCCCGTCGAGTGGATGGAGGAGGAGAACTACCTCTTCCGCCTCTCCAACTACCAGGACCGCCTGCTGAAGCTCTACGCGGAGCAGCCGGGCTTCTTAGGCCCTGAGACGCGGATGAACGAGGTCGCAAGCTTCGTGCGCTCCGGCCTCAAGGATCTCTCGATGAGCCGCACCACCTTCGACTGGGGCGTGCCGGTGCCGGATCGGCCGGGCCACGTCATGTATGTCTGGGTCGATGCGCTCACCAATTACCTGACGGTCACGGGCTTTCCCGATGCCGAGGCGCCGAACGCCCGATTCTGGCCCGCGAGCCTGCACATCATCGGCAAGGACATCGTCCGCTTCCATGCGGTCTACTGGCCGGCCTTCCTGATGTCGGCCGGGTTGCCGCTGCCGAAGCGCATCTTCGGCCACGGCTTCTTCCTCAGCCGCGGCGAGAAGATCTCGAAGTCGCTCGGCAACGTGGTCGATCCGCTCGATCTCGTCGGCACCTACGGCGTCGATCCAGTGCGCTACTTCCTCCTGCGCGAGGCGCCCTTCGGCAGCGACGGCAATTACGACCACGAGGTAATCATCAACCGCATCAACGCGGACCTCGCCAATGACCTCGGCAACCTCGCCCAGCGCTCGCTCTCGATGATTGCGAAGAACTGCGAGGGCACGGTGCCGGAGCCCGGCGCGTTTACCGAGGCCGACGAGCGTCTGCTCGCTGCCGCCGCCGCACTGCCGGAGAAGGCGCGGGGGCTGATGCGGGATCTCGCCCTGCACGCGATCCTGGCCGAGATCTGGGCCGTGGTCGGCGAGGCCAACCGGTACTTCGCCTCCGAAGAGCCGTGGAAACTGCGCAAGTCCGATCCGGCGCGCATGAATACGGTGCTCTACGTCACGATCGAGACCCTGCGCCGGGTCGGCCTGATGGTGCAGCCCTTCGTGCCGACAGCGGGCGCCGCGCTGCTCGACCTGCTCGCCGTGCCGATCGATCGGCGCAGCTTCGCCTTCGCTGGCGCGGAGCACCGCCTGCAGGGCGGCACGACGCTTCCTGCCCCGGCTCCCATCTTCCCCCGCTTCGAGAAGCCGGAGGCGGCGGCCTGACGCGGGCCGCCTCCCTGCATCGCTCCTTCCCCAAAAAAATCCGCCGAAGAGACCATGCTGGTCGACAGCCACTGCCACCTCGACTTCCCGGACTTCGCGCAGGACATTCCCGGTGTGATCGACCGCGCGGCCAAGGCCGGCGTCACGCGCCTGCTCACCATCTCGACGCGGGTGGCCAAGGCCGACAGCTACCGCGCGCTCGCCGAGGCGCACGAGGCGGTCTGGTACACGGTCGGCACCCACCCGCACGGCGCCGCCGAGGAGCCGGACGTGCCGGCGGACACGATCGCCGCGCTCGCCGAGGCCCCGCGCTGCGTCGGCATCGGCGAGGCCGGGCTCGACTACCATTACGAGGACGCCGCACCGGAGGCCGTGCAGGAGCGGGTGTTGCGTGCCCATATCGAGGCCGCCCGCCACTCCGGCCTGCCGCTGGTGATCCATTCCCGCGACGCCGACGCGCATATGGAGGCGGTGCTCACCGACGAGATGGCCAAAAGGCCGTTCAAGGCGGTGCTGCATTGCTTCTCGTCAGGCGCGCGGCTCGCTGAAGTCGGGGTCGAGCTTGGCTTGTCGGTCTCGTTCTCCGGCATCGTCACCTTCCGCCGCTCGGACGCGCTTCGCGACATCGCCCGGAGCCTGCCCCTCGACCGCATCCTGGTCGAGACCGACGCGCCGTTCCTCGCCCCCGAGCCGCACCGGGGCCGGCGCTGCGAACCGGCCTACACTGCCGACACCGCCCGCGTGCTGGCCAAGGCGCTCGGCCTGCCCTTCGAGGATTTTGCCCGACACACGACGGCCAACTTCTACCGGCTGTTCTCCAAGGCCGCGGCGATCGAGGGCGTGAGTGCATGAGGATCGTGCGATGAGCACGGGGGAGGGCGCATGGCGAGTCTGACCCTGCGCATCCTCGGCTGCGGCTCGTCCGGAGGCGTGCCGCGGGTCGGTTACGGCTGGGGTGCCTGCGACCCGTCCGAGCCGCGCAACCGCCGCCGCCGCTGCTCGCTCCTGGTCGAGCGCCGCCAAGGGGACGGAGAGGGGGGAGGGGGCGCCACCACGGTGCTGGTCGATACCTCGCCGGACCTGCGAGAACAGCTCATCGACGCCGGCGTCACGCGCCTCGACGCCCTGCTCTACACCCATGCCCATGCCGACCACACCCACGGCATCGACGACGTTCGCCCGCTCGTCATCCACATGCACCGGCGCATCCCGGTTCACGCCGATCCCCTCACCCGCGAGATGCTGATCAAGCGCTTCGGCTACGCCTTCGAGACGCCGCCGGGCAGCCTCTACCCGCCGATCCTCGACCTGCACGAGATGCGGGCGGACGAACCTCTGACCATCGACGGCGCGGGCGGCGCGATCGTGGCGGAAGCCTTCCGCATGGAGCACGGCAACGAGATCGCCCACGGCTTCCGCTTCGGCCCCGCCGCCTACGCGCCGGATGTGAGCGTGATGCCCGAGCCGGCCAAGGCCCGTCTGCACGGCCTCGACCTGCTCATCATCGATGCCCTGCGCGAGACCCCTCACCCGTCGCACTACTCGGTCTCGGATGCCCTCGCCCTGATCGAGGAGGTCGCGCCGCGCCGCGCCATCCTGACCAACCTCCACACCGATCTCGACTATGCGACGCTGGCGAAGAAACTGCCGGCGAACGTGGTGCCGGCCCATGACGGACTGACGGCGACGGTCGATCTCTGAGGCCTCAGGATCGCACGGTCCGCATCTCCGGCCGGAAGAACAGACCGGCCTTGAGGCTGTCGCCGATGCGATGCGCCCGCTCGACGATCTCTCCGGCGATCTCCGGCTCGAAAACCTCTCTCGCCGTCTCCTCGAACAGGCCGAGCCAGCGCGCGAAATGCGCCGGGTTGATCCCCTCGATGCCGAGATGGCGCGCGAACGGGTTGCCTTTGTAGCGACCGGTCTTCAACAGCACCGAGGACCAGAAGTCGCGGATCGTGGCGAGATGGCGCGGCCATGCCTCATCCGGGATCTTTTGCGCGAAGACGGGGCCGATCAGCGGATCGCGGCGCACCCGGGCATAGAAGGCGTCGAGGAACGCGGCGAGCGCCGCCTCGGTCAGTTCGGCCTGCTTCATGGCACAACGCAGGAGACGGGGCAGGGGACGGGGCAGACGGCGGGGAGGGGGCTTTGCCCCGGATAAGGCACCCCTGCCCCGGTCAGTTCCGCGCGAGCGAGGGCTGGATCAGCCCGGCGCCGACGAGGATCTGGGCGGCCGCCGCCTTGGCGAGCTGGCGGTAGCCGGCATCGGTCATATGCAGGCCATCGGGACCGATCATCTGGGCCGGGGTCATCAGGCCGTGCGAGACCCAGGACTGCATCAGGGCGCGGCGGCGGATCACCGGCACGCCGAGTTCGGCGGCGAGCGTATGCAGGGCCTCGCCGTAGCGTTCGGCGCCGCCGACGCCCGAGAGCTTGCTGCACCATTGCTGGTCCATCAGCACCACGTCGGCCCCGGTCGCGCGGATCGCCAGGATGCCGGCACGGGTCAGTTCGACGAAGCGCTCCAGCGGTACCCCGGCGAGCGGATCGTTGCTGCCGGTCTGCCAGACCACGAGGTCCGGCCGCTCGCCCAACACATCGCGCTCCAGGCGCCGCGCCATCGCCTCGGAAGTGTCGCCGCCCTTGCCGCGGTTGATCACGGTGATCGAGCGCCGGCTCGACGCGCCGATCTGCAGGCGCTCCTCAAGGTCGCGCTCCAGCAGGGCAGGGTAAGCCATGGCCGGTGACGAGGCGCCCGCCCCTGCGGTCGATGAGGAGCCGAACGCCACGATCCGCACGTCGCCGTCCCGACCGAGCAGGGAGGCAAGTCGGACGAGCTTCGCCGGCAGGCGCTCGACTGAGGCCGGATTCTGCGGCGCTACGACCAGCGGCGCATCGGGCTGCGCGCACGCGCCGGATACACCGAGCGGGCCGGCGAGGGCGGTGGCGAGGATCAGGCCAGGAAGCGTGCGGAACGACATGGCGAAGCGTCTGACAGCCGATTCTGTTTCCCGATGTATCCGGCTGTTGCCCGATGATTGTGACGATTGCGAGGGATCCTCTGCAAGCGCTGTGGCACATGTCTGACCGCATCAGCACGGTGGCACATCAGCGAAGCTGGATCGGCGCTCAAGGTTCGAATGCAGGAAAAATCCCCAGGATCTATGGTTAACCGACACTTAAAGGGTGCCAGTACCCATCCTCAGGTTCCATAATATATCTTATGCGAACGGCTTTGATGGGGCAGCGGGATGCCTGATTGGTGTCGTACCCGGAATATCTTGGCACTGACATAGGGCATAAACTGGCACTGGTTCGGCGCCCTCCCTGCGGTTGCGTCGAAGCCTATCCCTGAGCCGGACCGTTCCGAGCTGGATCAGCAGGCAGCTTTGAGTCACCAAGGCCTGATGACACCCCCCGCCAGCCATCCCTACCCTTCGGGCGCCAGGGCGAGCGCGATGCCGTCCGAAAAATCGTCAGAGCCATCGACAGCCATGTGCTGCCTCTAGGGCGGCCGGGCTTGTTCACGGAGGAGTAGCTGCGTCGACCTTCTTCGTGATGCGGGGCCGCCTGAGACGCCTGATGAAGTTGACGCGCGCAGCGCCCACGGTGGCTTTCGCCGGCTGCAGGGAAGGGCAACACATCGGGAACGTCCGTTGATCGTAGCCCGGAAGGCACGCAGGCGAAGCTGTGGCGCGGATCGCCGCGGTGACGAGCACGCGCAGCAGGAACGGATCTGGAGATCGGTCCGACCGCCCGCGGGACGGTATCCGCGGCGGCGCGGCCGGACGCTGTGTCGCGCGTGCCGCAGACTGCGGACACGCCTACTCGGCTCAGTCAAGTCGAGCGAAGCGGGAAGGACTCACGCCCTTGTTCTCGCGAAACACCTTGCTGAAATGGCTGAGGTTTCCGAAGCCCACCGAGACCGCGGCGTCGGCGACGCTGACGCCCTGTCTCAGCATCTGCGCCGCGGCGTCCAGGCGCAGCGCGGTAAGGTAGGCATGGACCGGCTGCCCGACGAGATCGCGAAAACCGTATTTGAGCTGCTTCTCGTTGACGCCGACCTCCCGCGCCAGCCGCTCGATCGTCCAGTTGCTGCGGAAGTCGCGCTCGAGGATCTCCCGGGCCCGCAGCAGGCGCTCACGCTCCTGCGGCCGGTGCGCGCGCCGCCCCTTGGCGACGCCGTCGAGGGCGTCGATGGCCGCGCCCAGGGCCTCGATCGCCTTGCCGTGCAGGTAGAGGCGGCGGCCGAGCGCGTCGGACGGCGGCGTCCTGGCGATGTCGTTGGCGATCTGCAGCAGCACGGCGGGTGCCGGAAAGCCCGCCAGGAACACCCCGCCGCCCTCCCCCGCATCGGCGCAGCGCTCAGCCAGGCCCGACAGGCGCGCGTCGCCCGCCCGGATCAGGAAGCTGTCCTCGAAGCGCAGATCGACCACCCGGAAGCGCCGGCCGCCGCGGAACAGGTCCTCGCCGGAGACCGAGCCATTGCACGCGAACAGCACGGCGGTGCCCGCCTCCGCCTCGACCGGCGGCAGTCCCCGTGCCGAGAAGCGGCCGCTGCCCTCCAGCACCACGCACAGGGAGAAGGTGGCCGATCCGGCGAGTTCGACGGCGAGATCGGCGTCCAGAAACGCATCGATCGTCACCACGGCGATGTCGCTGGCGATCGCCTCGATCCGGGCGCTGTCCGACCATCCGAGCCGGGCCAGCCCCTCCGCGACGGCCTCCTGCCAGGGCGCGACCGGCGTCGTATCCGCCGACCCATCGATGTGTGGATTCGACAACACACCCGGCTCTTCCAATCCGAACAATCGACTTAGTGCCGATGACGTTAATGCCAGCCCTGAAAGCGTTAGACAAGATGGGATGAAAATATAATGACCATCACTATAGCTTTTGTGGCAGGCGGGCAGTTTAGAAATGCTCTTAATAAGAAGTCTAAGTTCTGGATATGCTACAATTGCGGCACTCCTCATCGGATTTCCCGCACTTGCACAGCCCGCAGGCGAATCGATCCAACTGGAAGAGCTTGTGGTCACCGCCAACAAGCGCGAGCAGCGCCTCGACAAGGTCGATGGTGCCGTCTCCGCGGTGACGGCGGTACGGCTCGCCAACAACGATGTCCGCGACGTCAGCGACCTGCAGAAGGTCCTGCCCAACACCGTGATCGCGAACCGCGCCAACCGGGCCTACGCCAACTTCACGATCCGCGGCATCTCCTCGCCGGACTTCTACAACCCGACGGTGCAGGTTTACGTCGACGGCGTACCGCAGGCCTCGGCCAACCTCGCGCAGGACCTGTTCGACGTGGGCCGGGTCGAATTGCTGCGGGGGCCGCAAGGCACCCTCTACGGGATGAACGCCTTCGCCGGCGTCCTCAACATCACCACCGAGAAGCCGCGCTTCAACCGCATCGACGTCTTCGCCACGGCCTCCGACCGGCTCTTCGAGATCGGCACCGCAACCACGAGCGTTCTTGTCCCCGACACTCTGTTCCTCGATCTCGGCTTCAAGGAGCGTTACTTCACCGGCCAGATCCGCGACATCGACCGCAACCGCGACGACATCGACTGGTCGAACGGGTTCGGTGGCCGGGTTGCCTTGCGCTATGCCCCGGCGGGCGGCGACTTCGATGCCAACCTCTTCGCCGCCCACGACTCGCTGCGCTCGCGCGAGGAGACCTACATCCTCGATTCG
>NZ_JACHWM010000008.1 GCF_014191355.1 Methylobacterium sp. R2-1
GCCCGACTCCGCCAGAACCTTCGTGATCGCTGCCGTCAGCGACGTTTTGCCGTGATCGACGTGTCCGATCGTGCCGATGTTGCAGTGCGGCTTCGTACGGGAGAACTTTTCCTTACCCATCAGGGCCTCCTAATCGTCTGTGTCGTTGATCGAAGAAGCGTGACGCCCGCGCCCTTAGGCGTACTTGGCGATGACCTTGTCGGCCTCGCCGCGCGGCACTTCCTCGTAATGGTCGAACTGCATCGTGAAGTTGGCGCGGCCCTGGGAGAAGGAGCGCAGCTGGTTCACGTAGCCGAACATGTTGGCCAGCGGCACCATCGCGTTGATGACGTTGGCGTTGCCCCGCATGTCCTGGCCCTGGATCTGGCCGCGGCGGGAGTTGAGGTCGCCGATGACCGAACCGGTATACTCTTCCGGCGAGACGACCTCGACCTTCATCACCGGCTCGAGCAGCACCGAGCCGCCCTTCTGCAGCGCCTCACGGAAGGCAGCGCGGGAGGCGATTTCGAAGGCGAGCGCCGAGGAGTCGACGTCGTGGTAGGCGCCATCGATCAGCTCGACCTTCACGTCGACCACCGGGAAGCCGGCGAGCACGCCCGCACCGAGGACCGAGTTGAGGCCCTTCTCGACGCCAGGGATGTACTCCTTCGGCACCGCGCCACCGACGATCTTCGACTCGAACGAGAAGCCGGCACCCGGCTCGTTCGGCTCGACCACGAACTTCACCCGAGCGAACTGACCGGTACCGCCGGTCTGCTTCTTGTGGGTGTAGTCGATCTCCTGACGGCGGGTCAGCTTCTCGCGGTAGGCGACCTGCGGCTGGCCGATATTCGCGTCGACCTTGTAGGTGCGGCGCAGGATGTCGACCTTGATGTCCAGGTGGAGCTCGCCCATCCCCTTGAGGATGGTCTGGCCCGATTCCTGGTCCGTGGAGACGCGGAAGGACGGGTCCTCGGCAGCGAGCTTCGAGAGCGCGATGCCGAGCTTCTCCTGGTCGGCCTTCGACTTCGGCTCGACGGCGATCTCGATGACGGGCTCGGGGAACTCCATCTTCTCGAGGATCACAGCCTTGTTCGGATCGCACAGGGTGTCACCGGTGCGGGTGTCCTTGAGACCGGCCAGCGCGACGATGTCGCCAGCGAAGGCCTCCTTGACGTCCTCACGGTTGTTGGCGTGCATCAGGAGCATGCGGCCGACGCGCTCCTTCTTGTCGCGCGACGAGTTGATGACGTTGGCGCCCGACTCGACCTTGCCGGAATAGACGCGGCAGAAGGTGATCGTGCCGACGTGGGGATCGTCCATGATCTTGAAGGCGAGCATGGAGAAGGGATCGCTGTCGGACGGGTGGCGAACCACCTCTTCCTCGGTCTTGAAGTCGAGGCCCTTGATCTCGCCGCGGTCGGCGGGAGACGGCAGGTAATCGACAACCGCGTCGAGGAGCGGCTGCACGCCCTTGTTCTTGAAGGCCGAGCCGCACAGCACCGGATGGAAGGCACGAAGCTGCACCGCCTTGCGCACGAGTTTGCGCAGGGTTTCCTCGTCCGG
The DNA here is from genome assembly GCF_014191355.1 of Methylobacterium sp. R2-1. Taxonomy (GTDB): domain Bacteria; phylum Pseudomonadota; class Alphaproteobacteria; order Rhizobiales; family Beijerinckiaceae; genus Methylobacterium. Next base: position 1,546 of record NZ_JACHWM010000008.1, read on the forward strand.
CTCGACGCCGTCGAGATAGGAGGTCATCGCGTCGTCGTCGAGCTCGACGCAGGCCTCGATCATCTTGGTGCGGTATTCGGCGGCCTGATCGGCGAGATCAGCCGGAATCTCCTCCTCGGAGAAGTTGGCGCCGAGCGCCTCACCCGACCATACGATCGCCTTCATCTTGATGAGGTCGATCACGCCCTTGAAGCTTGACTCGGCACCGATCGGCAGCTGCAGGCAAACCGGCTTGCCGGCCACACGGCTGATGATGTCGGCAACGCACTTGAAGAAGTCGGCGCCGATCTTGTCCATCTTGTTGACGAACACGACGCGCGGCACGTCGTACTTGTCGGCCTGACGCCACACGGTCTCGGTCTGGGGCTCGACGCCCTGGTTGCCGTCGAGCACGCACACGGCTCCGTCGAGCACGCGGAGCGAGCGCTCCACCTCGATCGTGAAGTCGACGTGGCCGGGGGTGTCGATGATGTTCAGACGCTTGTCGCGCCAGAAGCAGGTGGTCGCAGCCGAGGTGATCGTGATGCCACGCTCCTGCTCCTGCTCCATCCAGTCCATCGTGGCGGCGCCCTCATGGACTTCGCCGATCTTATGGGACTTGCCGGTGTAGTAGAGGATCCGCTCGGTCGTCGTGGTCTTGCCGGCATCGATGTGGGCCATGATGCCGAAGTTGCGGTAGTCCTCGATCGCGTGCGTGCGGGGCATCGGGGTCTCTCCGGGAGAAAGCAGGCTTGGAGCGCAGCCCGGTGGCCGCGCTCGACAGGCGAATTACCAGCGGTAGTGCGAGAAGGCGCGGTTGGCCTCGGCCATCCGGTGGGTGTCTTCGCGCTTCTTGACGGCGTTGCCGCGGTTGTTGGCGGCATCGAGCAGCTCGGCGGAGAGACGCTCGACCATGGTCCGGTCGTTGCGGCCGCGGGCGGCCTGGATCAGCCAACGGATGGCGAGAGCCTGGCGGCGCTCGGTGCGGACCTCGACGGGGACCTGATAGGTCGCGCCGCCGACGCGGCGGGAGCGGACCTCGATCGCCGGGGCGACGTTGTCGAGCGCGGCGCGGAACACCTCGATCGGGTTGGCGCGGGCGCGGCTCTCGACGAGGTCGAAGGCGCCGTAGACGATCCGCTCAGCCGTCGACTTCTTGCCCTCGTACATGATCGAATTCATGAACTTGGTGAGGACGATGTCGCCGTACTTGGCGTCCGGGATGATCTCGCGCTTCTCGGCTGAGTGACGACGGGACATTTTTTCGACTCTCGAAAAATATGGTCTTAAGCACCTCGCGCAGGCCGCCTTGAGCTGATCGCCGGCGACATCCTTACGAGGCCGTGGAAAGCCTTCGGTCCGAAAAGATTACTTCGGACGCTTGGCGCCGTACTTCGAACGGCGCTGCTTGCGGTTCTTGACGCCCTGCGTGTCGAGCACGCCGCGCAGGATGTGGTAGCGCACACCCGGAAGGTCCTTCACGCGGCCGCCGCGGATCATGACCACGGAGTGCTCTTGAAGGTTGTGGCCCTCGCCCGGGATGTAGCCGATCACTTCGAAGCCGTTGGTCAGGCGCACCTTGGCGACCTTACGCAGAGCCGAGTTCGGCTTCTTCGGGGTCGTGGTGTAGACGCGCGTGCAGACGCCGCGCTTCTGCGGGCAGGCGTTGAGCGCCGGCACCTTGTTGCGCGCCTTCTGCGCCTTGCGCGGCTGGGCGATCAGCTGGTTGATCGTCGGCATCCTGTGCCCTCTTCATCCGGCCGCACGGGGCGGCCACCGTCTGAAACCTGTCGAAGCCCCTTGCGGAGCGGTCGGTCCGCGAGCGAACCCGCGGCAAAACGAATAGCGCCAGAGGCCGATAAAGGCCTTTGGCGATGGTGAGGCAGAGGATCACGCCGTGAAACGACGCGTTCTTACCCGCTGATCTGACGAGTACGTCAGGGTGTGATGCCGGTATCGGTCTGACGACGGTTGCCGAAGCCCCTGGCTTCGACCCGAAAGCGACTCTCGATCCACCGGAGTGGCGCGCTTCTACGCGGGAGGGTCGGCGCCGTCAATGGCCGGAGAGGATAAAGTTCGATGAACGGGCGGTCGATCTTCGGCCAAGCTAATTCTCGGCTGGAACACCGCTATTCGGCCGCGTCTGAAAGGCGAAACGCCTCGATTCCGCGCCGCTCCGGGTTGATTTCGGCGAGCGCCCGCTTCGCGGTTTCCAATGGATGCTCCGCCTCGATTCGGACGGAGGCGAGATCGGGGCTCTTGTAGACGGTGACGACGGTGTCCATCACCTCGGTCAGGGTGGTGCGCTTGTCCTCCGGCGCTGCGATCAGAAGCTGCAGGCCCCAGGCGCGGAAAAGATCGACGAGCGACTGGCTGTTGCGCACGTCGAGCTTGGAGAACGCCTCGTCCAAGAGGCAGAGACCGAGCCCCGGCGTCTCGTCGCCGGGTCGGTCGCCGGGATAGTAGGCGGAGGACATGGAGGCGGCGATCGCCACGTAGAACGGCGCCTGCGCCTCGCCGCCGGAGCCACGGAGCGCACGACTCGACAGAGTGGTGCGATTGCCCGCCCGGTCGCGCATGCCGATCTCGTAGACGAAGTAGTTGCGGTAGTCGGCCAATCGCGCCGCGCTCTCCTCACCCTCGATCAGTGCGGTGATCTCGGCAAGCGCCGCGGCGAGCGGGTTCTTGTCCGGGCCGTCCTCGGGCGCATGATCGAGGCTTGGCAGCACGGCCTGCGCCGCGTCGGGCGAACGGGCCACCTCGGTGGCGAGCGCGTGGACGGCGGCGTAGCGGCGGTCCACCTCCGCCTCGAAGGCGTAGGTCTGGCCCGTAAAAGTCTGCGAGGCGAGGCGCTCGTTGAGCGCGTCGAGCCTGGCGCGCATCCGCTCGAACTTGTCGGCGAGCCGGGTCAGCAGATCCTCCGTCATCAGGCGGCGCATCTCGGCCTCCGCCCGGAGCGACTGGTCGCGGTAGCGGCGCAGCTCATGGCCGGCCACCTCGTCCCGCTCGCGCACGGCCCAGGCATAACCGAAGGAGGCCGGCTGCTCGCCCGACCCCAGCGGATTCTCGACGCGCCAGGCGGCGCAGTACTCGGCCAGGTCGCGCTCGGCGGCACGGCCCTGGTTGCGTACGCTGTCCGCTGCCTCGCGGGCGGAGGCACGGGCCTGCGAGGCGAGGGAGGCCAACGCCTTGGTGTCGAGCGCGGCGCGGTCGGCGCGGGCTCCGGCGATGCCGGCCACCGTATCCGGGACGTCGGCGGGAACGGTGCCGGTGAGGCGGATGCGCACCGTGTCGCCGGAGGTCCAGCGCTTGAGCGCCGTGCGGTAGGCCAGGAATGCGGCGCGCGCCGCCTCCCTTCCCTGTGCGACCCGAGCCTTCAGCCCTGCCTCCTCAGCGAGCAGGCCGTCGCGCTTGGGCTCCAGCACCTGCACCAGTTCGGTCAGGTAGGCGGAGCGCTCCTTCTGAAGCTCCTTCAGCTCCGCCTCGATCACGCCGGCATCGGCGCGGGCGACGGTTTCCTGCTCGGTGGCGAGGCTGCGGCGGCGGCCCTCGATGGCGTCAGCCTCTTCGCGCAGGGCCCCAAGATCGACAGGTGCCTCAGTGAGCCGGCTCCGCAGCAGCGCAGCGATCCGGGCAGCCTCGCGCATCACCGTTGCCTCGGCCCGCAGGGTCCGCGCCTCCTCGCGCGCCTCGTCCAGGCGACGGCGGGTCTCGGCGGTGGGCCCGCGCTGGCCGCGTGTCATCATCAGCGGCACGGGACGCACCACCGAATAGGCCATCCCCGAGGTCGAGCGCCCGCTCGGCGCCACCGCACGGCTCATGGTCCGGAGCGCCGCGTCGTCGGGCGCGAGGTCGTAGCCGCCGAGCCGGGCGGCGAGAAACGCCTCGGCGTGATCGCTGTCGGTCTCGATCAGGCCCATCGGCCCGTCATCGAAGCGGCGCGCCGCGCGGCGGGCGGTGTCGGTGGTCTTCACCAGCAGGCAGCGGAAGAACTGGTTCTTTCGCGATTCGAGCAGGGCGAAGGCGCGGTCGAGGCGGTCGGGCTCGACCACCAGGGCTTCGCGGGCGCGGCCCAAGAGCCCTTCCAGCGCCGGGCCCCATTTCGGATCGACGATCTCGGCAAGTTCGCAGATCGGCGCCGCCTCGATCCCGAGCCGGCCCAACTCCTCGCGAAAGGCCTCCGTGTCCGAGGACAGGCGCGCGGCCGAGGCGCGGCCGGCCCCGACCTGCACGTCGAGCCCCCGGACCTCGTTCTCGCGCTCGCGGGCCTTGAGGGCGAGTTCTTCCGCTTCCTCTTCCAGAGCGTCAGACACGTCGGGCATCTGCGCCAGCCCGTCGAGCAGACCCTTCAACGGCCCGTCCGCGCGTAAAATGTCCTCCGGCGGCGCCTCGCGGCGGAGCCCCGAGCGGGCGCAGGCCTCGACGATACGTGCCGCCCCCAGATCGATCCGGCGCAAGGGGCCACTGATCGCACTGAGGCGGCCGGCATCCTGTACGAGGCCGACGATGGCGGCGACGCGGTTCGTCAGGTCGCGCCGGTCGCGAGCGACCATGGCGAGGCCGGCATGGGAGGCGGCGAGCCGCGCCTCCGCCGCACTTCCGACGATCAGCGCCTTACGGGCGGCGATCTCGGCGTCGATCTCGCGCACGAAGCTCTGGCTCGTCGCCACACTCTCGCGGGCGATGCGCAGGCGCTCGCTCGTCTCGGAGAGCAGGCCGCGGGCCTCCGCATGATCGAGGATGCGGCGGCGCAGGTCGGCCCCGGCGGCGCGCATCTCGTCGAGGGCAGCGGTGAGGCTCGCGCGCGCCCAGTTCTCGTAGCGCTCGCAGATGCGCGAGAGATGCGCGAGGCGCTTCTCCAATTCCTCGATGGTCTCCAGAAGCCGCCGCCAGGTCTCGATCGACTGGCGGATGCGGGCGACGTCGAGCGGCTCGGCCTCCAGCACGAAGCTGCGCACGAAGGCGCTGGTGTCGAAGATCGGCTTGAACGCCACTGCGTTGGAGAAGGTGCGCAGGAACTGGCGCGGGTCGGGGACCGCCGCGCCCTCGCGCAGGGTCGCCAGAACGGCGGCGGTGAAGCGTTCGCCGGAGGTGCGGAACTCCTCGAAGCTGTCAGCGCGGCGGCGAAGATCCGCAGCGACCTCGGTCCAGGGAGCGACGAAGCTGCCTTCGCTCGTCTCCCGCACGTAATCGGCGATCTCGAAACGGTGACCGATAGCGACGAAGCGGGAGAGTGTCTCCTCCTTCGGCTCCTCCGAGCGGGCGGCGAGTGCCAGCCCCACCGTAACGATCCGCCCGCTCGCGGGATTCTCGAACACGAGCGCGATGAGGGTCTCGCAGGCCTCCCGCGTCGGACGCCCGCCCTCGGCCGGGTCGCTGATCCAGCCGAGGCAGTAGTCGCGCACGGTGCGAGCGCTGCGGCCCGAGGCGGAGGCATTCAGTGCCAGACGGCTCGCGTTGTTGCCCGCGAGCACGGTACCGACCGCGTCGAAGATCGTGGACTTGCCCGCCCCCGTAGGACCGACGAGCGCCGCCGCGCCCCGGATCCGGATCTGCTCGCGCCGGATGAGGTACCAATTCGAGATCGCGATGTCGGTGAGACGGTACACCGGCCCGGCCGCCTGTCCCCGAGATTGAACGAGAGACAGGGCAATGGACGCTGCGCCCCGCTCACGCAAGGGCGGGGTCGTCCGATGGCGTGGGCGCGTCGATGGACACGGCCCGAAGGCGCCAAAAACCGGGGTCTCGATTTATTCGAGCGGCCGGGGCGACGCTACAACAATCACCGACCCGTGATTTGACGAAGCAACACCGATTCGAGACCAGATCTGGCCGGACGTGGGACAGCGCTCGACGCTTTGAACAACTGCTTCAGCTTGCCTTCAACGGCAGGTTCACGAAGGCCGGTCGATTACTGCTTTTCGACCACCCTATGCGTACTCTGCCACATGCGAGAACCATCAATTTTGACAAAAACTCAATACGATCCATGCCATACGGTGGGATGCGTTCCGCATCTGTCCAGAACATCGATCGTCGAAATGCCCGCCCGCCGTCCTCGCCTAACTTACGGGGTTCTTTTCATTGTCGCTTCGATTGTGCTGTGGGGCACAGCATCGTGGATGGCAGGCACCATCATTTGGGTCTGAAGTCGGTTCAGATATCTTTCTTGTAAGCGATATACCCTCCGAATACATAACCTCCCTGCAGCGCGCAGAGGGAGGCGGCGATCATTAGAAGGTCAGGCAGCACAAACTGGCCGCTGTGAAGGTGATAAAGAGTCCGTACAACAATAATAAAGGAACTCGCGACGGCAAGCATTCCCCAGTGATAGAACAGGCCGATCAGCAAGCCGGCGATGACGAAAAGCGGGATCGCTAACACTGGACCATGCCCCTATCCTGCCGGATCGGCATCTGAGAGCCTTTTCGTGGAGATCTTTCCTTAGGCTATCGTCGCACCGGACTGCACGCAAAGGGACGCGTGGCGTAAAACTAGGCGGATTTTGCAGGTTTCCCTTTATCGGACGGCATCGTTAACGAACCGATCACCCTGAGGATGGGTGTCTGGCCAGGGGTGCGCCGCCATGGCGCTTCGTCGTATCGACCTGCGCATCAGCATACCCGGCAAGCTTCGGAGGCGCATGGGTCGTCCCCCTGGTACGCCTCGGGTATCCACGGCTTCTCCGGTCGCGGTGCCGATCCGTTCAGCCCATCCGAGCCTTTAGTTGACTCCGTCAACTTTCTCGTTGATGCTGAGGCCATGACCGATGCCAGCGCCGAAGACGTCATCGCCAGAGTCCGCCGCTTCAACCGGTTCTACACGGGGCTCGTCGGCGCGCTCGACGATCAGTTCCTCGGCTGCGACGTCACGCTTCCGGACGCACGCCTGCTGTTCGAGATCGCCACGCACGACCCAGCGGAGGAGCTGATCACCGCGCGCGCGGTGCAGGCGACGCTCGGCATGGATGCGGGCTATGTCAGCCGGATCCTGGCCCGTTTCGAGCAGCGGGGCTGGATCACCCGTGCCCGCGGCGCGGATGCGCGCGCCCGGCCGATCCAGCTGACCGAAGCCGGGCGCAGGGCGTTCGAGGAGGTGGACGGACGGCAGCGCGCGGCCGTCGCAAGCCTCGTCGGGGGACTCGATTCCGTCCAGAAAGCGGATCTGGCGGAGGCGATGGCGCGCGTGCGCCTCTTACTGCAACCCGACTCTGTTCCAGGCTTCACGATCCGCCCGTTCCGCACCGGCGATATGGGCTTGATCGCGGCTCGGCAATCGATGCTCTACGCCCAGAGCCACGATTGGGGCCGCGGCCTGGAAATCGTCGAGGGCGAGGCCACCACCAACTTCCTGCGGAATTATAAGCCGGGGCGCGAACAGTGCTGGATCGCGGAGATCGACGGCGTGCTGGCGGGGTCCGTCTTCCTCACCGATGAAGGCGACGGTACCGCGCGGCTGCGCCTCCTCTATGTCGAGCCTTTCGCACGCCGCCGCGGCATTGGCGATACGCTGGTCGAGACCTGCATCGGGTTCGCCCGCGAGACGGGCTATGCCCGCCTGACGCTGTGGACCCACACGGTTCTGGAAAGCGCCCGGCGTATCTATGCCCGCCACGGCTTCGCCTGCGTTGAGACCGCGACCCATACCGCCTTCGGCATGCCGGTCGAGGGCGAAATCTGGGTGCTGCCCCTGGGCGAGCCGGTGGAGGGACCGGGGCGGGCCGCGTGACGGGGGCGCTGCCCCCGCCACGTCTTACGAGCATCTCGCAGAGCACCTGATCATGGTTTCTCCGGCGGTCGCATCGGGCAGCGGTGCCGCGAGGACCATTCACCCGCCAAAATTCTTGGCGAGCCACGCCCCGGAGGCAGCGAGGTCGGCCTGGGACAGCCCGTGCCCGGCCGGATTGACCGTGTGAGTCACCGAGGCGCCCGCCAGCCGGAGGCTGGAGGCGAGCCGCTCGGCATTGTCGGCGGGCACGATCGGGTCGAGGGCGCCCGAGAGCAGCAGTACCGGGCGGCCGGCGAGATCGGCCGGCGGACTCTCGGCGAGCGGCACCATCGCCCGCAGCAGCACCGCACCCGCGAGCACCTCCGGATGCAACAGGAGTGTCGCGGCTGCGATGTTGGCTCCGTTCGAGAATCCGACCGCCACCGGCGCCGTAAGACCGTAGGCTGCCCGCGCCTGCGCGACGAAGGCTGCGAGGTCGCCGGCCCGGCGACGGACATCCGCCTCGTCGAACACGCCCTCCGCGAGACGGCGGAAGAAGCGCGGCATGCCGTTCTCCAGAACCGGCCCGCGGGGCGAGAGCAGCGCGGAGCCGGGCGACAGGGTGCGGCCGAGGGGAAGCAGGTCGGTCTCGTCGCCACCCGTACCGTGCAGCAGCAGGAGCGGCGGCGCGCTCCCGTCGGTGCCGGGCTCGAAGCGGTGGACAAAGTCGAAGGTGACGCCGTTCGTCATGGCTGTCTCCGTTCATTACTGAGGGTGATGCGACCGCCCGGAAATGATCCGGGCGGTCGCGGGGGCGTGCGGCGGGGTCAGGCGACCTTCGGCAGCACCGCCTCGATCTGCCCGCGATGCGGCTCGAGGAAGGGCGGCAGCTTCAGCCCGGTCCCGAGTTCCGCCGCCGGCTCATCGACGGCGAAACCGGGCGCGTCGGTGGCGATCTCGAACAGCACACCGCCGGGCTCGCGGAAGTAGACCGAGCGGAAGTACTGCCGATCGCGCTGCTCGGTCACGGATAGGCCGTGCCGATCGCTCAGCCGCTCCGTCATCGCCGCCTGCGCCGCGTCGTCGGCGGCGCGGAAGGCAATGTGGTGGACCGAGCCCGCCCCCTGCCGCCCGGGCAGGAAGTCGCCGACCGCCCGGAGCGTCACGAACCCACCGAGCCCCGCCCCACTCGTCAGCCGGATCTGGCTGCCCTCGCGGGCGGCCTCCTCGAAGCCGAGCACGTCGGTGAGGATCGCGGCGGTGGTCTCCGCCCCTCGCAGCAGCAGGGTGACACCGTGGAAGCCGCGGATCGCGGCCTCCGGCGCGATGTCACCGGGGACCCAGGCCGGCTCGGCTTCCGCCCCCTCGACCCCAACGAGCGCCAGCGGCATCCCGTCGGGATCGCGGAAGCGCAGCACCGTCTCGCCGAAGACCGTCACCGGCGCCTCATGAGAGACGTTCAGCGAGACGAAGCGGTGCGTCCAGGTGCCGATCGCGGCGCGCGGCACGCGGAAGGCAGTCTCCGAGACCTGCCCGATGCCGACCCGGCCGGGGGCGGCCTGTGCGATGGGGAAGAAGGTCAGGATCGTGCCGGGCGCGCCCACCTCGTCGCCGAAATAGAGGTGGTAGGTGCCCGGATCGTCGAAGTTGACGGTCTTCTTCACCAGCCGCAGGCCGAGCACGCGCGTGTAGAAGTCGATGGTGCGGGCCGTATCGCTCGCAAATGCCGTGACGTGGTGGATGCCGTGCGTGCTCATGGTGCGGATCTCCTGTCGGTAGTAATCGCCGCGGGGATCCGTGTTCGGTCCGGGCTGCGATCGGTGTGAGCCCAATCTGGCCCTTGCCTAAGCCCGTGAAAATGGAAACGATTGAAACGTATCGTTTCTGGATTTGATCAATGGCGAAGCTCCCCGATTTCGAGGCCTGGGCCGTGTTCGCGGTGGTAGCCGACGGCCTCTCCTTCGCCCGCGCGGCGGAGGAACTGGGGCTGTCGAAGGCGACGGTCTCGAAGGCGGTGGCGCGGCTGGAGACCCGGCTCGGCGCGCGGCTGTTCCACCGCACCTCCCGCCGCCTCGCCCTGACGGAGGCCGGGCGCGCGGCTCGGGAAGACGCGGCGGGGTTGCTCGCCGCCGGAGAGGCGGCGGAGGCCCGCGCCCTTGACGCCAACGGCGTGCCGCGGGGCCGGGTGCGGCTCGCGGCACCGATGTCCTTCGGCGTCGCCCATCTCGCGCCGGTGCTGCCGGAATTTCTGGCTTCGCACCGCGAGGTCTCGGTCGACCTGCACCTGTCCGACGCGCTGGTCGATCTCGTCGGCGGCGGCTTCGATCTCGGCCTGCGGATCGCGGCGCTGCCCGATTCCTCGCTGCGGGTGCGGCGGCTCTGCGGCGTGCGTCGCTCGCTCGTGGCCACGCCCGCCTATCTCGAGCGGCACGGACCGCCACAGCATCCGGAGGATCTGAAGGCCCGCGCCTGCCTCGGCTACGCCTACCTGCCGACGCCGGACCGATGGCCCTTCACCAACGCCGCGGGTGAGACGGTCACCATCGTTCCCGAAGGCCCCTTACGGGCCAACAACGCCGACGCCCTGGCGCCAGCCCTGCGCGCCGGGCTCGGGCTGGCGGTGCAGCCGGATTTCACGATCTGGGAGGATCTGAAGTCAGGTCGCCTCGAACGAGTCATGCCGGACTGGCAGCCGCCGCCGATCGCCCTCAACCTCGTGATGCCACCGGGCCTTCCGCGGCCGGCGCGGGTCACGGCGCTGATCGCCTTCCTGGAGCGGGCTTTCTCCACCGCGCCCTGGGCGCAGGAAGAGGCTTCGCCTCAGATCGGTTTGCGTTGATCCCGCCCCTCGGTCGGGATCAACGCGCACGGCGGACGAAAGCCGCCACGCATTCGCGTGGGCGAACGGCGATGAGACGGGCTCATCGCCGTTCGGTCTCAGGCGCCCCTCCCCTCCCCGGCGGAGGCCCAGGCGCGAACCTGATCCATCCAAGCATCCGGCGAGAGCACGGTGATGCCCGGCATCACCATCAGCGGTGTCACCCGCTCAGCCCGGTCGCGCTCGCCCAGCCGCAGGGCGCCCTTGCGGGCGAATAGGCGCAGGATCTCGATCAGGCGTGCCTCGTCGGGCGGTTCTGTCCGCGCGGCAGAGCGGATCGCGTCGGCGATGTCGTCGGTGGTGCATTCCACCGTGCCGTCGGTGGAGACGCGGTGGTCGCGCAGGCCCTCCTCGTAGGCGAGCCGGAGCGCCAGCAGCACCAGCGTCTCGTCCTTGCGCAGGCGCTCACCCTGGGCGTCGTGGCGCACGCCGTCCGGCGGCAGGGCGAGGAACACCATCTGGTCGCGATGGGCGACCTCGAAACGGTAGCCGAGACAGGCGAAGTAATCGCGGAAGAACGGCGCGTAGTGCCGGGCGAGCTCATAGGACCGGCCGATGCCGGTGGTCGCGGCGTAGATGCACTGGCTCTTCAGCATCACCTGAAGCGCGCGGATCAGTTCCTCCTCGCTCGGCGCGGAACTGCCGGGTGGGGGCATTTCCTCGCCGTCGAGGATGGCGCGGAAGGGTTCGAGCATCGTCTTGTCCGTTCAGCCTGCTTTGCCGGCTCCGCGCCGGGCGGCGGGGGGCGGTACGCGCTCGATCATGAAGTCCGGGCAGTCGAGCCAGCCGTTAGAGACGCGGCCCTCGATCCGGGCGACGCGGTAGCGGCTGCGCAGCATGCCGTCGAACAGCACGTCGATCTCGCGCAGGCGCTGGAACACGACGAAGGCATCGACGTCATCCACTTGGATGTCGGAGCCGCGCAACGCCTTCATCTGCACGAGCCGGGCATCGAGATAGGCGACGATGCGCTCCGGCGTCACCGTGATGCGGCGGCGGAATTCGTCCTTGGCGGCGATGAACGCCTCGATCGCCGGATCGACGTCGATCTCGGGCAGCGGCTCGTACTCGATGATCCGGCGCGGCATGCGCGGGTTGGTGAGCTGCGGCGGTCCGATCGGCGGACGCAGCAGCGACACCTGGGGTAAGGGCAGCCCGGCAAGGTCGTCCTCGCCCGCTCCGATCGCGCGAAGCGCCGCCGCCGCCCGCTCGATCCGGGCGGAATCGCGCGGATCGCGGTAGCGGAGCGCGGCCGAGATGCGCCGCTCCAGTCGCGCCACCACCTCGGCCACGGCGTCGAGATGCGGGTCGAGCCCTTCGAAGATCGAGAGGATCTCGACGAGGTCGGTGCGCACCATGCGTTCGGCCGCGGTGATGTCGGCGGCGCGGCCCTCCCGCAGATTACCCTCCGCCAGCGCCCTGAGCGTCAATGGATCGCGCAGGGCGCGGCTCGCCTCGCGTACGATGCCGGAGCGGAAGCGGAATGGGTTGAAGCGGGTGTGCAGCGTCCGGTAATCGGAGACGAGGTGGCGCTCGACGAACTCCTCGAAGTAGAGGCGGAAGGCCGCGCCGAGATCCGGCTCGCGCAGGATTCGCTCTTCGAGCTTGCGCATGGCGCCGGCCAGCCCGCGCAGGTGGCCGAGGAAGGTGCGCGAGGCCTTGGCCGCGTTGCGCAGCGCCTCCGAGCGGTCGGCGGGGCTGGCGATGGCGCTTTCCAGCGCGCTCAGGACTTCAAGCACGGCGCCGCCGTAGGAGCGGGTCTCGCCGCGCTCGATCCGAGCCAGCTCCTCGATCAAGAGCCGTGCGTCGGGGTCGAAATCGACCACCGGCACGTAGCGCTCGCGCCGCTCCACCAGCCAGCCCGCCTCGATCAGCCGCCGGAAGACCGCCGAGCGCCGCTCGATCGGATCGACGGGCGTGGCCTCGTCGTCGGCGATCTCGGCCTGACTCCAGCCGGCGGAAAAGTCGCCGATCGCGGCCAGCAGCTCGCTCTTGCGCAGAGGCTCGGCGGCGTCGCCGAATACGCGCGCATGCAGGTGCAGCAGCAGGGCCGCGTTGAAGGCGCGGCTCGGCGAGGCGAGCGGGCGGAAGAGGTCGTCGGCGAGGTGAGTGAACAGCATGATGGGACGATCACGACCACAACCTGCTCCGCCACCGCCGGTCAATGCTCGTGCCGCTCCATCCCCTTATGCATCGAGCGGGACATGCACCCGTTGTCCCTGCGGCCGGCACCCGATGGAGTTGTCATAACATGCGCATCGAAACCGTGTTCTTGTTCGATCTCGACGGCACGCTGGTCGACAGCGTCTACCAGCACGTGCTCGCCTGGAAGGAGGCACTTGATGAGGAGGGGATTCCGCTCTCGGTCTGGCGCATCCACCGCAAAATCGGGATGAGCGGCGGGCTGTTCACCAACCAGCTCCTGCGCGAGACCGGGCTCGACATCGACCCGGAGCGGATCGATCGGCTGCGGCGCTTGCATGCGGAGGCTTATGGTCGCCTCTCCAAGGGCGTCGTCCCACTGCCCGGCGCCAAGGCGCTGCTCGCGACGCTCACCGACAATCGCATTCCCTGGGCGATCGCCACCAGCGGGCGGATGGAGACGGCCGGCCACAACCTCGTGGCTCTCGGAGTCGATCCCGCTCAGGTGCCGGTGGTGACTCGAGACCTCGTGAAATACGCCAAGCCCGATCCCGACCTGTTCCTCGCAGCCGCCGAGCGGCTGAACGCGCCGATCGAGCATGCGGTGATCGTCGGCGATTCGATCTGGGACATGTTGGCGGCCCGCCGCTGCCGCGGACTCGGGGTCGGCCTGCTCTCGGGCGGGTACGGCACGGAGGAGCTGGAACGCTCCGGCGCCGTCAGGGTCTACGACGATCCCGCCATGCTTCTGGAACATCTCGACGAGGTCGGCGGCCGGCGCTGAACGCGACGGAGGCGATGCGGCCAAGTTGAGCCCGGCGGCCACGCTGCCTAACGCGGTCTGTCAGCCCATGAAGCAATCCTGACAACTGGATGAACGGCTGCTTGCACCTTCGTTCATGCGACAGGATGCAACGTGAGCTTCGGCACATTGAGAGTGAACCGAAACCATGACGCGCTCGTTGGGGTGCCAATGGATCGGCGATCCACCTCTTTCGGAGAGACTTGATGAAAAAGCTTGCGATTCTGTCCGCGGTGGCCGTCCTCGGCGTGGGCGTCCTGTCCTCGACCGATGCCGAGGCCCGTTGGCGCGGCCGTGGCGGTGGTGGCGCTATCGCGGCCGGTGTGATCGGCGGCCTTGCGGCTGGCGCGCTCGTGGGTGCGGCCGCTTCGAACGCCTACGGCTACGGCGGTTACGGCTACGGCGGTGGTTACGGGTACGATTACGGCTATGCCCGCCCGGTCGCCAACTATGGGTACGGCTACGCCCGTCCCGCCTATGGCTACCGCAGCGTCGGCTACTACGACGGCGGCTACTACGCCCCGCGCCGCGCCTATGGCGGCTATTCCTGGGGTGGTCCGGCCTACGATTACGGCTACGGCTGGTAAGTCTCTCCGCCGTCATCGGCACTTATGACGACGCGGCCGCGCCCCATCCGGGCGCGGCCGTTTTCGCAATTCAGGCCGCGGCATCGCGGGCAGCGATAGTCTCGGACCAGACCACAGCGCGGCGCGCCATGCCGATATGCTGGCGCTCGTACATGCGGCCCTCGACCTTGATCGCCGCGCGCTTGGCGTTCTCCGGAAGGTTGAAAGCCTCGATCACGAGGCGGGCACGGCGCACCTCCTCCTCCGTCGGGGCGAACGAGGTGTTGGCGGGCTCGATCTGGTTGGGATGGATCAGCGTCTTGCCATCGAAGCCGAGGTCGCGCGCCTGCCGGCACTCCTCGCGGCAGCCCTCCGGATCGGCGATGTCGTTCCACACGCCGTCGAGGATGATCAGCCCTTCGGCGCGGGCGGCAGCCAGGGTCAGCATCATCCACGGCAGCATCGGCACGCGTCCGCGGACCAGTTGCGCCCAGGTGTCCTTGGCCAGATCGTTGGTGCCGAGCACGAATCCGGTCAGCCGGTTGCGGCGGTCGCGGCGCGCCTTGGCGATCTCGTGGATGTTGAGGATCGCCGCCGGGGTTTCGATCATCGCCCAGACAGCGATGGAATCGGGCGCCTCAAGCGCTTCCAGCGCGTCGGCCACGCTCTCCAGCACAGCCGGCGACGAAACCTTGGGCATCAGGATCACGTCCGGCTTGGCCTGGATCGCGGCGCGCAAGTCGCCGTCCCCCCAGGGTGTCTGCGGCGCGTTCACCCGGATCACGAGTTCGCGATGACCGTAGCCTCCACTCTTCACCGCGGCGCAGACCTGCTCGCGGGCCAGCTCCTTTTCTTCCATGGAGACGGCGTCCTCGAGATCGAGGATCAGCGAGTCGGCGGGCAGCGTCTTCGCTTTCTCAAGCGCGCGCTGGTTCGATCCCGGCATGTAGAGAACGCTGCGGCGCAACCGCAAATCGGACATGTCTCGTCTCCTCCCGGGAGCCGGTGAGTGGCGCCGCGCGCCGCCTCCCACCCTCATTTGAATGCATAATACGGATGATCCCGATCGGTTGGAAGCGGCCGGAAGCGAGGCTACTTAAACGCGGGTGCCCGGCAACCGCCAGAGGGCGCGTTCCCCGCGGTGTTTTGGAGAGTGTCCGATGCCCTTGATGCGTTTCGACCTGATCGAGGGCCGCAGTGACGCGGAGTTGAAGGCTCTGCTCGACGCCGCGCACGAGGCTATGCTCGAAGCCTTCCAGGTACCACCGGGCGACCGCTACCAGATCGTGACCGAGCACAAGCCGTCACGGATGATCGTCGAGGATACCGGCCTCGACATCCCCCGCACACGGGACGTGGTGGTGGTGCAGATGATCACCCGGCCGCGCGGACGCGAGAAGAAGGAGCTATTCTACCGACTGCTGACCGAGAAGCTGCAGGCGGCCTGCGGCATCGCTCCCGCCGACGTGATGGTCTCGACGGTGGAGAACACCGACGAGGATTGGTCGTTCGGGCACGGCCGGGCGCAGTTCCTCACCGGAGAATTGTAAGCTCCGGCCGCCTGCCCTCCGCCACCAGCCAGTCGATGAGGGCGGTGAGCGCGGGCGACTTGTCGACGTCGAAGGGCGTCAGGGCGAAGTAGGCGGCCCGCTCGACGTAGATCTCCGGGAACGGCGCCACGAGCTGGTTCGCGGCAACCATCCTGTCGAGGGTTGGGAACGGCCCGATGCCGAGGCCGGCGCCGTCCTCCAGCGCCTGCAGGGTTACGAAGAAGTGGTCGAACACCCGGCGGCGCACGCCGCCGGGAAGCACGAGGCCGGCTGCGGCGAGCCAGTCGATCCAATCGCCCGGCCGGGTCTCGGTGCCGAGGAGGACGTGGCTCTCGAGATCGCGCAAGGTCGCGAGCGGCTTGCTCCGCAACAGGGCGGGGCTTGCCACCAGGGTATCCGTTTCTGTCAGGAAGAGCACCGCGCGGTGCTGCGGCCACGGCTCGGGACCGCGACGGACCGCGAGATCGAACCCGCCGCGCAGCGCGTCCTGCAGGGTCGTCGTGGTCGTGACCCTGACTTCCGTGCCGGGACGGGCCGCGTGGAAGTCGTCGAGGCGTGGGATCAGCCAGCGCATGGCGAAGGTCGCGGGCGCACTGACCCGCAGGACCCGCGGTGCCTGGGGCCGCCCGCAGGCATCCGCCGCTGCCGTGAGCCGGTCGAACGACAGGCTGATTTCCTCGGCGAAGACGCGGGCCGCCGGCGTCGCCACCATCCGCCGCCCGACCCGCACGAACAGCCGCTGCCCGAGCCACGCCTCAAGGGCGGCGATCTGCCGGCTCACCGCCCCGTGCGTCAGACCGAGTTCGAGACCGGCCTGAGCGTAGCTGCCAGCCCTGGCCGCGACCTCGAACACTTGCAGTGCGTGGAGCGGCGGCAACCGGCGCATCTCCCCCACCCTTCTATCCGTGAGAAAACCGCACAGAACCCGTGCGGAGAGAGGCTCTCATCCAGCCAAACTCACGAGTCTAAGTTCCCCGCGCAAGCGTCAGCGAGGACCTTTCGTGTGAACCAAGCCGTCCGACTCGATGGATCGATGCACGGCGATCGCGCGCGCCTCGATCTCAAGCGACGCAGCCTCGGCGGGGCGTGCCTCGCCCACGCCCTGCACGACGGCTACACCGATCTGCTCTACGTGATGCTGCCGGTCTGGCAGGCGGAATTCGGCCTCGGTTATGCCGGGCTCGCCGTTCTGCGCAGCCTCTACTACGCGACCATGGGCGGGCTGCAGGTGCCTGCCGACCGGCTGGCGGCGCGATGGCCGATCCGCGCTGGCCTCGCCGTCTCGACCCTGGTTGCCGCCGCGGGCTTCTGCGTGATGGCGCTGAGCGCTAGCCTGGCCGGGCTCTGCGCCGGGTTGGTGCTCGCCGGGGTCGGCGCGAGCATCCAGCATCCGCGCGCCTCGCACCTCGTCGCGCAGGCCTATGGCGGCTCGGCGCGTGGACCCCTCGGGATCTACAATTTTGCCGGCGATCTCGGGAAGGCCCTGTTTCCGGTCGCCGTCGCGCTGCTGCTCGGTATTCTCGCCTGGCGTCCGGTCGCCGGGCTGATGGCAGGGGTCGGCCTTGCCGCAGCTTTGGCGCTCGTCCTCGTCCTGCCGCGGGGATCGCTCGACGCGGCACCGGCGCGGGCCCATCGAATCGGCGGCGAGGGCCGGGGCTTCTCCCTCCTGATGACGGTCGGCGCCCTCGACACGGCCACGCGGATGGGCACCCTGTTGTTCCTGCCCTTCCTTCTGGAAGCGAAGGGCGGCACGGGCACGACCACCGGGCTCGCCCTCGCCCTGGTCTTTTCCGGCGGCGCCTTCGGCAAGGCGGTATGCGGCTGGCTCGGCGAGCGCCTGGGTGTCGTGACCTGCGTCCTCGCGACGGAGACCGCCACCGCCCTGCTGGTCGCCGCGCTACTGCTGCTGCCGCTCGGGCCGACCCTGGTCGTGCTGCCCCTCGTCGGACTGGTCCTCAACGGCACCTCCTCGGTGCTCTACGGCACGGTGCCGGACCTCGCGCCGCGCGGCGACGTCGGCCGGGCCTTCGCTCTGTTCTATACCGCCGTGATCGGATCGGGCGGGCTCGCGCCGATCGCCTACGGGGCGCTGGGCGATCGAATGGGATCGGGAGTCGGTCTCTTGGCGGCCGCTGCCACGGCGCTCACCATTGTTCCGCTCGTGCTTTGCTTGCGCCGGCCACTCGCCCGGATCGAGCGCGAGGCTGAACAAGAACAAGCGCGACTTTAGGGCCCGATTTTCTTTGTACGGCCAAGTCACGCCACCGAATCAGGTCAACCTTTCGTCAAGATCGAAGGCCAAGGGCGTCCCCGAACTGCTTTTCGAAGGGACGAACCGGATGCGAAACACCTGCCTTGGCGCCTGCGCCGGCCTCGCGTTGCTCGCGGGATTGTCCGCTCCGGCGCAGGCCGAGAACCGGACCGCGATGGGCGTCGGCGCCGGTGCCGTGGCCGGCGCGCTCGTGGCCGGGCCGGTCGGTGCCGTGGTGGGTGCGGTGGCCGGCGGTGTCATCGGCTCGAACAGCGGCGCGCGTCCCCGCTCCGCCCGCAAACGCCGCGCCGCCCTGCGCCGGTCGGTCCGTGCCCCCCGCCGCGCGGCCATGGCCGAGCCGGCCGCCATCCGTTCCGAGGCGCCCCGCGCCATGACCACGGGCGGCACGGGCAGCGCAGCGCCGCTTCGCTCGGGCTGGCAGGACCCGCGCTGAGCCCGGATCGGGCTGGCCGCCGGGACTGTCGCTTTCACGCCACAGCCAGGGAAATGCGCAAGCGTGACCGGTCCGGTGCCATTTTCATGACGCGATGCGGCGCGCAGGATCAGCCTCGTGCAATCGTCCGAGAGCGAGGAAGCGATGGCTGATCCGAGCGCCGACCCGAACCGAACGGACCGACTGCAGACGGTGCCCCGCCTCGAGCGGCCCGCCGTCAGCCGGGTGACCAAGGGTGTCGCCTCCGCCATCGGCAAGCGCCTCTCCGTCGACAAGGACAGCGCCCTGCCCGATCGCCTCGCCTTCCTCGTGGATCGTCTCCAGGCCGGACCTCTCGGCCGCACCTCCCTCAAGCATCGTCGAGTTGCCTGAATGTCCAAGTTCGATCGCGCCCTCAGCGACGCCACCGTAGTCCCCTTCCCCGCCGCCGCCACCGAGGCGGTCGCCGACGAGAACGTCGCCTCGATCATCGAGGTGCTTCAGGACCAGCTCAAGCTCGCCCGCGAGGGCAAGCTACGCTCGGTCGCGGTGGTGTCGGTCTCGAACGACGGCAGTGCCATCGGCACGCAGTGGTCCTGCGCCCACGGCGATGTGGCGAGCCTGATCGGCAAGCTCACGGTGCTCTCCCACGACATGATGGCCGCGCGGAACTGATTCTTCTCAGTTCAATCAAACAGAAAGGGCCGGCGGTACATCCGCCGGCCCTTTCTCGTTCCGTGCCCTCATCCCTGAAGCGAATGCCGGAGCCCCAATCCGCAGTGTAGCGCTGCCGGGTTGCTACGGCTCCGCGTCGCGATGACAGGAGATAAAATCTCACTGTCATCGCGAGCGTCAGCGAAACGATCCAGGCACCGCGACGGCACCCGAATCGGGCGAAAACCTCAGGCGAGCCCGAGCTTTTGCGCCAGTCCGATGCGCTGGAGCTTGCCGGTGGCGCCCTTGGGGATCTCGTCGAGGATCAGGATCTTGGCCGGCACCTTGAAGGCGGCGAGCCGCTCCGAGGCGAAGCCGCGGATCTCCTTCTCCACCGCCTCGACGCCCTCGCGCAGCACGATCGCGGCTGCGACATCCTCGCCGAGCTTGTCGTGCGGCACCGCGAAGGTGACGCATTGCGACACAGCCGGATGGTCCATCAGAACCTCGTCGACCTCGCGCGGCGAGATCTTCTCGCCGCCACGGTTGATGATCTCCTTCAGGCGCCCGGTGATCGAGAGGTAGCCCTCGGGAGAGAGCACGCCCTGGTCACCGGTGCGGAACCAGCCCTGCTTGGTGAAGGCCTCGGCATTGGCCTTCTCGTTGTTCTCGTAGCCCTTCATCACGTTGTCGCCGCGAATGACGATCTCGCCGGTCTCGCCCGCGGGCAGCGGCTCGCCGTCGATATCGACCACCGCGATCTCGGGGCCGGCCGCGATGCCGACCGAGCCCGCGTAATGAGGCTTCGGCGGCAGCGGGTTCGAGGCCATCTGGTGAGCGGCCTCGGTCATGCCGTAGGCCTCGATCACCGGTGCGCCGAAGGTCTCCTCCAGCTCCTTCATCACCTGCGGCGGCAGGGACGAGGACGAGGAGCGGATGAAGCGCAGCGGGTTCCGCGCGATGATTTCCTGGTTACGTGCGGCCCGGCCCAGGATCGCCTGATGCATGGTCGGCACGCCGGTGTACCAAGTGGGGTTCACCTCATCCATCCAGCCGAAGAACTTCAGCGCGTTGAAGCCCGGCGTGCAGGACACCTGGCCACCCGCCGAGAGCGGGGCGAGGATGCCGGCGATCAGGCCGTGGATGTGGAACAGCGGCATGATGTTGAGGCCGCGGTCCTCCGCCGTGAAGGCGAGCGCGGTGCGAATGTTGCGTGCCGAAGCGCAGACATTGCCCTGCGTCAGCGGCACGATCTTGGGCCGGGAGGTCGTACCGGAGGTGTGCAGCACGAGCGCAATCTCTTCCGCGCTGGCCGGACCGCCCTTCTCGGCAGGTGTGGCGCTTCCATCGGCGAAATGAAGCGAGAAGCTGCCGGCGCCCTCCTCCGGCGTCGGCCGCAGGCGGGCCACCGACACGCCGAGCTTTTCCGCGACAGCGATGGCGGGCGAGTCGGAGCCCTCGGCGACCAGCAGGAGCTTGGCTCCGAGGTCGCTCATGTAGAACTCGAACTCGTCGGCCTTGTAGCTCGGGTTGAGCGGCGCCGACGTGGTGCCGGCTGCGACCGCGATGAAGGCTGCCGCCATCTCCGGGCCGTTCGGCAGCACGATCGCCACCCGGTCGCCGCGACCGATGCCGCGGGCATTGAGGTCGGCCACGGTGCGTTCCGTCAGCGCCCGCAGGGCCTGGAACGTCAGCGGCACGCCGCCGGGGCTCGACAGGGCGGGGGCCGCATCGGCGCCGGCCTGGATCAGCTCGTGAAGAGTCGTCGCGGCCACGCTGGCCTCCTTGGAGTCGGTGGGGGGAAGGGTGGAAGTCTCGGGCAGAAGCATCGTCACGCTCCCTGGATCGCGAGGCGACCGTTGGCGCGCTCCAGGCTCTGGGCCAGGAGCCGCATCAGGGCGAAGACGGTGTCGATATGCGGGGTTGGCGTACCGGTGAGGCGGCCGAGCTCGATCACCGAGCCGACGAGCGCTTCCAGCTCGATCGGCCGGCCGGCCTCGACGTCCTGCAGCATCGAGGTCTTATGCGGACCGACCTTCTCTGCGCCGGCGATGCGCTTTTCGATGCCGAGGCGGAAGGTGACGCCGAGCCGGTTCGCGATGACTTCCGCTTCGCGCATCATCTCGGCGGCGATCGCGCGGGTATCGGGGAAGCGGCAGATGTCCTCCAGCGTCGCGTGAGTTAGCGCGGAGATCGGGTTGAAGCTGAGGTTGCCCCATAGCTTGAGCCAGATCTCGGCGCGGATGTCGCTGGTGACCGGCGCGCGGAAGCCCGCCTTGGCCAGCCGCTGCGACAGGGCGAGCACCCGCTCCGACTTCGAGCCGTCCAGTTCGCCGAGACCGAAGCGGTTGCCCTCGATCACCTTCACCGTGCCGGGATCGGTGAGCACGGTCGCTGGATAGACCACCGAGCCGATGACGTGCTTCGGGTCGAGGTTGTCGGCGATGAGTCCGCCGGGATCGGCACTCTCCAGCCGCGTGCCGGCATGTTCGCCGCCGTGGCCGCCCATGAAGTACCACCACGGGATGCCGTTCTGCATCGTCACCACGACGGTGTCGGGGCCGATCAGGTGCTTGAGATCGGCGGCGATGGGCCCGACCTGGTGCGCCTTCACGGTCAGCAGCACGACCTCGTGCACGCCCGCCTCCTGCATGGAGCGGGTCGCCTTGACGGATTTCGAGTGGATCTCGGTGCCGTCCTCCTCGATCAGGCGCATGCCGTCCGCCTGGATCGCCGCCGCATTCGAGCGGGCGATGAAGGTCACGTCCTCGCCGGCCTCCGCCAGCCTCACTCCGAGATATCCGCCGATGGCGCCAGCGCCGACGATCGCGATGCTCATGTCTCTCACCCGTGCTGCCGTACGTACTGTCGTTCTTGGCTCCGCCGGCTTGTTCTTGAAACGCCGTTCGAGGCCGATTCCGTCCGGCCCGCAGAGCCCACTTTTGCTTGAGCGTGCCTCTAATCAAATCGGTTCGAGAGCGTTCCGATGCCTTCGATCACCACGTCGACCGTGGCGCCCTTGGGGATCGGACCCGACCCCACCGAGGTACCGCAGGCGATCACGTCGCCCGGCTCCAGTGTGAGCCCTTGCGAGAGCTGCGCCACGAGCCGGGGGACCGGGATCAGCATGTCGCTGATGGGAAAGCTCTGACGCTCGCGCCCGTTGACCAAGGTGCGCACGTTCAGCGCCTGCGGATCAAGCCCGGTCGCGATGACGGGCCCGAACGGCCCGAAGCCGTCGAGGCCCTTGGCGCGGGCCCACTGCGTGAAGCTCGCATCCGCCTTGAGGATCGCGGCGGAGGTGACGTCGTTCACGCAGGTGAAGCCGAAGACGTGATCGGCGGCCTCTTCCTCGGTGAGATCGCGCGCCGTTTTGCCGATCACGATGCCGAGTTCACCCTCGTAGAGCGCCCGTCCTGACGCTTCCGGCACCGCCACCACTGCGCCGGAGGGCCGGTAGGTGTTGGCGGGCTTGATCAGGAACAGCGGCGCCTCGGGCCGCGAAAGACCCTGCTTCTCCATGAGCGCCCCGAAGTTGTTCCACAGGGCGATCATCTTCGAGGGCCGGCAGGGCAGGTCGACGCGAACGTCCGCGAGCGGCAGCACCTGCCCGGTCGGGCTGTTCTCGCCGAACAGATCGCCCTCGCAGACCACGATCCGCTCAGCCTCGAGCCGGCCGAAGCCGTGCCTGCCGTCGTGAACGAAGCCGATCCAGCGCGTCACGGCTCTTCTCCTCACTGGTTACGGGCGACGAAGCGGGCGCGCATCGGCTTCAGGACGAAGAGCGCGAGGAAGCCGGCAACGAAGGCCATGCCGGAGGCGAGATAGAACACGTTCTGCCAGGAGCCGGTGGCGGTCTGGATCGCCAGGAAGGCCGGCAGCATCAGCGAGGCCGTGCCCTTGGCGGTGTAGAGCAGGCCGGCATTGGCAGTGGCGTTCTTGTCGCCGTAGGTGTCGGCGCAGGTCGAGGGAAACAGCGAGTAGATCTCGCCCCAGGCGAAGAACACGAGGCCGGTGAGCAGCACGAAGGCGATCGGCGAGTGGGCGAACATGCCGAGCGCCAAGATGCCCGCGCCCTCGATCATGAAGGCGACGAACATCGTGTTCTCACGCCCGATCCGGTCGGAGATCCAGCCGAAGACCGGCCGTGTCACGCCGTTGAGCACCCGGTCGATGGTGAGCGCGAAGGTGAGCGCCGGCAGCGTCAGGCCCATGAGCGAGACGGGGATCGTGTCGACGTGGAAGTCCTTGGCGATGGGCGCAAGCGAGGCCGTGGCCATCAGGCCGCCCGCGGCCATCATCACGAACATCGCGTACATCAGCCAGAAGATCGGCGTGCGCACCATCTCGGCGGACGAGTACTGGCGGCGGCTCGTGGCGTTGGGGGAGACGCGGCCGGCGAGCATCCGGTCCTTGTAGGCGGCGCTCGGCGAGGAGAGCAGCACGGCAGCAACCATCACCACGAGGCCCTGGCCGAGGCCGAAGACAAGGAAGGTGTGCTCGTAGCCGCTATCGCGGATCATCGCGGCGATCGGGATCACGGTGAGCGCCGAGCCCGCGCCGAAGCCGGCGGCGGTGAGGCCGGCGGCCAGCCCGCGGCGATCCGGGAACCACTTGAGGGCGTTGCCGACGCAGGTGCCGTAAACCGCGCCCGCGCCGATGCCGCTGATGGCGGCGGCCAGGTAGAGGAACCACAAAGAGTCGGCGACCGAGTTCATCGCCCAGCCGACGGCGCAGAGGATGCCGCCGAACAATGTGACAACCTTCGGGCCGTACTTGTCGACGAACCAGCCCTCGATCGGAACGAGCCAGGTTTCGGTGAGAACGAAGATCGTGAAAGCGACCTGAATCGCCGGCTTGCCCCACTGGTACTTGTCGTTGATCGGATTGACGAACAGCGTCCAGCCATACTGCAGGTTGGCGATCATCGACATGCACAGCACGCCGAGGATGAGCTGTCCCCAGCGGCCACCTACGGGCGAATCGGCTCGTGATGGGGAATAGGTGCTGGCGCCGGGCAATGGATCGGCGGCTTGAACGGCCATGGAGCGGTCCCTGATCTCACATTTTCTTGGCGGACCGGGACGGCTGCCCGGCTTAGCCATAATGGAATTTTGGATACCGCATACGTAACCGCTCGTGACCCGAGCTCTGACAGGAAAATATTTGGCCGCTGCGCAGATATTTTTTGAACGGCTTCGCGAAATGAATGCATTTTGCCGCCCGTGTGGGGTGGGCATCCTTATCATAGGAGTGGAACCAAGCGCCTGAGCGATCCGTTCAGCTTGCAGAGAACGCCGTGAGACGGCGCAGAACCAACGAACGGAGAGATGCGATGAGCAGCACGACCGACAAGATCAAGGGTGCCGCCAACGAAGTCACCGGCAACGTCAAGCAGGGCGTCGGCAACGTGACCGGCAACGACAAGCTGCAGGCCGAGGGCAAGGCGCAGGAACTGGAAGGCAAGACCCAGCGGACCGTCGGCGAGGCCAAGGAGGGCGTGAAGAACGCTGCCGATGCGGTGAAGAGCAAGCTCTGAGAGCTGAATTCGTCGCGATTTTCCCAGCAGGGAGCCGACCGCCGAAGCCGCACCCGACCGGGTGCGGCTTCTTTATTTCAAGGCTCAGCCGAAAGGTGGGCTCGGCAGAACCGATGCGATCAACGGGGATTTGTCATGAACAGCGACCAGATCGAGGGCAGCCTGCGCAACCTCAAGGGCCGCGGCCGCACCGCGTTCGGCGACGTCGCGGGTCGCGCTCGCCCCCGGGTCGAGGGCGCCTATGAGCAGGTCGCGGGCGTGGCGCAGGCGGCGTATGGTCGGACCCGGGACCAAGCCGAGGGCATCTACGAGGATGGGTACCGCCTTGCCGACGAGGCCGTCTCGCGTGGCCGGCACCTGCACGATGAGGCCCGCACCCGCGGGCGTCACTTCCGCGACGAGGCATACCGACGGGGCCGCGAACTCGCCGTGCGGGCCGACGAGAACCGTGGAACGACACTGGCCCTGGTCGCCGCGACGGCCTTCGGGCTCGGCTGACTCCTCAGCCGTCGCCACTGACGCGGCCTACCGATCCGCTTCCTTGGCAGCTTTCTTGGCCTCGTAGAGGGCGCGATCGGCTCGGGCGAGCAGGGCGTCGACCGTATCGTCCGGTTCTTCCGAACGGGCGGAGCCGAGGCTGGTGCTCACCCGCACCATCCCGGCCTCCAGAGTGATGGATGCGGCGACGGCCGCGCGAACCGCCTCGGGTGCCACTTCCGCACCCTCGGGCACGATCAGGACGAACTCGTCGCCTCCGGGTCGTGCCGCGAATAGGCCATACGCGGCCGCCAGATCCGCGAGCCGGCGGCCGACTTCCCTTAGGACGCGGTCGCCCGCGGCGTGGCCGAGGCGATCGTTGACCGGTTTGAAGCCGTCGAGATCGAGGCTGATCACGCTTGGCCGCTGCCCGACGGCCAGCCGCCCGGCGAGTTGCTCGCGCAGGTACATCCGGTTCGGCAGCCCCGTGAGGTCGTCGTGTCGGGCGATGTGGCGGAGCCGCTCGTTCGCCGCCTCCCGCTCGGTCACGTCCCGGTCGATGCCGCGATAGCCGCACAATTCGCCGTTCGAGCCGAGCAGCGGCACGCCGCTCGTCTCCAGCATGACCAGTGTACCGTCCTTGCGCAGGTTGCGGTTGAGACGCTGGGCAAAGGGCCGCCGCTCGGCGGCGATGGCGCCGAAGATCCGCTCGACCCGCTCGGCCTCGTCCGGGGGCATGAAGTCGAAGGGCGTGCGCCCCACCACCTCCTCCGGCTCCCGGCCGAGCAGCGCGACGCATTGGCGCGATGCGTAGGTGTAGCGCCCCTGCGCATCCACCTCCCAGATCCAGTCCGAGTTCTGCTCCAGCATCTCCCGCAGACGGGCCAGTTCCCGGCGCATCGCCTCGTCCGGCTCCTCATCAGCAGCACGGGGGGCGGGCAGCATCGCAGAGGGCCGGTTCGGAGAATTCGTGTTCACGGACGTTCGGTACTGGCCACTGGGACGATCCAACAACTCTTGGTACATCTTGACTAACGAGCGGTTGAGACCGGAAGCGTCCGAGATCTGCGAGCCCGAACGCCCGCGACAACGGAGACGACAGCATGCCGGCGCGATCCTGGCTCGACCTCACGACGGCGGAGATCCGCGCCCGCGATATGGGCCGGACAATCGCGGTGCTCCCGGTCGCCGCGGTGGAGCAGCACGGACCGCATCTGCCGCTCGGCACCGACACGCTGATCGCGGAAGGATATCTGGAGCGGGTGGCGCGGCTCGTGCCGGCGGCGCTCGACGTTCTGCTCCTGCCGGTCCAGGCGATCGGCAAGTCGGACGAGCACGATGCCTTTCCCGGAACCCTGACCCTGACCGGAGCGACCGCGCTCGCCGCCTGGACCGAAATCGGCGCGAGCCTGCACCGGGCGGGCTGCGCGAAGCTCGTCATCGTCTCCTCCCACGGCGGCAACAGCGCGCTCATCGATCTCGTGGCAGGCGAGCTGCGCGGGCGTTTCGGTATGGTCGCGGTCACGACCTCGTGGAGCCGCCTCGGCCTGCCCGAGGGGCTGTTTCCGGACGAAGAGATCCGCCACGGCATCCATGCCGGCGGCATTGAGACCGCGCTGATGCTGGCGCTGCGGCCCGACCTCGTGCGGCGGGACCGGATCGAGAACTTCGAGCCTCGCACGGTGGCGATGGTGCGCGATTTCACGCTGTTGCGCGCCGGTCGCCCAGCGGCATTCGCCTGGAAGACGGAAGACCTCCACTCGTCCGGCGCCCTGGGCGACGCCCGCCTCGGCACGGCGGAAGCCGGCGAGGCCGCACTCGATCACGGCGCGCGCACCTTCGTGCGGCTGCTGGAGGAGGTGGATCGGTTCTCGCTGTAGCGATCCGTCCTCTCACCGCCTGAGGGACGGGTGGCCGTCGGCGGACTTCAGCTGCCCGGCCGCCGAACCGTTCGGATGAAGGTTTCCACAGCGTCGCAGGCCTCCGCGACGCCATCCTCCTGCGCCATCCGCGCCCTGGCCGCCGTGCAGGCCTGAGCGACGCGCGGGTCGGTCAGCAACCGGCGCAGCGTGGGCGCGGCATGAGCCGGCGTGAAGCGGCGGCGGCTCAGGGCCGCGCCGACGCCGAGCCGCCGCAGCCAGCGCGCCTCGTCGAAGTGATCGAAGGCAACGGGGACGACCAGTTGCGGGATACCGGCGGCGAGCGCCTGCGCGACGGTGCCGATCCCGCCATGATGGACGAGCGCCGCACAGCGGGGCAGCACGCGGCTGAACGGGGCATAGGGCACGTGCAGCACGCTCGCGGGCAGATCCGCCGGCACCTGCCCGCCCTGCGGCGCCAGAAGGATTCCGCGCCGGCCGAGTCCGGCGCAGACCCTCAGCGCGGTGCGGAAGAAGGCCTGGCTCCGGGACATGGCCGAACCGTAGGTGAAGGCGAGCGGCGGTGCCCCCTCATTCAGGAAGCGCGTGACGACAGGCGACGGCTCGGCGACGTCGCCGAAGCGATCCGCGAGCGGGAAGCCGACCTGCAGCGACTGAGGCATCCGGTGCGGCTGCGGCGCGGCGTACCATCTGGGAAAGGTGAGAAGGACGCGCTGCGGACTGCTCCACCAGCGGCGGAGTCGGCGCACCGGCGGAAGATCCAGCCTCGCCCGAAACGCGTTCAGGGCCGGCAGGGCGGCGGGCCCGATCACGAAGCGGTCCGCGCCGCGTCCGATCCAGTGCCGGAAGCGCGCCGGCAGGCGCTCGGGAAGTGGCAGGCCAGGCAGAACCGGGGGATCGGTGCGGCTCCCGGCGAGCAGCGGCATGAGATGCACCGTGACGACGTCGAGCCCCTGTTTCTCCTGCGCCACCCGCGCCCCGAGCGCCAGCGTCGAGGCGAGCACGATGCTCTCGCCGGGTCGCGCGTTGCCGGCGAGCCAAGCATAGGTCGGCTCCGTGAGGGCGGAGACGTGGCGGAACATCGTCCTGACGCCGCGCCAGGGGCGCCAGAGTTCGGTCTCGGCCGCGGCGAGGCGGTAATCCGCATCTGTCCCGAGGGCGAAGAACGGCAGGCTCGCCCGCGCGGCCATCGCGGCGAAGGGAGCGGGTGCTGCCAATGTGACCGCGTGCCCCCGCCGCCGCAGCTCGGTCGCGATGGCGAGAAGCGGCAGAACATCGCCGTGGCTGCCGACGGCAACGATGAAAACGCGCATCGACCTCACGGCTGGCTTGCGCTCGTCACCCGCGGGGACGAGCGTCCGGATCAGAGTGGAAGGGCGGGCTCACGTTCGCGGCACGTGGCAGGGGCGAGCACCTGCTCGCGCAGCCGCCGCGGGCCCAGGGTCATCGCGAAAAAGTCGTAGGCGCCGGGCCGCTCGTTCGCGAGGAGGAACTGGAAATGCATCCGGAACGGGCGGAAGCGCACCCGCCGGTAGGTCTCCGGGCAAAGAAGTTCGCGAAAGCGCGCCGAGCGCACGAGAGGATTGGCGACCGGCTGACCACACAAGCGGAGCTTGAGGTCGTTCAGCGGATTGAAGCCCGGGAAGTTCATCCAGTCCTGCGGCGCGTGGAAATCGCACCACACGACGCGCCGCTCCGTGATGAGGCGCGCAATCTCGGCCCGCAGGCGCGCGGCCGCGGGCTGCATCGCCACGAGCGGCAGCCCGGACCCGAGCGTCACCAGCGACAGGCTCGCACCCGAGGTGCCGACCGAAGCGTCGCGGGCAAGCACCCGGGCCGCGACCTCGGCCGCGGTCAGCCCGCCGGAGGAATGGCCGACGATCATCACCTCGTCGGTCGGCTGCCCGGTCTCGGCTCGCACAGCAAGGGAGGACAGGATGTGCTCGGCAAAGGCATCGAGACGCCGCTCGTAATCCGGCCGCCAGCCCTGGCCGTGCTGCCAGTTGAACACCCAATCGTTCAGGAGCTGCCAGAAGAAGACGCGGTTCAGGAAGACCTCGATGGCCTTGATCCAGACGATGCCCGCGACGACGCTCAGCGGCAGCGAGACCCAGAGCGGCAGTCCGAGGCTGTGGCCGAACCCGTCACCCAGATAGGCATGCACCGTCACCCCGATGGCGACGGACAACGCGGTGAGGAGGATCACCATCACGAACGGATAGAGGATGACGTTCCCGTACTTCCAATTCAGCCGGTAGAAGCGGAACAGCAGGCCGCTCAGGATCGTCTGCAGCGTGCCCGCGACGAGGAGCGCGATGCTGAGGAAGCGGGAGCGGGCGAAGTCGCGGGCGACGATATCGTCCCACAGGAGCACGTCGTATCGGGTCTCCGCCCCGTCCTCCTGCTCCGGCGCAGTGACGGTCCAGCTCTGAACCAGGCCGTCCTGGCTCAGGTGAGCGCGGGAGATCTCCCGCTTGCCGCCATCGAACCGCTTCGTGTAGCGGGCCCATTCCCGCACGAACAGCAATCGGTAGCGCGTCCGCGCTTCTGGATCGTAACCGGGAATATAGAAGACGTAGCGGTGGCGCACCGTTCCGAGCCGCGCCTCCTGCAGATCCGGCGGCGTGAAACTCAACGAGTTGCGCATACGTCCGAATGCCCCATCCGGATGACTGCTCTCACGCCGTGGTCGAGCAGGTCCGCCGCACACCGAGAGAGCCTTAAACCTCGCCCAAATGCACTATCATTCGTTACGACTCTAGGAGACGTGAAAAGAGCGCATGCGTCTTGAGCTCGATACCGTTTTCAGGCGATGCATAACGATCGAATGGCGCGATCGCATCTCGGACAGGCGGTCCAACACCGAGCACGACAGGGATGGCGGGTTGGGCCTGACCATGCTGTCAGATCGGGAGCTCAATGGTGCCGGTTGCGGGACTCGAACTCGCGACCTACCGCTTACAAGGCGGTTGCTCTACCAACTGAGCTAAACCGGCATCGCTCAATCCGCTATCAGCCTGTCCCAGACGGCGCAAGCGCATCCCGGGCGGCTCTCTCTGCTTTCATAGGCCGTGAGCCGTATATTGCGCGCAACTGACCTTCGGCTCCTCCGCCGATTTCAAGCATTCGGCCTGGGGCGGCTTCGCGTCATTCGCAGCTAGTCCCGCTAACCATCCGATTCATAGAGCATCGTTCCCTACATCGGTCATGGCCCTCCCGATACGAAGGGATGGGAACGGCTGCCGTCAGGCTGCCTCAGGAACCGGTTCCGGGGTATCAGGCAGGGAGGCGTCGGCGAGGCCTTCCTGATGCAAAGCCCCTTCACCCTCGACACGGACGGCCTCGTTCTCGCCGTGCGGCTGACACCGCGGGCAAGTCGCACCGGCCTCGACGGCGTGCGCACGGAGGCGGATGGGCGTCCCATCCTGTCCCTGCGCGTGGCAGCGCCTCCGGTCGATGGCGCCGCCAACGCGGCCCTCATCGCCTTCGTCGCCAGGAGCCTCGGGCTGCGCAAGGCCGAGGTGACGCTCCTCTCCGGCGAGACCTCCCGCACCAAGCGACTGCATCTCTCGGGCGATCCGCAGGGTCTCGCCACGCGAGTGAGAGCTTGGCTCGCCGGAGAGTTAACCCGGGCGGAGCGCTAGGCCCGCCGGAGCGGGCGCGCCTCAAGCGGCCTTGAGCCGCTCGACGATGGCGACCGCCTCGGCGAAGGCAGCCTCCGCATCGAGTTCGGTGGTGTCGAGCACCACGGCATCATCGGCGGCCTTCAGCGGGGCGGCGGCCCGGCTGGAATCGCGGGCGTCGCGAGCGCGGATGTCGGCGAGTATCGCGGCGAGCGTCGTCTCTTCGCCGCGGCCGAGCAGTTCGCGATGGCGCCGCCGCGCCCGCTCCTCGGGCGCGGCGATGATGAACAGCTTCACACGCGCCTCCGGGCAGACGACGGTGCCGATGTCGCGCCCGTCGAGCACTGCACCCTCCGCCCCTTCGGCGAAGCGCCGCTGCCAGGACAGTAGGGCGGCGCGCACCTCCGGCACCGAGGAGACCCGCGAGGCCGCCTCACCCATCGCCCGCTCCCGCAGGCGCGGGTCGGAGAGGCGCTCGGCCGACAGGGCGGAGGCGGCCCGCGCCGCCGCCGCCGTGTCGTCGAGGTCGCCCCCCCCGTCGATCAGGGTCAGGGCCACCGCGCGGTAGAGCAGGCCGGTATCGAGATGCGGCAGCCCGTAATGTTGGGCGAGCCGCTTGGCGAGCGTGCCCTTGCCCGAGGCGGCCGGGCCATCGATCGCGATGACGAGGGGCCGGGCGTCCCGATCCACGGAGGCATCATCCGAGATCATGCGGCAGCCCCGTCCTCAATGCGGGCGCCGAGCGCCAGCATGGTCGGGCGGAAGCTCGGGAAGCTCGTGGCGATCATCGCCCCGTCATCCACGGTGACAGGCTGCCCCGCGGCGAGTCCCATGACGAGGAAGGCCATGGCGATACGGTGATCGAGATGGGTCGCGACCGTACCGCCGCCCGTGGGTGCGCCGCCGTTGCCCGTCACGATCAGGTCGTCGCCCTCGATCGCGTAGGTGACGCCGTTGGCAGCGAGCCCTGCGGCGACTGCCGCGAGGCGGTCGGATTCCTTGACCCGCAATTCGTGCAGGCCGTTCATCCGGGTCGTTCCGTCGGCGAAGGCCGCGGCGACCGCGAGGATCGGGTACTCGTCGATCATCGAGGGCGCCCGCTCGGCCGGCACATCGACACCCTTGAGGCGGCTCGCGCGCACCCGCAGGTCGGCCACGGTCTCGCCGCCCTCCTCGCGCTCGTCGAGGCGCTCGATATCGGCGCCCATCTCGACCAGCGTGGTGATGAGGCCGGTGCGCAGCGGGTTCATCATCACGCCGCGTAGGGTCACCTCCGAGCCCGGCACGATCAGCGCCGCCACCAGCGGGAAAGCGGCCGATGACGGGTCGGCCGGCACGATCACGTCGGTGCCGCGCAGGGTCGGCTGGCCGGTCAGGGTCACGGTGCGGCCATGTCCGCCCTCACCCGACGGCGTCACGCTGACCTCCGCCCCGAACAGGCGCAGCATCCGCTCGGTGTGGTCGCGGGAGGCGGCCTTCTCGATGACGGTGGTGGTGCCCGGCGCGTTGAGTCCGGCGAGCAGCACCGCCGACTTGATCTGCGCCGAGGCGACCGGCAGCTCGTAGCGGATCGGGATTGCCTCGCGCGGGCCCTTCAGGGTCAGCGGCACGCGTCCGCCCTCGGCCTCGGACACGACTTGCGCACCCATCTTCAGGATCGGATCGAGGATGCGCCGCATCGGCCGCTTGCGGAGGCTGGCATCGCCGTCGAAGGTCGCGGTGACGGGCTGGCCGCCGACGACGCCCATCATCAGCCGTGAGCCGGTGCCGGCATTGCCGAAATCGAGCACGTCGGCAGGATCCTGCATTCCACCGATACCGACGCCGATGATCCGCCAGCGGCCCTCGCCCTCGCGGGTGATCTGAGCCCCCAGCGCCTTCGCGGCGGCGGCGGTGCGCAGCACGTCGTCGCCCTCCAGAAGCCCTTCGACCCGCGTCTCGCCGATGGCGAGCAGGCCCAGAATCATGGCCCGGTGGGAGATCGACTTGTCGCCCGGCGGCTTCAGCGCCCCGTTCAAGGGGCCGCCGGGATGCGCGGTGACGGGCTGCGGTTCGGAATCGTGCGACACGGGGATCTTACGTCTCACTCGAGCGCTGCGCTGAGGCGTGTCGGCACCCGAAAGGTTGCCGAGGCCGCCCGCCGGACGGGCCCGGCGCGACGGGCGCCCGTTACCATGCGAGCCGGCCCGCGTCATCCGCGCGTCATCCGCGCGTCATCCGCGTATCATTCGGAAGTCGGACGGGGATAGGATCGTGCCTCCCGAGTTGCGAGCCTCCCGAGTTGCG
Organism: Methylobacterium sp. R2-1; assembly: GCF_014191355.1. Taxonomy (GTDB): domain Bacteria; phylum Pseudomonadota; class Alphaproteobacteria; order Rhizobiales; family Beijerinckiaceae; genus Methylobacterium. The sequence continues at coordinate 34,313 of NZ_JACHWM010000008.1, forward strand.
AGGCATGGCGCTTTCGCTCGCCTCAGGTCCGGCAGCCGTCGCGTCTCGCACCCTGGCTCCGAATCTGCTGGCACCGAGTGGTAAGCTGCAGGTCGGGATGCGTCTGCTCCGGCTCATCGGCCTTCTCTGCGCACACGACATGCCTCTGTCGGACGGATCCTGTGCGAAAGGCGTGTCGGACCGGCATTGACGCCTATCGACCGCTCGACAAATCGCAACATAAGTTTATGCTGGTGGTCATGACGCCCGTGATCCAGTGCCTGCGCAAGGTCGATCATGCTTCCGCCGTCGCCGATTCGACGGCCGCCGAGCGCGTTCTTCAAGCCCTGGATGAGCTGGAAAGCGCCTATCGCCGACCCAGCGAGCGCATCGTCGCTCTCGAAGCGGTCCTGCATGAGTTCGACCGCGCCGGTCGGGTGAACGACACGCCGTTCAGCCGCCTCCTGCGCCTCACCGTCGAGCGGCGCCAGAACAAGTGGTCGCGCTACGCCTGACGCGGTTCCTCTCTCCGTTCACGGCCGTCCTCGCCGAACCTCCCGCGCGGGATGCGACACAGCGCGCGACATGCCGTTTGACATGGGCTGAGGCTGCGACTAACGGGGCCGCTCTCCCGGATCCTTTCCCCCTTATCCGTCCCCAGAGGTTTGCAGCCGTGGCTAGACCGGAACTCGGCGTCAAACGCCAGTGCATGAATTGCGGTGCCAAGTTCTACGATCTCGACCGTGATCCGGCGACCTGCCCGAAATGCGGCACGATCTACCAAGTCGCGACCTCCCGCGTCGCCCCGCCCGTCGCCAGCCGCGCGGCGGATGAAGACGAGGACGAGGACGAGAAGGGCGGTCCGGAGATCGTCTCCCTCGACGAGGCCGAAGCCAGCGAGGACGATGCCGATATCAGCGTGGATGACGACGAGGGCGGTGACGACGCCGCCAGCGCTACGGACGACGACACCTTCCTGGAGGAAGAGGACGGCGACGACGACGTCTCCGACCTGATCGACAACGACTCGGACGGCGACGAGGAGGGCTGACGCCCTCCCTTCCGGCGGCGGATCGAAACCGGTCAGCCGCCGAAGCGCTCGGTGCGGACCACGCCCGGCTTCACGCCGGCATCCACCAGCAGGTCGGCCACGGTGCCGACGAAGCCGTTGCCGCCGCAGACGAAAGCGTGGCGCGGCATGCCGAGGCACTCGATCGCCGTGTCGATCATCACGCGGTCGATGCGCCGGCCGGCGGTCGCGCCCTCGCGGGTGAGGAGCAGGGTCAGGTCGAAGCCGGTCTCGTCGCGCGAGCGGGCGGCGAGTTCCGCGCGGGCGATGGCCTCGGCGGCATTGCGCACCGAGTAGATCAGTAGCATCGGCACCTCGGGCGCGCGCAGGGCCCGCTCGCGCACCATCGCCAGCAGCGGCACGACGCCGGAGCCGCCGCCGATCAGCAGCACCGGGCCGCCATCCTCCGAACCCCAGGCGAAGGCACCGACCGGTCCGCGCAGCTCGATCGCGTCGCCGACCTCGGCCACGGTGTCGAAGAAGCCCGAAACCTCACCCGCCTCCAGCCCCTCGATCATCAGCTCGATGCCGGCGGGATCGCCCGGTGCCGAGGCGATGGAGTAGCTGCGCTGCGCCTGATAGCCGTCGGGCGCGGTGAGGCGCACATCGACATGCTGGCCGGCCCGGTGCGGCCGATCGAGGGCATCGAAGCGGAAGCTCTTCACCCGCGGCGTCACGGGCGTGATCGCCCGGATCACCGTGGCCCGCCAGGGTGACGGCGAGGGCGAAGGTGGGGACGCGGCACCGTTCACGTCGGGCAATCCTCTCAGTCGCCGCTGAAACGCTGCTCACGCCAGGGGTCGCCGTACATGTGGTAGCCGCGCAGTTCCCAGAACCCGGCCTCGTCCGCTTGCGTGAAGCGCAGGCCCTTTACCCATTTGGCGCTCTTCCAGAAGTAGAGGTGCGGCACGAGGAGACGCGCCGGGCCACCGTGGTCGGGCGGAATCGGCTTGCCGTCGTAGAGGGTCGCCACCATCGCCTTGCCGCCGGTGAGATCCGCGACCGGGACATTGGTGGTGTAGTCGTCATGGCTCTCTGCCAAGAGGAAGCCTGTCGGCGCCTCAAGGCCGGCCGCCACGAGGATGTCGTCGAAGCTCACGCCCTCCCAGGCGGTGTCGAACTTCGACCACTTGGTCACGCAGTGGATATCGCCGCTCCAGCGGGTACGCGGCAGCTGTGAAAACTCGTCCCAGCTCCAGCTCGCCAGCGGCCGAGAGCCCTGGCGCAGGGTGAAGCGCCAGCCGTCGGTCGAGACCCGCGGGGTCGGCCCGAGCTGGAGCACGGGGAAGTCGTCGGTGAGGTACTGGCCCGGCGGAAGCCGCTCGCGCGTCGCCGCAGCAGGGGGCCGCCCGGTAAAGCCTCGCGTCGCCATCACGCTCCTCCGCCGTCTCGCTTGGTCGTCTTGCTGCCGGAAGCCGCGCCGGCACACCGCCCCCATTTCCGACACGAACCCCGGGGGCGGCAACGAGACTTGGCCCGAAAGCGTTCCCCACCGCCACGCTTATTCGCGAGATGCCAGGCATGTGGTCAGGCCGGCCGGGACAGGTCGGAGCGGGGAAGCCGCAGGATGCGCGGCCGCCAGATGCCGAGCACGACGTTGAGAACCGCGACAGCGAGGATCACCCAGAGGGTATTACGCTCGGCTGCCAGTGCGCCCGTGAGGGTGGCGGGATCGATCTCGCCCCTGAGCGCGGCGGCACTGCGCCGGGCCTCCTCCTGCATCGGTCCCTGGATGCCGACGAAGCCGCCCTCGAACACCAGCACGCCGGTGGCGAGCTTGACCCAGGCCCAGCCCGCTTCCCGGAAACCCGGATGGAACGCTACAGCCAGCAGCCCGGCCACCAGCGTCAAGGCGAGGGAGGGCAGGAAGATCCACGTCGCGACCGCCCCCATTGCCCCGCGCATCAGGGCGTAGCCGGCGAGCGCGTCGGGCGGCGGAGTGAGGCTCAGGAGGACGATAAGGCAGGCCATCGCCCCCATCAGCCCGACCGCCCCCATGGTGTGGAGGAACTTGAGAAGGCGTCGCATCCCGGTGCGCCCCCGCCGCGGCAAACCTCCGTGGATTGTAGACACGAAAGCGGACACAGCGCGAGCGGCTCCCAGCGGGACGCAACCGCCTCCGAACGGCGCGTGCGCTCACGCGGTCGATCACAGGTCAAACCATCCGCACCGGCGAGATGGCCCGTAGGTATTCTTACTTTAGACTTGGAATAAAATGTTGTGCCGCCGCCACGACATGCTGCCGATTGGCAAAGTCCTGAAAACGATCTCGGCAAAAGCTTGCCGCCGGTGGAGCCGCATCGGTAAAGGCGCCGTACCGGTTTCGACGCGCCGGCTCTCGATATGGAACGGCAATGTGCAACGCAACGCAGGGAAAAAGGCGTCATGACAGAGGGAGGGCGATGCCTCGCTCCGCCACCTCAAGCGTCCTGTTCGCTTTTGCCCTGTTCGCTTTAGCCCTGTTCGCCCTTGCCTTGTCCTGGCCCCTCGACGTTCACGCCCAGACCGTCCCGCCCGAGGGCGCCGAGGCCGTCCTGTCCGAACTCTCGGTCACGGGCAGCGGCGAGCGGGCGGGCGGACCCGTCGTCGGATACCGCGCCACGCGCTCGGCCACCGCGATGCGGACGGACACGGCACTTCGCGACACGCCGCAATCGATCCAGGTCGTCCCGCGCGAGGTTCTGGTCGATCAGCAGGACGTGCGCCTCACCGACGCGCTCACCAATGTCAGCAACGTCCAGCCCGGCGGCACCATCCAAGGGCGCTCCGACACCTACATCCTGCGCGGCTTCCGCACCCAGACCTACGCCATCGACGGCCTCGTGCTGAACCCGGCCAACGCGTTCCAGCCGGCGCAGCGCGACCTCGCCAATGTCGAGCGGGTGGAGGTTCTGAAAGGTCCGGCTTCCGTCCTCTACGGCCAGGGCGACCCCGGCGGCCTGATCAACATCGTCACGCGCCAGCCCACGCTCGCACCCTCCGCCGACGTCACCGTCCAGGGCGGCTCGTTCGGTTTCCGGCGGGTGCAGGGGTCGGTCTCGGGCGCGATCCCGAGCGTCGAAGGGCTCTCCGCCCGCTTCAGCTTCGGCACGCAGAACGAGGAGACCTTCCGCGATTTCGGCGGTCCGGAAAACTCGCGGCACTTCTTCGCGCCGGCCTTCGTCTGGACGCCCGATCCTTCGACGCGCGTCTACCTCAACGCCGAGTTCACCCGTCAGCACAGCCAGTACGATGAGGGCCTGATCGCCTTCCGCGGCCGGGTGCCGCTCGACAATGTCCGCCGCTTCTACGGCGAGCCGTGGTCGCGCTACTACGGCGAAGCGAACGCGATCACGCTGCTCGCCGAGCACGACGTCAACGAGAACCTGACCCTGCGGCAGGCGATCAACGGCCAGTGGGGATCGTTCGATCTCCTCGCGACTCGGGCGACGGGCGTGAACGCCGCCGGCACCACGGTGACGCGGCGCCTCACCGAGGGCGACTCGATCTACCACTCGATCGACAGCCGGACCGAGGCGGTCGGGCGCTTCGTCGATCCGTTCGGGTTCCGCCACACGGCTTTGGCCGGCTTCGAGATCGTGGACGGATACCGCCACCCCTACACGACGCAGGGGACCGCGACCTCGGTCTCCTTCCTCAACCCGATCCGGGGCTCGGTGCCGCAGATCGGCACGCTGACCCTGCAGAGCGATCTGCGGCAGAAGCTCAGCCTGTTCGGCCTCTACCTGCAGGACCAGATCGAGTTCTTCCCCGGCCTGCAAGTCGTGCTCGGGGTGCGATTCGATACAGCGGACCAACTCTATTTCCAGCGCACGCCGAGCACGCGGACGATCCCGCCGGAGCAGAACCTCACCGGGGTCTCGCCACGGGTCGGTCTCGTCTGGCGGCCGGTGGAGCCGCTCACGCTCTACGGCAGCTACACCACCTCCTTCGTCCCGCAGACCGCCAATGTCCTCAACGTCGCGAGCCCGCCCCCGGAGACCGGCGAGCAGGTTGAGGTCGGCGCGCGCTTCGACCTGATCCCCGATCAGCTCACGGTCAGTGCTGCCGCCTTCGGCATCCTGCGAGCAAACGTCGCCGCCTCCGATCCGGTCAATACCGGCTTCTCGATCATCACCGGCGAGCAGCGCGCGCAGGGATTCGAGGCGGACATTGCCGGCGAGATCCTGCCGGGCTGGAAGATCATCGGCGGCATCGGCTATCTCGATGCCACGGTCACGAAGGATTCAACCGTCGCTGTCGGCAATCGCCTGCCCGCGGCGCCGGTCTTCAGCGCCAGCGTCTGGTCGACCTACCAGTTCCAAGGTGGCCCCCTGCGGGGCTGGGGCTTCGGCGGCGGCCTCACCTATGTCGGCGAGCGCTTCGGCGACATCACCAACACCTACAAGGTCGGCGCCTATGCCCGCCTCGACGCAGCCGTGTTCTACGAGATCGATCCGACCTGGCGCTTCGCCGTGAACGGCCGCAATCTCACCGACCGGCGCTACATCGAGCAGCCGTTCAACCAGTTCAACAACCTGCCCGGCGCTCCGCTCACGGTGCTCGCCAGCTTGACGGCGCGCTATTGAGGGCGGCTCGTCTAAGTGTCTCTCACAAAACGCCCGCTGCGCCGTCGCGTCCAGAGAGAGTGCTCCCGAGACCCGGGAGCTTTGCGAGACACTTCAAGAACCGAACGAGTTCAATTTTCGGAACGTCATGCCGTCTGCCTTCTCTCCCACCCGCACCGTGTTGTTCCGACTGCACTGGGCGCTCGGCCTCACCGCCGGACTCGTGCTCGCGCTGATGGGAGTGACGGGCGCCCTCATGAGCTACGAGGACGCGATCACCGCCCTGGCCAACCGCGACCGGGTGCAGGTCGCGGCTGCGCAGGATCGGCCGCCGCTCGCGCCCTCGGCCCTGGCAGCACGGATCGAGGCGCAGCTTCAGGGGCAGCGGGTCGCCGCGCTGACCCTGTCGGGCAATCCCGTTCAGAGCGCCGTGGCGCGCTTTGCCCGCAACCGGGCCGGCGGCGAGCGGCCCTCCCCTGTCTACGCCGACCCCAACGACGGAACCGTGCTCGGCCCCGTGCGGCTCGAAGCGTTCTTCGGCACCGTGCGGGCCCTGCACCGCTGGCTGCTGCTTCCCGGCGAGGGCAAGGGCTGGGGCCGCACGATCACCGGAGCCTGTGCCATCGCGCTCCTCATCTTCCTCGGCAGCGGGCTGTACCTGCGCTGGCCCGGACGGCACGGCTGGCGGGTCTGGCTCCGGCCGAACCTCGCCCGGCCTGGCCGGGCCCGTTGGTGGTCGCTGCACGCGGTTGCGGGGACGTGGCTGCTGCCGGTCTACGCGGTGACCGCCCTGTCGGGCCTGTGGTGGTCCTACGAGGGATATCGCGCGGGCGCGACATGGCTCCTCACGGGGCAAGTCACGGGGCAAGTCACGGGGCCCGCGCCGAAGGAACGATCGGCGGGGCGCTCAGCCGACCGCACGCCTGATCGCAGCGCGCCCGAAGGCGCACCGGCGATCGACACGGCCTGGGCTGACTTCTCGGCCACGCATGCGGCAGCCCTCGCGACCCTGACCCTGCCGGGACCCGAGGCGGCAGCGATCCGCATTCGCTGGTACGCCCCGGATGCGACGCTCCGCAACGAGGCCACCTACGACGCCCGCACCGGTGCCCCGCTCAACGACCAGCGCGCCGCTGAATCGGGTCTCGGCCAGCGCATCGCCGACAACATGCTCGAGGTGCATCGGGGCCGCTTCTTCGGCGCGCCCGCCGCCCTGCTGTTCTGCCTTGCTGCGCTCGCGCTCCCCGGCTTCTTCGCCACCGGGCTGACGCTCTACGCGTTGCGGCGCCGGACCGGGCGGCGACGGGCTCCAGACCGCTCAGCTCGTCCGGCCGAGGCGTCCGCACGAGGATGACGGCGCGTCAGCGCCTCCGCGATCATCGAACTCAGGTTCCGGGCCGGGGTTCTCGCAAAGACACGAGAGGGATTGGGGGCCGGAAATGGGTGTTACATCAACGCGAAACCTCCTGCTTCAGGCGCTGCCGCCGGGAGAACTGGAACAGCTCCTGCCGCAGTTCGAGCGTGTCGAGGTCCAGAAAGGCGACATCCTCTGGTCTGTCGGCGATCCGCTCGATTTCGTCTATTTCCCGGAAGCCGGTCTCTCGTCGAACGTCGCCGTGACGGGTGAGGGACGGCGAATCGAGGTTGGCTGCTTCGGCTACGAGGGCATGGTCAGCACGGCCAGCGTTTTGAACGTGGATCGCGCCCCGCACGAGCTTCTGGTCCAGGTCGGTGGTCCCTGGCTGCGGATCGGGGCCGAAGCCTTCCGCGACGCTCTCCGGATCAGCCCTGCCCTGCACGACCTGTTGATGCGCTACACCCACACCATGATCATGACCGTGAGCCAAACGGCCATGTCGAACGGCGCCTACTCCGTCGAGGAGCGGCTGGCCCGCTGGATCCTCATGGCGCACGACCGGCTCGAGGGCGACGAACTCGCGCTCACCCATGACTTCCTATCGATCATGCTGGCGACGCAGCGATCGACCGTGACGCTGGCGATCCAGGCGCTCGAGGGCTACGGCGCGATTCAGGCCAGGCGCGCCCTGATCATCATCCGCGACCGCGGCATGCTCTGCGACCTGGCGGGCAACAGCTACGGTCCCGCCGAAGCCGAGTACGAGCGCCTGATCGGCCCCTTCCGGAAGACGGTGGCCGCATCTCACGGCTGAGGGCGCTTGACAGCCACGCCTACACCAATCCCACCGTCTCCTTCGGGAACCGCATCGAGAACACGGCGCCCCGCCCCGCGCCATCGGAAAACGCCTCGGCGCGGCCACCGTGGAGTTCGGCGATGCGCTTGACGATGGAGAGGCCCAGCCCCGTCGAACCCTCGCCGCCGGTGGGCTTGGCCGACAGGCGCTGATAACGACCGAACAGGCGGCCGGCATCCTCCGGGGACAGGCCTGGGCCCTGATCGGCCACCGCGCAGACGTAGTTGCCCCCCTCCTCCCGCACGCTCACCGTGATCGCTCCGCCGGGATAGGAATACTTGATCGCGTTCGAGACGAGGTTGTCGAGCGCCTCGCGCAGCCGCTCGGCGTCGCCACAGAGATGGAGCGGGGCAGCCAGATTCGTGGTCAGGCTCTGGCCCTTCGATTCGGCAAGCGGCCGGTTGGCTTCGCAGACCTCGCGGGCAAGACCGGCCAGATCCACGGGCTCGCGCCGCAGGGTGATGTCGAGGGCATCGTTCATGGCGTCGGCCATGAGGCTGTCGATCATGTCGATCAGGCGCGTGGCCGAGGTGCGGATGTGATCGACCTGGGTCCGCATCGCAGCCCGCGCATTCTCCGAGCCGGAAGTCTCCCCCTGGTCGAGACCGATCAGGTCGGTCAGCATCTCGGACCGGCCCAGGATCACCGAGAGCGGGTTCTTCAGGTCGTGGGCGATGGTGCCCAGGATCTCGGTCTTGAGGCTGTTGGCCCGGCGCAGGTCCGAGCGCTGCATGTCGAGGCGCCGGTTGGCGCGGATGAGCTCGGCGGTGCGCTCGACCACCCGCTGCTCCAGGGTGACGTTGGCGCGCTGCAGCCGCTCGTAGAGAATCACGTTGTCGAAGGCGACCGAGAGACGTCCCGCCAGCAGGGTGATCAGCGCGCGGTCGGTATCGGAGAGCGGGCGGTCGGTGTCGATCAGCGCGACGATCTCGCTGCCGCTCGCGGTCTGCACGTAGAGCGTGGAGAGGTGATCGCCGAAGCTGTGGCGGCGCGCGGCGAAGGCCTGCTCGACCAGGGGCTGGATGCCGGGGTCGAGCGGCCAGCCGGGATCGCGGCCGACATAGCCGCCGTAGAGCCCTGAGCCGGCGAGCACGCAGAAGCCGCCCTCGCGACGGTCTCCGGCCTCGCGCTTGTCCTCGCGCTCATCCTCGCGCAGCACGAGGATACCGGCGCAATCCACGTTGAGGAGCGAGGCGACCTGGGTCAGCACCCCTTCGGCGAGCCGCTGCATCGACTTATGGTCGAGCAGCATCGGCGCGGCGTCGATGATGATTTCGAGGCCGCGCCGGGTCTCGTCGAGCCGCCGGAGCTGCTGGTAGGCTCGGAGCGCCGCGGTGAGGCTGGTGAAGAGCTTGTCGGCGGTGAGTTCGGTCTTCGCCTTGTAGTCGTTGATGTCGTAATCGACGATGACGCGCCGTTCCGGCGCCTGCCCCGGCTGGCCGGTGCGCAGGATGATGCGGACGGTCTCTTCCTTCAGGTCCCGGCGGATGTAGTCGACGAGCTTGAGGCCGGCATCGTCGGTCTCCATCACCACGTCGAGGAGCACGATGGCGACGTCGCGCCGCTCGGCGAGCAGCGCCCGCGCCTCCTGCGCGGAGTGGGCGGAGAGGATATCGAGGCCCCGCCCGTCGAGGCTGTAGCCGGCGAGCGCGTAACGGGTGCCCTCGTGGACAGCCGGGTCGTCGTCGATCACCGCGATCGTCCAGGTGCCGGCGCGGGCCGGCGCTTCCGCCGCCTCGTCGGGGATGAGTTCAAGCCAGTCGTCGTCCATCGCGTCACTCATCGCGTGAAGGCCTTTCGCGCTCTTCGAGGCCACCCGCCTGCCTTTGCTGCCCGCATCAGCGTAACGAGTGCTCTCTCGTCACTCTTGGTGAGGCGGCGCGTGCGGTTGTGCCGTTCGAAATCACACACGGCGATGTTTAGCGAGAACTTGCGAAGAAATCTTATCGAAAGGCGGATGGTCTCAACACATCACTCGCCGGCACATGTCGGGTGGCTTCAATGATCGCGTGCACGACCGCTGTCACACGCTCCGTAAGAGCCGTTGATTGCCGCCTCGGCGGCGTCGCCAAGTCCGGTTCGATCGGGCATGGTGAGAGCGAAAGCTGTCGCGTTCGGCCAAGTGTGCGCTTTTCGATTCGAGGGAAGATCGAGGTGACGACACGGTTCTCTTCACCCAATCCGGCAGGCGACCGCCCATGACGGTGACCGGCCCCCACATCGCCGTCGTCGACGACGAGGCGGATGCCCGCGCCATGGTCGGCGATTACCTGCGCCTGCACGGCTTCGACGTGGCCCTGTGCGAGGGCGGGCGGGCGCTGCGGGCGCATCTGCAGATCCGCACACCGGACCTGATCGTGCTCGACCTCAACATGCCCGAGGAGGACGGCCTTTCCATCGTGCGGGACCTGAAGGCGCGCAGCCCGATCCCGATCATCATGCTGACGGCGACGGCCAGCCCGATCGACCGGGTGGTGGGACTCGAACTCGGCGCGGACGACTACCTGCCCAAGCCCTGCGAGCTGCGTGAACTCGTCGCCCGGGTGCGCTCGGTGTTGCGGCGGGCGCAAGGTGCGCCCCCGGCTTCTACCCTGGCGTCGGCGAAGGCCCCGGCACCCGAACCGGCGGTGTCCTCGCGAACCATCCGGTTCGGAACGAAGTGGCTCGAACTCGATGCCTTGCGCCTGCGCGACGACGCGGGCGTGGAGCAGCCGCTCACCCGTTCGGAATTCGATCTTCTCAAGGCCTTCGCCGATCATCCGAAGCGGGCTTTGTCCCGCGAGCGGCTGCTCGACCTCGCCGATGCCCGCGATCCGGACGCCTTCGACCGGGCGATCGACGTGCGAATCAATCGCATCCGCAAGAAGGTGGAGCCCGACCCGGCCAACCCGCGCTACATCCGTACCGTGCGCGGCCTCGGCTATATCTTCCGGCCCGAGGGGGATTGAGGGCGCATCCGCCGCCGAATGTTTCGTCGGCGCGGTCTTCGACGCAACAAACGCCCTTGATCCGGTGATCCTGTGACCGGTGACGCAAAACGCCGGACACGCCCTCTCCCTACAACCATCCCCATCGACGACGGCGAAGCCGCAAGGGGATGTCATGCAGGGATTGGTCTCAATGATTGCCGCGAGTGCGGTGCTGTCCGCCGGCCTCGTTGCCGGCTTGGCCGCGACGGATGCCGCCGCCCGTCCGAAGCTGGCGATGAGTGCGGCGCCCATCGAGGCGCCCACGGTCGAGGCTCCCGAGAGCGGTCCGTCGATGACGGTCTCCCCCTGTGCCGCCGCGTGGCCCTACCTGCCGGCGGCCTGCTCTGCCGATGGGCGCAAGGTGCGCATCATTGCTCTCACCGGACGCTGAGGAAGGCCGCCATGCCGCACTTCTCGAAGGAGGCCCTGGAGACCTCGCCGGAGGCGCTGGCCAACCTGCGGGAGATCCTGCACGGGCGCCAGCAGGGCGGCCGCACCGGCCGGACCGTGCAGACGACGCCGACCAAGGAGGGGCGTTTCGGCACCTCCGGCGGCCGAGGCTCGCCGGAGCGCAAGCGGCGCCACACGTCCACGGCGGGGGTATGAGGACAGCTTCGGGGGCCATCCCCACCAAGACGGGGGCGAGGCCCTTGTCCGGAGCCGCTTTTCCGGCGACGATCCCGCCGCGACGAAAGACGCTCCCGAGGGAGCCCGCGACGGGGCGAGGATGCGGGTCGGCCGGAAGATTGCCCTGGTCGGCGGTGTCCCGATCCTCGTCGCCGCGGCCATCGCGGCGGCGGGCTGGTTCCTGCTCACCCAGGGCGAGCGGGCCCGGGCCGGCGCCCTGCTCGCCGCCCGCGTCTATCACGATCTCACCCTGGCGCGGTTGGTCCGCGACGACTTCGTCGCCGCCCGCGCCGATGCACGCGCCGCCTTCGAGACGCGGTTCTTCGACCTGACCGACAGAGCCGGCCGCGGCCTGGCCACTCTTCAGAATCAAGCTCGCACCCGGGGACAGGCCGAGCGGGCCGCCGCCGCACGCCAATCCCTCGACCGCTACGTGGAGCGGATGCGCGATTTCTCCGCGGTCGCCCGCGAGAATGACGGTCTCATCGCCGAGATGAGCCGGCGCGCGAGCCGCCTGACCGACCTCGCCGAGCAGGCCCGCGAGCGGCAGCAAACCTCGAACGTCGACCTTGCCTGGACGCTGACGGGAAAAGTGAACCGGCTGCGCGCGACCCGTGACGCCGTGACGGGGCTCAACGCCGTGCTGGCCGCCGCGTGGCAGCTCGCCCTCGCCAGGGAACGCGGCGCCCCCCCTGGGACCGAGCGCTCTGAGCGAACCCGCCTCGTTCATGCCGGCCGCGACCTTGCGGCGGCCCTGCGCGCCACCTCTCGCGAGACCGAGGCCGCGGAAGCTGAACGTTTGACCGCCCTCGACTCGGCCGCGAGCGATCGGTTGACCGAGTGGGGCGAGCGCCTCCTCAAGATCGTGACGTCCGAGCAGCGCACGCTCGACGACGAGGTGGCACAGCTCCTCACCTACGCAGGAGAGGCCAACGCGACGGAGCAGGCGACGCAGAACATCGGCATCACGACGCTCAAGCTTGGGCAGCGCACCGCCGAGGCGCTGGCACGCCGGGATGCGGAGGCCGTCTCCGCCATGCTCGGCGAGGGCGAGCGGCTCTCGGCGAGCGCGTCCGCGCTGCCGATCTCACCGCTGATCCAGTCCGAGATGATCGAGGCCATCGACGGCTGGCGCGCGCGGCTCGCCACCACCGTCGACGGACTCAAGCGGCAGAACGCGATGATAGCCGAGATGGACGGTCTCGCTGCGGGCTTGAGCGAGGCCGCCCGCGCGCTGAACGACGACGCCGTCGAGGATGCCGACCGGTTCGGCACCTTCCTGGGCCAGCTTCTCCTCGCCGGCGCGGCTGTCGGCCTGCTGCTCGGAGCGCTGGTCGCGCTGGCCGTGGCCCGCTCGATCCTCGTGCCGCTGCGTCAGCTCCAGGGCGACATGATCGCGCTCGCCGCCGACCCGAAGGCGGAGGGGCTCTCCGGCACGCAGCGCACGGACGAACTCGGCGACATCGCCCGGGCGACGAATTTCTTCGTGACCGAGATCGGCCGGCGCGAACGGGCATTGCGGCGGGCCAAGGACCAGGCGGACAATGCCCTTCAAGATCTCCATCAGGCCCAGGACGACCTGATCCGCGCGGAAAAACTTGCCTCGCTGGGGCAGCTCGTGGCCGGCGTCGCCCACGAGATCAACACGCCGCTCGGCATCGCGCTGACCACCGCGACGCTGGTACGCGACGAGACGCGGGCCTTTCAGGGCTTGGTCACGGCGGGCACGCTGTCGCGCTCGCGCCTGACCCATTTCGTCGATCGAGTCGGGGAAGGGTCGCAATTGCTCTGCGCGAACCTGACCCGCGCCGCCGACCTCGTTCACGGCTTCAAGCAGGTGGCGGTGGACCGGGCGAGCGACGAGCGCCGACGTTTTGATCTCGACGTCTGGCTCGGCGAATTGCTCGCGAGCCTCCAGCCGATGCTGCGCAAGGGCGGCCACAGGATCGAGCGCGACGACCCATCCGGCATCGTCGTGGACACCTATCCCGGCGTGCTGGCGCAGGTCGTCACCAATCTCGTCGCCAACGCCGTCGTGCACGGCTTCGCCGGTGCCGAGCGGCCCGGAACCATCACGGTGCGGGTCTCGCATGCCGGATCTCTCGTGCGGCTGGAGGTGAGCGACGACGGCGGCGGCATCGCGCCGGAGCATCTCGGGCGGATCTTCGACCCGTTCTTCACCACCGCCCGCTCCCACGGCAGCACCGGGCTCGGCATGCACATCGTGCACAACCTCGTAACGGCTAAGCTCCAGGGCCGCATCGCCGTCGAGAGCGAGCCGGGCCGGGGCACGCTCGTGCGGCTCGAATTCCCGCGGGCACCCGGCGAGGTCGAGCGGACGGGCACCGCCCGCCGGCCCGCCGGAGCGCAGGCACCATGAGACGCCGCGCGAGAGATCGCATCGGATACCGCGTCCGGGCCGCGGCCACCGTGGCCGTCATGCTGGCCGCCGTCACCGGAGCCTCGCCGGGGCAGGCGCGCACCCTGGTCTATTGCTCGGAGGGAAACCCGGAATCGCTCGATCCCGGCCTCGTCACCACGACGACGGCGATGAGTGCGGCGTGGCAGATGTTCAACAGCCTCGTCGAGTTCGCCCCCGGCACCACCGATTTGCGGCCGGCGCTCGCCGAGTCGTGGCAGGTCTCCGACGGAGGGCGGACCTACGACTTCACCCTGCGGGCGGGGGTGCGCTTTCACGCCAATGCCGGCTTCACGCCGAGCCGCCCGCTCAATGCCGACGACGTGCTGTTCAGCTTCCTCCGCCAGTGGAAGCCGGACCATCCCTATCATCGGGTCGGCGGCGACTTCGCCTATTTCCGCGATCTCGGCCTCGCCGGCCTGATCGAGGGAATCGAACGGCTCGACGAACGCCGGGTCCGCTTCCGGCTCAAGGAGCCGGACGCGACCTTCCTGCCCAACCTCGCCCAGGCCTTCGGCAGCATCCTGTCGGCGGAGTACGCCGAGCAACTCGCCCGCCGAGGTGTGCCGGAAGAGCTGGCCCGCGCGCCGGTCGGCACAGGGCCGTTCCGCTTCGTCGATTACCGCCCCGACGTGGCGGTGCGCTATCGCAGCTTCCCGGAGTACTGGCGCCGGGCAGCGGCAGCCGAGGCGGAAACCGTCGAGGCGCTGGTTTTCTCGATCACGCCGAACACGGCCGTGCGACTGACCAAGCTCAAGGCGGGCGAATGCCATGTGATGGCCTTTCCCGGCACGGCGGATCTCGATGCGGTGCGGACCGACCCCGACCTCGCACTGGTATCGGGCGAGGAACTGAACATCGCCTATCTCGCCCTCAATACCGCGCGCCCGCCGATGACCGATCCGCGCGTGCGCCGCGCCATCAACCTCGCCATTGACCGGCGCGCCATCGTCGAGGCCGTCTACGGACCGGCCGGCACGGTGGCACATAACCCCTTGCCGCCGTCGAGCTGGGCCTTCCACCGCGACCTGCCTGAGCCCCCCTTCGACCGCGAGGCCGCCGCTCGCCTGCTCGCCGAGGCCGGACTCGCCGAGGGGTTCGAGACCGATCTCTGGTTCCTGCCGGTCAGCCGGCCCTACAACCCCAACGGACGGCGCGTGGCGGATATGATCCGCGTTGACCTCTCCCGCATCGGCGTCCGCGCCCGGCTGGTCACCCGCGATTGGACTGCATACCGGGCCGCACTCTACGGTGGCGAGCCGACGATGATGCTCTACGGCTGGACCAGCGACAACGGCGACCCAGACAACTTCATGAACGTGCTGCTCGGCTGCCGGGCCGCGGAACCGGGAGGCGCCAATCTCGCCCGCTGGTGCGATCCCGGCTACGATGCGGCGGTACAGGCCGCCCGCCGGACCGACGATCGTGAGGTTCGCACTCGGCTCTACAGGGATGCGCAAGTCCGTTTCCGCGAGGCCGCCCCCTGGGTGCCACTCGCCCACACCCTCGTCCACATGGCGATCCGGCGCACGGTGAACGGCTTCCGGACAGATCCGCTCGGGCGCACCCTGTTCGAGGGTGTGACGTTGACGGAGTAATGTTTTGCGGTGCCGTATCTCGCATTGCGGGATAGCATATATTATCCACCGGCGAGTGCGCATGGATGCCACGCTTGGGAGGTGGGTTGCGCTGCAGCCTGCCAATCTCCAGATGTGCGCCTTCCCCGCCATAACCCGCGCGCTCTGGCCCGCGTGTTCCTGCGGGTGTCGCTCGGACGGGAAACCGGACGAACGGACGGTGTCCTGAGCGGGAGGTGGGGACCTCGACGGGGACGCCCGGCAAGGATGTGGATCGAGGCGGGCGTCGGAAAGGACGATGAGGTGAGTGAGGCCATGACCGACGCGGCCGAACAAGAGGCGAGTTTCCTCAACGAACTCGGCCGACGTGTGCGTCACGCCCGGACGGTGCGCGGACTGTCGCGCAAGCTGCTCTCGCAGGCCTCAGGCCTGTCCGAGCGCTACATCGCCCAACTCGAGAGCGGCCAGGGGAACGTTTCGATCATCCTGCTGCGGCGTGTCGCCAACGCGATGGGGATGCGGCTCGACGATCTCGTTTCGAGCCAGGAAGCCTCCTCCGACTGGCGCGTCATCCGCGACCTCCTCGACCAGGCGAGCCCGGACCAGATTGCCCTGGCCAAGTCGGCGCTTGCGGGCTCAACCGGCGCGGAAGCGCGCACGGTCCGGCGGCGCGTGGCGCTGGTGGGCCTGCGTGGCGCCGGCAAATCGACGCTCGGCCGGATGGCGGCCGCCCATCTCGGCTGGCGCTTCGTGGAGCTCAACACCGAGATCGAGCGCGAGAACGGCTTGTCGGTGCGCGAAATCTTCGCGATCTACGGTCAGGAAGGCTATCGGCGGCTTGAGCAGAAGGCCCTGCGTGGCCTCGCCGAGCAGCCGGGCCCGATGGTGCTCGCCACCGGCGGCAGCATCGTCGCCGAGCCGCTGACCTACGACCTGCTCCTGTCTTCCTTCTACACGATCTGGCTACAGGCCCGGCCCGAGGAGCATCTTCAGCGGGTGCGTGACCAGGGCCATGTCGAGGGCAAGGGCGACCCCGCCTGGGTGCTGGACGACCTGCGCGCCGTGCTGCTCAGCCGCGAGCCGCTCTATGCCCGGGCGTCGGCCGTCGTGGACACCTCCGACGTCCCGGTCGAGATCATGGCCGCGCGCTTGATCGAGGTGATCGAAACCCGCGTCAGCGGCAACGACAACGGCGGCAAGCGCCCGGCCGCGTGACAGCGGCGCCACCCAGGGTGAAGCACGACCTCTTGATGCGGCGCCGGGTTACACCAAGCTGTAAGGCTTGCGCCGGCGCGGGCGAAGACACTTCTCTCGCTCGCCGCACGCGCGATACGGGTCGTATCCACTTGCCCTGCCCGGCGGCATAATCCGTCCCGCCAAAGCGACGGGGCTCGAACACTCTGCCGGCCGCGACGCGTGTCGCGGTCTCAGGCCGGATGGACAGCCGGCGCATCCGTCGAGGAGGAATGCATGTCCGCCAGTCCGTCGCTCAGCCCGGCCTCCGGGCGCGAAGGGATCGCCGGTATTGTCGATCCGCTCTGGATGCGCGTGCGCACCGAAGCGGAGTCGGTGGTGCGCGACGAACCGCAACTCGCCTCGTTCTTCGTGGCGACCATCCTCAACCATCCGAGCCTGGAGGCGGCGGTGGCCTACCGCGTCGCCACCCGACTCGGCCACGCCTCGCTCTCGACCGAACTCGTCGCCCACGGCTTCCACGAGGCGCTCCAGGACGATGCCCGCATCGGCCAGAGCATGCGCGCCGACATCCTCGCCGTGATGGATCGTGACCCGGCGACGACCCGAGCGCTCGAGCCGCTGCTCTATTTCAAGGGCTTCCACGCGATCCAGGCGCACCGTCTCGCCCACTGGTACTGGGGCCAAGGCCGGCGCGATCTCGCGCTCTACCTCCAGAGCCGGTCGTCGGAGGTGTTCCAGACCGATATCCACCCGGCGGCCCGGATCGGGCGCGGGGTGTTCTTCGATCATGCCACCGGCCTCGTTGTCGGCTCCACCGCGGTGATCGAGGACGACGTCTCGATCCTGCACGCGGTGACGCTCGGCGGCACGGGCAAGCATGGGGGCGACCGCCACCCGAAGATCCGCCGCGGCGTCATGATCGGTGCGGGCGCCAAGATCCTCGGCAACATCGAGGTCGGGGCCTGCGCCCGGGTCGCGGCGGGCTCCGTCGTGCTCCGCTCGGTGCCGCCGCACACCACGGTGGTCGGCGTGCCGGCGCGTGTCGTGGGTGCTGCCGGCTGTGCCGAGCCGGCCCGCTCGATGGACCAGCTCGTGGCGATGAGCGAGTTCGTCGATATCGCCGGCGGAATCTGAAGCCGCTCCCTGCCTCCGGCGGGTTGCCTGCCCTCCCGCGACGTGGCAAGCCGCCGACGACCATCCGAAGCCCCATCCGCGCTGCCGCCGGGATCGCGCGTCCCGGCATGCACCGCCTCGCAAGAAGGTTGACGGCGTGACCAAGACCGAAGTCGCCAAGCTGCAGGACTACCTGCGCCGCAAGTTCGCCAACGCCAACATCCGCGTGGTCGCGATGAAGACCGGTGACTCCGCCGAGGTGTTCATCGGCGACGAGTCGATCGGCGTTCTCGCCGACGACAAGGAGGACGGCGACGATTCCTTCACCTTCCGGATGGCGATCCTCGATATCGACCTCGAAGAGGAGGCCTGAGGCTCGCCTCGTTCCGATCACGGGTCCGATCACGGAACATCGCGCCGTCCCGGGCATCGCACCTGTGGGCGGCGTTAGCGTTAACGAAACGTCTTTCTTAACAAGACGTAAACCATCGGCCAGACTGCGCGCCACATCCTGAGAAGGAGCGTCGCGTCATGACCCTGAGCCCCACTTCCCTCGAATCCATTCAGGCGCTCATCGTCGGCCTCGCGCTGGCGGGGCTGCTCGCGAGTGCCTTCGAATACGCCACGAACCGGCGGGCGAGCTTCCGCTTGCTGGAGGCCGGCGGCGTCACCGCGCTCGCCGCGCTGCCGATGATCGCGGTGGTCGCGCCCTTCATCATCCTGCGCAACACCCTGCGGGGCCGTCGCTTCGAACAGCGGCCGATCCCGTTCGTGATGGTCGCGACGATGATCGCCTGCGGCTGGAGCCTGCTCTCGGGCCAGATCGCTCTCGGCATGGCCCACCGGCTAGCCGGCCTGTAGTCCCGGGCGCCGGAATCGAGGACTACTGCCGCACCCACATCACCCGCGCCATCCAGGCGACGTCGGTGAGTGGCACCATGCGATCCTCGTGGTCGGGATTGAGCGAAGCCAGTTCGATGGTGCGGGCGGTGCGGCGGCGCAGCTCCTTGGCCAGCACCTCGCCGCTGTTGAGCCGGGCAACGACCCGGTCACCCTTGCGAATGCCGGCATTCGGGGCAACGATCAGCACATCACCGTCACGGTAGAGCGGCAGCATCGAATCGCCCTGCACCTCCAGGGCGAAGGCGTGATCTCCGCCGAGATCGGGGAACTCGATCTCATCCCAGCCGGGGCCGCCCGTTGGAATACCTTCCTCGGTGAACAGGCGGCCCGAGCCGGCCTGGGTCAGGCCGATCAGCGGCACCATCGTCCGGGTCGGCGCCTGCTCCGAACCGACCAGGTGCAGGAAGTCGTCGAGGCTGGCGCCGGTGGCGGCGAGCACCTTCGCGATCGATTCGGTGGAGGGCCACCGCTTGCGCCCATCGGGACCGACTCGCTTCGAGCGGTTGAAGCTCGTGGCGTCGAGGCCCGCACGCCGGGCGAGGCCCGAGGCGGAGAAGCCGTGGCGCTCGGCCAACCGGTCGATCGCAGTCCAAATCTGCTCGTGCGACAGCATAGCGGCCTCAAACCGGCGCGTGTGCCGTTGAGACATACGGCCTAAAGTTAGGAAACTAGAACCCGCTGAACCCGGACGCAATCGGGGCATCCGGAGAGGCCAGTGTCGCATCTGAGTGGCCTGCGGTGAAGGCGCGGCACTCCGTATCAGGTCACACACGGCATCGGTTGCCGCGCGGAAGCGTGCGTTCTATCGCTCCGGAAGGTTTACCCCCGGAGACCGGATGGCCCTCGTCTACAAGATCTGTCAGCGCGACCTCTGGCGGGAAGCCGAGGCCCTCGGTCGCTTCACCGGCGCACCCGTCGATCACGCCGACGGCTTCATCCACTTCTCGACCGCCGAGCAGGTCGCCGAGACGGCCGCCCGTCATTTTTCCGGGCAGGAGAGTCTGCTGCTCGTGGCAGTCGAGGCCGCGGATCTCGGGCCGGCGCTCCGCTTCGAGCCGTCGCGGGGCGGCGCGCTGTTCCCGCACCTCTACGGTGACCTTCCCTTGAGCGCCGTGCGCTCCGTAGCCGACCTGCCCCTCGGAGCGGACGGGCGGCACGCCTTCCCGGCGGAGATACCGCAGGCATGATCGACGCGCTCTTCCCCCTCGCCCGGCCGCTGCTGCATGGGCTCGACGCCGAGACGGCGCACGACCTGACGATTCGCGGCCTCTCGCTGCTGCCACCGCGCCAGCCGCCGGCCGACGACGCGGCGCTGGCGGTCGAGATGTTCGGGCGGCGCTTCCCCAACCCGGTCGGCCTCGCCGCCGGGTTCGACAAGGGCGCTCGGGTGGCCGATGCGCTGCTGGGCCTCGGCTTCGGTTTCGTCGAGGTCGGCGGAGTCGTGCCGCAGCCGCAGCCCGGCAATCCGCGCCCAAGGGTGTTCCGGCTTCCGCGCGACCGGGCGGTGATCAACCGCTTCGGCCTCAACAGCGAGGGGCTCGACGTGGTGGCTGACCGGCTCAAGGCCCGCACCGGCCGTGATGGGATCGTCGGCGTCAATATCGGCGCCAACAAGGAGTCGCAGGATCGGCTCGCCGACTACGTCGCCTGCACCGAACGGCTCGCGCCGCATGTCGCCTTCATCACCGTCAACGTCTCCTCGCCCAACACGCCGGGCCTGCGCGACCTTCAGGGCGAAGCCTTCCTCGACGACCTGCTGGCGCGCGTCGTCGCCGCCCGCGACGCCAGCGGATCGAGCGCCGCGGTGCTGCTCAAGATCGCGCCCGACATCGCGCTCGAAGGGCTCGACGCGATGACGGCGACGGCGCTCCGGCGCGGCATCCAGGGCCTCGTCGTCTCGAACACGACGATCGCGCGGCCCGCGACCCTCACAGAGTCCGCTGTGGCGAGGGAGACCGGCGGCTTGTCCGGCCGGCCCCTGTTCGGACCGGCGACGCGGCTCCTGGCCGAGACCTATCTGCGCGTCGGCGACCGGATCCCGCTGGTCGGTGTCGGCGGCATCGATTCGGCGGAGGCCGCCTGGACCAAGATCCGGGCCGGTGCGCGCCTCGTCCAGCTCTACTCCGCCCTCGTCTATGAGGGGCCAGGGCTGGTCGGAACGATCAAGCGCGGCCTGAGCCAGCGGCTGCGGGCGGAGGGACTGACAAGCCTCGCCCCTGTCGTCGGGCGCGACGCGGCGGAGATCGCACGGGGTGCCTGAGCCGGCCCAGGGCCAACTTTGCGGCGAGCCTTGCGCAAGATCGGCGAAGTGACAGGGCACCAGCAGCGGAATCTCCGTCCGCTCCCCGCCACACGGCGCCCGGCCGCAGCGCAATTTCTTGCACCCGGCACTTTGTTGCAACGCATCAAAATGCCGAGCTGCGGTCTCGCAAGCTCGTTGGAAATACACTCGAGCCATTCCAGAAACAGGCATCTTATGGAATTGTATTAAATTGCCCTGCGCGGTGGGAATGCCTCCCCCATCATCGGCCACGCATCAACTCGCATCTGCGAGATGTTACTTCCCAGGTTACGGGATCTGAGACCGCTCACCCGCCAGGGGGCGAAGCGGCGGACGCGGATCGCCGAAGACATCTCCCACATCGCGAAGACCGGGCTTTCGGATGGACCGTTCGCAAGGCTTACCCAAGCGTTCTTCCGCCGCGGGCGGCTGGGGTGCACTGAAGAGCTGCGGCAAATTCCTCTTGGGCAGCCGTGCCCCGCTCTCCGGTGCGCGCGCCCTGCTGAGTGCCAACCAGCCCGACGGCTTCGACTGTCCGGGCTGCGCCTGGGGCGACCCGGCCCACGGCTCCTCCTTCGAGTTCTGCGAGAACGGTGTAAAGGCGGTCTCGTGGGAGGCGACCGACAAGCGTGTGACGCCGCGCTTCTTCGCCAAGCATCCGGTCTCGGAGCTGCGCGGCTGGACCGACTACGCGCTGGAGAGCGAGGGCCGCCTCACGCATCCGATGCGCTACGACGCCGAGACTGATACCTACCACGCCGTGGAGTGGGACGAAGCCTTCGCCGAGATCGGCGCGACCCTGCGCGGCCTCGACCATCCCGACCGCGTCGAGTTCTACACCTCCGGCCGCGCCTCCAACGAGGCGGCCTACCTCTACCAGCTCTTCGCCCGCGCCTACGGCACCAACAACTTTCCCGACTGCTCGAACATGTGCCACGAGGCGAGCGGCATCGCCCTCGTCCAGGCCATCGGCATCGGTAAGGGCACGGTGCTGCTCGAAGACTTCGAAAAGGCGGACGCCATCTTCGTCGTCGGCCAGAACCCCGGCACCAACCATCCGCGCATGCTGGGCGACCTGCGCCGGGCCGCGGAGCGCGGCGCGCGGGTCGTGGTGCTCAACCCCGTGCGTGAGCGCGGGCTGGAGCGCTTCGCCGATCCGCAGAACAGCGTCGAGATGCTGCGGGGCGCAAGCCGCCCGATCGCCAGCCACTACTACCAGCCGAAGCCCGGTGGCGACATGGCCGCTTTCCGCGGCATTGCCAAGGTCGTCTTCGCCCGCGACGCGGCGGCGATTGAGGCGGGCAAACCCTCGCTCCTCGACCACGCCTTCATCGCCGCACATACGAGCGCGTTCGTCGATTACCGCGCGGCGGTCGAGGCGACGGAATGGGAGGCAATCCTCGACCAGTCCGGCCTGACCCGCGAGGAGATCGAGACCGCAGCCGACGTCTATCTCGGCGCCGACAAGGTGATCGCGACCTGGGCGATGGGCGTGACTCAGCACCGCCACTCGGTCGCGACGATCCGCGAGATTGCCAACCTGTTGTTCCTTCGCGGCCACATCGGCCGCCCCGGCGCGGGCCTGTGCCCGGTGCGTGGCCATTCCAACGTGCAGGGCGATCGCACCGTCGGCATCAACGAGAAGCCACCGGTCGCGCTCCTCGAAGCGCTTGATCGCGAGTTCGGCCTCAACGCACCGCGTAAAGCAGGCCACAACGTGCTCGGCGCCATCGGTGCGATGCTCGATAGCTCATCCAAGGCTTTCATCGGCCTGGGCGGCAACTTCGTGCGCGCGACGCCGGACACCAAGCTGGTCGAGAAGGCGCTCGCAGGCTGTGAACTCACCGTCCACATCGCGACGAAGCTCAATCACTCGCACCTCGTGCCGGGCCGGGTCGCCTACCTGCTGCCCTGCCTCGGGCGCACCGAAATCGACCGCAACAGCCGGGGCAAGGTGCAAATCGTGACCGTCGAGGATTCGATGAGCATGGTCCACGGCTCGGGTGGCATCAACAAGCCGGCCTCGCCGCATCTGCGCTCGGAGATCGGTATCATCGCCGGCATGGCCGCTGCCGCCGTCGGCTCGGAGCGGATCGACTGGGCCGCGCTCGCCGACGATTACGACCTCATCCGCGATCTCATCGAGCGGACGATCCCGGGGTTTGCCGGCTTCAACACCCGTGTGCGCCGGCCCCGCGGCTTCATGCTGCGCAATCTCGCCGCCGAGCGGGTGTTCGAGACCGCGACCGGCCGAGCGGGTTTTTCGAGCGGACCGCTGCCGGTGGCGACCGAGCACCAGCGCGCGAGCCTCCAGGGCGATACCTTCGTGCTGCAAACCTTCCGGAGCCACGACCAGTACAACACCACGATCTACGGCCTCGATGACCGCTACCGCGGCGTCTATGGCGAGCGCCGCGTCGTGTTCGCCAACCCGGAGGATCTCGCCGAGCTGAAGGCGCGGGCGGGCGAGCGCGTCGATCTCGTCTGCGTCCACGCCGAGGATGGCGTCGAGCGGGTGGCGGAGGATTTTCGCCTCGTGCCCTTCGACATGCCGCGCGGTTCGCTCGCCGGTTACTACCCGGAACTCAATGTGCTGGTGCCGCTCTCGGCCTTCGGCGAGTTCTCGGACACACCAACCTCGAAGTCGGTTCTGGTCCAGGTGCGTGCCCGCGCCGCGAACGCCGTGGGCAAGGCCGCGTGAGCGAGCCCCCCGCCGATGCCGAGACCTTTCTCGCCGCGACCGACACAATCGCGGCTTTGCGTCCGGAACTAAACCTGTTGGAGGCCGGCATCCTTGCCGGCCTGCATCTCGGGCTGGCCGCGGACAGCCGGAGCTTCGCCCGCATCTTCGGCGTCGAGCACGCCCTGGTGCTGCGCGCGGTGGAGGGCCTCGCCAGCGAAGCTCTCCTCACCGTGACCGCCCGCGATGGCCGCACCCAGCGCACCCGCTATGAGGCGAGTGCAACCGGCAGCGCGATGCTGACGGCGCTTGCCGCCTGAACCACGCTCGTCGGGGCAACCGTCAGGCCGTGCTCATCTCGCCGAACCGCTCATCCAGCGGCAATTCGATCGCGCAGCGCAGCCGTGTCTCGCCGAGTTCGTAACGGGTCTTGGCGTTGAGCGCGTAGGGCATCGCCCGCTCGATCAGTTCGCGTCCGTAGCCACGGCGCGTCGGACTGCGCTCCTCGCGCGGCCGGCTGATGCCCTCCTCGATCCACTCGATCAGCAGGCTCCCGCCGCCCTGATCGTCTCGAGCGGCCCGCCATGTCACCGAGAGGCGGCCGTGTTCGGTCGTCAGGGCACCGTACTTGCGGGCGTTGGTGGCCAGTTCGTGCATGGCGAGCGCAAGGGTCTGCACCGACGCCTTGCGCAGGTGCACCGGCGGGCCGGCGATATGGATCCGGTCCGCGAAGTCGCCGCCTCCGAGCGCCTCCAACTCGGTCCGGATCAGGGTGCGGAGGGTGATCGGCTCCTGTTCCGAGCGCGACAGCAATCCCTGAACCCGCGACAGGGCAGCCAGCCGGTCGTTGAACTGCTCGCGGAAGCGCTCGGTCGGGCCGGTCTGCACCATGGTCTGGTGGGCGATGGAACGCACGACGCCGAGCAGGTTGCGGGTGCGGTGCTGCAATTCGGCGACGAGAACGGCCTGACGCTCCTGCAGATCGTGCAGGTCGTGGATGTCCATGGCGGCGCCGATCCACTGTGTGACCTGCCCCTCGGCATCGACGATCGGCGCCTGCCGTACGAGGAACCAGCGGTACTCCCCGTCATGCCGGCGGATACGCTGCTGTACCTCGATCAGCCGCTGCCGCTCGCGTCCGACGCGGAAAGCCTCGCGCGCCGCATCGCGGTCGTCCGGGTGGACCGCCTCGAGCCAACCGCCGACCTGAGACTGCTGCAGGTTCTGACCGGTATAGGTGAGCCAAGCCTCGTTGAGCGAGTTGTGCTGCCCGCTCTCATCGGAGCGCCACAGCAGGACGGGAATGAGGCTGGCCAGCGCGCGAAAGCGTTCCTCGCTCTCGCGCAGGGCCGCCTGCGCGATGTTATCGCGAAGCCGCAGCACCTCCTCCTGCGCCGCCTTCCAGGCCGAGATCTCCTTGGTGGTGGTAGCGACCCCGTCACCGAGCTTGACCGCGCATTGGAAGAACCAACCGTCGAACTGCTCGTGGACGTAGCGGCGCTCCGCGGTCGCAGGCTGGCCGGTCTCCGTCACGCGCTTGAAGGTGTCGAAGATGCCCTCCTGCACCACGCCAGGATTGCGTTCGAGCAAGCTCTGCCCACGCACCTCACCGTATCGGCTCTCGGAGGTATGGTTGTTCAGGAGCCACTGGAAGTCGACGATCTCGCCGGCCGGGTCGCGCACGGCCTCGAAGACCTGGATCATGTCCATGGAGCTGTCCATGGTCGCCTTGAGCAGGTCGCGGCTTGCCTGAAGCTCCGCCGTCCGCTCCCGAACCTGCCGTTCCAGTTCGGCCCGGAAACGTGCTTCGCTCTCGCGCAGGGCGCGGTCCGCCAGCACCCGAACCGTGGTTTCGAGCAGGGTGACCAGGATGCCCGCGATGTCTCCCGTCTCATCCCGGAGCGGGCTGTAGGTCAGCGTGAACCACGCATCCTCGACGCGGCCCGCCCGAGACAGGGGATAGAGCGCGTCCTCGAAGGTGAAGGTCTCGCCGTTCCAGACCCGCTCGTAGATCGGCGCGTTGATGTGCCAGACCTCGGGCCAGCAGTCGCGTGACGGCTGACCGAGCCCGGCCGGGTGCTTCAATCCCATCAGATCACGGAAGCCGTCGTTGTAGATCTGGATCAGGTCCGGGCCCCACAGCGCGATCATGGGGAAGCCGCAGCCGAGGAGCAGGCTGATCGTGGCCCTCAGGCTGGGCGGCCATGTCTCCGCGGCGCCGAGCGCCGTCGCCGACCAGTCATAGGTCCGGATCCGCTCGGCCATCTCGCCACGATCCGATCGGGCAGGTGGAATGCCGCTCCCATCCATCCCGTACCTTCGCACAGCCTTCCGCACCGTATTCCGCAGACGGAACGGGCGGCACGGCCCGCAGTCTCACCGAGATCGTTACGGGAATTCCTCAGGCTGGCAATAGATGGAATCAATGCGTCCGGCCTCCTACCTCCAACAATTTCGCATCGCATCCGTAGATACGACCACTCTGCGCTGCACTCAGAAAACATCATTTATGATGTCTGAATGATCATGGCCGCTGCCCGAGTCTTTCAGGCTCCAGAACGCTAAAACTGAGCGGAAGTCGCAAACGGCTTCCATCCATCGTTCCGCGACCTGTGGCTCGGCCGGACCGCTGCCCCCGACGTCGAAGCCGGGAGGGCCGAGGCCGGAAGGCCCGAGGCGATAGGAGCGCCGCTTGGACGGTGCGCCTAGATCGCTTCGAGCACAGGCGGCTTTCCGGTCTTCAGAACCGCGCCGTGAGGAAGAGCCGCACGTTGCGGCCCGGCAGGACCACCTCGTCCTTACGGAAGGAGGCGGCGTTGCGGATCACATCGTCGAGGAGGTTCGTGCCGCGCAGGCCCAGCGTCACCTCGCTCAGGCCGTGGACCGCCGGATCGAGCGGGCGGCTATAGGCGACCTCCGCCTTGAGGTCGTTGTAGCCAGGGGTCGGCGTCTCCAGCGCCCCCGTCTGGGTCTGTGCGAAGGCGTGCAGCAGGCTCACCTGGGCGAACCAGCCGTCCGCCCGCAGGAAGACGCCGCCGCCGACGCGGTGGGGCGGGATGCGCGGCACGAAGCTGCCGTCATCGAACTGCGCCCGTACGAAGTCGTACTGGGCGCTGATCCCGGCGAAACCGTCGCCGACCGGCACAAGGTCGATCTGGCTGGCGATCTCGGCGCCGGCGAAGGTGGCGCCGGCCTGCGAGTAGACGACCTGCCGCAGATCGCCGCCACGGAGGCCGCAGCTATCGAAGGTGTCGCCGCAGGTGAAGCCGGTCAGGCGCTTGTAGACGAAGCCGGTATAGCGGGTGACGTAGCCGGTGGCGTCGAGGCGGAACGGCCCGTCCGCCCGCCGGATCGCCAGCTCGACGGTGCGGGCGCGCTCCAGCTTGAGATTCGGGTCGCCGATCTCGAAGGTCGCGGACGCCTCGTGCGGCCCGCGCGAGAACAGCTCGGGCGAGGTCGGGGCGCGCTCGACATAGGAGCCGGTCAGGCTCGCGACGAAGCCGTAGGGCAGGTCCTGAAGCGCACCGAAGCTGGCGCTCTTCGGGGCGAAGCGGCGGATGCGGCGTGATTCCACCGGCTCATCGCCGGGACCGTCGGGCAGGAAGTCCGACGGAAACAGCGCCTGGGTGCCGGCGACGCGGTTGCCCTCGATCCGACCCGCCGCCTGGAACCGCAGGCCGCCGCCGAGCGCCAGTTCCTCGAACAGATAGGCCGCCTGAACCCGCGTGTCGGTGGGACGCAGCAGCCCCCCTTCCGCTCCCGAGATGCGGAGCTTGCGCCGGTCGGCCTGGACGCCGAGCTGGCCGCTCAGGGTGCCGAACGCCGTCTCGACCGGCACGTGGTCGAACTCGATCCGTCCCTCCGCCGCCCGGTTCTTGAACACCGCCGCGATCTCCTCGACGCCGTTCGCGTCGGTGCCGAACTCGTTGTGCCGGTAGTTCGAGCCTCCCGCCCAGAACCGGATCGCCGCGAACGGTCCGTCCAGCGGCCGGTACTCCCCTCGCGCCTGGAGCTTGTCCTGCACCGGATCGAGGCGGGTGCGCTGCGCCGCGGCGCTGAGACCGGGGATGCCGTAGACCGAATCGAAGTGACTGAAGGACAGGCCGACGAAGCCGCGGTCGAACAGGTAGGAGGTGCCGAAGGCTCCACCCTGCGACTCGTTGAAGGAGTTGCGCTGGATGCCGAGCGGCGTGTTGTAGTCGTCCGCCACGCTCTTGAAGGCGTCCGCATGGACAGCGACGTTGCCGCTGCCGGCATCGACGGTCGCGGCCCCGTTGCGGCCGTTATCGACGGCCGAATAGCCGGTCGTCACCCGTCCCGCGATGCCGCCGGGCGGGATGCTCGTCGGGATGCGGTTGTTCTCGACCGAGACGACGCCACCGACCGCCTGGGAACCGTAGCGCAGGCCGGCGGGCCCGCGGATCACCTCGATACGGTCGTTGATCAGCGGGTTGATCGGGACGGCATGGTCCTCGCCGAGATCGGACATGTCCTGCACGCCGGTGCCGTTCTCGAGGATGCGGACGCGGTGATTGTCGAGGCCGCGGATGATCGGCCGCGAGGCCGAGCCCGGTGCAAAGGTGGTCGCCGACAGGCCCGGCTTGTCGAACAGAGCCTCGCCGAGCGAGGTCGGCTGCGAGCGGGCCAGTTCGCCACCCGAGACGACGGTCACCGTCGAGAAGCGGTCGGTCACCACCGGCAGCACGTCTACCGAACCGGCCGGGTTCGGCGTCGGTCCCGCCGCTGCGCCCTCGCGCCGACCCGGCTTGTCCGAGACCACGCTGATCTCGTCCAGAGACACTTCCTCGGCCTGGAGCGGCGCTCCGACGAGACCGGCGATGCCGATCCCGGCCCAACAGCCAAGCCCATAGCGCTTTCTCGACATAAAACCTCGCCCTCTTAGTTATAGCTAATGCTATAATTTCGAGCGTGGCCGTTGTCGAGCCGGAACGCGTGGCCGGAACGCGAAAGCGCGCCGCCCTCGATCGAGAGCGGCGCGCCGGAGCGATGTTCGGTTTGATCGGTGAGGCGGCGGATCAGTAATCCTGCGCTTCGGCCTCCACCAGGATCTCGCGTTTGCCGGCGTGGTTGGCCGGCCCGACGAGACCTTCGGTCTCCATCCGCTCCATCAGCGAGGCGGCGCGGTTGTAGCCGATCTGCAGGCGGCGCTGGATGTAGGAGGTGGAGGCCTTCTTGTCCCGCAGCACGACCGCGACCGCCTGCTCGTAGAGGTCGCCGCCCTCCCCGCCACCGAACTGGCCGGCGTCGAAGACAGGGCCGTCCTCGGATGCGGCGGCGCCGGCCGGGATCTCGCCCTCCTCCGCCGTCACCGCCTCGAGGTAGGACGGCCGACCCTGGCGCTTGAGATGCGCCACCACACTCTCGACCTCGGAGTCCGAGCAGAACGGCCCGTGCACGCGCGTCGTGCGCCCGCCGCCGGCCATGAACAGCATGTCGCCCTGACCCAGCAACTGCTCCGCGCCCATCTCGCCCAGGATGGTGCGGCTATCGATCTTGCTCGTCACCTGGAAGGAGATCCGGGTCGGGAAGTTCGCCTTGATCGTGCCGGTGATGACGTCCACGCTCGGACGCTGCGTCGCCATGATCAGGTGGATGCCCGCCGCGCGCGCCATCTGCGCCAGCCGCTGGATCGCCCCCTCGATGTCCTTGCCCGCCACCATCATCAGATCGGCCATCTCGTCGACCACGATCACGATGTAGGGTAGCGGGTTGAGGTCCATGACCTCGTCTTCATAGACCGCCTCACCGGTGGTGCGGTCGAAGCCGGTCTGGACCGTGCGAGTCAGGGTCTCACCGCGGGCACGGGCCTCTTCGAGGCGTGCATTGAAGCCGTCGATGTTCCGGACACCGACTTTGGACATCTTCTTGTAGCGCTCCTCCATCTCGCGCACGGCCCATTTGAGGGCGATGACCGCCTTCTTCGGGTCGGTGACGACGGGGGAGAGCAGGTGCGGGATGCCGTCGTAGACCGACAGCTCCAGCATCTTGGGATCGACCATGATCAGGCGGCACTCCTCCGGCTTGAGCCGGTAGAGCAGCGACAGGATCATGGTGTTGATGGCTACCGACTTGCCCGAGCCCGTGGTGCCGGCGACCAGCAGGTGCGGCATGCGGGCGAGGTCGGCGATGATCGGCTCGCCGCCGATGTTCTTGCCGAGGCACAAGGCGAGCTTGTGCTTGGTCTCGACGAAGTCGACCGAGGCCAGCAACTCGCGCAGGAAGACCGTCTCGCGCTTGGCGTTCGGCAGCTCGATGCCGATGGCATTGCGGCCGGGGACGACGGCGACGCGGGCGGAGACGGCGGACATCGAGCGGGCGATGTCGTCGGCGAGCGCGATGACGCGGCTGGACTTGGTGCCGGGCGCCGGCTCCAGCTCGTAGAGGGTGACGACGGGACCGGGGCGCACGGCGAGGATGTCACCGCGCACGCCGAAATCCTGCAGCGTTGCCTCCAGCATGGTGGCATTCTGCTCCAGCGCCTCCGCCGAGACCTCGGAGCCGGGCGCCGCCTCGCGTGGGCGGGCGAGAAGCTCCAGGGCAGGCAGCCGGTACTCGCCGGCCTCTGGGCGGGGCTCGACCGGGCGCGGACGTGCCGCCGGTGGCTGCGGCAGCGGGCGCGAGACGCGGGTGGACGGCTCGACAGCGGCTTCGTCCGCTTCGCCGGTGATCGGTGCGGGCCGCGGCGGGTTGGTACGGATGGGCGCGTCGTCCGCCTCATCGTCCTCCGGTTCGAATTGCGGTTCGCGGCGGCCCGAGACGGTGCGCTCGCGAGCCTGCGGCGCCCAGGGCGCGTCCTCAGCGTCGGCGAAGGCGCGGCGCGCGGCGAGCGCTGGCGAGGCGCCGGCATAAGCGAGCCCCTCCCCCTCGTCGGCCGGAGCCTGCCAGGATTCGAGCTTGGTCCGGAGCGAAGCCCGGCCCCGCATGACAGCCTGCGCAAGCGCACCCAGCGACAGGATGCCGAGGCTCGGCTCGTCCGCATCATGGCGCTCCTCGTGGCCCGAGGCACGGACGGCGCGCGGAGCCGAGCGCGGAGCGCCGTAGGACACCTCCTCGTCCTCCTCGAAGTCCGGCTTGGTCACGCGGCAGGCCGCCGTGAGGCTGAGGATGGCGACCGCAGCGAACAGGAAGCCGGCGAAGCTCGCCAGCGGCCCGACCAGCATCCGCGTGCCGGCAAGCAGCGCGTCGCCCGCCACACCGCCCATTCCGGTGGGCAGCGGCCAGCGGGCCGTGGGCGGCACGGCACTCGCGACCGCGCTCGCGCAGAGCACGCCGACGATCCACAGGGCAAGACGCACGCCCCCGTGCGGCAGGTCGCGCTCGCGCATCAGCCGCATGCCCCACAGCACGGGAGGCAGCGCGAGCATGATCGAGCCGAGACCGAGAAGCTGCATGGCAAGGTCGGCCACGACGGCACCGGGGCGCCCGAGCACGTTATGCGCCCGCTGGTCGGTGGCGTGGTTGAGGCTCGGGTCGTCGATCGACCACGTCGCCAGGGCGACGGTCAAGGCGACCGCGCCGGTGAAGAGGATCAGGCCGCCGCACTCCGTCAGCCGCTTGGCCAGGAAGGGCCTCAGGCTGTCGACGAAGGTCTCGTAGGGCGACGCGGAACGGCGGAAGGAACGCATGCGCAAACCGGTCCGGTGTCAACGATCCGGTAAGGCTAATGCGGGGCGGTTAACGGCGGGCTAAGTGTGTCCCACAAAGCGGCCGTGGCTCGGTCGCGTTCGAATCGCGCTTGGATCGCTGCGGCGGCAGCGATGGAATTCGTCGGGAAATCCTTTGGTCCCGCTCCCAAATGCAGGAAGCCCCGGATTCCTCCGAGGCTTCCCAAATCACGTCCGTTTTCCGCCGGCGGACCGGCCCGGCCCTCAGAACGTGAAGCCGGTCTCCACGAGGTAGCGCTCCTGCGACCGCTTGGTGCCGTCGCGGCCGAAGCCGAAGCCGGGGGTGACGTCGTAGGCCTGCACCGTCGCGAACTCGCCGCGGACGAAGTAGCGGTCCCAGGTGAAGGTCGGCGTGATCGTGAACGAGAAGGCCGAGCTGCCCGGGCCGTACAGGAGGCTGGTCGCGCTCAGGGTGTCGCCCCGCGTGCCCGACTGCGTGATGTACTCGACACGGCCGGCTAGTCCGAAGTTCTCGTTGAAGGCGTAGCCGGCGAGCAGCGCACCGCCCCAGGTCTCGCCGCCGATGATCGGGCTGAAGTAGTTATCCTTGCGATCGACCGTGGTGTACTGGAAGTACGGCGAGATGATCCACGGGCCGTTGGCGTAGGTGTAGTTCACGCTGATGATGCTGCTGTTCTGCAGCGAGTTGATCGTCGCGAACTGGAAGCGCGGGCTGCGGGTCGAGGCATCGAAGTCGCTGAAATGCGTGCCGCCGTTGATGCCGACCGTGTTCGAATCGTCCAGCTTGTAGGTGGCGAAGCCCGTCACCCAGTTCAGCTCGCCCGAGTAGAAGCCGTCGTTCACCGAGACCGCCGCCGCGAACGGACCGCTCGCGTAGTTCACCTGAACGCCCTGGTTGATGAAGTTCTCCTGGTTGAACACCAGACCGCGGGAGATGTTCAGGTTCTGGTAGGAGAACAGCAACTCGGAGCCGATGTTGGTGAACATCCGGCCGGCCTGGATCGACCATTCGTCGTTGATCTGCCACTTGCCGAAGGCGACCGGCACCGGGCCGAATAGCGACTGGGTCTGCTCGAACGAGGAGTAGAGCGGCAGGCCAAGCGCCGGGATCGAGTAGAGGCCGGCATGCACGTAGAACTGCAGCGGGCCGTCCGCCTTCTGGATCCAGCCCTGGAGGTTCGTGAAATCGACTCGGCCGTAGCGATCCTGCTCAACGCTCGGCGAGAGGATGCCGAAGGCGTTGGTCTGGGAGTAGGCGAAGCCGGTGATTGCGCCGCCGACATAGATGTCGCCCAGTCCCGTGACGAAGCAGGCCGGATTCGGATTCGCCTTGATGAGGCCGCCGAAGGTCGGGGTCGAGATTGCGGCCTTGCAATGCTCCTCGACGACGACAGGCGCCGGTGCAGCGGCGGGCATGTCGGCGGCGAGAACCGGCAACGCGGTGGCGCTCAGCGTGGTCAGCGCCGCGCCCGCGGCCAGAAGCTTTGTTTTGATTGTCATTGCGGTCAGCCCCAAATTCGATACGGCCAAGGTGCCGAACCGGACGTCGCCCCGCAAAATGAAGTTTTACGCAAGTGCCTAATTTTTAGCCAATTTTGAGCCACATCAACCTGAGGGCAGAAAGTGTTGCACAGAGGCAACATTTTTGGGCTTCTCACGCGTTAACTTTCCCTCGAAAAGCTGCCGCCTTCTTCACGATTGCTTTACGAATTGAGCAGTCGGACGCGGAAGTTGCCGAGCACGACTCACACGATCAGCCCATAGAAAAGGCCCCGGCGCGATGCGCCGAGGCCGGTTGTCCGGGTGCCCGCCGGGACGGCGGGCCGCCCCTCAGTAGTTGTAGGCGCGCTCGCCGTGATCGGCGATGTCGAGGCCCTCGCGCTCCTCTTCCTGCGTGACGCGCAGGCCGATCGTCAGGTCGACGAGCTTGTAGAGGATCGCCGAGCCGATGCCCGACCAGAGGATGGTGAAGCCGACCGCCTTCGCCTGGATGATGAGCTGGGCGACCATGTCGTAGGCGCCGAGGGTGAGTTCGCCGGGCTTGGTGGTGTAGTCGGGGATACCGGCGCCGCCGAGGTCGGGCGAGACCAGGATGCCCGTGGCGAGAGCGCCGATGATGCCGCCGATGCAGTGCACGCCGAACACGTCGAGGGAATCGTCGTAGCCGAGCGCGTTTTTCACGGTGGAGCACATCACGAAGCAGACGGCGCCCGCGGCGAGACCCAGCACGATCGAGCCCATCGGGCCGGCAAAGCCCGCGGCCGGGGTAACGGCGACGAGGCCGGCGATGGCGCCCGAGAGCATGCCGAGCAGCGACGGCTTACCCTTGGCGGCCCATTCCACGAACAGCCAGGACACGGCCGCGGCGGCGGTGGCGACGAAGGTGTTGATCATCGCCAGACCCGTGGTGCCGTTCGCTTCGAGGTTTGAGCCGGCGTTGAAGCCGAACCAGCCGACCCACAGGAGCGAGGCGCCGATCGTGGTCATGGTCAGCGAGTGAGGGGCGAGCAGGTCGCGGCCGTAACCGATACGCTTGCCGAGCATCAGGCAGCCGACGAGGCCGGCGATGCCCGCGTTGATGTGCACGACGGTGCCGCCGGCGAAGTCGAGGGCGCCCCACTTGAACAGCATGCCGGCATCACCCAGCACCGCATCGTACTCGGCCTTGGCCGCGGCGTTGGCCTCGCCACCGGCGGCGGCGAGCTTGCGGGCCGCGTCGGCGAAGACGTCCGGACCGCCCCAGTACCAGACCATGTGGGCCATCGGGAAGTAGATCAGCGTGACCCAGAGGATCGTGAACACGACCAACGCCGAGAACTTCATCCGCTCGGCGAAGGCGCCGACGATGAGGCCGGGAGTGATCATCGCGAACGTCATCTGGAAGCAGATGTACACGTATTCGGGGATCACGACGCCATTGGAGAAGGTGGCCGCGACGGAGTTGGGATCGACGCCCTTGAGGAAGGCCTTCGAGAAGCCGCCGACGAAGTCGTTGAGGCCGCCGCCGTTGGTGAAGGCGAGGCTGTAGCCGTAGGCGACCCACAGGAGGCAGACGATCGAGGCGATCGCGAAGACCTGGGTCAGCACGGAGAGCATGTTTTTGGTGCGCACGAGGCCGCCGTAGAACAGGGCGAGGCCGGGCACCGTCATCAGCAGGACGAGGACCGCCGAGACCAGCATCCACGCGGTGTCGCCCTTGTTGGGCACCGGGGCGGCGGCGGTTACGGCGGGCTCGACCGCCGGCGCCTGCGCGAGCGACGGCTCGACGAGGAGGAGGCCGAGGGCGGCTCCTCCCAGCCCGAGCGCGAGAAGGTTACGAGGTTTCATGGACAGGAAGCTCCTGATCGCAGTGCGTCACGCATTGAGGAGGGTGGAGGAGGCGGCGCGGCCGGACGCGTTCCGCCGGAACGGGCGATGAGCCGCCGGGAAATCGGAGGGAAAATCGATGCGGGACGGGCTCTTAGAGCGCGTCGGCGTCGGTCTCGCCGGTGCGGATGCGGACCGCCTTTTCCAGCGGCATCACGAAGATCTTGCCGTCACCGATCTGTCCGGTGCGCGCGGCGCCGGCGATCGTGTCGATCACGTTCGTCACGAGATCGGCCGCGACCGCAACCTCGATCTTGAGCTTCGGAAGGAAGCTCACGGCATATTCGGCACCGCGATAGATCTCGGTATGGCCCTTCTGCCGGCCATAGCCCTTGACCTCAGTCACGGTCAGGCCGTGGACGCCGATCCCGGTCAGGGCGTCGCGGACCTCCTCCAACTTGAACGGCTTGATGATCGCCATCACGATTTTCATGGGCGGCGCCCCCTTTGTTCTGCCTTCTCACCGCCGGCCGCGCACCGGCCGAGACCCAGCGGTTCTGCAGGGATCGGGATGACCCTGCGACCGCGCGCCTTCATTCAAGGACCGTGCCAAGCGGAACCATTTTCGATGTCGCTCTTCTGCCCAGAACGTGAGCGCGGGCTGACGCCGTGTCGAGCAGCTCCGGCGCGAAAACTGCTCCAACCTTAGGCAATCAGCCTACTTCATCGGCAGAACCTGCTCTTGCTGCCCGTGTCAGGGGCGGCGCTGACGGATCAGACCCTCTTGGGCGACGGATGCGATGAGGCGCCCCTCCTCGTCGTGGAACGTGCCGCGGGCAAAGCCCAGGGCACCCGAGGCGCTCGGGCTGTCCTGCGCGTAGAGCAGCCAGGAATCAGCCCGGAACGGCCGGTGGAACCAGAGGGCATGGTCGAGGCTCGCCGATTGGACCTCCGGATCGAACACGGTGCGGCCGTGGGGGATCAGCGTCGCGTCGAGCAGCGTCATGTCCGAGGCGTAGGCAAGCACCGCCCGATGCACCGAGGGATCGTCCGGCAGGGGCTTCGTCGCCCGCATCCAGACGTGGTAGCGGGCGGGTCTCGGCGCGCGGTCGCGATAGCGCTCGGCCTCGACCGGCCGCAGTTCGATCGGCCAGGCTTGGGTGAAGTAGGCGAGCATCGGCTCGGGCACGATGCTGCCTCCCTCGCGGGCGAGGATCCGCGCATCGGTCAGATCGTCCGGGCCCGGCACGTCGGGCAACTCCGCGGCGTGATCGACGCCCTCCTCCGTGACGTGGAACGAGACCGACATGGCGAAGATCGCTTGCCCCTTCTGGATCGCCTTGACCCGACGGGTGGTGAAGCTGCCCCCGTCGCGGATGCGCTCCACCTCGTAGATGATCGGCACCGCGGGGTCGCCGCCGAGGAGGAAGTAGGCGTGCAGCGAGTGGGGCGGGCGGGACGCCTCGACCGTACGGGAGGCCGCGACCAGAGCCTGGGCGACGACCTGTCCGCCGAACACCCGCGGCCAACCGATCCGCGGGCTGACGCCACGGAACAGGTCGGTCTCCAGGCGCTCCAGGTCGAGGATCGCCAGAAGCGCGTCGACGGGATCAGGCCTGAGGGTTTCGGACATGGCGGCTTTCGCGGATCTGGGACGACGGGTGACGACGAGGGACGGACGGCCCCGGCTCGGAACGCGCCCGACGCACATAGCGGCTTGGCCCGGCTATGCCATGCGGGGCGGGCGCGCTTCGAGACAGATCCCTGAGACATGTTCCGGAACGCCTGCACGGGATCGCGCGCGGGCGGCGCAGGGTCTATGTGGAGCGGCCGGGAACGCCTCATCGGAGGCGGCACCGGAACCGAGGAAGAGGAACGCCGATGAGCACAACGGATCGCCATCCCGGAGCCCATCTCGGCAGCCGTCCCGGAAGCCGCCGCCTGCTCGTCGCCGGGGCGGGCATCGCCAGCCTCACCCTGGCGGTCGCCCTGAAGCGGACACACGGCCCTGCCCTCGAGGTCGTGGTCTGCGATCCCGGCCTGGAGGCGGGCGCCGCGCGCCACCGCGGGCGCGCCTACGCCGTGGCGGCGGGACCGCGGCGAATGTTCGAGAGGCTCGGGTTATGGCCCCGGATCGAACCGGCAGCGGAACCGATGCGCCGGCTCGTCATCAGCGACAGCCGCGTCGGCGATCCGGTGCGGCCGGTCTTCCTCACCTTCGGCGACGGAACCGAGGCGCGGCAGGAGGCACGCCACGACGCAGGGGAGGCGGGCGAGCCCTTCGCGCACATGGTCGAGGCCGAACCGATGGTCGGCGTGCTGCTCGACGCTGCGCGGGAGGCAGGCGTCCGGCTCGTCACCGCGGGTGTCCGCGCCGCCGTGCCGGGTCCGCGCGCGACCCGCGTGACCTTGAGCGACGGCAGTACGGAGGAGGTTGCGCTGGTTGTCGCCGCCGATGGCGCCCGCTCGGCCCTGCGCGAGGCCGCCAGCATCGGCTGGGTCGGCTGGTCCTACCCGCAATCGGGCATCGTTGCGACGATCGGGCACGCCCGCGACCACGAGGGCCGCGCCTTCGAGCACTTCCTGCCGAGCGGCCCCTTCGCGATTCTACCGCTGAAGGCGGGGGGCGCCCTCGGCCACCGCTCCTCCATCGTCTGGACCGAGCGCAGCGCCGACGTGCCGGCCCTGCTCGGTGGGGACGCCGCCGAAACCTTGGCCGAGATCGAGCGCCGGTTCGGACCCGAACTCGGCCGCATCGCCCTGGAGCACGGGCCGAGCGCCCACCCGCTGCATCTGGGCATCGCCCGCAGCTTCCGGGCGCCGCGCCTCGCGCTCCTCGGGGACGCCGCCCACGTCATCCACCCGCTGGCGGGCCAGGGGCTCAATCTCGGGCTCGCCGGGGCGGCGTCGCTCGCCGAGGCGGTGACTGGCGCCCTGCGGCTCGGGCTCGATCCCGGCGCCGATGCGGTGCTTCGCGAGTACGAGCAGGCCCGCCGCTTCGACAGCGTGGCGATGGCGGCCGCGACCGACGGACTCAACCGCCTGTTCTCCAACGACAGCTTGGCCCTGCGCCTCACCCGCGATCTCGGACTGGGCCTCGTCGACCGGATGCCGGGACTGAAGCGCTTCTTCATCGGTCAAGCCTCGGCCCTGCGAGGCGAGAGCCCGCGCCTGCTGCGGGGCGAGGCCCTCTGAAGCGGGGCTGAAACCGCGATGACGCGCGGTAATCCGGGCGGCCAACGTCAGGCTTGCCGAACTGCGCCGGTGCCGTGGGGGACCGACGACGCTTGAGGCCGGCCTCGGGCCAACGGCATTTGCGGCCACCCGGTTTTTCGTTCATGTAGCGGCACCGCGTTCCGGGGGTATCCCGAGCGCGCCGATCTGCCACCCGAACGCATCGGGACGTTGAACCTATGGCCACACCGGAATTCGACCTCGGCGACATTAAGCGCCGCATGCAGGGCGCCGTCAGTTCTCTGAGCAAGGATTTGGGATCGCTGCGCACGGGCCGCGCGACACCGAGCCTGCTCGATCCGATCCAGGTCGAGGCCTATGGCGCATCGATGCCGATGGCACAGGTCGCCACCGTGAGTGTGCCGGAGCCGCGCCTGCTCTCGATCTCGGTCTGGGACCGCTCGATGGTCACGAATGTCGAGAAGGCGATCCGCGAATCCGATCTCGGCCTCAACCCGATGACGGAGGGCCAGACGATCCGCCTGCGCATCCCCGAGATGAACGAGCAGCGCCGCAAGGAGATGGTCAAGGTCGCCCACAAGTACACCGAGGAGGCCCGCATCGCCGTGCGCCATGTCCGCCGCGACGGGCTCGACATCCTCAAGCGGCTCGAGAAGGACGGCGCCATCAGCCAGGACGACGAGAAGCGTCAGGCCGGCGACGTGCAGAAGGCCACCGACGACGCGATCGCCGAGATCGACAGCGTGCTGGCGAGCAAGGAGAAGGAAATCATGCAGGTCTGACGCCTCCGGCCTGTATCGAACAGGACAGGTGTCGGAGCCGCGCCGGACCGCGGTGGCAAGGGGGCAGCCAAGGAGGCGGCAAAGGGTGCGCCAGGACGGGGAGGCTGCGTTGGTTCGCTCGGAAGGCGCGCGGCAGATCGGAGACGCGGCGGGCGCCGCGCCCGAGGGAGCGGCGCAGCCTGCGCCGCGGCACGTCGCCATCATCATGGACGGCAACGGCCGCTGGGCCGCGAACCGGGGTCTGCCCCGCTTCGAGGGGCACCGCCGCGGCGTCGAGGCCGTCCGCCGGGCCGTGCGCTCCGCCATCACCCTCGGCATCGACTACCTCACCGTCTACAGCTTCTCCTCCGAGAATTGGCGCCGGCCGCCCTCGGAAATCTCCGAGCTGATGGGCCTGCTCAAGCTGTTCGTGCGCAGTGATCTCGCCGATCTGCACGCCAACAATGTCCGCGTCCGGGTGATCGGCGATCGGACCGATCTCTCGGCGGACATCGCCGGACTGCTCGACGAGGCGGAGACGCGCACCCGCGCCAATACCGGCCTCACCCTGGTCGTGGCCTTCAACTACGGCGGACGCCAGGAGATCGTACGCGCGATGCGCCGCATCGCGGCGGCAGTTGCGGACGGTCGGCTGCGCCCGGAGGAGATCGACCTCTCGACGGTCACGGCGGCGCTCGACACCGCCGGCATCCCCGACCCGGATCTCGTCATCCGCACCTCCGGCGAGCAGCGGCTCTCGAACTTCCTGACATGGCAGACGGCCTATGCCGAGTACGTGATCGAGCCGGGCTTCTGGCCGGATTTCGATCACGACGCCTTCCTCGCCGCCGTCAGCGAGTTTCACCGCCGCGACCGCCGCTTCGGCGGCCTCGGTACCGGGGCGGGCTGATGGCGCGGGACGAGGCGGCTCCCCCTGCGCCCGCCCAGCGGGCACCCTTCGCCACCCGTGAGTTCGGTCTGCGCGTGGCCTCGGCCCTGGTGCTCGGTGCGGCGGTGCTCGGGAGCCTGGTGGTCGGCGGCTGGGCTTTCGCCGCGGTCTGGCTGATCGCCGGCATCGTCGGCGCGGCCGAGTGGCTCGCCATGACCCGTTCCGAGCCGCTCCTGCCGCTCCTGGGCCTCACCGGCGCGACGCTGTTCGGCGTGCTCACGGCCGTACTCGTCGGCGCACCCCTCTGGGCGCCGCTCCTCATCCTGCTGGCCGGAAGCCTCGGCCTGTTCGCCCTTGGGCACGGTTCGGGCCGGCGCAAGCCGATCTGGGGCCTGCTCGGTGGTGCGGTGGTTGCCCTGGTGCCGACGCTGTTGCGGATCGATCCCGCGATCGGCGTGGTCGGGCCAGCCTGGATGTTCGCGGTGGTCTGGTCCACCGACAGCGTCGCCTACTTCACCGGCCGCCTGATCGGCGGGCCGAAGCTGATGCCGCGGGTCAGCCCGAAGAAGACGTGGTCCGGCGCGCTCGGCGGCCTCGCCGCCGGCGTGATCGGCGGAAGCGCGACCCTGCTCGTCGCCCGCGCGCAGGGCTGGGACGCTCTGCCCGGCCTCTCTCCCGCCCTGGTTGCGGTGCTGAGCGGGCTCGCCTCGATCCTGTCGCAGGGGGGCGACCTCGTTGAGTCCGCCCTCAAGCGGCGCTACGGCGTCAAGGATTCCGGCCGCTCGATTCCCGGCCATGGCGGCGTCATGGACCGGCTCGACGGCTTCTTCGCCGTCGCGCTCCTCGCCGGCCTGTGCCTCGCCGCCCTGCGACTCCTGAATGCCTGAACGGAACTGATCCCGTGAGCCTCACCGTCACCGTCCTCGGCGCCACCGGCTCGATCGGCCGCTCGACCACGGACCTCCTGTCCCAGCATGCGGGCCGCTTTCGCATTGGCGCGCTGGTCGGCGGCAAGGATGCCGCGGCCCTGGCCAAGCTGGCCCTGGAGCTGAAGCCGGATTTCGCCGCGCTCGCCGATGAGAGCGCCGGCCCGGCTTTGGCCGAGGCGTTGTCGGGCTCCGGCATTCCGAACGGGGCCGGCGAGAACGCCGTGCTGGAGGCGGTCGCCCGCGAGGCCGACATCGTCGTCGCGGCGGTGAGCGGGGCGGCGGGCCTGAAACCCACCCACGCCGCGCTCCGGCTCGGCCGCACCATCGCGCTCGCCAACAAGGAAAGCCTCGTCTGCGCCGGCGACGCCTTCATGCGCGACGCTCAGCGCTACGGCGCCCGCATCCTGCCGGTGGATTCAGAGCACAACGCGCTTGCCCAGGCCATGGGCGACGGCCGCGTCGCTGACATCGCCAAGATGACGCTGACCGCCTCGGGCGGTCCGTTCCGCACCTGGACCCGCGAGCGCATCGCTGCTGCGAGCCCGACCGAAGCCGCCGCCCACCCGACCTGGTCGATGGGCATGAAGATCAACATCGATTCCGCCTCGCTGATGAACAAGGGGCTGGAGCTGATCGAGGCCCACCACCTCTTCGCGATCGAAGCGGAACGGCTCGACGTGATCGTCCATCCGCAATCGATCGTGCACGGGCTCATCGCGTGGCGCGACGGGGCGGTGACGGCCGGGCTCGCCATGCCCGACATGCGCGTGCCGATCGCCCACTGCCTCGGGCTCGGCGACCGGCTGGAAATCGCCCGCGGCCGTCCGCTCGATCTGGCCGCCACCGGTAGCCTCACCTTCGAGCCCGCGGACGAGGCGCGCTTCCCCTGCCTGCGCGTCGCACGGGCGGCGCTCAGCGAGGGCGGCGCGGCGCCGACCGTGATGAACGCCGCCAACGAGATCGCGGTCGCCGCCTTCATCGGCGGCGCGATCCCCTTCTACGGCATCGCCGAACTGGTGGAGCGGGCGGTCGAGCACTTCGCCGCCGAGTTCCGTCGCGCCCCGGAGGACGTGGAAGAGGCACTTGCGATCGACGCACGAGTGCGCGCCTGGAGCCTGGAGGCGGTGCCGGCCGCCCGCGCCGTGGGCTGAGGCGCAATTAACCTTTACGAACTCTTATCGGGGACGGAGAGCCGGCCCCCACGTGCCGTGGACGTGATTAGATCTCGCGCTCGAACGTAAGGCGTGCGACGATCCGCGACTTGCCGGCCGGGGGCTCGTTCTGTCAGGGCGGGCGGTCAAGACCAGATTCGCGCCTGACGTGCGCGGATCTCCTACGCGTGTCGCGGCCTGAAGGATGATGGCCATGGAATTCTTGAGCGGCATGGGCGGAAACGCCGCCGGCTTCTTCGGCGCGGTGATCCCGTTCCTGATCGTGCTGACGATCGTCGTGTTCGTGCACGAGATGGGCCATTTCCTGGTCGGGCGCTGGTGCGGGGTCGGCGTCACCGCCTTCTCCATCGGCTTCGGCCCGGAGGTCGTCGGCTTCACCGACCGGCGCGGTACCCGCTGGAAACTTTCGGCGATCCCGCTCGGCGGCTACGTCAAGTTCGTGGGCGACGCCAACGGCGCCAGCGTGCCCGATCCGGAGGCGGTCGCCCGCATGAGTCCGCACGAGCGGGCGGTCAGCTTTCCGACCCAGCCGGTGGCCAAGCGCGCGGCCATCGTCGCCGCCGGTCCTGTCGCCAACTTCATCCTGGCCATCGCCGTCTTCGCGGGCGCGATCTATTTCAGCGGCCGCTACGAGACACCGGCCCGTGTCGAGGCGGTGCAGCCGAACAGTGCCGCGGCACGGGCGGGCTTCCTGCCCGGCGACGTGATCCGCACGATCGACGGCAAGCCGGTCCAGACCTTCAACGAGATGCAGCGCGTCGTCTCGGCCGCCGCCGGCTCCTCTCTGGCGGTCACCGTGGATCGCGGCGGTGAGGTCCAGACGCTGACCGCCGTGCCCGACATGATCGAGGAGCGCACGCCCTTCGGTCGCCACCGCTTCGGCCGGCTCGGCATCAACGGGCCGAACGCCAGCGCGGCCAAGCTGGTGCATTACGGGCCCTTCGAGTCCCTGAAGTTGGGCGTCCACGAGACGGCTTTCGTGGTGGAGCGCACCTTCGACTACATCGGCAAGCTCGTTACCGGCCGTGAATCCGCGGACCAGCTCTCCGGACCGATCGGAATCGCCCGGGTCTCGGGCGAGGTGGCGCGCGTCGGCGGCGTCGGCGGATTGATTGGGCTGATCGCGCTGCTGTCGGTCTCGATCGGGCTCCTCAACCTGTTCCCGATCCCGCTCCTCGACGGCGGCCACCTGCTGTTCTACGCCTTCGAGGCGGTGCGCGGCCGCCCCTTGAGCGAACGGGCACAGGAGATCGGCTTCCGCATCGGACTGGCCTTCGTGCTGATGCTGATGCTGTTCGCGGCCTGGAACGACATCCTCAATCTCGGCGCCTCGTTGAGCCAGCGCGGCACGTGACGCAGGGCCCCCTCCCCTCCCCGAATCGACGGCCCGGCGACCGC
Source organism: Methylobacterium sp. R2-1 (assembly GCF_014191355.1). GTDB lineage: Bacteria > Pseudomonadota > Alphaproteobacteria > Rhizobiales > Beijerinckiaceae > Methylobacterium. The sequence goes on from NZ_JACHWM010000008.1 coordinate 77,183, forward strand.
GCCGGGCCGTTCGCGTTTGTGGTGAATGCCGACTTACCGCAATGAAGATGCGCTTCGGAAAGTCGTGCTTGCGACCATATTTACGCCCTATTCACGCTAATCTCAGAACGATCGTAAAGGCGTCGCGCCGTTAAGTGGCGCGAAGGCCACGACCCCCCAAAATCCCGGTATGTCGGACGGCCCTCGCGTTTGCTTCGCGGGGGAATCCCGATACAAGCGTGGCTGGGACCAGAGGGCGGCGAGCCTTAAGGGCGGCCGCCTGCGGGTGCGAACCCGTGCTGAGATAAAAAGAGACGGGCGATTACATGATGTCGATGACGGGAAAGCGCCGGCGAAAGTCGGCGGAGCGTGCCATCGTTCTGGTCGCCACCGCCGCCAGCGTGATCCTCGGCGGCGCGGCCGCACAGGCGCAGCAGATCGTCGTTGAAGGCAACCGCCGTGTCGATGCCGACACGATCCGCTCCTACGTCACCGGCTCGGCCTCCGGCTCGCCCGAGGAAGCGCGGCGCAATCTTCTCGCCACCGGCCTCTTCTCCGACGTGCAGGTCTCCGGCCGCGGCGGCACCACCGTGGTGCGCGTGCGTGAGAACAACGTCGTCGGCCGCGTCTTCTTCGAGGGCAACAAGAAGATCGAAAAGGCGACCCTCGAGAGCGTCGTCGAGACCAAGGATCGCGGCGCCCTAAACCAGGCGGTCATCGCCGCCGACGTGGAGCGAATCCGCGACGTATACAAGCGCTCGGGTCGTGGCACCGCGAAGGTGAGCTACCGTCTCGTCGACCTGCCCACCGGCCGCTCCGACGTCGTCTACACGATCGACGAGGGCGACAAGACCGGTATCCGCGCCATCAACTTCGTCGGCAACAACGTCTTCTCGGAATCGACCCTCAAGGGTCTGATGTCTTCCTCCGAGATGAACTTCCTGTCGTTCATCAAGACGTCCGACGTCTACGATCCCGACCGGATCTCCGCGGACCTCGACGTCGTGCGCCGCTACTACCTCAAGAACGGCTACGCCGACTTCCGCGTCGTGAATGCCGATGCCCGCTACGTCGAGGGCGGCGAGGAGACCGGCTGGGTCATCACCGTCACCGTCGAGGAGGGCGAGCAATACACTGTCGGCGCGGTGGCCGTGGATCCGCGCATCGCCGGCATCGACCGCGAGGCTCTCGACGGGCAGATCCGCGCCCAGGTCGGCGACGTCTACAACGCCGAGGATGTCGAGAAGACGCTCGTGGGCGTCACCAACGAGGTCAACCGCCAGGGCTACCCCTTCGCCCAGGTGCGCCCCACCGGCCAGCGCGACCGCGCCACCCATCAGGTGGCTCTCGGCTTCGTCGTCGAGGACGGCCCGCGCGTCTACGTCGAGCGCATCAACATCCGCGGCAACACCCGCACCCGCGATTACGTCATTCGCCGCGAGCTCGACCTGGCGGAGGGCGACGCCTACAACCGCGTGCTGGTCGATCGGGCCGAGCGCCGGCTGAACGGTCTGGGCTTCTTCAAGAAGGTCCGCTTCTCCAACGAGCCGGGCTCGGCACCGGACCGGGTGGTCGTCAACATCGACGTCGAGGATCAACCCACGGGTTCGTTCTCGGTGGCGGGCGGCTACTCCACCCAGGACGGCATCATCGGCGAGGTCTCGGTCTCCGAGTCGAACTTCCTCGGTCGCGGCCAGTACGTGCGCCTCGCGGTGCAGGGCGGCCAGTACGCCCGCGGCATCGATTTCTCCTTCACCGAGCCGTACTTCCTCGGCTACCGCCTCGCCGCCGGCTTCGACGCCTTCTACAAGTACTCCGACCTGACCCGGTACTCGCGTTACGAGACGACGGTCTACGGTGGTCAGCTCCGCCTCGGCCTGCCGATCACCGAGGAGTTCGGCGTCACCTTCCGCTACTCGCTCTACAACACCGAGCTGCGGGTCCCGAACACCATCAAGCGCCCCTACAACGACTGCTCGGTGGCGATCCCGGGCTACACCGCCCTCAATCCTGCCGGAACGTTCGATCCGTCTTTGGGGCGTAATGTGGGCGGCCTGCCGGCCTATCCGAACTGCGCTTATGACGGTGAAGCGTCGATCGCGCTCAAGGGTCAACAGGGCAACGTCCTGACCTCGCTCGCGGGCGTCACCCTAGCCTACTCGACCCTCGACAACCTGCAGCGGCCCTCGAACGGCTTCTACGGCGAGCTGAAACCCGACATCGCCGGCATCGGCGGTGATTCCAAGTTCTTCCGCGTGACGGGTGACGCCCGCTACTACAAGGAATTGTGGGAGGACGTGGTCGGCTTCGTGCGTGTCCAGGGCGGTCACATCTCGGCCCTCGACAACCAGCCTCTTCGCATCACCGACCAGTTCTTCCTCGGCCCGTCGCTGGTGCGCGGTTTCGCTCCGAACGGCCTCGGTCCGCGCGACGTCGGCATCGCCGATGCCCGCTCCAACGCCATCGGCGGCACCACCTACTTCGGCGCTACGGTCGAGGTTCAGTTCCCGATCTGGGGTCTGCCGAAGGATCTCGGCCTGAAGGGCGCGGTCTTCGCCGATGCCGGTACGCTGTTCGGTTACGATGGCCGCCGCAACTTCGACGTGAACGGCGACAACTTCATCAACGGCTTTGCACCGGGATCGGGCTGCAACTACACGAACTTCGGCGCCAACGCGATCAAGGTCGAGCCCGAATGCGTGAACGTCCGCGACAAGCCGACGATCCGCTCCTCGGTCGGTGCCTCGATCCTGTGGAACTCGCCGCTCGGCCCGATCCGCTTCGACTATGCCTACGCGCTGTCCAAGGACGAGGGTGTCCAGACGGCTCTGGGCAAGGTCGGCAAGGATCAGCTCCAGGCGTTCCGCTTCTCCGGCGGCTCGCGCTTCTGATCCCCGACAGACTTGCTTAAAAGAGCCGTGCCCGACCGTGTCCCGGTCGGGCACGGCTCTTTTGCTTTGTGACGATCCGTCCGTTCCACCCCGCGCGGGTGCTCCCTCCGGCGAAGAGCGCTATAGCGGCGCTCGGACCCCTCCCCTGCCGGCGCCATCGAACCTCATGTCAGATCCCGTCTTCATCGCGCCGAAAGGCGGCCTGACCCTCGGCGCCGTCGCCGAGGCATGCGGCGTGCCGCTCCCGGAGGGCGCCGACCCGGCGCAGGCGGTGACCGGGGCAGCTCCCCTCGAGACAGCGGGTCCGACTGAACTCGCCTATATGGACAACGCCCGCTACGGCGACGCGCTCGGCACGACGCGGGCGCTGGCCTGCCTCGTCTCGCCGCGCTTCGCCCCGCGCGTTCCGTCCGGCACGATTGCCCTCGTCACGCGCGATCCCTACCGCGCCTATGCCGGGCTGCTGGCGCGCCTCTACGAGGAGGCGATGCGGCCGGGCTCGCTGTTTGCCGCCGCCGGCATCTCCCCCGGCGCCCATGTCCATCCGCAGGCGCGGCTCGAGGACGGGGTACGGATCGACCCGGGCGCCGTGGTCGGCCCCGGCGCCGAGATCGGGTCCGGCACAGTGCTCGGCCCCAACGCCGTGATCGGCCCAAACGTACGGGTCGGCCGCGACTGCTCCATCGGCGCGGGCGCTACCCTGACCCACGCGCTCGTCGGCAACCGCGTCATCGTCCATCCCGGCGCCCGGATCGGCCAGGACGGGTTCGGCTTCGCCATGGGCGCGGGCGGCCACCTCAAGGTGCCGCAGGTCGGCCGCGTCATCATCCAGGACGATGTCGAGATCGGCGCCAACACCACCATCGACCGGGGCGCCTCGCGCGACACGGTGGTCGGCGAGGGGACCAAGATCGATAACCTCGTGCAGATCGCCCACAACGTGGTGATCGGCCGCCACTGCGTGATCGTCTCCGGCGTCGGCATCTCCGGCTCGACGACTTTGGAGGATTACGTGGTGCTCGGCGGCCAGGTCGGCGTCGTCGGCCACCTGCGCATCGGCATGGGCTCGCAGATCGCCGGCTCCTCCAACGTCAACCGCGACGTTCCCCCAGGCTCGCGCTGGGGCGGCACGCCGGCCAAGCCCGTGCGGACGTGGTTTCGCGAGATGACGACGCTGGCTCGCCTCGCCGAGCGCTCGGGCAAGGACGAGGCATGAGGTTCAGGGCTCCCCTCTGAGACCCGCCGGCTTGCCCTTTGGGAACCCCTGACCGGCCTCAAGCCGCTTCGAACAGCCTGCGGATCTCGAGTGACGTGGCCCAGTGTTCGACCCGGTGACAGGTCAGGGTTTCCCGTGGTTGCCCGCGATAGATCGCGAGGCTTTCCGTGACGAAAGCCTCGAGGCCGAGGGTCTCGGGTGGGGCGCCCCGGCGCTGGCGCCGCTTGAACACCGTTGAGCCCGGCACGCCGTACAGCATCGCCACCGGCGGATAGACCGGCCAGATCGGGTCATCGAGGAGCGCGTCCGGGGCGTAGGTCTCGACCGCGATCGGCCGCGGCGCGAGCCCGGCCTCGCGCAGCAGCCGGGCGGCGATGTCGCCGAGCACGTTCAGGCGCGGGTGATTGATGTTGTGCATGAACAGGCCGCTCCGCGACCAGCGCAGCAGATCGTCCGAGAGGTCGAAGCCGATCGCCCGGCTCGACGCGATCAGGTCCGCCGCGGCGAGGTCCCAGGCGTCGAGATAGCCCAATCGCGAAAACACCTCCTCGCGGAACAGCCCGACGATCCGCTCCGGCGGGAGGCCCCGGAGGAAGCCGAACAGGGTAATCGCCGAGTGGTAGGTGCCGAGCGGCGACGGCACCAGCTTCACCTGCGCCACCGAGGCGAGATCGCCGACATAGACGGCGTCCGGATGGAACGCCGTGAAGACGATCGAGGGGAACAGCCGCATCCGCGGCAGCCGCTCGCGCAGAGCCTCCGAGCCGCCCTCAGAGAAGAAGCCCGTCGGGAAGGGCTGGGAGAAGACGTGATCGCAATCGCCGAGCGTGGCTGCGAAGGTGTCGAGGCCCTGCCTGCGCTTGCCCAGCGTGCTCATCGGAATCAGCCGCACCCGCGCGCCCGGCACGAGGATGCGCACGGCCTCGGCCACGCCCTTCGCCTGGCAATTGCCGATCACCGCGATCAGCGGACCGCCGGTCACCGCTTCGGCCGCATCGCGGCCTTCCGGGAACAGGCGCGCGCGCCTCAGGACACGGGAGAGCCGCAGGGCCAAGGCGGAGCGCCTACTCGCGCCGCAGCAGGCGATCGACCACGAGGTCGGACCAGAAGCCGGCGCGGAAGTTCCGCGTCACGGCTTGCGGATCGTAGCTGTGCTCGACCCATTCCAGGAAGCTCTGGCCGCGCGCCTCGCCCTCGCGGAGATAGGTCGCGAAGAACGCGTCCAGGATGCCGGTCTTGGCGAAGCGGAAGTGGCCGTAGCGCGGCGAGAGCTGGCGCAGGGCCTCGCGCACCGGCCGGTCCTCGTGCAGGATCAGGAACAGGGTGGCGGCGAGCCCCGCGCGGTCAGCGCCCGACTTGCAGTGCATCACCGCCGGATAGTCCAGGCTGGCGAAGAAGTCGCGGGCCGCAAGCAGAGTCTCGCGGGAGGGTGCCTCGCGCGAGCGCAGCACGAACTCGACCAGGGTCAGCCCTTGCCGCTCGCAGGCCTCGCGCTGCAGAGGCCAGGAACCGTGTTCGCGCCCGCCGCGCAGCGACACGATCGTGCGCACGCCCTGGCGCTTGAACCATGCGAGTTGGTGCGGCGTCGGCTGGGCCGAGCGCCAGACCAGCCCGGTGCCGATCCGGTGCCGGTTGAGATAGGCGAGCCGGAAGATCCCGTGGTCGACGAGCAGCATGTTCGCCCAGGCCTTCGCCCGGGAGACGGAGCCGTTGATCGGCCGCTCGAACTTCGCGATGCGGGCCATGCGCCGCGCGTAGCGCGTCTCGGGGGGAAGGAAGCGGTTGAACACGGATCGCTGCGAGAGGCCTGTCGGAGCGCTCCTCTACCAGCCCGCGATTCGGGCGACAACGCGAACAGCCTCAGGCCGTTGCCGAACCGGTCCCTTTGCCAGCATCATGCGCGGCCCGTTGGCAATCGGAGCCCGCGATGACGACGAACACGGTGAGCCTGCGCCGCGCCCGCGCCGCGGATGCCGCCGGCCTCTCGGCGGTGTTCGATGCCGCTTGGCGCGAAGCTTATCAGGGAATTATCCCAGGCATCGCCCTGGAGCGCTTCCTCGCCCGCCGTGGGCCGGAGACGTGGCGCAGCATGATCGGCGGCGGGCGGGGCCTCGCCGTCATCGCCTTCGGCGAGCAGGTCGCGGGCTACGCCGCCTACGGCCAGGTGCGGGACCGCACCATGCGGGCGGACGGCGAGATCGACGAACTCTACATCGCCCCCGAATTCCAGGGCCTCGGGCTCGGCACCCGCCTGTTCCGAGCCGTGCGCAACGACCTGATCGACCGCGGGCTCAATCGCATCGGCGTCTGGGCGCTGGCCGACAATCCCCGTGCCCGCGGCTTCTACGAGGGCCTGGGCGGCGTGGCCGGTCCCGAATCCGTCGAGCGCGTCTCCGGCATCTGCCTGCCGAAGATCGGCTACCTGTTCGCCTGACCGCGACCGCACGGGGCCGCACGCGCCATCAACGACGGCCTTCCACGCCGCCTGCCTGTTCAGACGATGCGGAGACACACGTTCGGGATGATGCCCTAGAAGAACGGGCCGTAGCCGAAGCCTGGGCCGAAGTCCGGATCGTAAGCGACCGGACGAAGCGGCGGCCGGACGAAGCGCGGCCCGTAGGCGAACCGCGGCGGCCCGTAGGCGAAGGGCGGCGGCTCGATATCGAAGGGCTCATCGAACTCCTCGCGCACGATCCGGGTCCGGTAGATGGGGCGCTCAACCACGATCCGGCGCACGATCCGGGTCCGGTAGACGGGCCGCTCGACGATGACCTCGCGGACGATGCGCCGCGGCTGGCGGACGACGTAGCGCCGGACGACCCTGGAGCCCCGATCGACGCTGCGGCCGTACCCTGCCTCCTCGTCCGCCGCTGCGGGAGCCGTGCCGGCGAGGGATCCCATCCCCAATGCCAGTGCACCGACGGCGATGATGGCGATGCGCTTCATATCATGCCCTTGCGTTGCGCGGGCTCGAGCAACCCCCGCGCTCGGTTGCGGCTTGTGGTTACGCTTGAACGAAGCGGGTGTTCCCAACTCGATCCGCTGCGAGGACGCGGGATCGGCGCACCGTGTTCCTGGAAAAATCGGCCGAGGATCGGGCCAGCGTCACCGCCGAGTGCTGCGAAACAGCATTTTCCGCGGCCGGATGGACGCAGGGATACGACTCGGCCGGAGGAGCGATTTCATTTCCCGCCCGCACAATCTAAGACATCCATCGATGGGTGCGGCATCGTGAGCCGCCTCCGCACGATGCATCCGCCGGACGGGGCGACGCGTCCGACGGCCGGATTTCAGAGAGCATAGGCCTATGGACATCAACGCCATCTCGATCGGCAAGAACCCGCCGGAGGACGTCAACGTCATCGTCGAGGTTCCGCTCGGCGGCGAGCCGATCAAGTACGAGATGGACAAGGACGCCGGCACGCTCGTCGTCGACCGGTTCCTCTACACGCCGATGTTCTATCCGGGCAATTACGGCTTCATCCCCCACACCCTCTCCGGCGACGGCGATCCCTGCGACGTGCTGGTGGCCAACACCCGCGCGATCATCCCGGGCGCGATCATCTCCGTGCGCCCCGTCGGCGTTCTGGTGATGGAGGATGACGGCGGCGAGGACGAGAAGATCATCGCCGTGCCCTCGCGCAAGCTGACCCAGCGCTACAACCGGGTCGAGAACTATACCGACCTGCCCGAGATCACGGTCAGCCAGATCCAGCACTTCTTCGAGCACTACAAGGATCTGGAGCCCGGCAAGTGGGTGAAGGTCGTGCGCTGGGGCGACAAGGCGGAGGCCCAGCGCCTGATCCTCGAAGGCATCGAGCGCGCGAAGGCCAAGAAGGGCGGCTGATTCTTTTCCGGTGACAGAAGCGGGCCGCAGGTTTGCTTATCGGCCGCGCCGGCCTGACACCGAGCTCCCTCTCCTCCCGCCCTGGGAGGAGAGGGGGTTCCAAGCAGGAAGCCGCCGCTTACGGCACCACGCGGGTCGAAACCGAAGCGCCCGTCAGGATCGCATTGATCGAGCTCGGCGCGTGCACCGAGCCCACCACGATGGTGAGCCGGCTCTCGCGGGCGAGCGCGAAAGCGGCGGTGTCCATCACCTTGAGATCGCGGGCGATGGCCTCGTCGTGGGTGATGCGGTCGTAGCGGATCGCCTCCGGATCGCGCTTCGGGTCGGCCGAGTAGACGCCGTCCACCTGCGTCGCCTTCAGCACGGCGTCACAGCGCAGCTCCGCCGCCCGCAGGACCGCGGCCGTGTCGGTGGTGAAGTACGGATTGCCGGTGCCGCCCGCGAGCACCACGACCTGCCCCTTGTCGAGATGGTGCAGCGCCGGCTGGCGGGCATAGGTCTCGCAGATCGTCGGCATCGAGACCGCCGACATGGTCCGCGCCTGCACGCCCGCGGCGTTGAGCGCGGTCTCGATCGCGAGCGAGTTCATCACAGTCGCCATCATGCCGAGCGAGTCGCCCGTCGCCCGGTCGATCCAGCCGGCCTGGGAGATGCGCGCACCGCGGATCAGGTTACCACCGCCGACCACCACCGCAATCTGAGTCCCATGGGAGATCGTGGCGGCGATGTCTTCGGCCAAAGCCGCCAGCATCGGCGGGTGGAGCCAAAATCCGTCGGGAGCGGCCAGAGCCTCGCCGGACAGCTTCACGAGGACTCGGCGGTAGGGCGTCGTCTCCGGCATCGGATCCTCGTCGGCTCGGGCTGATAGCGCCGCGGCTTCTAGCAATACGGGGGCCGGAACGTCGAGGGGCGACGGCATCGCTGCCGCCGCCCCTCGCTGGGTACCCTGTGATGATCGGTGAAGATCAGCGCGACATGCTCGCCACTTCAGCGGCGAAGTCCGGGCCCTCTTCCTTCTCGATGCCCTCGCCCAGCGCGTAGCGGACGAAGCCCTTGATCGCGACCTCGCCGCCGGCCTTGCCCGCGGCTTCCTTGAGCACCTGGGTGATGGTCTTGGAGCCGTCATGGACGAAGGGCTGCTCCAGGAGGGTGACCTCCTTGTAGTAGCTCTTCAGACCGCTCTCGACGATCTTGGCCATCACGTGGTCCGGCTTGCCGGCGTTCTTCTCGCGCAGGATGTTCGACTCGCGTTCGACCACGGCCGGGTCGACGCCGGAGGCGTCCAGAGCCACCGGGCTGGTGGCGGCGATGTGCATGGCGATCTGACGGCCGAGCGCCGACAGGACCTCGACGTCACCCTCGGATTCGAGCGCGACGAGCACGCCGATCTTGCCCAGGCCTTCGCTGATCTGGCCGTGGACGTAGGAGGCGATCACGCCCTTGCTCACGTCGAGCTTGGTGACGCGGCGCAGAGTCATGTTCTCGCCGATGGTGGCAATCAGGTTCGAGAGCTTCTCCTGGACCGTCTCGGACGAGCCGGGGAAGGTGGCGGCCTGGAGACCCTCCAGGGTGCCGTCGGTGTTGAGCGCGAGTTTGGCGGCCTCGCGGGCAAACGCCTGGAAGCTGTCGTTGCGGGCGACGAAGTCGGTCTCGGAGTTCACCTCGACGATGGCAGCGTGGTGGCCGGCGGACTCGACGGCGACGAGGCCCTCGGCGGCGACGCGGCCGGCCTTCTTGGCAGCCTTGGCGAGGCCCTTCTTGCGCAGCCAGTCCACCGCCGCCTCGAGGTCGCCATTGGTCTCGTTGAGCGCGCCCTTGCAATCCATCATGCCGGCGCCGGTCTTTTCGCGAAGCTCCTTCACGAGTGCGGCGGTGATGTTGGCCATGGCGATCCTCTTGAGGCTGAAGTGCAGGGCTTGAAGTGCAGGTCTTGAAGTGAACGAGCCCGGCGCTCGTTGAAAGCACCGGGCTTTGCAGGGTGATGACAATCGGGCCGCCGGGCAAAAATCCCGGCGGCGGATGTGCGACTTAGGCCGCGGCGGCTTCGACGAAGGCGCGGGACTGCTCGATCCAGCCGTCGCGGCCGATGCGGCCGTTGAGCTTCAGGTCGGCGTCGAGCTTGGCCACGTCGTCGGGCTGCATGGCGGCGATCTGCCAGTAGTGCCATACGCCGGCATCGTTGAGCTTCTGCACGAGCTGCGGGCCGACGCCATTGAGCTTGGTCAGGTCGTCGGGCGCGCCGCGGGGCGCCACGAGCTGCTCGAAGTGCTCGGTCGACTCGGCCAGCGCCGCGACGTCGGCCGGGGCGATCGCATCGGAGGCAACGGAGGCCACGACGTCGTCGTTGGCCGGCAGCTCCTCGGCGGTGGGCTCCTCGGAGGCGCCGACATCGATGCCGAGCGCGCCCTGGCCGCGGCCGATGCCCTCGATCGCCGCGCGGGCGATCAGGTCGCAATACAGCGCGATGGCGCGGCCGGCGTCATCGTTGGCCGGGACGATGTAGGAGATGCCGTCCGGGTTGCAGTTCGTGTCGACGATGGCGGCGACCGGGATGCCGAGGCGCTGGGCCTCCTTGATCGCCAACTGCTCCTTGTTGGTGTCGATCACGAACAGCAGGTCGGGCACGCCGCCCATGTCCTTGATGCCGCCGAGCGCCTTCTCGAGCTTGTCCTTCTCACGGGTCAGCATGAGACGCTCCTTCTTGGTGAGGCCGACGGCCCCGCCCTCGAGCGTCTCGTCGACCTTGCGCAGGCGCTGGATCGAGCCGGAGATGGTCTTCCAGTTGGTCAGCATGCCGCCGAGCCAGCGGGAGTTGACGTAGTACTGGGCTGAACGCTTGGCCGCCTCGGCGATGGCGTCCGCCGCCTGGCGCTTGGTGCCGACGAACAGCACGCGGCCGCCGCGGGCCACGGTGTCGCTCACCGCCTGGAGGGCAGCGCGCAGCGCCGGCACGGTCTGGGCGAGGTCGATGATGTGGATGTTGTTACGGGTGCCGAAGATGTAGGGCTGCATCTTCGGGTTCCAGCGGTGCGACTGGTGCCCGAAATGGGCGCCGGCCTCGAGGAGCTGGCGCATAGAGAAATCGACGGCCATGACTTTTGTTCTCTCCGGTTGATACCGCCGCGGAAGAAGTAGCCGGCCAATCAGCCAGCCACCGGAAACGCCTCATTCAGGCATGAGGCCGGCTCCGCGTGTGGGATGGGCGGGGCGTTAGCAGAGACGGGGTGGGATGGCAAGGCCAAGCGCGCCCGCCGCCGCGGGACCGCTCCTCGCCCTCGGCGCAAACGGATCAGACACAGATTATTTTCGGAACCCCTCTTTTCAAAATCAGTATCCGGTGCATTACTGCAACTTAGAAGAAACGATTCTGGCAAATCCGACAGAACACATATCAGCGATTTGCCTTGAGTCTGGCACGAAACGTGTCATGGCCGGGAGATGCTGCGCGGGGGGGGGGGCACATCATGCGCGTTGTCTTTGCCTGCCTCTTGGCCTGTGCCCTCTCGGCCTGCGACTCACCAAGCTTCAGAACAACGCAGTCGCAGTTCGGCACGTCACGGACGCTCGCGACGACGGGAAGTCTTCGCTTGGTGACCGAGCGGCCAAGACCGGGCGAGGACGGATCGCTGATGCCCATCGTCTGCACCGAGCCCAGCCCGGATTACGCGATTGCTTTCGCCGGCAAGCAGAGCGTCCGTGCCAATATCGTCGTCCCGCAGGGACCGACCGTCGATGGCGCGGGCGATTTCTCGCAGACGGAAACGGTCACGACTCAGACCGGGCGCGAGGCGGCGGTGCTGGCGCTCCGCGACGGCCTCTACGCCGCCTGCCAGAGCTACGCCAACGGCGTCATCGGCCATGACGCCTACGCGATGATCCTGAGCCAGTACGGCACGCTGCTGGTTGCCCTGGTCGGCAAGACGCCGACCGCGGCGGCGACGGCCGATGCCGGACGCCGCGCCACGCTCTCGGCCATGCTCGTCGCCTGCATCAGCCGCCACGACCGCACGCGGCTTCCCTACAGCGACAATGAGATCCTCGATCTCCGCTTCTGCAAGCGCGTGCTCGAAAACGGCCTGCGCTACGCCCTGAAGGGCGCCTGACACGCATACCTGACCGCGTTCGGTGTCTGCGCGAAACGCCAAGGACCGAGCCAACGGACCGATGGAACTGCAGAAACGGATCGGCGGGGGAAGCACGCCATGACCGGTACACGTGACGACACCAATGCCGAAGCGAAGGTCACATCGGGGGCCCGAAAGGACGACGTGTCCGTCATCGACACCCAGGCGGCGCTGGAGGAGGAATGGAAATGTCTCGGGCTCGCCGAGAACGAGCAACCGACGGCACTCTGCCTGTCGGGAGGCGGAATCCGTAGCGCCACGTTCTGCCTGGGAGCCATCCAAGCCTTAGCCAAGCACGGGCTGCTCAAGGAGTTCCACTATCTCTCGACGGTCTCAGGCGGGGGATATATCGGCGGTTGGCTCACCCGCCTGATCAGCAGCCAAGCGGATCGGGGGGAGAAACCCATCCATATCGGGGCGACCGAGAGTCTGATCGCCAGCCGTGACGGCACCCGGGAGGCCGAGGCGGTGCGGCGGCTGCGCCGCTTCAGCAACTTCCTCACTCCTCATCCCGGCTTCGCCTCCCTGGATACCTGGGCCGGCATCGTCCTATGGGTTCGGAACACGCTCATCAATTGGCTGCTGCTCCTTCCCGCCTTCACGGCGGTGGTCGCCGTACCGCTGTTCTACTTCGCCCTGAGCAGTGCGCTCGTTGCGTCCGAGATCCGCATGGACTTCGATATTCTCGCGGGTGTCATCGCCGTGCTGGGCCTCTCCGTCGCCTGCTATCAGACCATCCTCGGCCTGCCGAGCCATAGCCATGAAGATGACATCCAAAAGTTGCAAAGGTTGGGTCCGGGGGCGAAGGTGGGCTGGACCGGCCGCCAAGCGGCCTATCGCATCGTGTTGCCGATGCTGCTCTGGTGCCTCCTGTCGCCTCTGGCCGTCACGGGCGGCCTGAGCCGTGCGGACGGAATGGAGGAAGGCCGCGCCGTCTTCATCCCGGCCAGCGATGCCGCGACCAACCGCTCGAAATCATGCCCGCTCGTCGAGGCGCCCTGCGTGATCACGGCCGCCATCGAGTCGGGACCGGCGAGCGATGACAATCCGTTCTGGTCGCCGTCCAATCTCTGGGTTCTGGCGGCAGCTAGCTTCGTTGCCTCGCTCCTGGCCTACGGCGCCGCCTACCTGAACCTCAAGCGCCGTGCCTACCCCACGGAGGAGAACCGCAAGGCTCACCTCGCACCGTTCCGGAACAGCACCCTGGCTTGGCTGGCCAGTTGCGCGGCCTCGGCTGCGCTGATCTGGTACGGAACCTGGCTCGTACGGGATCTCGATGTCTTCTGGCTCGCTCTCGCCGGACCTGCCTGGGTCGCGCTCTCGGAAGTCCTGCGCAGTACCCTCTACGTCGCGTTCCGGCGGAAGGGCATCCGCGCCGATCTCGACCGGGAATGGCTGGCACGCCTGAACGCGATCAAGGTCCTCGTCATCCTGACACTCGCCGCGACAGGCGCGGTGGTCGTGCTCGGGGGCGTTTTGGTCGGCCGCCTCGAGGGGCTGGAACTGTCAGGGCTGACATCCGGCGGGCTCGCCGCGGGCTGGCTCGCGACCCAACTCGGCAAGAGCGCCCAGACGCAGTATCGACCCGCCCCCGCTTCCGGCAGCTCACCTCTCGCCCTTCTGGCACACATCCCCGTCACCCTCCTGATCCAGGTCGGCATCGTGCTGTTCGGCGCGATCCTCCTGGCCCTGATCGGGCGCCTCATCGCGGTTCTGGCCGGAGCGCTCGCCGTCGGATTCACCGACAGTCGGGCGGAGCCGCCGTTCCTCACGATCGCGCTCCTCGTGGCCCTGATCGGCCTCGGTGCGGTCATCTTGGCATGGTGGCTCGGAAGCCTGATCAACATCAACCGCTTCTCCATGCACGCGGTCTATCGCAACCGTATCGTGCGCGGATTCCTCGGCTCAGCGCGGCGTGAGGCCGACAGCCACCCGGACCATGCCACGAGCTTCGACGTCTTCGACAATGTGAGGATGGCGGACGCCTTCAAGGACCGGTCGCCGAAAGTCCTGTTCCCCGTCATCAACGTCGCCCTCAACCGCACGAGCGGAAAGGATACCGCGCGGGCCGAGCGCAAGGCGGAATCCTTCACGATCACGCCCCTTCGCTGCGGGGCGGCGACGCTGGATCTTCGCGCCTCCGACGGCTTTGCAGGGCAGGAACCGGCCGGCGCCTTCATCGCGACGGCCGACTACGCCGGCGACGAGAGACAGACCGGCCCTGGCGAGGGGCCGAACGGCATCAGCCTGGGAACGGCGATAACGATCTCCGGAGCGGCGGCGAGCCCGAACATGGGCTATCATTCCTCGCCGCTCGTCGCCTTCGTGATGACGCTCTTCAATGTCCGCCTCGGCGCATGGCTTCCTAATCCCGGCGCGAGACGTCTGACGCACAAGCAGCTCAAAAGCTCCGGCCCGGTCAACAGCCTGCCCGCTCTCCTGCTTGAAATGTTGGGCCGCTCAGATCGCGACAGCGACTATGTCTATCTCTCAGATGGCGGCCATTTCGACAATCTCGGCCTCTACGAGATGCTGCGGCGACGGTGCCGCTTCATCCTCGTCATCGATGCCAGCCAAGATAAAGATTATGGCTACGAGGACCTCAGCCGCACGATCCAGAATGCCCGGATCGATATGGCGGGCCTGGAAATCGTCTTCGATCCCATGATCCGCATCGCGGCGAAGGAGCTCCGTACCGAGGGCGCCTGGGCGACGATCAGCTATCCCACCCCTCCCGACGCCACGGACGAGCAGAAGCAGCGGGCGACAGGGCGCCTGCTCTACGTGAAGCCCTGGATGATCACCGAAGAGACACCGCTCGAAGTGACAGCGTTTCAGGTTCGCAAACCTAGCTTTCCACACGAGTCAACGGGCAATCAGTTCTTCACGGAAAGCGATTTCGAATCCTATCGCCGGCTCGGCGAGACGGTGATGAACTCGGTTATCAATTCCCCGAATTTAGGCAAAGATTTCAGGGCCGCTATGGGCAGTGGCGTCTGAGCCGTTTGATATGGCTTTGAGCAGCCGACCTCGCATCTCGGCCCTCAAGACCGAGACGCGAAACGCTTCTTCGCCCCAGAGCTCCTCACGCCGCCGAGGCCACCGCCGGCGAGATCATTTTCCGGGCCTTCTTGTCCTCGGTGCTGCCGAGGAAGGCCTGGGCCTCCTCCTTGCGCTCGAAGACGTGGGGGGCGACACCGCGCTTGGTCAGGGCCTCCTCCATCTTCAGGCGGAGGAAGGCGCTGGTCGCGTAGCGGGTCGTCGTCGCGTAGTAGTTGGCCTGGAGATATTGGATCATCCCGGCATAATCGTCGTAGAGGTTCTCGTTGAGCCGGAAGCCGTCGTGATTGATCACGGCGTTGACCCGCTGGCCGGCTTGGCGGCAGGCCTCGACGATGGTCATCCGCAGCTCGTCCATGTCGCTCTTCACCCGGCAGTACCAGCCTTCCAGGTTGATGAAGAGGATGTTGCGCTCGGCATCCAGGCTGACGCGCGACTTCAGGTCGAGGTTGAGCAGATCCGAGATCAGATCCATCGGCTCCTCGCGGAAGATGCGCGCATCCATCGGCACCGGATTGCGCACGACGGGCGCGAAATCCATGTGAGCGAGGATGTCGCGCTCGATGTCGATGCCGGGCGCCACCTCGATCAGTTCGAGCCCCTCCTTGGTGAGTTGGAAGACGCAGCGCTCGGTCACGTAGATCACGGGCTGCGAGCGCTCGACGGCGTAGGGGCCGGAGAACGTGTTCTGCTGGACCTCCGTCACGAATTTGCGGGCCCGGCCCTCGGTGACGATCTTCACCTGCCCGTCCTGCACGGCGATCTCCAGGCCGCCCGCGGTGAAGGTGCCCGCAAAGACCACCGAGCGGGCGTTCTGCGAGATGTTGATGAAGCCGCCGCAGCCGTTGAGCTTGCCCCCGAACTTCGAGGTGTTGACGTTGCCGGCCGCGTCGCACTCGGCCATGCCGAGGCAGGTCATGTCGAGGCCGCCGCCGTCGTAGAAGTCGAACATCTGGTTCTGATCGATGATGCAGTCGGCATTCGTCGCCGCACCGAAGCTCGAGCCCGAGGCCAGCACGCCGCCGACCGCTCCGGCTTCCGTGGTCAGGGTGATGTAGGGGGTGATCTTCTCCTCGTTCGCGACGGAGGAAATCCCCTCGGGCGCACCGACGCCGAGATTGACCACGCCGTTGGGCGGCAGTTCGAAGGCGGCGCGCCGCGCGATGATCTTGCGCTCGTTGAGCGCCATCCGCTTGATGCCGGTGACCGGCACGCGGATCTCGCCCGCGAGCGCGGCGTCGTACATCACGCCGTAATTCATGCGGTGCATCTCGGGCTCGGCGACCACGACGCAATCGACGAGGATGCCGGGTACGCGCACGTCCTTGGGCAGCAGGTAGCCGTCGTCGACGATGCGCTCGACCTGGGCGATGACGATGCCGCCGTTGTTGCGGGCGGCCATGGCCTGGGCGAGGCAGTCGAGGGTCAACGCTTCCTTCTCGAAGGAGAGGTTGCCCGATGGATCGGCGGAGGTGGCGCGGATGAAGGCCACGTCGATCTTGGTGGCGGTGTAGAACAGCCACTCCTCGCCATCGACTTCGACGAGCTTGACGATATCCTCGGTGGTCAGCTCATTGACCTTGGCCCCGCCGTGGCGCGGATCGACGTAGGTCTTCAGACCCACCTTCGAGAACAGACCCGGCTGGCCGGCGGCACAGGCGCGGTAGAGCTGCGAGATCACGCCCTGGGGCAGGTTGTAGCCGCGGATCAGGTTGGCCTGCGCGGCCTGCGCCACCTTCGGCATGCGCCCGAAATTGGCGGCGATGACCCGCGTGAGCAGCCCGTCATGGTGCAGGCGGCCGGTGCCGAGCCCCTTCGAGTCGCCCGCGCCCGCGGTCATGATCAGGGTGAGGCCGCGCGGCGAGCCGGTCTCGACGAAGCGCTTCTCCAGCGCCGCGTGCAGCGCCTCCGGAATGCAGCTCTGAACAAAGCCGGTGGTGGTCAGAACGTCGTTCTCGCGGATCAGTGCGATCGCTTCGTCCGCCGAGATGACCTTGTTCTTTTTCATGGGCGCCGCCGTCCTCCGCTTGCTTGGCCGGGGCGGTGTCGCCCGCCTCTCGCCGCCGTTATTGACCATGCCGTCATCCGGCCCGGCAACACCGGAAAGGTTTCCGCGTCGCTGAGCCGATTGAATTCTGCATGCATTTGTCATTGCAGTGCACAGTTATGCTGATGCACCGCAAGAAACTGCCTGTCTTGCTTGATACAATACCCGAAACCCTCAGCCGCGCACGCCTGAAAAACTCTTCCTTCCCGCTTGAGAAAAATTGCAGATCTTTCGTCGTCGGCTGGCCGCCTGGGGCGCCACCGCGCGTCGTTCACCGAGGTCGCGCACCGGGAGGCAGCCTCCCACTCACTGCGCTTGCCCGTGCCGCGGCGCATGATTACGAGGGCCCCGATGCCCGGAACACCTTTCGGGCCGCCCGACACTCGAAGACTTTTCGGAGATCTCCCATGGGCTTTCTCGCCGACGCCCTCTCACGGGTGAAGCCGTCCGCGACCATCGCGATGACCCAGAAGGCGCGCGAGCTGAAAGCCTCGGGCGTCGACGTCATCAGCCTCTCTGTGGGAGAGCCGGACTTCGATACGCCCGATCACATCAAGGAGGCGGCGATCGATGCGATCCGCCGCGGCGAGACGAAGTATCCGCCGGTCTCCGGCATCAACCCTCTGCGCGAGGCGATCGTCAAGAAGTTCAAGCGCGAGAACGGGCTCGACTACAAGGTCTCGCAGACCATCGTCGGCACCGGCGGCAAGCACGTCATCTACAACGCCCTGCTCGCCACCCTGAACCCCGGCGACGAAGTCGTGATCCCGCGCCCGTACTGGGTCTCCTATCCTGAAATGGTGATTCTGTGCGGCGGCACACCGGTCTTCGCGGACACCGACATGGCGCACGACTTCAAGCTCCAGCCGGAGGATCTCGAGCGCGTCATCACCCCGAAGACGAAGTGGATCATCCTCAACTCGCCGTCGAACCCGTCGGGCGCCGCCTACACCCGCGACGAGATGAAGAAGATCACCGACGTTCTGATGCGCCATCCGCATGTCTGGGTGCTCACCGACGACATGTACGAGCACCTGACCTACGGCGACTTCGAGTTCGTCACCCCGGCCCAGGTCGAGCCCGGCCTCTACGAGCGCACGCTCACCATGAACGGCGTCTCGAAGGCCTATGCCATGACCGGCTGGCGCATCGGCTACGCCGCGGGCCCGGAGCCGCTCATCAAGGCGATGGACTTCGTACAGGGCCAGCAGACCTCGGGCGCATCCTCGATCTCGCAATGGGCGGCGGTGGCGGCACTCGACGGCACGCAGGAGCACCTCGCCCGCTTCAAGGCCGCCTTCCAGGAGCGACGCGATCTCGTGGTCTCGATGCTGAACCAGTCGAAGGGCCTGAAGTGCCCGGTGCCGGAGGGCGCGTTCTACGTCTACCCGTCCTGCGCCGAGCTGATCGGCAAGACCACCGAGACCGGCAAGACCATCGGCTCGGACGAGGACTTCGTCACCGAGCTGCTCCAGGCCGAGGGCGTCGCCGCGGTCCACGGCTCGGCCTTCGGTCTGGGTCCGAACCTGCGCATCTCGTACGCCACCTCCAACAAGACCCTGGAGGAGGCCTGCCGGCGGATCCAGCGTTTCTGCGGCTCGCTGCGGTAAGCGGCGCTTCGCGCAATGCATTGCCGGAAGGGCAGCGGCGTCACGGCGCGGTTGCCCGCGGCGGCGCGGACCTCTACATCGGCCCTCCCCGCGGCCGATGCGCCTGACGGTTTCGCGAGCCCTCTCGGGCCTGCGTGGCGGCGGGGCCGGCAGTGACGGGGCGGTGCGGACCAGTTCTCTGCGCCGTTCCTGTGACGCTCAGTGGGCCGAGCGGCTGCAGGTGCGTCGGGAGCGCGGGGAACAGGAACCGCGATTCCGGCGCATGGCCCACCCGAATCCCCGATTTCTCCCCGGCCCGGGTCGACCCCGGATCGGGGATGGTCTTTCAGGGCTCGTGCGGGAACCGTTAACGGTCTTTCGCAAGGGAAAACGAACCGGCAGCGTGCAATCTCCCGGCCCGTCGTCGCAGAGAGGTTACGCCATGTCTCAATCCGGCAGAGCCCGCGTTTCCGCCCGTCAGTACCTGCCGGAATCGAAGCTGGAAGACCTCGCGAGCAGCCTGCGGCGTCTCGCCAATCACCGCGGTCTCGTCCGCGGCGAGATCGCCAGTCCGATGCTGCTGCGCCTGCTCCCGCCGCCCCGGCGTGCCGAGGAGAAGAAATACGAGGTCGAGCTGCGCCAACGCCTTGCCGACGCCAAGCTCGACGGGCCGCGCATCGCCTATCTCATGGCTGATGCGGAGCGCGAGATCGCGATCGCTCATACCCGCCTGTCGGGCTGAATCGGTTGATAAGGGCATTGCGCGCCACATGCCCCCGTTTCAGGAACCAGCTGCAGCGGTGCCTCGAAACGGCCAGATCAGACGACCTCGACCCGCCCGTCCAGCCCGACCACTCGGCCAAGCCCACGCACGCGGCTCAGGAGGCGCTCGCCGTTGAGGTCGGCTCGATCGGCGGGCAGACGCAGCACCACCTTGCCGTCCTCCACCGCGATCGGCATCCGCGTGAGTGGCCCGGCCATGCCGGCCGAGACCGGAAAGGCGACGCGCATCAGCGCGCCGACGAGGCGGGCGCGATCGAACAGGCGCGGACCGGCGAGCATGCGCAGAGTCGGGCTGGCCTTCTCCGGGGCCACGCCCTCGTGACGGAAATAGCCCGAGAGAGCGAGATAGGCGCGACCCGGATGGTCGATGCCGGCGAAGGCCGCGTTGGCGAGCACGTTGAGGCTCTGCTCGCCACGATAGTCGGGATGGGCCCGCCAGCCGATATCCGAGAGCAGGCAGGCGGCGTGCCGTAACCGCCGCTCGCCCGCGGTCTCGGGGCCGTCGAGGGTGGTGATGAAGTGGTCGGTCCAGTCGCGCAGCTCCTCGCCGTGAGCGGGCGAGCGGGCACGCTGCACATTCAGTTCCTGGGCCGAGACGATCAGCGGGTCGGTGAGACGGGTCTCGCGATCGAGCTGCTCGAACAGCAGGCCCTCGCGCACACCGAAGGCGGAAATGGCGATCTCGCGGGGCCGGCCCAGCCGGATGATCTCTTCGAGCACGACTGCGCCGAAGGCCAGAAGCGGCCGGCGCGCCTCGGAGATGCTCTCGACCTCCTGCAAGGTCGCGGCGTCGCTCGCCTCGACCATTTCGAGGAAGCTCAGTTCGTCGGAGGGCTCCACCGTGTAGCCGTGCATGACGTGGAGCGGATAGTCCCGAGCAGCCTGATGCAGCCGGGCGAGCGCCCGCCACGTGCCGCCGACCGCATAGAAGGTGCGCCCGCGTAAGGTATCGAGCTGCGGCTCGGCCTTCTTCAGATGCTCGCGGGCGATCTTGCGCGCCTTCTTGAGCGAGCCTTCGGAGAGATCCTGCAGCGCCAGCCCGCCGAGCGGCATGGTCACGCCCTGACCCGTCATGGTGCCGTTGACGTCGACCAGTTCGAGCGAGCCGCCGCCGAGGTCGCCGACCACCCCGTCGGGCGCGTAGAAGCCGGAGACCACACCGAGCGCCGACAGTTCCGCCTCGCGCCGACCGGAGAGAAGTTGGATGTCCTGACCGAGCGCCTCGCGCGCCGACTCCAGAAAAGCCGGGCCGTTGGCAGCGTCCCGCGCGGCGGCGGTGGCCAGAACGAAGATGCGCGAAACCTTCATCGTTTCGCACAGGATGCGGAAGCGGCGCAGGGCCGTGAGCGCCCGCTGCACGGAATCCTCGTTGAGGCGGCCCGTGGAGAAGACGCTGCGGCCGAGCCCGCACAAGACTTTCTCGTTGTAGAGCGGCGTCGAGGCGCGCTGGAGCCCGTCATAGGCGACGAGCCGCACGGAATTCGAGCCGATATCGATGATCGCGACGGGTTCGAACGCCATGCCAGTGATCATCGGAGCCGGCCGTTCGACGGAGTGGGCGAGCGTCAGGTGAGGACGTGTCGGACCCATGTAGCCCCCGTGTCAGGGAGGCGCCCCGCGGACGGGACGCTCACGATGAAGTGGGGCCGAGAGGCCGACCCTGCGATCAGGACCGCTGGGCGCGTCGGCTGAGCGCCCGCGGGCTCGATTTCTTCGACGACTTGCCGCGCCCGGATAGGCTCGGATTCGTCATGAAGTACTTGTGCGCGTTGAACGGCTCCTCCCCTTCCGCGGGGCTGATCCGCTCGCTCGCACCCGATGCCAGTACACGCCAGCTCTGCCGGTTGTCGAGGAGGTTGGCCAGCATGATCTGGTCGAGCACCTGCTGATGCACAGTCGGGTTGGTGATCGGCAGCAGGGACTCGACACGCCGGTCGAGATTGCGCTGCATCAGGTCGGCCGAGGAGATGTAGACGGTGGCCTTCGGGTGCGGCAGCCCGGCGCCGTTGCCGAAGGCGTAGACGCGCTCGTGCTCGAGGAAGCGCCCGACGATCGATTTCACCCGGATCGTGTCGGACAGGCCCGGAATGCCCGGCCGCAGGCAGCAGATGCCACGCACGATGCAGTCGATCTGCACGCCCTCCTGGCTCGCGTCGTAGAGCGCGTCGATGATCTGCGGATCGACCAGCGAGTTGCACTTGATCCAGATCGCCGCCGGACGCCCGGCCTTGGCGTGGGCGATCTCCTCCTCGATGTGCTGGAGCAGACGCGGCTTCAGGGTCAGCGGCGACACGGCCATGCGCTCCAGCTCCGCCGGCTCGGCGTAGCCGGTGATGAAGTTGAAGATGCGCGAAACGTCCCGGGCGATGGCCGGGTCGGCGGTAAAGAAGGACAGGTCCGTGTAGATGCGCGCTGTGATCGGGTGATAGTTGCCGGTGCCGACGTGGCAGTAGGTGACGAGGCGATCGCCCTCGCGGCGCACCACCATCGACAGCTTGGCATGGGTCTTCAGCTCGACGAAGCCGAACACCACCTGCGCGCCCGCCTTCTCAAGGTTGCGCGCCCAGCGGATATTGGCCTCTTCGTCGAACCGGGCCTTCAGCTCGACGAGCGCCGTGACCGACTTGCCGGCCTCCGCCGCTTCCGCGAGCGCGGCGACGATCGGCGAGTTCGACGAGGTGCGGTAGAGCGTCTGCTTGATCGCCACTACGTTCGGGTCGCGGGCGGCCTGGGCCAGAAACTGCACCACCGAGTCGAACGATTCGTAGGGGTGGTGGACGATGAAGTCCTTCTGCCGGATCGCAGCAAAGACGTCGCCGCCCGATTCGCGGATGCGCTCGGGGAAACGTGGGTTGTAGGGCTTGAACTTGAGGTCGGGCCGGTCGATCCCGACGATCTGCGACAGCTCGTTGAGCGCCAGCATGCCCTCGACCACGAAGATGGAATCGGGAGCGATCTCCAGTTCGTCGGCGACGAAGGCGCGCAGCTCCTCCGTCATGCCCGCCTCGATCTCCAGGCGGATGACGACGCCGCGGCGGCGGCGCTTGATCGCCGATTCGAAGTGCAGGACGAGATCCTCCGCCTCCTCCTCGATCTCCAGATCGGAGTCGCGCACGACGCGGAAGGCGCCCTGCCCTTTGAGAGAGTAGCCGGGGAAGAGCCGGCTCGCGTATTTCGCGATCACCTGCTCGATGGCGATGAAACGGGCCGTGCCGTCGCCGGCCACGTCGGGCAGTCGCACGAAGCGGTCGAGCAGAGCCGGCAAGCGGATCAGTGCGCGGAGGGTACGCCCGTCGCGGGGCCGCACCATCATCAGCGCGACGGTGAAGCCGAGATTCGGGATGAACGGGAAGGGGTGGGCCGGATCGATGGCGAGCGGCGTCAGCACCGGGAAGATGTAGGACAGGAAGTAGTCGTCGAGCCAGGCGAGGTGCTCGTCCGACAGCTCTGCCGGCTCCGCGAGGTGGATGCCGTTTGCGTTCAGCTCCTCTCGCAAGGCCCGCCAGCGGTCCTGCTGGTCGAGGGCGAGGCGCGAGACTTCGTTGCCGATGCGCGACAACTGCTCCGAGGGGGTCAGACCATCCTGCGAGGGCACGACGAGGCCGGCGCGGACCTGATCGTGCAGGCCGGCCACGCGCACCATGAAGAATTCGTCGAGGTTGTTGGCCGAGATCGAGAGGAAGCGCAGCTGCTCCAAGAGCGGATGGTTCGGGTTGGCGGATTCCTCCAGCACCCGGCGGTTGAACTGGAGCCAGGACAGCTCGCGGTTCACGAAGCGCTCGGGCGAGTGGCGCAGCGACCGGCCGGCCTCCAGCACCGGCTCGCGGGCGGCCTCGGCCGCGGCGCCTTCCCTCTCCGCATCGGGCTCGGCCGGCTTCTCGGCGGCCTTCTCCGCGGCGAGGATGCGGGCGGCGCGGGCGGTGCGGGCGCGGGCGGATTCGCTGCGCACGCCCCGCTCGGTGGCGAGACTCGTCTCTTCGGCCTCGGTCGCCTCCGCGTCCCGGGCGACGACATCCGACTCCACTTCCGACAACGCGATGGCTCCCTTCGGTTCCGATCCGGCCCGGCTCAAGGTTTTCGTGGTGACGCGCTTTCGTTCAATGAACCGGCATCCACTGCATCGGAAAGCGCTCTAGCACGGGTCGGCCGGACCCGTTTGACGGTTTCATGACAACGAATGGCGGTTCACGACGCTCCCGTATCGGCGTCAGCCTCGTCCCCCTCCTCCGTCTCCCTCGGACCGTCATCGGCCGCCATCCGCTCGAGGACGGCGAGCGCCAGCGGCCGGGTGATGCGGCGGCGGCGGCCCAGTGCATCGCGGTCGAGTTCGGCCACGACCTCGCGGACGCGGGCGAGGGAGCGGTCGATGCGCAGGGCCAGAGCATCGACCACCGAGGTATCGATGCCGAGCTGCCGGTCGGCGAACAGCTTGACGATGACCGCCTTCAGGAGCGCGTCGTCCGGCGAGCCGATCTCGGCGCCGGGCGCGAGCCGCAGCCGTGAGCGCAGATCGGGGACCCTCAATCCGAAACCGTCCACCGGTCCGCAGGCCGTGAGCAGCACCGGAAAGCGCCGCTCGCGGGCGAGGTTGAGCAGGTGGAACAGAGCCGCCTCGTCGCGGCCAGCCTCGCGTTCGACATCCTCGACCACGAGGGCGCCGTTGGAGATGAGGTGGGAGACCCGCTCCATAGAGACGTCCGAGGCGGAGACCGTCCAGGCTTGCGCCCGCGTCGCCCAGATCGAGGCGAGATGGCTCTTGCCGCTTCCGGGCGGACCACGGAGCAGGAATACGGTGTCCGGCCAGTCGGGCCACGCCTCGATCAGGGCATAGGCTTCCTCGTTCGAGGGGCTGACCAGAAAATCCTCGGCGCCGTAGCGCGGATCGAGCGGCAGATCGAAGGCGAGCTGCTTCGGGGGGGCGTTGTCGCGCATCGGGACACCATACACCGACGCGCGCGATCAATCGCGGGGGGGCAGCGAGGGGCTCCCGGAATCCCCGATCAGCACCGGACCGTCGCCCCGGTAGATCTTGCTCTCCAGGTAGCGCTCGATGCCGAAGCGCACGACGACGCCGATGGACGCGGCGACCGGCACGGCGAGGAGAAGCCCGAGGAAGCCGAACAGCGAGCCGAAGGCGAGCAGCGCGAACATCAGCCAGACCGGGTGGAGGCCGACTGAGTCACCCACGAGCTTGGGCGAGATCACGTTGCCCTCAAGGAACTGTCCGACGAGGAACACGCCGACGGTCAGCCCGATATGCAGCCAATCGCCGGTGGGCCACCACTGCACCAGGGCGACGCCGACCGAGAGCATGAAGCCGGTGAGGGTGCCGACATAGGGGATGAAGGTGAGGAAGCCGGAGATCATCCCGATCAACACGCCGAAGTTCAGCCCGACGAGAAACAGGCCGACCGCGTAGAACGAGCCGAGGATCAGGCAGACGAGACTCTGGCCGCGCACGAAGCCGGTCACCGCCCCGTCGATCTCGCCCGCGAGCCGCCGTGCCGTCGGGCGGTGGCGCGGGGGCACCCAGCCGTCGAGGGCGGCGATCATCCGGTCCCAGTCGTGCAGCACGTAAAAGGCGACGACCGGCGTCACGACGAGCAGCGAGGCGATGGAAATGAGGGCTTGGCTCCCCGTCCAGAGCGACTTGAGGAAGGCCAGGAACCACGCACCGCCCTGTCCCACCAGCGTGCCGACGGAAGATTGCAGTTCGTTGACCACCTCCGTGCCGCCGATCCGCTGGAGCAGCGGCCCGGCCCGCTCCACGAGGATGCTTTGCAGCCGTCCGACCATGGTCGGCAGGGAATTGACGAGGGAGGCAATCTGCCCGGCGGCCAGCGGCACGGCAATGATGAGCACCACCACCAGCCCGATAACGAAGCCGGCCAGGATCAGCAGGGTCGCGGCGAGCCTGCCGAGACCGAGCCGCTCCAACCGGTCTGCCAGCGGATCGAGCAGGTAGGCCAGCGCCAGCCCCGCCACGAAGGGCAGCATCACCTCGCGCAGCTCGTAGAGCAGGAAGATGAGAACCGCGAGGATCGAGAGCCCGATGATTGCTCTGCTGCGCATCAAGGCTTCCTTCCTTCCCCCGGTCCGGCACGGACAGTGGGAAGCGTGGCGATCCGGGTCAAGGCGAGGTTTACAAGGAACCCGCCGGCCTCGTGCCCGGCCCTTTTCGCGCCCGGCGAAACATGATGCTGTGCCGAACCCGCCGCCCCGCACCGGTGACGGTGGTCAATCGCGCCGCGATGTGGCAGCGGGTTTCCGCATGATCAGCGAATACCGGACGACGGGGCGGCGATGACGGCGCAGGACGAGAACGGACTCACCTACGCGCAGGCCGGCGTCGACATCGACGCCGGCAACGCGCTCGTCGAGACGATCAAGCCGCTGGTGCGCGCCACGCGCCGGCCGGGCGCCGATGCCGAGATCGGCGGCTTCGGCGGCCTGTTCGATCTCAAGGCGGCGGGCTTCAAGGACGCGATCCTGGTGGCCGCCAACGACGGCGTCGGCACCAAGGTGAAGATTGCCATCGAGACCGGACGCCACCACACGATCGGCATCGACCTCGTGGCGATGTGCGTCAACGACATCATCGTGCAGGGCGCCGAGCCCCTGTTCTTTCTCGACTACTACGCCACCGGAAAGCTTGTGCCCGGTGTCGGTGCCGACATCGTGCGCGGCATCGCCGAGGGTTGCCGGCAGGCGGGCTGCGCGCTGATCGGTGGCGAGACCGCCGAGATGCCGGGCCTCTACGACGGCTCCGACTACGATCTGGCCGGCTTCTCCGTGGGCGCAGCCGAGCGCGGCACGCTGCTGCCGCGGCCCGGCATCCTACCCGGCGACGTCGTGCTCGGCCTGCCCTCCTCGGGCGTCCACTCGAACGGCTTCTCGCTGGTGCGGAGGATCGTGGCCAAGACCGGCCTCGCTTACGACGCCGACGCGCCCTTCGCCCCCGGCCGCAGCCTCGGCGAGGCACTGCTGGAGCCGACCCGGATCTACGTGAAGCCGCTGCTCGCCGCCCTGAAGCGGGCCGGCGGCATCCGGGCGCTCGCCCACATCACCGGCGGCGGCTTTCCCGACAACCTCCCCCGCGTCCTGCCCGACGGCGTCGGCATCGAGATCGACCTCTCGGCGATTGCCGTGCCGCCAGTCTTCGGCTGGCTGGCGCGCGAGGGCGGCGTCGCCGAATCCGAGATGCTGCGCACCTTCAACTGCGGCATCGGCATGGTGGTGGTCGCCGCCGCCGACGCGGCGGATGCCGTGGCGGACGCGCTGACCGAGGCCGGCGAGGCGCCGGTCCGGCTCGGGCACATCACCGAGCGGGGCGCGGAGCCGGTGACCTTCACGGGGCAACTTGCCCTGTGAGCACGCCGGTCACGAAGAAGCGCGTCGCGATCCTGATCTCGGGCCGCGGCTCGAACATGGTCTCGCTGATCGAGGCGGGGCGCGCGCCGGACTATCCGGCCGAGATCGTGCTCGTGCTCTCGAACCGTCCCGACGCCGCCGGTCTCGACCGCGCGCGGGAGGCGGGCATCCCGGCCCGCGCCATCGACCACAAGGCATTTCCGGACCGGGCCCGCTTCGATGCGGCGCTTCAGGCGGAACTGGACGGCGCCGGGATCGAGCTGATCGTGCTCGCCGGCTTCATGCGCATCCTCACCGATGCCTTCGTGGAAGCCTGGGCGGGCCGGATGATCAACATCCATCCCTCACTGCTGCCGCTGTTCAAGGGCACCCACACCCACGAGCGGGCCCTGGAAGCGGGGGTGCGCCTGCACGGCTGCACCGTGCACTACGTCGTGCCGGAGCTCGATGCCGGGCCGATCGTGGCGCAAGCCGCCGTGCCCGTGCTGCCGGGCGATGATGCCGATACGCTGAGCGCCCGGGTGATCGTTCAGGAGCACCGGCTCTACCCGGCGGCGCTCGCCCTGATCGCGGGCGGCGGCGCCGCGTTGGACGGGGGCCGCGTACGCTTCTCGGCGCAGGAGCGCGACACGGGGGCGGCAATCCTGTCGCTCTGAACACCAATCCGATCGGCCTGCTCCATCCCGCAACCTCATCCTGAGGTGCCGCAAAGCGGTCTCGAAGGGTGCCCCGGCTCTCGCGTGATCCCTGAAGATCCTTCGAGTGCGACGCGACGCGCCGCCACCTCAGGATCAGGATGCGGATGGGAGCAGCCGAGCAGGCCGCTGAAAATCAGAAGAAAATCGGCCGCGCGCTTGCGGAATGCTCGACCAGCACCGCGCCGGTCGACGGATCGACTTCCTTGAGCACGGCGTCGTAGCCCCAGAGGTCGGCGAGGTGCTGGAGCACCCGTCGTGCGTCGTCCCGCTGCAGGGTGATGCGGTTCAGCGCCTTGTGGTGGAGGATGAGCCGGCGGTCGCCCTCCAGATCGACATCCACCACCTCGATATCGGGGTCGAGCCACGCCACGTCGTACTGCCGGGCGAAGGAGCGGCGCATCTTGCGGTAGCCGCGCTCGTCGTGGATCGCCTCGACGCGCATCTCCGGCTCGTCGGGATCGTCCACGACGTGAAACAGGCGCATGCCGCGCATCAATTTCGGGCTCAGGAACTGCGCGATGAAGCTCTCGTCGCGGTAGTTCTCCCAGCAATCGCGGAGCACCCCCATGGCGTCACCGCGGCCGGCGATGTCGGGGAACCACTCGCGATCCTCCTGCGTCGGCTGCTCCACGATGCGGGCGATGTCCTGCATCATGGCAAACCCCAGGGCGTAGGGATTGTGCCCGCCGAAGGAGCGGTCGTCGAAGTTCGGCTGGCGGATGACGTTGGTGTGCGAGGTCAGGAATTCGAGATAAGCCGCCTCGCTCAGCTGACCTTTCTGCGAGAGCGCGTTCATGATCCGGTAGTGGCAGTAGGTGGCGCAGCCCTCGTTCATCACCTTGGTCTGGCGCTGCGGGTAGAAGTACTGCGCGACCAGCCGGACGATCCGAAGAATCTCGCGCTGCCAGGGCCGCAGCCGCGGCGCAACCTTCTCCAGGAAGTAGAGGATGTTTTCCTGGGGCAACTCCAACAGCGCCCGGCGGCGCTCCAGCGCCGGGTCGCCCTTCTGCCCGCCGGCCTTGGCCGGCAGGGTGCGCCAGAGGTCGTTGTAGATCTGCTCGCCGTGCTCCTCGCGCTCGCGCTCGCGCCGCTGCTCGCTCGCCAGATCCGGACGCTTCTTGCGGGGATAGCGGTGGACGCCCTGGCTCATCAGGGCATGGGCGGCGTCGAGTACGTGCTCGACCGCCTCATGCCCGTAGCGTTCCTCGCAACGGGCGATGTAGCCCTTGGCGAAATCGAGATAGTCGAGGATGCCCTCCGCATCCGTCCACTGGCGGAACAGATAGTTGTTCTTGAAGAAGTGGTTATGCCCGAAGGCGGCATGGGCGATCACCAGCGTCTGCATCGTCGCCGTGTTCTCCTCCATGACGTAGGAGATGCACGGATCGGAGTTGATGACGATTTCGTAGGCGAGCCCCATCAGGCCGCGGCGGTAGCTCGCCTCCTGCTGAGCGAAATGCTTGCCGAAGGACCAGTGCTTGTAGAACAGCGGCATGCCGATCGATGCATAGGCGTCGAGCATCTGCTCGGCAGTGATGATCTCGATCTGGTTCGGGTACCACGACAGGCCGAGTTCCGGCCCGGCCACGGCCTCACAGGCGTCGTGGATGCGCCGGATCGTCTCGAAATCCCAGTCATTGCCGGAGAACAGCAACTCGCCCGGCTTCGGGGCTGTGGACTTCGTGCGGCTCAGGCTCGCGACCATGTCGGCCCTTCTCTTCGACGCTGTCTCTCCTCCCCTCGCGGGGAGGCCGATCGCTACGCCTCCGCCCGCGCGTCCTTGCGGCCGAACAGCTCGCGGAACACGGGGTAGATGTCGCGGCGGTGATTCACTTTGCGCATGGCGAGCGGCTCGCCGGCCTTGGCGAGCGCCTCGTAGGTGCGCCACAGGGTGGTGCGGTGCTCAACGAAGCCGGCGCGCGGGCCATTCTCATCGCCGACTTCCAGATAGGCGAAGTGCTGGCAGGCCGGCAGAATGTGCGCGCGCAACAGTTCGGTCGAGGTCGGCCCGTCGGAGGAGACGTTGTCACCGTCCGAGGCTTGCGCCGCGTAGATGTTCCAGTCGTCGGGCGAGTAGCGCTCGGTGACGATGCGCTTCATCTCCATGAGCGCGGAGGAGACCAGCGTGCCGCCGGTCTCGCGGGAGCCGAAGAAGGTCTCCTCGTCCACCTCCGTCGCCTTGTCGGTGTGGCGGATGAAGACGATCTCGACGTGCTTGTAGCGGCGCGTCAGGAAGATGTGCAGCAGGATGTAGAAGCGCTTGGCCAGATCCTTCATGTGCTCGGTCATCGAGCCCGAGACGTCCATCAGGCAGAACATCACGGCTTGCGCGATCGGCTTCGGATAGGGCTCGAAGCGGCGGAAGCGCAGGTCGATCGGGTCGACGTAGGGGATGCGCTTGGAGCGCTCGCGCAAGCCGAGCAGCTTGAGCTCCAGGTCGGGCAGGCGCGGATCGTTCGCGGCTTCGGCCTCGGCGATCTCCGCCTCAAGCGCCGCGACCTCCTCGAGCTTGGGGCGCTTGAGGGCGATGCGC
This sequence comes from Methylobacterium sp. R2-1, assembly GCF_014191355.1. GTDB lineage: Bacteria > Pseudomonadota > Alphaproteobacteria > Rhizobiales > Beijerinckiaceae > Methylobacterium. The sequence goes on from NZ_JACHWM010000008.1 coordinate 107,321, forward strand.
CGGGACATCGAGTTGCGCAGCGTCCGCGACAGCGCGAGGTTCGCCGGCGAGCCCGAGACGGTGTAGCCGGCCCGGCGCAAGCCTTCCGTCTCCACCACCGCGAGGCGGCGCTTGGCGAGATCGGGCAGTTCGAGGTCCTCGAGGAAGAGGTCGAGGAATTCTTCCCGCGTCAGGACGAAGTGGAAAGCGTCCTCGCTGTTCTCGCCTCCGTCGCCACCTTCCCCGGAGCCGCCCCCGCCCCCGCCGCCCGGCGGGCGCTCGATGCGGTCGCCCTCCACGTAGGTCTTGTTGCCGGGCAGGATATAGTCCTGATGCCCCGTACCCGGCTGGCGCGAGAAGCGCGGCTCGCGCACCCCGTCGCCGGGCACGGAGATGCGCCCGTCCTTGCCGAGGTTCTTGATGTCCTTCTCTCGGGCGGACTCCCGAACCGCGCGCTGCGCGACGTCCTTGACCCGGCGCAGGAAGCGCTGGCGGTTCGGGAGGCTCTTCCCACCTGGATTGAGCCGACGGTCGACGATGTGCATCCGGGGTCGCTCAGCGCCTAGTTTCACGTCCCTGGTCGAGGGACAAAGGTGCGAAAGTGCGGCGGATGCCGGAGGGCCGGAGCCCGCCTCACCCCGCCTGCTTCACGCGCATGTACCATTCCACCAGCCGCCGGACCTGCCGCTCGGTGTAGCCCCGGTCGGTCATCCGGTCGACGAACTCGCCGTGCTTCTTCTCGGTCTCACTGTCCTTCTTTGAGCCAAACGAGATCACGGGCAGCAGTTCCTCGACCTGGGAGAACATCCGCCGCTCGATCACCTCGCGCAGTTTTTCGTAAGACGTCCAGGACGGGTTGCGGCCGCCGTGCTGCGCCCGCGAGCGCAGCGCGAACTTCACCACCTCGTTGCGGAAATCCTTCGGATTGGCGATGCCGGCGGGTTTCTCGATCTTGGTCAGCTCCTGGTTCAGGAGCTCGCGATTGAGAAGCTGGCCGGTCTCCGCGTCCTTGAAGTCCTGATCCTCGATCCAGGCGTCGGCGTAGTCGATGTAGCGGTCGAACAGGTTCTGGCCGTAATCGTGGTAGGATTCGAGATAGGCCTTCTGGATCTCGTGGCCGATGAACTCGGCGTAGCGCGGCGCGAGTTCGGTCTTGATGAACTCGATGTAGCGCTTTTCGATCTCCGGCGGCAGTTGCTCGCGCCGGATCGCCTGTTCCAGCACGTACATCAGGTGAACCGGGTCTGCAGAGACTTCCGTCGTGTCATGGTTGAAGGTCGCCGCCAGCACCTTGAAGGCGAAGCGGGTCGAGATCCCGTCCATGCCCTCGTCGACGCCGGCCGTGTCCTTGTACTCCTGCATCGAGCGGGCGCGGGGATCGACCTCACGAAGGCTCTCGCCGTCGTAGACCCGCATCTTCGAGAACAGGTTGGAGTTGGCGTGCTCGCGGAGCCGCGACAGCACCGAGAAGCGGGCCAACATCTCCAGCGTGCCCGGGGCGCAGGCCGCCGTGGACAGCTCCGAGCCCGAGATCAGCTTCTCGTAGATGCGCTGCTCCTCCGTGACCCGGAGGCAGTAGGGCACCTTGATGACGTAGATGCGGTCGATGAAGGCTTCGTTGTTCTTGTTGGTCTTGAACGACTGCCACTCGGCCTCGTTCGAGTGCGCCAGGATCACACCGGTGAAAGGGATCGCGCCGATATTTTCGGTGCCGACATAGTTGCCCTCCTGCGTCGCCGTGAGCAGGGGATGCAGCATCTTGATCGGCGCCTTGAACATCTCGACGAATTCGAGAACGCCCTGGTTCGCCCGGTTGAGCCCGCCCGAGTAGGAGTAGGCATCCGGATCGGCCTGGGAAAGCGTCTCGAGCCGGCGGATATCGACCTTGCCGACGAGCGAGGAGATGTCCTGGTTGTTCTCGTCGCCCGGTTCGGTCTTGGCGATGGCGATCTGGCGCAGGCGCGAGGGCCGCACCTTGATCACCTTGAAGCGGGAGATGTCGCCGTCGAACTCGTCGAGGCGCTTCAAGGCCCAGGGGCTCATCAGGCCGGTGAGGCGGCGGCGCGGAATGCCGAAGCGCTCTTCGATCTCCCGGCCCATGATTTCGGGGTCGAACAGGCCGAGCGGGCTCTCGAAGACCGGCGAGACCTCGTCGCCCGCCTTCAGCACGTAGATCGGGTGGACCTCCATCAGCGCCTTGAGTCGCTCGGCGAGCGACGACTTTCCGCCGCCGACGGGGCCGAGCAGGTAGAGGATCTGCTTGCGCTCCTCCAACCCTTGAGCGGCATGGCGGAAGAACGAGACGATCCGCTCGATCGTCTCCTCCATGCCGTAGAACTCGGCAAAGGCCGGATAGACCCGGATCGTGCGGTTCATGAACACGCGGCCGAGGCGCGCGTCACGGGCGGTGTCCACCATCTCCGGCTGGCCGATCGCATCAAGGATGCGCTCGGCGGCCGAGGCGTACATCAGCGGGTTGTCGCGGCACGCCTCAAGATATTCGGAGAGGGTCATCTCCGTATCGCGGCGCGCTTCATAGCCGCGAGCGAAGCTCTGGAACAGGTCGTTCGTCGAGTGCAGCGGCATTCGAACACCCCCTTCAGGCTGATGACAGCTTCATCCTGTCTCGGGTCGAACGCAACCGACATTGCGGGTTTTGTCGCACCGCCCACAGGAGGGCCGTCCTGCGTGTGAAACGGGACACACTCAAAGTTGGCCGGGATTTAGCGCGAGCTTAACCGGCGTCCGATATGGGACGGCGGCCTCCGGCTCGATGTCGGAGGCTTCTAAAATCAGTCGAAATTGCTGCGATGCAGCGTGACCGCGTTTACGACTGTCTCTCTGATCAGAGATCGGTGCCGCTCTTCTTCTCGTCCTTGGACTTGTCGCCCTTGTCGACGGTGATGCGGATATCGCGCTTCTCGACCTCGCCATCGGCATTCTTGATCTCGACAACGACCCCATCGGAGCCGGTATAGCCGCTGTTGGGCTGGTAGAAGATCGCCTGGACCTCGGCGTCCTTGTTCGGGCAACGGTATTTGGACGGGGTCTTCAGCTTGCCGGCCTTGGTGATGAGCGAGCCGGATGTCGGCGGCGTCACCACCTTGATCTCGGGCATTGGGCCGAGCGAGCAGTCCTTCTTCAGGTTCGGCACGATGACGAGGCGGGCCTGCTTGCCGGCGGGCACGGTCTCGCTGCGGGTGACGGTGGTCTGCGCAAGGGCCGGCCCGGCGAGGCAGAGCCAGGAGGCTGCAACGGCGGTGGCGAGGGCGGCGGGCAGGGCCGCAATCGGTTTCGCGGCAGAGGTCGGCAGATCCATCGGCGTTTCCTTGAGCGTCGTCGCGCGCCCTGTCGGCGAGCGGCCGGGCGATCCGGCCTCGGCGCCGCAGGGCGCAAGCGAGGATGTGGGGAGGTCGGAGGCCCGCGTCGAGGCTTGCCGCCTCGAATCTTGTCGGATGCGATGCCCGCTCAGTGCTGCAGCGCAGCAGCAACCGTGCCGGCCACGCGGGCGATCTGGGCCTCATCGAGCTGGCCCGCCAACGCCTGGGTCAGTGCCTTCTCGACGCGCTCACGCTCGCCGAGATCGGCGAAGGGCGCGGACGGGATGTCACCATCGGCGAGGTCGCAGACCCGGCGGATGGTGTCGGCAGCCTTGAGCAGGGTCTCCCGATCGGCCGGCCCCATGTCCCAGAGCGGTGCGCGCAGCCGGCTGATGACCCGCCGCGCGTCGCGATACTCGCGATCCACCGTGGTCGAGGCCTCGATCTGGCTGACGAGAAACATCAATTCCAGAACCTCGTTGGCGGCCTCCGGGCAAGCGCGCACGATCCGCATCACGCGGGCGATGAGTTCCTGGGTCGGAGACATCCGGGAGCGAGGGGGGGCCATGGCGCCTCAACGCCGGTCCGCCGGTAAAGTTCAGCCTACATCTGCGCATGGCGAGGCCGGAGCGCGCGGAAATCCGTGAGGCGAGTCAATGCCTTGCGCGCAAGCGAGTTGCGGTAGGTCTTAGGCGGCCTCGTGATCCGCCTCGTCGAGGCCCGCGAGCAGGGCCCGGCAGGCGCGCAGTTCGGCGAGCGCCCCCTCCAGAGCCCGGCGATCCGAGGCGGCGGCCTCGACGCTCTCCTCGTCCCGATCGGAGCCGGTCGGCGCGCCGACCTCCGCCTCGCCGCGGCCGAGCGCCTGGACGAAGCGCACGCCGTTCTCCTTGAGGACGCGCTGCGCCCCGCGGATGGTGTAGCCTTTTCCGCGCAGCAGACAGCTCACGCCCCGGAGAAGGTCGATATCCTCCGGCCGGTAGTAGCGCCGCCCGCCCGCCCGCTTGATCGGCTTGATCTGGCTGAACCGGCTCTCCCAGAAGCGCAGGACGTGCTGGGGTACGCCGAGTTCCTCGGACACTTCTGTAATGGTGCGGAAGGCGCCGGGGCTCTTCTCGCTCCGCTCCTCGCCGGCGACGGAGTCAAGGGTGGGGGATTCCAGCGGTAAACCCATCGGCAGCCCCATGGCAGCGCCTCAAACCGATCTGTGCGGGAGCGAACCGGGAAGGCCCGGCCGGATCACTCATCCTCGTCCGCGTCGAGCCCGTTGACGTGGCCGCCGTTGATGCGCGCCTTGAGCACGTTCGACGGCTTGAACACCATGACCTGCCGCGGCTCGATCTCGACCTCGACGCCGGTCTTCGGATTGCGGCCTATGCGCTTGCCCTTCGAGCGCACCACGAAGGAGCCGAACGAGGACAGCTTCACCGTCTCGCCCGAGGACAGGCAGTTGCAGATCTCACCGAGCACCGTCTCGACCAGGGCGGCCGATTCGGCTCGCGACAGGCCGACCTGCTGGTAAACGGCCTCGCTCAAATCCGCGCGTGTGACCGTCTTGCCTGCCATGCGCTCCCCCTTCTGGCCGAGTTTTTCGCCTCCGCACCGTCCTTTTCGGGACGTGCGGACGCTGTCTCCGCTCAAACGTCGCGTGAGTCCCCCGAAACGGGATCTCGCCGTGTATCTCTATGATCGCACAGGCTAATCGGCAGAAGGACGACGGTCAACAGAACCTTGCGGTTGACATAAAACCCGAGCCTGTGCGGGGAGCCTCGACTACCAGCGCAGGAGCGCGGCGCCCCAGGTGAAGCCGCCGCCAATTGCCTCGATCATCACGAGATCGCCCTCACGGATGCGCCCGTCGCGGCGGGCAGCGTCCAGCGCCAGCGGGATCGACGCGGCCGAGGTGTTGCCGTGGCGATCGACGGTGAGCACCACCTTCTCGCGGGCGATGCCGAGCTTGTCGGCCGACGCCTCGATGATCCGCCGGTTGGCCTGATGCGGCACGAACCACGCGAGGTCGTCCGCCGTGGTGCCGGAGGCGCGGAACGCCTCCTCGATCACGTCGGTCACCGAGCCGACGGCGAAACGGAACACCTCGCGACCCTCCATGCGCAGCTTGCCGGTGGTACCGGTCGAGCCGGGGCCGCCATCGACGTAGAGCTTGGCGCGGTGGCGCCCGTCCGAGCGCAGGCAGCTCGACAGCACGCCGCGATCCGCACTCGTACCCTGGCCGTCGCAAGCCTCCAGCACGATGGCGCCCGCGCCGTCGCCGAACAGGACGCAGGTGGTGCGGTCCTCCCAGTCGAGCAGCCGCGAAAAGGTCTCGGCGCCGATCACCAGGGCGCGCTTGGCGCCCCCCGTCGTCAGGAAGCGGTCGGCAGTGGCCACCGCATAGACGAACCCGGCGCAGACCGCCTGGAGGTCGAAGGCGAAGCCGCCCTCGATCCCGAGGGCTGCCTGGATCTGGGTGGCGGAAGAGGGGAAAGTGTGGTCGGGCGTCGAGGTCGCGCAGATCACGAGATCGATGTCGGCGGGCGAAAGCCCGGCGTCGTCGAGCGCCGCGAGCGCCGCCCGCGTGCCGAGCACCGAGGTCGTCTCGTCGGCGCGCGCGATATGGCGCTGGCGGATGCCGGTGCGCTGGACGATCCACTCGTCGGAAGTCTCGATCCCGCGCTCGGCGAGGTCTGTGTTCGTGACGACGGTTTCGGGCAGGTACGCCCCGCAGCCGACCACGACGGAGCGCCGATGCGCCATCAGAACCGTCCCTTTCTCACTTCTGTGCCGGGCTCACTTCTGGGCCAAGCTGGCATCGAGCCCGGCGCTCACACCGGTGGCGACCGCCGGCGTCTGCTCCAGCATGTCACGAATCGTTCGCATCAGGTCGTAGCGCGCCATGTCGTGGGCAAGATCGACCGCCGCCGCGAACCCTTGCGCGTTCTCCGAGCCGTGACTCTTGATGACGATGCCCTCAAGCCCGAGGAACACGCCGCCATTGGCCCGGCTCGGGTTCATCTTCTCGCGCAAAGCCGCGAAGGCTTGGCGCGCGAACAGGTAACCGATTTTGGCCGAGAGGGTCCGCCCCATCGCCGCCTTGAGGTAGGAGGCGATCTGCTTGGCGGTGCCTTCGGCCGTCTTGAGGGCGATATTGCCGGTGAAGCCCTCCGTCACCACCACATCGGTGGTGCCACGTCCGAGATCGGTGCCCTCGACGAAGCCGTGATAGGAAAAGTTGGCTGGCTCGGACTCGCGCAGGAGGCGGGCAGCCTCTTTCACGGCCTCGTTGCCCTTCATCTCCTCGGTGCCGACATTGAGCAGGCCGACCGTCGGCCGCTCGACATCGAGGACGATGCGGGCCATGGCCGAGCCCATCACCGCCATCTCGACCAGATGCTCGGCATCGGTGCCGATGGTGGCGCCGACATCGAGCACCACGCTCTCGCCGCGCACGGTCGGCCACAGGCAGGCGATGGCCGGGCGCTCGATGCCGGCCATGGTCTTCAGGCAGATCTTCGACATCGCCATCAGCGCGCCGGTATTGCCGGCCGAGACCGCGGCCTGGGCCTCCCCGTCGCGCACCGCCTGGATCGCCCGCCACATCGAGGACTTGCCCCGACCCTGGCGGACCGCCTGGCTCGGCTTGTCGTCCATCGCGACCGAGACGGTGGTGTGGCGGATCTCGACGGCGCCCTTGAGGCGCGGCTCGGCCTCGACGAGGGGACGCACCACCGCCTCGTCGCCGAACAGGATGAAGTGGAGTTCGGGGTGCCGCTCACGGGCGATGGCCGCGCCGGGCACGACGGTCGTGGGGCCGTGATCGCCGCCCATGGCGTCGAGCGAGATGCAAACGCGGTTCGACATGGTTCCTTCGGGGCGCCGCGGGGAGCCGGCGGGCAGCGAGCGTGAAGGGGCATCACAGGCCCCGGAATCGGCGGCGCAAAATAACGGCAGCGCCCCGCCGGGCAAATAAAAACTCACCCGTCGTCGTGACGGCAGCGCTCGAGGGGGCCGGGCGGCCCACCCGTCACCCGTTGTCCTGACCGAGCTTGGCCTTCAGCGCCGCGAGGTCGGAGAACGGCAGCGGATCGTCGCCGACCGTGACCGCGTCGAAGGCGACGCCGGGCTTGCGCGGGTAGGGATCGAGGCCGAGCGCCAGGAACTCCGCGGTCAGCACGCCGAAATCGACGCGCCCGTTCACGATCGGGTCGGGCAGATCGACATCCTCGGCTTCCGTGCCCTCCAGCATGTCGGCATTGGTGAACTCCACCTCGACGGGCTCGGAGACCTTCGCCTCGAACGGCTCCAGCGTGACCGTACAGACCTGGGTCACGAAGGCCTCGACCCGGCCCTCGGCCCGCAGCCGGGTCAGCGAACCGCTCAAGGTGAAGCGGCCGACGAGGTCGCGGATGGCGGGGATCTTGTAGTCGCGGGCGAGCGCCTCGCACTCGGCCGGGCTCGCCTCGACCACGATCTCGGCGCGGTCCTTGGGCAGGCGCTCGACGTTGACGGAGCGGGAGAGCGGCCCCTCGGCCTTACGCGTCATCGGTCGTCTCCTGAATCACCTGTCGCGGGCGCAGGCTCCGAGGTGCGCTCCGGCAGGGGCTCCGGGAAGCGCGGCCCCTCACCGAGCAGGCCGTCGAGATCCTGCTCCGCCAAAGCCGCCGCGGCGGCCTCCACATAGGCCGCCAGCGGCCGGGCAGCGTCGAGTTCGGTCCCGTCGAGCACGTTGCGGGCGAGCGTGCCGGCAAGCGCCTCCCGGTCGCCCGTATCGAGCGCCGCGCCGTAGGCTCCGGCACGGGCATAGAACGAGGCACCGAGCTTCTTGATGCGCTTGGGGACACCCATGTCGCCGATGCCGAGCTCGCGCAGCGAGGCGTCGAGCTGCATGAAGACGGAATCGACCAGATCCTGCGCCACGTCCGCGGCGGGCGGCGGCAACTGGCCGAGGCGGCGCAGCACGAGGATCACGTGCAGGCTCAAGCCCTCGAACCGGCCCTCCACGGTGTCGGGCACGCCGAGCGCCGTATAAAGGCCGGGACGGCGCGCGGCCTCGCCGATCCGCTGATGCAACGACTGGATCGTCCGCCGCCGCCGGTCGGCGCGGCGGAATAAGCCCGCGATCATACGTTCCACCGGATGTGCCGACGCTGTGGCCAAGCTTGCCTTGTCAAAGCCATAACCCCGCGGTACGGCAACCGCGGACCAGGGTGCAAGTCCGAAGATGCGCGCGTTCAAACGCGCCGCGGATGAAAACCCTTTTGACAGAAAATCAGGGGGGCCGATGTCGCGCCGTCTCGTCTCGTCGCTTGCCCGCGCGGCCGTTCTCGGCGCCGTCGCGGTCGGCGTATCAGGCTGCATCGGCGAGGATATCCGCCACGGCTATCAGATTGATCAGGCCGCTCTGGCCACGGTGAAGCCGGGTATGGGCGCCGAGCAGGTTCTGCAGATCCTCGGCACTCCGTCCACCGTCTCCACGGTCGGCAACAAGTCCTGGTACTACATCAGCCAGAACACCCGCCGCACGGTGATGTTCCTGGGTGAGCAGGTCGAGGACCAGAAGGTCACGGCGGTCTACTTCAACCAGGGTATGAAGGTTGAGCGCGTTGCGCTCTACGGCCTGCAGGACGGCCGCGTGTTCGACTTCATCGAGCGCACGACGCCAGCCAGCGGCGCCGACCGCGCCTTCATCAGCCAACTCTTCCGCGGCCTGACCCGCTACGAGCCGTTCGGCAGCGGCGCGGGCGCCTCGGTCGTGCCCGGCGCCCGCACGGGGCAGTAAGAGCGTCCGTTCGAACCCGCGAGGGCCGGCGCGACCTCGCCCGGTTCGGCAAATAGGTGGACCGGCCTCGCGCCGGCTAGAGCCTCGGGGCTGTTATAGCCCCAGGCCACCGCGGCGAAGGCGCAACCGGCCTGCGCCGCCGCTTCAGCGTCCCGAAGCTCATCGCCCACCGCCAACATCGCAGCCGGTTCGACGCCGGCAGCCCGCGCGACCGCGCGCAGATGGCGGGCCTTGCCGAAGAGCGAGGCGCCGCAATCGTAGTGGCGGATCAGCCCGGCCGATGCGCGAAGCGCCCGCCGGACATTCGCCTCGCTGTTCGAGCTGACGACGGCGAGCCGAAATCCCGCCGCGTCGAGATCCGCCAGCATTTCCGGCACACCGGGAAACAGCCGCACCTGCCCGGCATCGCGGGTCGCCAGCGCGCGCATGTGGCGGGCGATCAGGGGCACCTTCCAGGCGGGAATGCCGAGATCCTTCAGGATCGCCCGCGCACCCAGACCGCGTAGCCGTTCGGTCTCATCCGCCTCGACCCGGCGGAAGCGGTAGCGGGCGGCTACCTCGTTGAGGTTGTCGCAGAACCAGCGGAAGGTGTCGGCGAGCGTCCCGTCGAAGTCGAAGGCGATAAGGCGGTTGGGGGCCGCTGCGGAGCCCCCCGATGCTGTGACGCTCACGGGATCAAGCCTCCGGACGGACGAAGGCGGCCCCGCTCCCGCGAGGCCGCCTTCCGTGACGATCGTGCGAGCGGCCCGAGAGGGCCGGCTCGGCCTTACGCCGCCTTCTGCGACAGCGTCGGGTAATCGACGTAGCCTTCCGGCCCCTGGCTGTACCAGGTCTTCATGTCGTCCTTGGCGAATGGCAGACCCTTGGCGATGCGCTCGACCAGGTCCGGGTTCGCGATGTAGGGCCGACCGAAGGCGATGGCATCGGCCTCGCCCGAGGCGACCGCTTCCTTGGCGCGCTCGGCGTCGTAGTCGCAGTTGAGGATGACCGGACCGCCGAAGCGCTGCTTGATGACGGGGGCCACCGGCGCCACCGTCGCCTTGCCGAAGGTGCCGTCCGGACCGGGCTCGCGCATCTCGATGAAGGCGAGGCCGACGCGCTCCATCATCTCGGCGGCAAGCCCGAAGACCTCGTGCGGGTTCGAATCGTCCACGCCCTGGATCGGGCCGTTGGGCGAGAAGCGGATGCCGGTGCGATCCGCGCCGACGACGCCGGCCACGGCCTGCGCCACCTTGGTCACCAGCCGCACCCGGTTCTCGACCGAACCGCCGTAGCGGTCGCTGCGCTTGTTGCTGCCGTCGCGGATGAACTCGTCGAGCAGGTAGCCGTTCGCCGCATGGATCTGCACGCCGTCGAAACCCGCCGCGACGGCGTTGCGCGCGGCCCGCTCGTAATCGGCGATGAGCCGCGGAATCTCCTCCTCACGCAGCGCCCGCGCCTGGCTGTAGGGCTTCTTGCCCGTGTAGGTGTGCGCCTCGTCCGGCGCCGTGGCGACCGAGGGGGCGACCGGCGGCTCGCCGCCGAGGAAGTCGGAATGGACGAGGTAGCCCATGTGCCAGAGTTGGCAGACGATGCGGCCGCCCGCGTCGTGCACGGCCTTCACCACCGGCTTCCAGGCTTCAGTCTGCTCGTCGGACCAGATCCCGGGTGCGTAGGGCCAGCCGAGTCCCTCCTGGCTGATACCGGTGGCCTCGGAGATGATGAGGCCGGCATCGGCGCGCTGGGCGTAGTACTCGGCCATGATCGGCGTCGGGACATGGGTCCGCGTGGCGCGGGCGCGGGTCAGCGGGGCCATGAGGATGCGGTTCGGCAGCTTCAACGCGCCGAGCGTAATCGGGTCGAAAAGTGAGGGCATTCGAGACTCTGTCTGGAGGGGGCGGCTCTCGGGAGCGCTGCGTGGTCAGCGCGAAAGCGGCCTTCGGATGGGCTGAACCTTGTATCCGACCGGCCGGTTCGCCAGTGCGCTGTCGCACCTGCGACGCGGCGCACAAACCAAGGTGCCTCTAGACTTTACCTCTCGGTAAGCACCTTCTCGTAGCACCACGCCTCCATGCCATCCTCGTAATAGTCCGGCTTCGTCCCGGTGCGCGCATAGCTGCCCCGCTCATAGAGGCGGATGCCGCTGCCGTTGTCCGCCCGAACTTCGAGGCGCAGCCGCTGACAGCCATGGGCGCGGGCATCAAGCTCCGCCGCCTGCAAGAGCTGGCGACCGAGCCCGAGCCCGGCGCGAGCGGGCGCCACGGCGAGCGAGGAGAGCCGGGCGACGCGGCTGGTGCGCCGCCGTTCCATCGTGGCGGCACCGACGAGGATTTCGGCCTCGCCGCCCTCCACCGGTTCCCGCACGGTCGCGACCAGAAGGGTCATGCTGATCGAGCGGATCGCGTGGCGGATCGCCCGCCGCTCGGCGCGATCAGTGGTGAAGGCAGTGTGTTCGAGCGCCACAAGCGCGTCGAGGTCGGCGAGACGGGCCGGCCGGATCTCTACGGGCAAGCGGGCAGCGACGCGCTTACTCCGGGTGCTCACGCCACGCTCCAAGGATAAGACCACGTCTCGGTCAGCGCCTGGTCGCCCTTCCTCAGATAGACCCGCAACTCGGTGGTACTCGGCCCGTCGAGCCGCACGTCGAGGGCGACGCGAAAGCCGCCGATATGGGAATTCGGCACGATCGAGGTCGCGGCGATCCGACCGCTGCTCGCGCTGGCCACGACTTCGGGCGGCGCCGGATCGCCGAGACGCTTGTCCAACTCCCCGCCGCCGAAGTCGATCAGGAAGCGCCGGCTGCGCAAGGCGACCGCGTCCGCGGCCCGGCGGGCAGCGCCGCTGGCGGCGGGTTCGGCGACGAAGGTGTTCACCACCTTGCCGTTCGGGTGGAGATCCTCGCCGGCGAGCGCGCGAAGCCGATAGGCGAGCCGCACCGGCCGACCCACCGGATAGGGCTGCTTCGGGCGCCAGAAGGCGACGATATTGTCAGCGGTCTCGTTGTCGGTCGGCAGCTCCATCAGCACGACACTGCCCTCGCCCCAGGAACCCTCCGGCTCGACGAAATAGCCGGGGCGCCGTTCGTAGCCGGCTTCCAGATCCTGGTAGCTGGCAAAGTGGCGGTCGCGCTGCATCAGCCCGAAGCCTTTCGGCTCGCGATCAAGGAAGGTCGAGATCTGCCGGCCGTGCGGATTGTCGAGCGGCCGCCACAGCCATTCGCCGGAGCCCGTGGCGAGCTGCAGGCCATCCGAGTCGTGGAGTTCCGGCCGGTAATCGTCGCTGTGGCCGCGGTCGGTCTCGCTGATGAAGAACATTGAGGTCAGCGGCGCGATGCCGACGGAGGACAAGTCCTGCCGGGGATAGAGCGTGGCGCTCACCCGCACCGTCGTGTTTCGGCCCGGCTCGACCGTGAAGCGGTAGGCACCGGCGACGGAGGGGCTGTCGAGCAAGGCATGGATCGTCAGGGCCTTGGCTTCCGCGGGCGGCACCTCGATGAAGAAGGCACGGAAGAAGGGAAACTCCTCCTTGTCAGAGTCCGTGCCGATCGCGAGGGCACGGGCCGAGAGGCCGTAGAGCTGATCCTGTCCGAGGAAGCGGAAATAGCTGGCGCCGACGAAGACGATGAGCTCGTCCAGGCGGTCGGGCCGGTTGAGCGGCGCGTGGATCCGGATGCCGGCAAAGTTCAGGTCGCTCGGCAGCGTCCCCTCAATCCGCGTCCTGCCGAAATCGAACAGAGCCGGATCGTAGGCGATCGGCGTGCTGACGCCGTCGCGCACGAGGCTCACCGCGACGGGCCGCGGATAGAGAAAGCCGCGGTGGAACAGTTGGAGCCGGAACGGCCCGCCGGCCTCGCCGAGGAAGGCACGCTCCTTCCGGAAGCGGATGTCACGATAGGCATCGTAATCGAGGCCCGCGAGCGGTGCCGGCAGCGGCGGGAAGCTTCCATCGAAGGGCTGCGCAGCAAGTGCCTGTGCCCAGCTTTCGACCGCACCGGGCCCGAAGGGAAGGCGCTCATTGTAGGGAAGGCCATTCGCCTTGTCGTCGGCGGCCGCCGGCAGGGAAGCGGCGAGCCCCGCGGCGGCCAGCCCTGACATGACAACCCGGCGCGAAGGCGCGCTCATAGGTGTCGTTCCATCGGCATGGCCCTTGGTGGCGTGATGGCCTTTGGCGCGGATCATGACCCCATCCCGAAATGCCACGGTTCAATGGCTGCTTCGGTCGGGCTTGGGAAGGGGCCGTCCGGGTTGGCGCGAGAGGTCACTGCGTCTTTCGCGCCACAATCCTGCTCTTCGCCCGTCCATCCCCGAAATCCAGAGCGGAACCGGCCTTTTTCCCTTGTGGTCAGGGGCACTCGGCCGTATATCGTGCCTGCCCAATTTCGCACGTGCCTGTGGCCGCGTGTCGGTTGGTGGGCATCCGGTCAACTGCCGGACAGCCGCCAGGGGTCTTAAAGGATCGATGGTCGTAAAGGGTGGATCCCTACGGCCGGCATCCGGGTGGCGACACCAGACTCCAACAACAACCGGCAGCCGGAGGCGAAACCGGCGAACCCCGCTCTCCACGGGGGACGCAGCTTAAAGCAACGACGAACGGGCTTTTTTGGTCTCGTCGGCTCCTCCAAAGGCCGACACCGAAGAGGCTTGTTTATCCTTGCCCGGCGTGCGGTTGGGGTTTCCCCATCCAATCCACGGCAGCTTCCGGGTGCTCTGCGCCCGCTGACCGGTTCGCGTCTCCAAAGCGCGAAGCGGTAGCGACGCATCGCCCCCTGACGCCGACGGCTCGTTCCCGGGCCGTCTTGATTCGATCTCGCGCCCGACGATGGCGCCTCGAACCTGTGGTGGGGACGACCAATGACCGATCGCATCCGCGATTACCTGCGCGCGCGCCGTGACCTCGGCCGGGACGAGGGTCCGGTGATGGTGCTCGACCTCGATGTCGTGCGTGACAACTATACGGCGTTCGCCCGCGCGCTCCCCGACACCCGCGTGTTCTACGCCGTCAAGGCGAACCCGGCGGCGGAAGTGCTGCGCCTTCTCGCCGAGATGGGTTCCTGCTTCGACACGGCCTCCGTCGCCGAGATCGAGATGGCGCTCGCCGCCGGCGCCACCGCCGACCGGATCTCCTTCGGAAACACCATCAAGAAGGAGCGCGACGTCGTCCGCGCGCTCAAGCTCGGCATCCGCCTCTTCGCCGTCGATTGCCAGGCCGAGGTCGAGAAGATTGTTTCCGCGACGACGCAGGCCGACATCGAGACCGGTGACGTGCAGGTGTTCTGCCGCATCCTGTGTGACGGCGCCGGCGCCGACTGGCCGCTCTCGCGAAAATTCGGCTGCGAGCCGGAGATGGCGGTGAACGTGCTGGAGCACGCTCATCGGCATGGCCTGCACGCCTACGGCGTCTCGTTCCACGTCGGCTCGCAGCAGGCCAACACCGAAGCCTGGGACGGGGCGCTCGCCTCGGCCTCCGAGATCTTCCGGGAATGCGCACTGCGCGGCATCGGCCTGTCGATGGTCAATCTCGGCGGCGGCTTCCCGACCAAGTACCTCAAGCAGGTGCCGGGCGTGGAGAGCTACGGCGACGCGATCTTCCGCGCGCTCACCAAGCATTTCGGCAACCGGATCCCGGAGACGATCATCGAGCCGGGCCGCGGCATGGTCGGCAATGCCGGCATGATCGAGGCCGAGGTCGTGCTCGTCTCCAAGAAGTCGGAGGCCGAGGACGAGGTGCGCTGGGTCTATCTCGACATCGGCAAGTTCGGCGGTCTCGCCGAGACCATGGACGAGTCGATCCGCTACGCGATCCGCACCGACCACGACGAGGATCGCATGGCGCCCTGCGTCGTCGCCGGGCCGACCTGCGACTCGGTCGACGTGCTCTACGAGAAGAACCACTACCCGCTGCCGGTCTCCCTCTCGATCGGCGACAAGGTGTGGATCGAGGGCGCGGGCGCCTACACCACGACCTACGCCGCAGTCGCCTTCAACGGCTTCCCGCCGCTCGAGCAGATCGTGATCTGATCCCGCGCGGTCCCCGCTTTCTGCTGCGGGGCCGGCACCGGTCAGGCTTCGTTCACGCCTTTTCCGTCAGAAGAGCCGCGCGTCTCACGAGACGCGCCGTCGATATGTCCCGGACGGCCCGCTGACCAAGCGGGTGCGAGGGCTGTTTCTTCCCGCTTGTCAGCGACCTGGGAGGGTACGGCCGTGATCCAGATCCGCGATGAAATCGCCTCCGACGCGGTGGCCCGCGAGCACCTGCTCGACGCCTGCTTCGGGCCGGGCCGCTTCCTGAAGACCTCGCAGCGCCTGCGCGAAGGACGCCTGCCGGCGCGCGGCCTCGCCCTCTCGGCCGTGCAGGGTGAAACGCTCGTCGGCACCGTGCGGCTGTGGGATGTCGAGACCGGGTGCGGCCGTCCGGCCCTGCTGCTCGGCCCGCTCGCCGTCGATCAGGTGGTTCAGGGCGTCGGTCTCGGCGGCTTGCTGATGCGCGAAGTCCTCGCCAAGGCGACCGAGTGTGGACACGGCGCCGTGCTGCTGGTGGGCGATGCGCCGTATTACGCCCGCTTCGGCTTCGAGCAGGCGAAGGCTGACGCCCTCTATATGCCCGGCCCGTTCGAGCGTGAGCGCTTCCTCGGCTTGGAATTGAAGGCCGGCGCGCTGGCGGGGGCGGAGGGCGTGCTGCGGGCGACCGGCGCATTCGAGGTGCTGCCGGAGATCGCGGCCGAGGCCGCCGCCGTGGCTGCGCGACGACGCGCCGCCTGAGACGATGGCGGACCGCGGTGTCCGCCTCACCTCATTCGATTGAGTGTGGACCGGGATCTCTGCCATCGCTCCCGAACGGCAGCGGATTCCGGCCGGTTCGCTGCGCCTCGTCCGGCAGGCGATTGGAAACACCGGCTCCGCGGCCTCAGCGCTGATAGGGCCAAGCGGTCGCGGAGAAGGACAGACGACTGGCGCTCTCGTGAAAGGCGCGGGCTTGGCCGGCGGCTGTGCGGCCGGCGCGAACGAGCGCGGACAGGAGCGTGATGATGCCCGGATCGCGGTCGATCGTTTCGACTTCCGGATGGAGGGTCGGTGCAGTGAGGACGGTCAGCATGGCTCGGATCCCTTGTGCGTACTGTCAGCCCTTGAAGCGTCTCCCTCTTGTTGCACTGCAATATAGGCCTTTCCACTGCAGCTGGCTTCAACGCATCTCGGCCTCAGTTCTGCGCTGGCCGCATAGCTGAAAGCTGAGACCTTCATGATTCCGCAATCTTCGCGTGACTGCGCCGGTTGACCCAAGGGCGCCGAACCGTCATCCGCTCGTCATTTCCAAGCATCAAAGCACGCCGCTCGCGTTTCGAGCGCAAGCCCTGAGAAGGAGTGTCCGCGCCATGTCCGATGGTCCGCAGAAGGAGTGGCCCGTGCACGGCCGCATCACCGGCCCGATCGTGATGATCGGCTTCGGTTCGATCGGGCGGGGAACCCTGCCCCTGATCGAGCGGCATTTCGAGTACGACAAGAGCCGCTTCACGGTCATCGATCCCGTCGACACCCATAAGGATCTCGCCGACAAGCATGGCCTGCGCTTCGAGAAGGTGGCGCTCACCAAGGAGAACTACCGCGACGTCCTCACGCCCCTCCTCACCGAGGGCGGCGGCCAGGGCTTCTGCGTGAACCTGTCGGTCGACACCTCCTCGCGCGACATCCTCGAACTCTGCCGCGAACTCGGCGCGCTCTACATCGACACGGTGGCCGAGCCCTGGGCCGGCTTCTACTTCGACAAGGACCTGAGCCAAGCCGACCGCACCAACTACGCGCTGCGCGAAAACATCCTCGCCGCCCGCCGCGCTGCGCCCGGCGGTCCGACCGCTGTGTCCTGCTGCGGGGCCAATCCCGGCATGGTCTCGTGGTTCGTCAAGCAGGCGCTCCTGAACATCGCCAAGGATACCGGCTCGACCACGCCCGAGCCGAAGACCCGCGAGGAGTGGGCCGCGCTGATGCGCGAGCTCGGCGTCAAAGGCGTCCACATCGCCGAGCGCGACACTCAGCGCGCCAAACACCCCAAGCCCATGGGCGTGTTCGTCAACACCTGGTCGGTCGAGGGCTTCGTCTCCGAGGGCAACCAGCCGGCCGAGCTCGGCTGGGGCACCCACGAGACCTGGAAGCCGGCCAATGCCGAGGAGCAGACCAAAGGCTCGCGCTGCGCGATCTTCCTGCTCCAGCCCGGCGCCGACACCCGCGTGCGCACCTGGGTTCCGACGGCCGGTGCGCAGTTCGGCTTCCTCGTGACCCACAACGAGGCGGTCTCGATCGCCGACTACTACACGGTGCGCGAGGGCGAGGAGGCGGTCTACCGCCCGACCTGCCACTACGCCTACCATCCGGCCAACGACGCGGTGCTCTCGCTGCATGAGATGTGGGGCAATGCCGGCAAGGTGCAGGAGCGGCAGCACATCCTCGAGGAGGATGAGATCGTCGACGGCATCGACGAACTCGGCGTGCTCCTCTACGGCCACAAGAAGAACGCCTACTGGTACGGCTCGCAGCTCTCGATCGAGGAGACGCGGCGCGTCGCCCCCTACCAGAACGCGACCGGCCTTCAGGTGACCTCGGCGGTGCTGGCCGGCATGGTCTGGGCGCTGGAGAACCCGGAGGCGGGCATCGTGGAGGCCGACGAGATCGACTTCCGCCGCTGCCTGGAAGTGCAGAGGCCGTATCTCGGCCCGGTGGTGGGCGTCTACACCGACTGGACCCCGCTCACCGACCGTCCGGGCCTGTTCCCGGAGGACATCGACCCGAGCGACCCCTGGCAGTTCCGCAACGTGCTCGTCCACGGCTAACGTGCTCGTCCACGGTTGAAGCCGCGCGCACCTAAGCGAAAAGGGCCGCCCTGTCCGGGCGGCCCTTTTTTGTTACCGTCCAAGTCTTCGTACCGGAGGCTGATCGATGGCCGTGCTAGCCCAGCGGGTCACCGAGTATCGGGCTTGGGTTGCAACCCGGCCGGACGACGAGCGCTGGGAGTTGATCGACGGCGTCCCGGTGATGATGTCGCCCGCCAAGGGTCGGCATCAGCGCATCGTCACCAACCTCGTCAAATATCTCGACGACCTCGCCGAGCGCCGGGGCTGCGGCGGCTATCCCGGCCTCGCGATCCTGAGCGAGCCCATGGACGATTACGCGCCGATCCCCGACGTGGTGGTGCGATGCGGCGAGCCGCCGGAAGACGGCTACACGAGCGATCCCCTGCTCGTCGTGGAAGTCCTCTCCCCCTCGACCCTCGTGCTCGACCGCGGCCGCAAGACGGAGTTCTATCAGACTATCCCCTCTCACGCCGTCCTCCTGCTCGTGCATCAGGACGAAGCGCGGGTGGAGATCTGGCGCCGTAGCCCGGACTGGACGGTTCAGTTCGCCGGCCCCGGCGCCGTCATCGACCTGCCCTCGAACTCGGCGGCACGCTGTCCGTGGCGGAGATCTATGCGCGTCTCACCTTCTGACCCCGCGCCGCACACCGCTTGCTTGGCTCCGGGGCGGTGCTAGCATCGCCTCCGAATTCGGAGGCCCCTCGATGGCGCTCGCCTTTCGGCGCGACCCCGGCATGCGGGTGGCGGAGTATCAGGCCTGGGTCGCCGATCGTCCCGACGAGGAGCGATGGGAGCTGATCGACGGCGAGCCGGTGCTGCTGGCGCCGCAGAGCGAGCGGCACCAGCAGATCGTGCTGAACCTATCCCGAAAGCTCTCCGACATAGTCCGCGACCGCGGCTGCCGCGCGATTCCCGGCATCGCCGTGCTGAGCGACGCCATGGACACCTTTGCACCGATCCCCGACGTGGCGGTGCGCTGCGGCCCGATGCTGAAGGACGGCTATGCCCGCGATTCCGTCCTCGTGGCAGAAGTGCTCTCGCCCTTGACCATGAGCCGGGATCGCGGCCGCAAGACCGACTTCTATCGCAACATCGTCTCGCTCAAAGCTTTCCTGATCGTCTATCAGGACGAGCCGCGAGTTGAAGTGTGGCGTCGCGCGCCCGATGGCGGCTGGGCGTTCGAGGCCCGCGGCCTCGACGGCGCGATCGAGCTGCCCGAACTCGGCGGCCGCTTGGCCGTTGCCGAGATCTACGACGACATCGCCTTCTAGACGACGAACCCGCGCGGGACCGGCCTTGCCCCATTTCGAAGACTTCTACGCCAACAAGCTGCGCGGCTCTCTCGGGGTGACCGACGCGGAATCGGTGCTCGATCTGCGCGGGGCCAACCGCCCGACCGCGGAAGCCTCGCTGACTGAGATGCTGGAGCGCAGCCGCTTCGCCAAAGGCAAGACCGTGGCGATCCGCCTCGATCCGCCGCCGGAGGGCGGGGGCGAGACCCTATTCCAGCCGATCGGGCGCCAACTCCTCGATGCCAAGCGCCGCGGCTGGATCGAGCGGCTCCAGACGCTGCCCGCGGGCGATGGGCTCGGCTTTTACGTGGCGCTGGCCGGCAAGCCCGACCGTGAGCGCGACTGAACCGGGATTGCTTGGAGTCGGAACGACAACGCGTTGGAGCACCTCGCTCGCTTCGGCTACGGGGCGCGCGGCTTCGTCTATTGCGTCGTGGGGGCGCTCGCCGTGCTCGCCGCCCTCGGGCAGGGCGGCTCGGCCGGCGACAGCAAGAGCGCGATCCGGGCCGTGCTCGGCGGTCCGTTCGGCGTCGTCATCGTCGGACTGATCGCTCTGGGCCTCGCGGGCTTCGCGCTGTGGCGCCTCTTCGAAGGTGCGACCGACGCGGACCGGCGTGGGCATTCGGCAAAAGCATTGGCCGTGCGCGGCGCCCACCTGATCAGCGCCTTGATCTATGCCGGCCTCAGCCTCACCGCGGCCCGCCTCGCCTTCGGCATCGGCCGCGCCTCGGCCGGCGGCGACGGGGTGCGGGACTGGACCAAGTGGCTGCTCGGCCAGCCCCTCGGCCCTTGGCTCGTCGGGATCGTCGGGCTCGGCATCGTCGCCGCCGGGATCGGCTATGCCGCCAAGGCCTGGAAGGGCAACGTCACCGAACGGCTCTCTCTTCCCGCCGGCTCCGAGGCCTGGATCGACCGGCTCGGCCGGTTCGGCTACGCGGCGCGAGGGCTCGTCTTCCTGATGATCGGCGGCTTCGTCCTCACGGCCGCCTGGACGCAAGCCTCCTCCGACGCCACGGGTCTCTCTGGCGCCTTCTCGGCGCTGAGGGCGCAGCCCTACGGCTGGGTGCTGCTCGCCATCGTCGCCGCCGGCCACTTCGCCTTTGGCACCTTCGGCCTGATCCAGGCCCGCTATCGCCACATCGACGCCCCGGATCTCGACGAGGGGAACGGGGCAGTCGCCAAGGCGGTCCGCGCCGCGCGTTGACATTCCCCCCGGTCGGCGCCGATACCGCGCTCCGCCTCGAGCATCGGCCTATGGCCGAAAACCGGTATCCATCGTTCGGGCCGATGCTCTGACACGAAGCACCATGCAGAAGCGCACCCTCAAGACGGCGGTGATGGTCGTCCACGATCTCGCTGCGACCGCGGCGGCCGTGGTGCTGACCTTCGTCTTCCGCTTTCAGGACGGGGCTCTGACCGAGCGCCTGCACGCGCTGCCGCTGCTGCTGCCGCCGTTCCTGGCCTATGCCGGACTGATCTACGCGTGGTTCCGGCTCTACCGCACCAAGTGGCGCTTCGCCTCGCTGCCCGACCTCGCCGGCATCGTGCGCGCCGCGAGCGTCACCGCACTGACGCTGCTCGTGCTCGACTACGTGCTGGTCTCCTCGAACCTCTACGGGTTCTACTTCTTCGGCAAGGTCGCCATCCTCCTCTACTGGGTCTTGCAGATCTTCCTGCTCGGCGGACCGCGGCTGGCCTTCCGCTACCTGAAATACGCCCGCTCGCGGCAGAGCCACGCCCGCGCCGCCACCACGCCGACGCTGCTGCTGGGCCGCGGTGCCGATATCGAGATCGTGCTGCGGGCCATCGAATCCGGCTCGGTCAAGCGGCTGTCGCCGAAGGGCATCCTCTCGCCGCGGGCGGACGAGGCGGGCCAGATGATGCGCGGCGTGCCCGTGCTCGGCGGGTTTCGCGACCTCGAGCAGGTCGTCGCCGACCTCGCGAATCGTGGCCTGCCGGTGCGCCGGCTCGTGGCGACGCCGAGCGCGCTGGCGCCCGAATCCGAGCCCGATGACCTCATCGCCCGCGCAAGGCGTCTCGGCCTGCCGCTCGCCCGCGTCACCAGCCTCGGCGAAGGCATGCGCGACGCCGAACTCGCGCCGCTGGAGATCGAGGATCTGCTCCTGCGCCCCACCGTCGCGATCGATCGGCCGCGGCTCGAGCGCTTCCTGACCGGTGCCCGCGTGGTCGTGACCGGCGGCGGCGGCTCGATCGGTGCCGAGATCTGCGCCCGCGCGGTCGCCTTCGGCGCCTCGGCGCTGCTCGTCATCGAGAACTCGGAGCCGGCGCTGCACGCCGTCCTCAACGGCCCGGCCCTGCTGCATGCCGAGGCCGAGGTCGAGGGCGCGCTCGCCGACATCCGCGACCGCGACCGGCTGTACGCCATCATCCGCGACTTCCGTCCGACCTACGTCTTCCACGCAGCCGCTCTGAAGCAGGTGCCGTATCTCGAGCGCGACTGGACCGAGGGCATCAAGACCAACGTGTTCGGCTCGGTCAACGTCGCCGAAGCCACCGTCGCCGCAGGCGCCCGCGCCCTGGTGATGATCTCGACCGACAAGGCGATCGAGCCGGTCTCGCAGCTCGGCGTCACCAAGCGCTTCGCCGAGATGGTGGCCCAATCCCTCGACGCGGAACGCAGCGGCGCGGAGGCGACCCGGCTCATCGCCGTGCGCTTCGGCAACGTGCTGGGCTCGGCCGGCTCCGTGGTGCCGGTGTTCAAGGCGCAGATCGCCCGCGGCGGCCCTGTCACGGTGACCCATGCCGAGATGGTGCGCTACTTCATGACCGTGCGCGAGGCTTCCGACCTCGTGCTCACGGCCGCCTCCCACGCCGACGCGGAAGGGCGCGGCGATACCGGCGACCAGCGCGCGGCGGTCTACGTGCTGAAGATGGGCCAGCCCGTGCGCATCCGGGATCTGGCCGAGCGGATGATCCGGCTCGCGGGCTTCGAGCCCGGCGAGGACATCGAGATCCAAGTCACCGGCGCGCGGCCGGGCGAGCGGCTCAACGAGATTCTGTTCGCGAAGGAGGAGCCGCGCGTCACGCTGGCCGGCATCGAAGGCGTCATGGCGGCCAAGCCCGTCTTCGCCGACCGCGCCGTGCTGGAGGGGTGGATCTCTCGCCTGCACGAGGCCGTGGCCGCCGGGGACCGGGCGGCGGCGGAGGCGGTTTTCGAGGAGGCGATCCCGGATTTCCGCAATCGCGCCGGGGCCGTTCCGAACACCAAGCCCGAGAGCCTTGCGCCGCCGCCCCAAGCCGCCGAGGCGGCGAGCGCCTGACGCCTCGACCCGCTGCGGCTCAGGCTCCTTCGCCGCTGCGGCGGTCGAAGCGGGCGCGGGCCTCCTGGATCTGGGGAAGGTGGGCGAAGGCCCAGGCGCCGAGAGCCTGGATCGGCTCCCGGAGCGAGCGTCCGAGTTCGGTCAGCTCGTAATCGACCCGCGGCGGGATCGTCGGGAAGATCGTGCGCGTCACGAGGCCGTCGCGTTCCAGCCCGCGCAGGGTGAAGGTGAGCATCCGCTGCGAGATGCCGCCGATCATCCGCTTCAGCTCGTTGAAGCGCCGCGGACCGTCTCCCAGCATCATGACGACGAGGACGCTCCACTTGTCGCCGATCCGCGCGAGCACCGTGCCGACGAGGCGGCAATCCTGCCCGGAATGCTCGGGCCGCGGCGGCGCGTCGGTTCCCTCAATGTGCCCGGGTTCCAAGAATGTGCCTCCTTGCGCGCGGCTGACGGTGGTTATCTATAGCGCCTCGGTTCAATTCTGATACCGAGGATCAAACATGAAGCTCCTTCACGTCGACGGCAGCATTCTGGGGCCGCACTCCGTCAGCCGGACGGTCTCCGCCGCCATCGTGGACCGCCTGCGGGCGCAGCATCCCGGTCTCGAGGTCATCTACCGCGACCTCGCCGGGACGCCGCTGCCGCACCTCTCGGGCGCGGTCCTCGCCGGGGCGCAGCCCAACGCGACGAACACGCCCGACGTGCAGCACGACGTCGATCTCGGCCGGCAGGTGCTGGAGGAGTTCCTGGCGGCCGATGTGGTGGTGATCGGTGCGCCGCTCTATAATTTTACCCTGTCGAGCCAGCTCAAGGCCTGGATCGACCGCATCCTCGTGGCGGGTGTCACCTTCCGCTACGGGCCGTCCGGGGCCGAGGGCCTCGCGGGCGGCAAGCGGGTCATCGCCGTCGTCTCGCGCGGCGGCCTCTACGGGCCGGGCACGCCCGCCGCGGCGGCCGAGCACGCGGAAACGTATCTGCGCGCGGTGCTGGCCTTCATCGGCATCACGGCACCGGAGATCATCGTCGCCGAAGGCATCGCCCTGGGCCCGGAGGCCCGCGAGCGGGCGCTGGCCGGCGCCCTGGACGCTGCGGCGGCTCTCAAGGCCGCTTAAGAGTGCTCACGAGACTCCCGGTCCCTGATGGGTTGCCGCTCTGGCTACGACAGCGCGGCGGGAGTTTTGTGACTGACACTCAGACCTCAGCCGCCCGCCCGCGCCAGCGCCGCGAGCCCGTCCCGCGACGCTTGCGCCGGCCGCCAGCCCAGGGCCTCCAAGCCCTCGGCGCGGGCGACGAGCGAGCCGGATAGCCGGTCGAAGGCGGCCTCGCGGCCGGTGGCGCGGCAAGCGAGGCCGATCAGCGGAACGGGACAGGGCAGCAGGCCGGGACCCCGACCGAGGCCGGCGCGGAGCGCGGTGAGCATCTCGGGCAGCGTCAGCGGATCGGGATCGGCCACGACCAGCGAACGCCTCAGGGGACCGGATGCCTCCAGCACCGTCGCCACCGCGCCCGCAAGACTCTCGACCGAGACCAGCGAGCGGCGCCCGGTCAGGCTCGCAAGCGGCAGCGGATAGGGCGTGCGGGCGAGCTTGAGCAGCGCCGCCATGTTGCCCTTCACTCCCGCGCCGTAGACGAGGACCGGGCGCAGGGCGACCCAATCGAGGCCGGTCACGGCCAGCGCCTCCTCTGCTGCGAGCTTCGAGCGGCCGTAAGGATCGGTCGGTTCCGGCGCGTCCGCCTCGGACAGGGGCGCCGGGGCGCTCGATCCCACCTGCGCCCGGATCGAGGACAGGAACACGAAGCGGCCCACCCGTGCCCGCTGCGCCGCTTCGGCGAGCTTGCGCGTCGCCTCGGTGTTCGAGTTGCGAAAGTCGTCCTCGGGCGCGCCGGACATGGCGTGGGCGAGGCCGGCCGAATGGACCACGGCGTCGACCCCACTGAGCGCGGCGGCCATGTTCATCGGCCGCGCCAGATCGCCGACGACGGCGCCGCTGGCGCCCTCCGGCACCTCGACCGGTCGGCGCAGCAGCACGCGCACCCGGTAGCCCTGCGCCGAGAGGGTCCGCAGCAAGTGGCGTCCGATGAAGCCGGTGGCTCCCGTCAGCGCGATCAGCTTTCCGCTCACCCGTTTTCCCTCACGCGCTAGCGGCCCGCGGCGTCGCGAACCGGCGCAGCAGCCATCCGACCAGCCCCGCCGCGAGGCCGAGACAGGCGAGCGTGACGGGCAGAGACGGCCAAAGCAAGGTCGCGCCCGCCAGCCCGGCCAGTGCCGCCTGCACGGCGAAGACCGAGCCGACGGTCTCCGGCACAGAGAAACCGTTGACGGTAGCGACCTGATAGTAGTGGCTGCGATGGGCCTGCCAGACGGCGTCACCCCGCCGCAAGCGCCAGAGCAGGGTGAGCGTCGCATCGGCCAGCGGATAGAGCGGCAGGATCAGCGCGGCGGCGAGGCCCCCCTCCCCCGCGAGGCGAAACAGCAGCCACGCCACGACCAGCCCGATCGGCAGCGAGCCGACATCGCCCATGAACAGCCGCGCCACCGGCCGGTTGAACGGCGCGAAGCCGAGGAGGCCGCCGAGCAGCGCGCCGGCGACCAGCGTCGGCTCGGGGGCGTAGCGGCCGGAGAGGCCGAGGGCGAACAGGAACGCGGCGGGCGGCACGAATTCGGCCAGCGTCATCCAGTCGAGCCCGTCCATGAAATTGACGAGGTTCACGAACCAGAGCCCGGCGAGGATCGCGAAGCTCCGTTCAATCCCGAGCGGCACGGACGGCAACAGGCGGCCCTCAGCGGTGAGCACGACGGCGGCGACCGCGCCGGCCTGGATCACGAGCCGGAGCGAGGCCGGCAGCGGCCGAATGTCGTCGACGGCGCCGATTGCGGCGAGGGCGAGCACGGAGAGAGCCAGCACAGGCAGCTCGACGCCCGCGAGCGTGATTCCGGCTGGCATCGCTAGGACGGCTGCCGTGATCAGCCCGGCGGCGACGATGGCGATCCCGCCACCCTGCGGCGTCGGCACCCGGTGGCTCGAGCGGGCGTTCGGGCGCGCCAGGGCATAGCGCTGCAGCAGCGGCTTCAGCAGCACGATGAGTCCGGCGGAGAGGAGCGCCGCCAGCGGCACGACGAGGAGGGGAGCGAGGATCATCGGATCGCAAGTCAGGGCTCTGCCGCTCTCCCGCTTCTGCGGAAGGGAGTTTCGGGGCGGCGTGTTCCGATCATTCGCATAGGTTCCGCTCTACCCGCCCCGGCACGACCAAGCGAGGCCAGCGTAGCCCCGCTGCGGCGATCCCAACTTGTTTTGGCCGCAAAGCCACGCGATCCGCCTGACACGGTCCCCCGAAAGAGCGGTGGGCGGGCCGCGCGTCCCGGCCGGCTTGCCTTGCGGGGGCGGAGAGCCGCCGATACGACTTGGCCGCTCGCCTCCACCGCTCAAGCCGGCTGTCAAGAATCGCCCGTTGCGCACGCTTTCACTGGCCCTTGCCCTGGCCCTCGCGATCCTGACGGCCGTGGCGGGCTCCCTCGCCTGCCTCCTCGGGACCACCGCCCCCGCCTCCGCGGTCGAAGCCGTGCGCGTCACCCTCGACGCGCCCGCGATCGACCTGACGCCGACGATCGAGCGCTACCGCTCGGACGGCGACCTGATCCAGATCTCCACCGCCCCGGGCAAGGACGGCATCGTGCGCCGCATCGCAGTCAAGGCACGCGAGGCGGGGGCGCGGCCCGACTGGATGGTGTTCGCGCTCACCAACGACACCGACGAGCAGATCGACCGCCTGCTGGTCGCCCCGCATTTCCGCCTCGTCGGCTCCGGGGTGATCTGGCCCGATCTCGGCGGCTCGCGCATCGCCGCGATCACCGCGAGCGAGGGCATCCGGCCCGAGCGCGACGAGAGCCTGGACGCCGACCAGTTCCTGATCACCATCGATCCCGGCACCACGGTCACCTACGTCGCCGAGTTGAAGGGTCCGAACATCCCGCAGGTCTACCTCTGGGACCAGGACGCCTACCGCAAAAAGACCTCGGGGCTGACGCTCTACAAGGGCATCATCATCGGCATCGCCGGGCTGCTCGCGCTGTTCCTCACCATCATCTTCGTGGTGAAGGGCGCAATCATCTTCCCCGCGGCCGCGGCGCTCTCCTGGGCGGTGCTGGCCTATGCCTGCATCGATTTCGGCTTCCTGCAACGGGTGTTTCCCGTCACCGAACTCGCAGAGCGGATCTACCGCGCCTCCGCCGAGGCCGTGCTCGGCGCGACCCTGCTCGTGTTCCTGTTCGCCTACCTGAACCTGTCGCGCTGGCATGTGCGCTATAGCCACGTCGCCTTCTTCTGGCTCACCTTCCTCGCCGGTCTCGTGGCGCTCGCGGTGTTCGATCCGCCGGTGGCGGCAGGCGTGGCGCGCATCTCGATCGCGGCGGTGGCCGGCGTCGGGCTGCTGCTGATCCTCTATCTCGCCGTCCATAACGGCTACGACCGCGCCATCCTGCTGGTGCCGACCTGGCTGCTGCTGCTGGTCTGGGTGGTGGCGGCGGGCTTTGCCATCACCGGGCAGATCGGCTCCGACCTCGTGCAGCCGGCGCTCATCGGCGGCCTCGTGCTCATCGTCATGCTGATCGGCTTCACCGTGATGCAGCACGCCTTCGCCGGGGGGGGCCTGAGCCACAGCCTCGTCTCGGACACCGAGCGCCGGGCGCTGGCGCTGACGGGGGCGGGCGACATCGTGTTCGACTGGGACGTGCCCGGCGACCGCGTCTTCGCCGGCCCGGAGATCGAGGCGCAGCTCGGGCTCAAGCGCGGCACCCTCGAAGGGCCGGCAGCGAACTGGCTCGGCCTGCTCCATCCCTTCGACGTGGAGCGCTACTCGGCCGCCCTGGACACGGTGATCGAGGAGCGGCGCGGGCGCATCACGCACGATTTTCGCCTGCGCTCGGCCGACGGCCCCTACGCGTGGTACCGGCTGAAGGCGCGGCCCGTGATCGGCACCGACGGCGAGGTGATCCGCATCGTCGGCACCATCAGCGACGTCACCGAGGCCAAGACCGCCGAGGAGCGACTGCTGCACGACGCCGTCCATGACAGCCTCACCGGGCTGCCGAACCGCGAGCTGTTCCACGACCGGCTGGAGGCTGCGCTGGCCCTGGCGAGCCAGGATCCGCGCCTCAAGCCGGCAGTGATCGCCCTCGACATCGACCGGTTCAAGGCGATCAACGACGCCATCGGCCTCTCGGCGGGCGACTCGATCCTGCTCACCCTCTCGCGCCGGCTCGGCCGTCTGCTGCGGCCGCAGGACACCTTGGCCCGGGTCGCGGGTGACGAGTTCGCGGTGATCCTGCTCTCCGAGCGCGAGCCCGACCGCATCCTCTCCTTCGCCGAGATGATCCGGCGTGCCATTGCCACCCCGGTCACCTATGCCGACCGCGAGGTGTTCCTCACCGTCTCCATCGGCACCGCCCTGCACGAGGCGGCGCAAGGGGCGGGGAATAACGGCCAGCCACGCCGGGAAGAGGTGTTCAAGAACGCCGAGATGGCGATGATCCAAGCCAAGCGCGGCGGCGGCGACCGGATCGAGGTGTTCCGCGCCAACATGCGGCTGGAGCGCTCCGACCGGCTGATGCTGGAGGCGGATCTGCGCAAGGCGCTGGAGCGCAACGAGATCAAGGTGCTGTTCCAGCCGATCGTCCGGCTCGAGGACCGCACCGTCGCCGGCTTCGAAACGCTGCTGCGCTGGGACCATCCGAAGCTCGGCCGCATCGCGCCCTCGACCTTCCTGCCGGTGGCGGAAGAGACCGGTGTCATCGTCCAGCTCGGCAATTTCGCCATCGAGCGCACGGCGCTCGAACTCGCCGCCTGGCAGCGCTCCCTCGATGTCGAGCCGCCGATCTTCGCCTCGGTCAACGTCTCCTCGCGGCAGCTCCTGCGCCATGACCTCCTGCATGACGTGAAGACGGTGATCGCCCGCACCGGCGTGTTGCCCGGCTCGCTCAAGCTGGAACTGGCCGAGGGGCTGGTGATGGAGAACCCGGAATACGCCGCCCAGATGCTCACCCGCATTCACGACCTCGGCGCCGGTCTGGTCCTCGACGATTTCGGCACCGGCTACTCGGCAATCTCCTATCTCCAGCGCTTCCCCTTCGACACGATCAAGATCGACCACAGCTTCGTGCGCCAGATGGGCCAGGGACGCACCGCCATGCTGCGCTCGGTCCTGCGGATGGGGCAGGAACTGGGCCTCGCCACCATCGCCGAGGGCGCCGAGTCGGAGGAAGACGCGCAAGGGCTGCAGGAGCTCGGCTGCGATTATGCGCAGGGGGCGGCCTTCGGCGAGCCGATGACCGTGCTCCAGGCCCGCCAGCTCGTCGGCGCCGCGCCCGAGGCGGCGTGATCCCGCTGTCGGGTTCCGCCATCCTGATCTCACGATGAGGCAGGTCGCTCGCGTTTCTGTTTAAACCTCCCTTAACCATGTTGAAGGAAGGTCCATCCGAGCTATCCGGGACGCCGCTTCGGCGGGCCCGCCGGTCTGAGGATGGACGATGATCGAGGCGACGAGACGCAGGAGCCCGGCCCCCTCCGGTAGCGCGATGCGGCGCCTGATGACACGCCCCATCCACGCGCATCTCGCCGGGGCGGTGCAGCCGCGGGCGTTCGTTTCGGAAAGTGCGGCGGAAGCGGTGACGAAGGCTCCGGCGGAAGCCGTCGCGCAGGTCGTGGTGGAAGCACCAGCGGATGCTCTGGCGCAAGTCCCCGCTTCCCTGCTCTCCGAGCCTGAAGTCGATACGGGTGAGGCGGATCTCACGCGCCTGCGCCTCGAAGTCGCGATGATGAAAGCGGCGCTGGCCGCCGAGCGCCGGGAGAGCGAGGCCCTTCGCAGCAGCCTCGGCCTCGTGGAAGCGGAGACGCTGAGCGAGGAGTCGCGGGCCGTGCGCGCGCGCTGGGCCGCCCTGGTCGAGCGCCTGATCCACGACCCGCGCTGATCCTTCGAAACACCTGACATCAGATCGGAGCGGGTTGCCGCCATGCGTGCTCCCACGAGCGCCCGTTGCTCGCTTGTCGTCAACGGCCAGCCCCTGCGGGTCTCCCCCGGCGACACCTCGCTGGAAACTGCGCTCGCTGACGGGGTGATCGCCCCGATGACCGGCCTGTTCGGCCAGGGCGCCGGTCCTGCCTCGCGACGGCTGCCCGTTCGAGCCCGGAGAGCGGAGGCGGTGACGCTGTCCGTTCCCGATCCGGACGCGACGATCCGGCCCGTCAAGACACCCGCGCGGACACCCGCGCGGACACTCGCGCGCCGCACCGGCAGCATCGACACGGTTACGGCGCTTGCGCCGCGGGTCCTGCAGGTGGTCGCAACCCTGGAGCGGCGGCTTCCCTTCGAGCCGGGCGATCAGGTCGTCGTCACGCTCGAGGGGGGGCGCCCGGTCACCCTCACGCCGACGCTCGGCGTCGAGGGCGGCGCGGAGCTGAATGAACTCGTCTTCCACCTGCGCGGCGAGTGCGCGGAGGATCTCACCGCCCTGTTCGGCTGCGCCGTCGAGCCCGGCCGCGCGGTGAAGGTGAAAGGCCCGGTCGGCAACGGCACCTACCGTCCCGGCGGCGGCCGTCTCGTGCTGGTCGCGGCGGAGACCGGATTTGCCGGAATCTGGGCCATTGCCCGTGCCGCGCGCTACGTCGAGCCCGCCCGCGAGATCTGCCTCGTGATCGGCGCCCGCGATCCCCTCGACCTCTACATGCGCCCATCCCTGGAGTGGCTGCGCGCCACCGGCGTGACCCGCATCACGCTCGCCGCCGACCGCCACCGCCAGCGGGCCCCGGACGTGCGCCCCGGTCCGCTCACCGCCCACATCCCAAGCCTGCGGGCGACCGATGTGGTGCATGCCTCCGGCTGTCCCTCGACACTCGGCGCGGTCGAGGTTTTGGCGGCGGCGGCGGGCGCGCGGTACTACCCGATCCCGCTCGAACCGGGGGCGTGAGACGCTCTTCGAAACGGGTCTCCTATCCGCCTCCCTCATCCTGAGGCTAAGGATTGGACGAACGGGCTCTGACCGCTCGTTACCAATCGGGCACAGTTTGCCCGTCTCAGTTCACACAAAAAGGGGCAGGACGGATCACCCGTCCTGCCCCTTTTTCGATTTCAACGGCTGACGGGTTCAGGCCACCTTCACCCGCCAGATCTCCTCGGCGTATTCGCGCATCGAGCGGTCGGAGGAGAACCACGCCATGCGGGCGGTGTTGAGGATCGCCGCGCGCCACCACTGGGCCGGACGCTTCCATGCGGCGTCGATCTCGCGCTGGACGCGCCAGTAATCCTCGAAATCGACCGTGGTCAGGTAGCGGTCGCTGTGGCGCAGCTCGTCCACGAGTGGCGCGAAGCGGGCCGGATCATCCGGCGAGAACGCGCCGCCAGCGATGGCATCGAGTGCCGCGGCCAGCCGCGGCGAGGCCGCGATCGCCTTGGCAGCGTAATCCGGCTCGCCCGCGCGGGCGAGCACCCCTTCGGCGTCGAGGCCGAAGATGAAGATGTTCTCCGCGCCGACATGATCCTTGATCTCGATATTGGCGCCGTCGAGCGTACCGACGGTCAGCGCACCGTTGAGGGCGAGCTTCATGTTGCCCGTGCCCGAGGCTTCCATGCCCGCGGTCGAGATCTGCTCGGAAAGGTCGGCGGCCGGGATGATCACCTCGGCCAGGCTCACCGAGTAGTTCGGCAGGAACACCACCTTCAGCCGGTCGCCGATCTCGGGATCCGTGTTGACGACGTTGGCGATGTCGCCCGCGAGCTTGATGATGAGCTTGGCCTGGACGTAGCTCGGCGCCGCCTTGCCGGCGAAAATTTTGACGCGTGGCGTCCAATCCTTGTGCGGCGCCTGTTTGATCGCCTGGTAGAGCGCCACGGTCTCGATGAGGTTGAGGAGCTGGCGCTTGTACTCGTGGATGCGCTTGATCTGCACGTCGAACAGCGCCGAGGGATCGACGGTGACGCCGGTGCGCTCGGCGATCACGTGGGCGAGGCGCTTCTTGCGGGTCTTCCGCATCGCTGCGTAGCGCTTGCGGAATTCCGGGTCGTCGGCAAACGGCACCAGCCGCTCGAGCAGTGTCGGATCATCGAGAACGCCCTCGCCCGCCGCCTCGACGGCGAGCGCCGTCAGCTCCGGGTTGGCGTTGTGAAGCCAGCGGCGGAAGGTGATGCCGTTGGTCTTGTTGATGATCTTCTCCGGCTCGATTGCGTGGAGATCCTTGAACACGGTCGACTTCAGCAGCTCGCTGTGGAGCGCCGAGACGCCGTTGACCCGCCGCGAGCCATGGAAGGCCAGCGGCCCCATGCGCACGCGCCGGCCGTGCGACTCGTCGATCAGCGAGACGGTGGACACATCGAACGCCCCGCCCGATGCCCCGCCTTTGGCGTTCTTGCTCTGCTCCTCGAGGTGCAGCCAGTTGATCAGGTAGATGATCTGCATGTGGCGCGGCAGCAGTTGCTCCATCAGCTCGACCGGCCAGGTCTCCAGCGCCTCGGGCAGCAGGGTGTGATTGGTGTAGTGCAAAGTGTTGGAGGTGATCTGCCACGCATCCTCCCAGGGAAGGTCGTGATCCTCCATCAGGATGCGCATGAGCTCCGGCACGGCGATGGCCGGATGCGTGTCGTTGAGCTGGATCGCGGCGTGGTCGGGCAGGGAGCGCAAGCTGCCGCGCTCGGCGACGTGCCGGCGCACGAGATCTTGCAGAGACGCGGAGGTGAAGAAGAACTCCTGGCGCAGGCGCAGTTCCTGGCCCTCGGCGGAGGAATCGCTCGGGTAGAGCACCCGTGAGATCGCCTCGGCCCGGGCCCGGTCGGCCACCGCGCCGACATGGTCGCCGGCATTGAAGCGGGCGAGTTCGAGCGGCGCGTCGGCCTCCGCCTTCCACAGCCGCAGGACGTTGACGTGTTTACCCCGCCAGCCGACGATCGGCACGTCGTAGGCAACCGCGTTCACGGTCTCGGCCGGGTGCCAGTGGCGGCGGATCTGATGGTCGCCCTGGCTCGTCATGGTGACGTGGCCGCCGAAGCCGATCTTGTAGGTCGATTCCGGCCGGGCGAACTCCCAAGGATTGCCTTCCGCGAGCCAGGTCTCCGGCGCCTCACGCTGCCATCCGTCTTCCAGCGACTGGCGGAAGATGCCGTGGTCGTAGCGGATGCCGTAGCCGATCGCGGGGATCGACAGGCTCGCCATGCTCTCCATGAAGCAGGCGGCGAGCCGCCCGAGGCCGCCATTGCCGAGCGCCGCGTCGGGCTCGGCCCCCTCGACGTCGGCGAGATCGACGCCGAGGTCGCGAAGCGCCGCCTTGGTGGTCTCGACGAGGCCGAGATTGTTCATCGCATCCGACAGAAGCCGGCCGATCAGGAATTCGAGCGAGAGGTAATAGACCCGCTTGTCCGGCACGGTGCCGGCGTGAGCCCGATAGCAGGCATCGACGATCCGGTCGCGCAGCGCCAGTGCGGTGGCGGCGAACCAGTCGCGCTCGCGGGCAGCCTCGGGCGTCTTGCCGATCACGTAGATGAGCTTGGCGCGGATGTCCTCGCGCAAAGCCACGACGGCGTCGCTTCCGGCGCTCTCACGCGGCTTAACATAGGTGGCGGCGGCCTTCGCCGTCTTCGCCGATGAAGCGGAAGTGTCCGCTTCGCCGTTCCTGACGAGAACGGACAGAGCTTCGTTCAGCACCTGGGTATCCCCCTTCGTTGCAGCCGAGGATGTCGGTTGAGCGCGGAGCCCGGCCGCTTCTCGCGGCGGCCCGATGATCCGCGACGTGGTCTGTCGCCCTGCCGCACCATGGTGTTGCCGGTGGCCGGCCTTGTCGAGACACATCGCGACACATGCGTGCAAACATGTCTTTCGCAAGTCGTATGCCCTCACGCCTGTGTCACCTTGGACACAACGCTCGCGCATCGGTCGCCGACCGGCAGGAGAAATGACACCGGACGCTTGAAGGCTTGCTGAACGGCTCTACCCAACCCTGGAATGATGCGCATGGTGTCGGTGGCAGCATCGCGGGAGGTCCGATGGGCGGTCCGATATCCGGGACGAGCGGCTCCGAAGCGGTCTGGTGGCAGAACGGGACAGTCTATCAGGTCTATCCGCGCTCATTCCAGGACACGGATGGGGACGGCGTCGGCGACCTTCGGGGGATCACGGCGCGGCTGGACTACCTCGCATGGCTCGGCGTCGATGCGGTCTGGATCTCGCCGTTCTACCGCTCGCCCATGGCCGATTTCGGCTACGACGTGGCCGATTACTGCGCCGTCGACCCGCTGTTCGGCACCCTGGAGGATTTCGATGCCCTGATCAGCGAGGCGCATCGGCGCCGGCTGAAGGTGATTCTCGACTTCGTGCCCAACCACAGCTCGATCGAGCATCCGTGGTTCGCCGAGAGCCGTGCGAGCCGCGAGGCACGCAAGCGCGACTGGTACATCTGGCGCGATCCGGCCCCCGACGGCGGTCCGCCGAATAACTGGCTCTCGAATTTCGGAGGCCCGGCCTGGACCCAGGATCCGGCTACCGGCCAGTACTACTATCACGCCTTCCTGCCCGAGCAGCCGGACCTGAACTGGCGCAACCCGGACGTGCGGGCGGCGATGCACGACGCCCTGCGCTTCTGGCTGGAGCGCGGCGTGGACGGTTTTCGCGTCGATGTGATCTGGCACCTGATCAAGGACGAGGGATTTCGCGACAACCCGCAGAATCCCGCCTTCCAGTCGCATCAGGCCGGGATCAACCGCTTCCATCAGGTCTATTCCTGCGACCGGCCCGAGGTGCTCGACGTCATTGCCGGGATGCGCACGGTGCTGCGCGCATACGGCGAGCGGGTGCTGATCGGCGAGATCTACCTGCCGATCGAGCGGCTGATGGCTTATTACGGCCCCGGCCTGACGGGGGCCGACTTGCCGTTCAACTTCCAGCTCATCCAGACGCCGTGGCGCGCGGACGCAGTGGCGACTCTGGTGGCGGAATACGAGGCGGCCCTGCCCGAAGGCGGCTGGCCGAACTGGGTGCTCGGCAACCACGACCAGCCCCGCATCGCCGCCCGTGTCGGCGAGGCGCAGGCGCGCGTGGCGGCCATCCTGCTGTTGACGCTGCGCGGCACGCCGACGCTCTATTACGGTGATGAGATCGGTCTCGGACACGTCGCGGTGCCGCCCGAGCGGGCACAGGATCCGTGGGGGCGCAACGAGCCCGGCCACGGGCGTGACCCGGAGCGCACGCCGATGCAGTGGGAGGACGCACCGAATGCGGGCTTCACCACCGGTACGCCCTGGCTTCCGCTCAGTGCCGACGCGGAGCGGCGCAACGTCGACGAGATGCGCGATGATTCCCGCTCGATCCTGACGCTCTACCGCCGGCTCCTGTCCCTGCGTCGGGATCATTCCGCTCTGTCGATCGGTGAGTGGCGCAGCCTCTCCCTGCCTCCGGATCTCGCCGCCGCGGTGTTCGCCTACGAGCGTTTCGCCGGTGGTGAAACCCTGCGCATTCTGCTCAATTTCGGTCATCGGGATTGGTTGGTGCCACTGGGAGCTGAGAGCGCCTGGACGATTCTGCTCTCGACCCATCCGGGACGGGCGGGCGGCAGGGCCGAAGGCAATCTCCAGCTTCACCCGGACGAGGGAGTCATCCTCCGGCCGACAGACCGCTAAGGTCCTCCCGTCCTCGCCTCGCTGCCTGCGGCTCTTACGCTGCGCCGCACCCTGTGCGTTTCACCACCCAAGGCGGGGCTCGATGCGCTGGGAAGCGGACATATTCCTGCAGCGCAGGCAGCCCATGATCGCAACGCGGGTCGCATCGCAAAAATATCCGTCTGAACCTGGCCTGAATTGTGCGATGCAACGGAACGGATTGCCTTCCGGAGCATTTCAATGCCGAGCGCAGCAGCGGCGGTTCCCGCTTTCCACGAGCCGCGCCGCTGGTCTGGGGGCGTGTCGATGGCTTACGTGGATCTCGGTGATCGCCCGGTCGCCGAGGCATCGTCGCTGATCCCGCAATCCGAGCCCGGCATCAGGCTCGGCAACACTCTTCTTCCCCGGATCCTCTACGCTACGCCGGAAATGGCGGATTTCGTGAAGACCGGCGGCCTCGGGGAGGTCGCGGGTTCACTGCCCCGCGCCCTGCGCCGCCACTACGACGTCCGCATCCTCATCCCCGGCTACGCGCGGGTGCTCGCCGGACTCGAAAACCTGACGATGATCGCCCGGTTCGGCAGCTTCGCCAGCGTACCGGGCTGCGAACTCGGCTTCGGCACCACGCCGGACGGGCTCGGCGTCTACGTGCTGGTCGCGCCCGACCTGTACGAGCGCGACGGCACGCCCTACGGCGATGCCAGCGGCGATTTCGGCGACAACGACCTGCGGTTTGCCCGCCTCAGCCGGGCGGCGGCGGAACTCGCCGCCGGCATCGATCCTTACTGGTCGGCCGATCTGCTGCATCTCAACGACTGGCAGACGGCGCTGGCGCCCGCCTACATGTCCTGGCTCGGCATCCGCCGCCCGAGCGTGCTGACGATCCACAATCTCGCCTATCAGGGTCTGTTCCACCGCGACAATCTCGGGCGGATCGGCGTGCCGGACTACGCGTTCCAAATGGACGGCGTCGAGTTCTACGGCCAGCTCTCCTTCCTCAAGGCCGGCATCTACCACGCGTCTCACGTCACCACGGTGAGCGAGACCTACGCGCGCGAGATCACCACGCCCGAGGGAGGCTGCGGCCTCGACGGCCTCCTGCGCACCCGCGCCGCGCAGGGACGCCTCACCGGCATCCTCAACGGAATCGACGAGAGTTGGGACCCGCGCACCGACCCGCACCTCGCCACCCGTTTCGAGCCCGATGACTGGAAGGGCAAGCGGGCCAATGCCGACGAGGTGCGCAAACAGTTCGGAATGGCGGTCTCCCGCGGCCCGCTCTTCGCCATCGTCTCGCGCCTCGTCCACCAGAAGGGCATCGATCTCAGCATCAGCGCCGCCGAATCGATCGTCGCCGAGGGCGGTCAGCTCGTGGTGATCGGCCAGGGCGAGGGCCGGTTCGAGGAGGCATTGCGCGACCTCGCCGGGCGCCATCCCACGAATGTCGGTGTCCATGTGGGCTTCAGGGAAACCGAGGCCCGCCGCATCTTCGCCGGCAGCGACTTCCTGCTGATGCCCTCACGTTTCGAACCCTGCGGGCTGGCCCAGATGTACGCGCAGCGCTTCGGCTCCCTGCCGATCGTGCGCCGCACCGGCGGTCTCAACGACACGGTCGAGGACGGCGTCACGGGCTTCACCTTCGGCGAGGCCTCGCCCAAGGGACTGACCTCGGCCATCCGCCGTGCCTTCGAGACTTTCGGCCAGAAGAAGCGCCTCAACACCATGCGGCGCAGCGCGATGTCCCGCTCGTTCGGCTGGGACGGGGCGGCGCTGAATTACTGCAATCTCTACGCCCGCGCCTTCGGCAACCACACCGCACGGCGCTGGAAGGCAGCCTGAGGCGCAACTGGGGCCAGGGTTGACCAGGGTTATGGGAACACCGCCTCCGGAGGGCGGTTTCCTACAAAAGTCTGCTTGGTTTCCATGGCACGGAACGGAGCGTTCCGCGTTGAGCGTCCATGGACGCGACCGTGACGCTCCCACGCAGCAACCCTCTGGTCCTCAGACTTCGCTACGGCGCGGATCTCGATGCCGGCGATCGGGCCCTCCTGGCTGACCTAGCCCGATCCAGGCGCAGCCTGGAGCCGCAGCAGGACATCGTCCGGGCCGGCGACCGGGCGGCAGGCGTCCACCTCGTCCTCGAAGGCTACGCCTTCCGCTACAAGCTCATCGATGATGGGCATCGGCAGATCCTCGGGCTGCTCCTGCCGGGCGATTTCTGCGACCTGCAATCGATCGTACTCGGCCCGTCCGACCATTACATCGCCGCGTTGACCGCATGCACCGTCGCCGACATCCCGCAGGAGCGGGTCGACGCTCTCGTCTTCCGCGATTCGCGCCTCGCCCGGACCTTGTGGTGGGCGACCCTCGTCGATGAGAGCATCCTGCGGGAATGGCTCGCCAGCATGGGCCAGCGCCCTGCCGACAAGCGCATCGCCCACCTGTTCTGCGAGCTGCTGCTGCGCCAGCAACTCGTCGGCGCCGCCGGAGAGCGGGATTGCCCCCTGCCCCTGACCCAGCCGATGCTCGCCGATATCCTCGGCATCACGACGATCCACGTGAGTCGCATCCTGCGTGACCTGCGCTTGGCCGGATTGATCCGGCTGAAGGACCGCCGGCTGCACATTCCGGACGTCGCGCGCCTGCGGGCGTTTTGCGATTTCGATCCGACCTACCTGCACTTGGTCCGAAGGCCCGATCTCGAGGCTGCCGAGGACGTTGCGGGCGTCGGGTCTTGATGCCGGCCCTGACACGCTGGCCTCGGACGCCGGCCCTGACGCGCGCGCAGGCCTGCCCCCCGGAAGGATGCCTGTACGTCAGGCAGGATCGTGCCGATTCTCTGTGCCCCGCCCCCGGCTCGTCGCTCGGGCAGCGCATGAGAACAAAGACGCCATGACAGCTCCCGATCCCGTCCCTCAGATTGCCCTCAACGACGGACGGTCCATCCCTCAGCTCGGCTTCGGCGTCTGGCGTCTGCAGGAGGCGGAAACACCCGCCCTCGTCGGCACGGCGCTCGGCAGCGGCTACCGCTCGATCGACACCGCCGCGGCCTACGGCAACGAGAGTGGCGTCGGGCGCGGATTGCGGGAGACGGTCGTGTCCCGGGCCGAGGTGTTCGTGACGACGAAGCTCTGGAACGACAGCCAGGGCTACGATGCCACGCTGCGCGCCTTCGACCAGAGTCTCGCCCGGCTCGGCCTCGCGCAGGTCGACCTCTACCTGATTCACTGGCCCTGCCCCGACCGGGAGCTGTATCTCGACACTTGGAGGGCCCTGATCCGCCTGCGCGAGGAGGGTCGTACGGCCTCGATCGGCGTCTCGAACTTCACCGAGAGCCAGCTCGACCGGCTCGTGAGCGAGACCGGCGTCACCCCGGCCCTCAACCAGATCGAGCTGCATCCGCGCTTCCAGCAGCACGCCTTGCGGGCGGCCCATGCCCGGCTCGGCATCGTCACCGAGGCCTGGAGCCCCCTGGGTCAGGCCCAGGTGCTGGATGAACCCGCCATCACCCGGATTGCCGACCGGCTCGGGCGAAGCCCGGCTCAGGTGGTGCTGCGCTGGCACATCGAAAACGGCTTCGTGGCGATCCC
The DNA here is from genome assembly GCF_014191355.1 of Methylobacterium sp. R2-1. Lineage (GTDB taxonomy): Bacteria > Pseudomonadota > Alphaproteobacteria > Rhizobiales > Beijerinckiaceae > Methylobacterium. The sequence goes on from NZ_JACHWM010000008.1 coordinate 146,007, forward strand.
GAAATCCGCGACGCCCGCCCGGATGCACGAGAACATCGACGTGTTCGGTTTCGCTCTCACGGAAGAGGACCACGCGGCCATCGCCGGGCTCGACCGGGCCGACGGGCGGATCGGACCCGATCCGATGACGTTCCAGTAAGTGCCGCCTCACCCAGCGAGCGGCAGTGGCTTCGTGGCGGCAAGCTGCGTGCCGCCCTTCCGTTCCAGCAGGCCCGGCGGCGGCACCGGCGCTTCGATGGTGCAGACGACCCCGTCGGGCTCGTAGAGCAACTCGACCTTGCCCGCGAGTTCGCGGGCGAGACTGCGCTCGATCAGGCGCGAGCCGAAGCCGCGGCGGGTCGGCGGCGTGACCGGCGGGCCGCCGCTCTCGCTCCAGCGCAGGGAGAGGGAGAGTTCCGGCCGGCGCTGCACGGTCCAGGTGATCGTGACCCGCCCGCCCTCCTTGGAGAGCGCTCCGTACTTCACGGCGTTGGTGCCGAGTTCGTGCAGGGCCATGGCAATGGACAACGCCAGCCGCGGCGCGAGCCTCAGGCGCGGCCCCGAGACCGCGAAGCGCGAGGCCTCGCCGTCTCCGGCCTCCAGCGGTCGGATCGCGTCGGCCACCACGGTCTTCAGTTCGGCACCCTCCCAGCTCTCGCGGGTCAGCACGTCGTGGGCGCGGGCGAGCGCCAGCAGCCGCGCCTCGAAGGCGGCTTTGGCCGCCTGCGCCTCCTCCCCATCGAGCCCGCGCAGGGACTGCATGGCGATCGACTGGACGGTGGCCAGGGTGTTCTTCACCCGGTGATTCAGCTCGTTGATGAGCAGGCGCAGATGCTCCTCGGCCCGCTTGGCGTCGGTGACGTCGACGTTGCATCCGGTGAAGCCGAGGAAGGTGCCGTGATCGTCGAGCCGCGGCACGCCCTCGCAGCGCAGCCAGCGGATCTCGCCGTTGCGATCGACCACCCGTATCTCCGCCCGGAAGGGATGCCGGTGCTCGAACGCCTCTTGGAACGTCTTCCGGAAGGCCGGCAGATCGGGCGGATGCAGGATCGACTCCCAGCCGCCGCCGGCCATCTCCGCGGCGGGGCGGCCGAAGAGGTGATCGAAATGCATGTTGGCGAAGACCACTTCCCCGGTCTCGTCGGTCATCCAGATCAGCGCCGGGGCCGAATCGGCCATGTGGCGGAAGCGCGCCTCGCTCTCGCGCAAAGCCGCGAGGCCGCGCTGGGTCTCGGCGAGCGCCCGGTCACGCTCCTCGCTGCGGGTACGCAGCCGCAGGGAGGCTTCCGAGAGCACGTCGGCGAGGCGGCGGATCTCGTGGATTGGCGAGGCGACCCGCGGGATCGCCTGCCCTCGGGCGAGCGCCGGCCCCGACGCCGCAAGCTGACGCAGCGGCTTCGAGACCCGCGACCAGAGATGCACGGCCAGCACCGAGGAGGTGGCGAGCACGAGAAGCCCGAAGCCGCCGAAGGCCCAGATCCAGCGCCGCAGCCGGGCGTCGACCAAGTCGCGCGGGATGCTCGCCCCCACGGTCCAGCCGTTGAGGCGCGAGCGCGCCTCGACCACGGTGACGGGCTTGAAATTGCGGTCGCGCCCCTCCCAGACGCCGGGCGTTCCCGTCGTCGTCTGGCGCAAAGTCGCGAGCCGAGGCTGCCCGACCACCCCCGGCATTTCGGGCAGGCGCGCCAGCACGACGGCGTCACGGTCCGAGACGCCGGTGACCCAGCCCTGGACCTGCTCGCGGGCGAGGATGCCGGCGATGCGATTCAAGGGCACCGAGAAGCTGAGGATGAACGCGATCCTGTCGTCGATCCGCACCGGAACCGCGACCGCGTAGTGCGCCTGATCCGGCATCGCCCCCGCGAGATAGCCGGTGACCATGGAGCGCTGCCCGCTATCGATGAGCTCGCGGTCGATCGGCAGCGTGCTCACCGGCAGGGGCGCCCCCGGCTTCAGGGCCGTATTGACGACCTGCTGTCCGTCCGGCCGGCGCAGCACGAGATCGAGGCCGATCGCCTCACGCACCAGACGAGCCTGATTCTCGAAATTGGCGAATTCGCCGTCCTTGAGCCGTGGCGACGTGCCGAGCGTCTGCAGCACCGAGACGAGTCCGGCCGTGTCGCGGTCGATCGACAGGGCGATCCCGCGCACGTTCTCCCGGGCATCCTGCTCGAAGCGAGCGCGCTCGGTGGCGGCGTAGCGGGTCAGCAGGATCGCGGTGAAGATCAGGCCCGGGCCGATCAGCGCGATCACGAGCATGATCAGGTAGAATTGCGTGGAGAAGCCACGCTGGCCGAGCCGGGAGAGCATGCGTCGGATCAAGGCGTCCCGCGGCTTTGCGCTGAAGGGTTTTGAGGATGGCGCCGACCCATCATGCCCCAGCGCGGGCACGCGTGCCAACTGCCCCGCCTCAGTCCTCCCGCTTCGGCCGATCGACGTGACCGAGGCTCCTCCCCGGGTCGAGCCGGTCCCGAACCCGCTGCTTGAGCGCCTTCACATCGGGAAAGCCGCCGTCGCGCACGCGCTCCCAGATGATCTCGGACTCGACCTCGATCACGAAGACGCCGCCGGTGCCGGGCCGCAGGGCGACCTCGCCGAGATCGTCACGGAAGGTCGACAGAAGCTCCTGCGCCATCCACGCCGCACGCAGGAGCCATTGGCACTGCGTGCAGTAGGTGATGGTGATGCGGGGGCGGAGGGGAGCGGAGCCAGGCGCATCGTTCATGAAGGGGATGCCGGCGTGATCTGAAGCAAATTGTCAAGCGGCGGGCCGACATCGGACCTTCGCTCGGCTGAAAACTTCGACAGTATTGGCTAAACCCATGAATTGGCTAAACCCATGAGGCCGAAGCAGGCCCCATGACAATCAATGAATCTCTTGAGCTCTACTGCGTCGGCCCACTGCTTGGCCCGAACGGCCCCTCAGCCCTCGTTCGGAAGCCCACGATCGACGCGGAAACGATTGCTCCGACCTCAACCCTTCCCGCAGCGGTAAGACGTCCCTATCTCCACGGTCAGCCGTGCCGCCAAGCTTGCCCCGGAGATCGCCTGCCATGTCCCTCTCCTTCAGCCCTGCAGCGCCTGCTCGCACCAGCGTACTCGGGCGGATCTTGTCCGCGCTCGCCGCACTCTGGCTGGCGACCTGTCTGTCGGGATGCGGGGCGATCAACCGGGTGCCGAGCCTGGAGGAGCAGGCGAAGTCGTCCTGGAGCGAGGTTCAGAACCAGTACCAGCGCCGGGCTGACCTGATCCCGAACCTCGTCGAGACGGTGAAGGGTTACGCCAAGCAGGAGCAGGAAACCCTGACCCGGGTGACGGAAGCCAGGGCCAAGGCGACCAGCGTCCAGGTCGATGCCTCGACGGTCAATGATCCCGAGAAGTTCAAGCAGTTCCAGGACGCCCAGAACCAGCTCTCAGGGGCACTCGGGCGGCTGCTCGCCTCGGTCGAGGCCTATCCGGATCTCAAGTCCAACCAGAACTTCCTGGCCCTGCAATCGCAGCTCGAGGGCACGGAGAACCGCATCGCCGTGGCGCGGCGCGACTACATCCAGGCGGTCCAGGCCTACAACACCGAGATCCGCACCATCCCCGGCCGCTGGATCGCCTCGTGGTTCTATCCCGAAGCGAAGCCGATGGAGACCTTCACCTCGACGCCGGGCGCGGAGCGCGCACCGAACGTGAAGTTCTAGCACGCCCGCGCGAGCCTTCCTGGTGATGACGACGCGCCTCGGCCGGACCGCCCGGCTTCCCGCGCCCGGCCTGTTGCCGGCCCTGTCGCTCGCGCTGCTGATCTGGGCCATCTTCATCGGGCTCGCCGCCGCGGCCGAGCCCGATTTCCCCAAGCTCACAGGGCGGGTGGTGGATGCGGCCGGCATCCTCTCGACGGAGGCACGGACGCGGATCGACGGCAAGATCAAGGCGCACGAGGACAAGACCGGCGACCAACTCGTCGTCGCCACCGTGCCAAGCCTTCAGGATCTCACGGTCGAGGACTACGCCAACCGTCTCGCGCGGGCCTGGGGCATCGGCCAGAAGAAGACCAACAACGGCGTGCTGCTCTTGGTGGCACCGAAGGAGCGGAAGGTCCGGATCGAGGTCGGCTACGGGCTCGAAGGAGCCCTGACAGACGCGCTGTCGAAGACCATCATCACCAGCGCGATCACGCCCCGCTTCCGCCAGGGCGATTTTTCGGGCGGGGTGGAGGCGGGGGTGGACGCCATCCTGCCGATCCTCGCGGGTGATGCCGACGAGTGGCAGCGCCGGGCACCGGTACGCGAGGACTCGATCGATCCCGTGACGGTGATCTTCTGGATCATCGTCATCATCGCCCTCGTCGTCGTGCTAACGCGGATGAGCGGTGGCGGACGTGGGGGCCGCGGCGGCGGCTTCGTGGTCATTCCAGGACCGTCCGGCGGATGGAGCGGCGGCTTCTCGGATGGCGGGGGCGGCGGCTTTTCCGGCGGAGGCGGCTCGTTCGGCGGCGGAGGAGCCTCCGGTGACTGGTAGCGCGACGATCCTCGGCCTATCCGAGCGGGAGCGGATCGCCGCGGCGATCGGGCGGGCGGAGGCCGGAACCTCGGGCGAGATCGTCGTGCTCGTGGCCGCTCGCGCCGGGCTCTACCGCTCGCCCGGCCTTGCCCTGGCGCTGGCGGTCGCGCTCGCCCTGCCCTGGCCGCTGATCCTGCTCAGTGATCTTGGCGCGGGGGAGATCGCGCTCGCTCAGGCGGCCTCAGTGCTCGCGACCCTGCTGCTGACCCTGAACGGGCGCCTGCGCGTCGCGCTGACCCCGCGGCGCTGGCGCCGCGAGCGGGCGCACGCGGCTGCCCGCCGCGAGTTCTTCGGCCACGGCCTCGCCGGAACGCGGGGGCGCACCGGCGTTCTGGTCTACGTGGCACTCGCGGAGCGCTACGCCGAGATCGTCGCCGACAGGGGTGTGCGGTCCCGCGTCGAGGAGGCGCAGTGGCACGCCATCGTCTCCGACCTGCTCAGCGCCGCCGGGCGCGGCGCGCTTGGCGAGGGGCTCGTGACGGCGGTGGAACGGGTCGGAGCGGTGCTGCAGGCCGAATTGCCGGGCTCGCACGACGACAACCAGCTTCCCAACCGGGTAATCGTCCTCGATTGAGGCGGCCGCGTGTGACCCGGCCCAGGCGCTCGACAGACTGCATGTGGCGCAAAGCCGTGTTCCATACAGTCGAGACCCTCCGCACAGTAGACTTTCCCCTCGAAGCGCTACGCCCCTCTCCCCCCACGATACCGATCTCATTCGATGAGCGAGGTGACGCAGGATGGTAGATGTTACCGCAGACACGGCTGGAACCCGTGCGTGTGGGCTCACCGCAACTGGCATCGCGGGAAAAATTGCGCCAAACAGAACCGTGTAAGGCCGCCTGCATCAAGAATGCGGCCAATGACGGAGCGAGGCGTCGCATGGGCGCGATACAGAAACACGGGCCTTGGGCCCTCGTCGGGGCATTGGGTGCCGCGGCACTGGCGGTGGTCGCCACACAGAGGGGCGAGCCGATCAACGCCCTATGGGTCGTTGTAGCCGCGGTCTGCGTCTACCTCATCGCCTACCGCTACTACTCCCTCTACATCGCCGACAACGTCATGCGGCTCGATCCGAAGCGCGAGACGCCGGCCCACCGCCACAACGACGGCCTCGACTACGTCCCCACCAACAAGTCGGTCCTGTTCGGTCACCACTTCGCAGCCATCGCCGGCGCCGGTCCGCTGGTCGGCCCGGTTCTCGCGGCCCAGATGGGCTACCTGCCCGGCATGCTCTGGATCCTCGCCGGCGTCGTGCTCGCGGGCGCAGTGCAGGATTTCATGATCCTGTTCATCTCGATGCGCCGCGACGGGCGCTCGCTCGGCGAGCTGATCCGGGCCGAACTCGGGGTGATCCCCGGCGTGATCGCGCTGTTCGGCACCTTCATGATCATGGTCATCCTCCTCGCCGTGCTGGCGATGGTGGTCGTCAAGGCGCTGGCCGAGAGCCCCTGGGGCACCTTCACCGTCGGCGCGACGATCCCGATCGCCCTGCTGATGGGCCTCTACGCCCGCTACGTCCGGCCGGGTAAGGTCGGCGAGGTCTCGATCATCGGCTTCGTCCTGCTCATGGCCGCGATCGTCTACGGCGGCCAGATCGCCGCCGACCCGTACTGGGGTCCCGCCTTCACCTTCACCGGCGTGCAGCTCACCTGGATGCTGATCGGCTACGGTTTCGTCGCCTCCATCCTCCCGGTCTGGCTGCTGCTCGCTCCGCGCGACTATCTCTCGACCTTCCTCAAGATCGGCACCATCGTCGGGCTGGCCATCGGCATCGTGTTCGTGGCGCCGCACATGCAGATGCCGGCGATGACGAAGTTCGTGGACGGGACCGGTCCGGTCTGGGCCGGCTCCCTGTTCCCGTTCCTGTTCATCACCATCGCCTGCGGCGCGGTCTCGGGCTTCCATGCCCTGATCTCGTCGGGCACGACGCCGAAGCTCGTCGATAACGAACTCGACACCCGCTTCATCGGCTACGGCGGCATGCTGATGGAGAGCTTCGTCGCGATCATGGCGCTGGTCGCCGCCTGCGTGATCGAGCCGGGCATCTACTTCACCATGAACTCGCCGGGCGGCCTCGTCGGCACCACACCCGAGAGCGCGGCGGCGGCGGTGACGGCGCTCGGCTTCCCGGTCGGCGCGGACGTGATCGCCCAGACCGCCAAGGATGTCGGCGAGCACTCGATCATCTCCCGCACCGGCGGCGCGCCGACGCTGGCGGTCGGCATGGCCCACATCATCTCGTCCGCCATCGGCGGCAAGACGATGATGGCCTTCTGGTACCACTTCGCGATCCTGTTCGAGGCGCTGTTCATCCTCACCGCGGTGGATGCGGGCACCCGCGCCGGGCGCTTCATGCTGCAGGACCTGCTCGGCCTGATCTCGCCGACCTTCAAGGACACCGCGTCCTGGGGACCGAGCGTGGTCGCGACCGCTCTCTGCGTGGGCGCCTGGGGCTTCTTCCTCCACCAGGGCGTCACCGATCCGCTCGGCGGCATCTACACGCTGTGGCCGCTGTTCGGCATCTCGAACCAGATGCTCGCGGCGGTGGCGCTGACACTGGCGACCGTCGTGATCTTCAAGATGAAGCGCGAACGCTACGCCTTCGTCACGATCATCCCGACCGTTTGGCTGTGCATCTGCACCCTCACCGCCGGCTGGCAGAAGATCTTCTCGCCCGACCCGAAGATCGGCTTCCTCAGCCACGCGAACCGCTTCTCGACTGCCATCGCCGAGGGCAAGGTGCTGGCACCGGCCAAGAGCATGGACGACATGCACAAGATCGTCTTCAACGACCGGATCGACGCGGCACTCGCCGTGCTCTTCGTCGGCCTCGTCGTGGCGATCGTCGTCTTCGGGGTGATGGCCTGCGTCAAGGCCTACCGCGCCGACCGTTGGACGGCCCTCGAAGCCGACCCCAAGCTCGCGCCTGCGGAGTGAGGCGGACATGACCAGCACCGCCGCACCATCGCAGAACTTTCGCGATCGCCTTCGGGCCTTCAACAAGTGCGTCTGCGATGGCGCGCGGTTGATGGTGGGTCAGGGCGATTACGGGACGTATGTCGCCCACATCGCCAAGACCCATCCCGACCAGACGCCGATGACGGAGCGCGAGTTCTTTCGCAATCGCGAGAACGCCCGTTTCGGCGTCGGCAACACGTCGGGTTTCCGCTGCTGCTGAGCCCGCAACGACCGAAGACGCCGTTTCCGCTCTCCAGACGGTAACACCCACGAAGAACGCCGAGTCTTGACGGGACTCGGCGTTCTTCGTTTGTGGTCAGGGCCGATCGTCCGTGGTCGTCTCGCGGTCATTTCGGGCCACCACTGCGGACGTGATTTTCACGTGAAATTAATGATGAAACCGCGGCGTTCCCCTCGGACGGACGCCTATCCCTGTGCGAAAACGCTTAAAGCGATGATTGTGCAGCCCGCCCTGTTGCAACGCACTCGGGCCGGATTCTAGTCTCCCCTGACTAAGAGTGCTCACCAAACTCCTGGCCGCCAGCCATTCTCGCTTTGGCAAGGTCAGCGCGGCGGGAGTTTTGAGCGAGACACTCAGGGGGACTGCGACGATGAACCATCTTGGGGGCGTGCCGGGTCCGGCTCCGGCGCGGACAGGTGAGATCGCATTCGATCGGCGGGCTACGGGCCTCACCGGCATCGTGGTCAAGGGCTTCCTGCTCTCTCTGATCACCTTCTCGATCTACCGGTTCTGGTACATCACCAACCTCCGGCGCTTCTTCTGGAGCCGTACGGTCGTGGCCGGCAGCCCGGCCGAATATCTCGGTACCGGCAAGGAGCTGTTCCTCGGCTTCCTCGTGGCGCTCGCCATCCTGGTGCCGATCTACATCGCCCTGTTCGTCGTCGGCCTTCTGAGCCCGGCGCTGGCGGCGCTCGCCGCGCCGATTTCGTTCATCGGCCTTTTCGTCCTCGGACAGTACGCGCTGTTCCGCGGCCGGCGCTACCGCGCGTCGCGCACACGCTGGCGCGGCATCCGCCTCGGCCAGGACGGATCGGGCTTCGCCTATGCCGGGCTCGCCAGCCTGTGGTGGCTTGGGACGATCGTCAGCCTCGGCCTCGTCTTCCCCTTCATGCGCGCTGCCTTGGAGCGCTACCGCATCGACCACACCCTGATCGGACAGAGCCGGATGCGCTCGACCGCGACCGGCCGCTCGATCCTGCTGCCGTGGATGATGTTCTACATCGTCGGCCTGCTGCCGATCGTGCTCAGCATCCTGGCACTGTTGGCGGCGACCGGCTTCGACATCCCGAGCGATCTGCTGATCCAGGATCCGGCCACCGAGAAGAGCAATCTCATTTTCAACCCGGCCTACGACGGCACCCCGCTCGCGCATTATGCCAGCGCGGTTGGGATCGCCGCTTCCGTGTCGATCCCGCTGGCGCTTCTGCTGATCCCCTACTACCGCGCCCGCGAAACCCGGGCCTTCCTCAACGCGGCGCATCTCGGCGCGGCCCGGCTGACCTCCTCGCTCAAGGCGCGCCAGTTCTACTTCCCCTACCTCGTCTATATGCTGGCGGTGATCGGCTTCATTATCGTGCTCGGCATCATCTTCGTTCTCCTCGTGCCGCTAATCGCCAAGGACGGAGCCAATCCGGGCATCCAGGCCTTCGTCATCGTCTCGACCGTGCTGCTCTATCTCGGCGCGATCCTCGGCACGAACGTGCTCTACGTCCGCATCATCACGGTACGCCTGTGGCACGCGGTGGCGACCACGATGCAGATCGAGAACCTTCCGGCCCTGGAGGCGGTGCTCGCCTCGACCCGGGCTCCGGCGAGCGGCCTGAACGAGGGGCTGGCCGACGCGCTCGATGTCGGCGGCGCTCTCGAGATCGGGTTCTAGGCCGCCGATGGAGGCGATCACCACCGCCGGCACCTTTTTCGACGGAATCAGCGCCCGGCCCCGGCCGGTGACGCTGCGGCTGACGTTCCGGCTCGAGATCGCCGGCGAGGATATCGCCCGCGACTGGAGCCTGCTCGACCTGCGCGCCTCTGAAACCGCCCGACCCTTGATGCGGGTCACCCATGCGCAGGGGCCGGAGAGCGTCGAGTTCGCCGACGATCCGTTCGCGGAAGCCCTGAAGGCGCGCTGCCCCGACTTGAACCGGACCGAGAGCGAGGGCGGTCTCACCCGCCTCGTGCTCTGGTCCGTCGCCGCCGGTGTGTCCGTGCTGCTGACCGCGATCTACGGCGTGCCGGCGGCGTCAGGCTTGATCGCGCCGCTGGTGCCGCAGGCGATCGAGGCACAGCTCGGGCGCAGCGTCGATGGGCAGATCGTCAGCCTGCTCGACGATCCGCCACTCTGCAACGAGGCGGCGGCGCGGGCAGTCCTCGATCGGCTGACGGCGCGGCTCGCCGAAGGCATGGCTCTGCCGGAAACCCCGCAGGTGAGCGTGCGCCGCCATAAGATTGCCAACGCCCTCGCTCTGCCGGGCGGCCGGGTGATCCTGCTCTCCGACATCATCGCCAAGGCCAGGAACGGCGACGAGCTGGCCGGCATCCTCGCCCACGAATTCGGCCACGTCGCCGCGCGCGACCCGATGCGTTCGGTGATCACGGCGGGGGGAACCTCGTTCCTGCTGAGCCTCGTGCTCGGCGACCTCACAGGCTCGACGGTGCTGGTAACGGTCGGGCAGGCGGCAATCTCGGCGGGCTACTCACGCGATGCGGAGCGGGCGGCGGATGCCTTCGCCGTGGCCGCGGTGAAGCGGGCCGGCGGAGACGGGGCCGCGCTTGCCGCAATCCTGGAGCGCATCACCGACGCGGACGACGAGAAGCCGGACGCGATCTCGTTCCTGCGCTCCCACCCGTTCACGGCGGAGCGGGCCGCGCGGATTCGGTCGCTGGCCGGGGAGAAACCGGCCGGTTCAGGCATTCTGTCGGACGCGGAGTGGCAGAGCCTTCAGGGCATCTGCCCGAAGCCGGTCAAGCCGGAGGGGACGAAACCGGACAACGGGAAGACCACGACGACGCCGACCAAGAAGCTGTAAAGTCTGGTTTCGTAAGGCCGAGGCCTTGTCAAAGGTGCAGGGCGTGCCCTGCCTCTTTCCCGAAGGGACGGCGCGCTGCGCCGCCCCATGTACCTCGATCACACGATCGGACGCGGCAGCTTGCAGCTATCGAGCGCGGTCAGCGCCTTGGCGCGGGCGCTGTCGTTGAAGTAGCCGGTGGTGCGGTAGGAGGCGATCTCGTTCTGGTCGAGGGCAGAGAGCGTGCGCTCGGCGTAGCAGCCGCAGGGAGCGACGAGCGTCTCTTCGGCGACCTTCTGGAATTTGGCCTGAGTGACGGTGCAGGCGTGGCGCACGCGGCCGGTGAGGTTGGTCTTCGTGGCGGTCTTCAGCGCCGGATCGGGCACGTATCCTTCGAGCGAGGTGTACTGCGTCGAGCGGCCGGCGGAGTTGCAAGCGGCGAGCAGGGACACGAGACCAGCCGCGACGAGCAGGCGGCCGGTGCGCGAAAACGTGGGGCGCATGGAGCGAAAATCCGAAGAGAGACGGGAAATCGTCGATCGCTTCCGTTCTTCGGTCCGCCCGCCGCGCGCCGCTAGGGCAGGAGAGTCACACCCCGCAGGATTGCGCCAGCCTCGCATCTTCGGGGTCAGCCTCGCGCAAGCTTGAGGCTGCTTCTCGCCGGCCCCGTCACCCGAGGCCGGCGAGGGAGTGTCTTACGCGGCGATGTCGGCGTCGGTGAAGAACTGCGCGATCTCGAGCCGGGCGTTGTCGGCGCTGTCGGAGCCGTGGACGGTGTTCTCGCCGACCGACTCGGCAAACTGCTTGCGGATGGTGCCGTCGGCGGCCTGGGCCGGGTTCGTGGCGCCCATCACCTCACGGTACTTGGCAACGGCATTCTCGCCCTCAAGCACCTGCACGACGACGGGGCCGGAGGTCATGAACTCGACCAGTTCGCCGAAGAACGGGCGCTCCTTGTGCACCTCGTAAAACTTCTCCGCCTGGTCGCGGGTCATGCGGATGCGGCGCTGGCCGACGATCCGCAGGCCGGCGGCCTCGATCACGGCGTTGACCGCGCCGGTGATGTTGCGGCGGGTCGCGTCGGGCTTGAGGATGGAGAAGGTGCGCTCGTTGGCCATGGTCCGGTCCGGTTCGTTGGAGAAAGGGGGCGCGCGACGCGCTGGATTGAGGGCGGCTCGAAAACCACCCGGAGGGCTGCCGGCGCGCCGGGCTTATAGCGGCGGAGTGATAGCCCCTCAACCGACCGGCAAGCGCCGCGCACGGCGACAGGCCCATGCGGGTTAAGCGCGGCCTTTTTCGGTCCTGCCATGGCTTCAGCGCAACACTGCCGAAAAATCGCCGGATTGCGCGGGCTGAGTCGGCGAACGGTTCGCCTGCCCCGGCTCGCCGCCGGGACGATCCCTTCTCCGCAAGCCTCAGGCCCGTTTCGGGCTCAGTCTCAGGAGCCAATTCATGCGTATCGCCCTCGGTCTCGCCGCTCTCCTGGCCTCGAGCACGGCCTTCGCCGGCCCCAAGGATCTCTCTGGCACGTGGCTGACGGGGGATGGGCGCGCCAAGATCCGCATCGATCGCTGCGGCCCGAGCGGCGGCAATGCCTGCGGCAAGGTGGTCTGGCTGAAGTCCCCGACCGACGAGGCCGGGGCGCCGCGCACCGATGCGAAGAACCCCGATCCGAAGAAGCGGGTGCGTCCGATCATGGGTCTCACGCTCCTCGACAACCTCAAGCCCGAGGATGCGGGCTTCGCGGGCGAGATCTACAACGCCGACGAGGGCAAGATTTACCAGGTCAGCCTGGAGCGCGAGAGCGAGAGCGAGTTGAACGTGCAGGGTTGTATGCTCAAGGTGCTGTGCGGCTCGCAGACTTGGACCCGCGTGCCTGATGTGAACCAACAGGCCGCCGCAGCGCCGGTGGACGTGTCGGCCAAGCCCGCGAAGTCCGCCAAGCCGGCTCCGGCCAAGGCGCCCGCCGCTCCTGCGGAGTAACGCGCGTCGCACACGTCCACGGACGTCGCACGCATCGGAAAAAGGGCGCGCCCTCGCGGACGCGCCCTGAAGTTTGCCTAACCTGATGGGGGTCACGGCCCACCGGAGCTAGGGCCAAGCTTCCGCGCGGCAACTGGCCGTGCGCCGCTGAAATGGCGAGAGCCGCTCCTTGCCTCCTGCGATTCCTGCGTTCTTTGGCCCCGCCAGCGCGCCTGTCATCGTCCTGTCGGATGTTTCAGCTCTCCGTACCATCGTGGCGCCCATGCAACCGTTCGGAAGCCTCGTACTTCTGCCGGTCGTGGCCCCATTACGGCGGCAACGGCATCTGCTAGGCCGCTCAACAGGTGGCGGCGGGGGCTGGCGCAAGTGTCCAAGGTGCGCGCGGGGAACATCCGGAAATGTCGGGCGGCCTCGGCAAGCCTCGTCGCGGCCCTCGGCCTCCATGCCGGCACCGCAGCGGCCGCCGACCTCGCCGAGCGCGTCCGGCCCCGCTTCCTCGATTGGTCCGGCTTCTATGCCGGGCTGCAGGGCAGCGCCGGTGCGTCCTTCGGCAACCACGATTTCGGCCCGACCACGATCGGACCGCGCCGCGTCCGGTCGATCTCGACGGGCGACGCCACCGGCAGCCGCGACCTCGGCGGCGACGCCACGACAGTGGTGGGCGGCGCCTTTGCCGGATGGACTTGGCAGGAGGGAGCGTTCGTCTACGGCATCGAGGCCGACCTCGCTGGCGCCAACCTCAAGCGTGGCGCGCGCTCCGACGCGATAGGCTTCGGCTATGAGGGGATTGATCCGCCCTTCGCCTTGGTTCGCGAGAAGACGGACGTGTTCGGCAGTGCCCGCGCACGATTCGGCTACGCCTTCGGCAACAACCTGATCTACGCAACCGCCGGGCTCACGGGCGCCAACGGGCGGGTGCTCGCCACCTACCCGGATCTGACCGGAGGACCGACGGCGACGTTCGCCCGCGACGTCTCCTATCTCGGCTTCACGCTCGGCGCGGGCGTGCAGTTCGCGGTCGATCCGCATCTCTCGCTCGGGATCGATTACCGCTACAGCGACCTCGGCGAGAGCCGCCGCTTCGGCCTCGGCACGCTCCCGGGCTTCGATGGCGGGCCGGTGACGACCCGCACCAGCTTCGTCTCCAATCAGATGATGGCCCGGCTGATCTGGCACCCCCAGGCGCTGAACCTGGTGCCGGAGGAGGAGGACGAGGTCCCGAAGGACGCCCGCTTCTCGCTGCACGGCCAGACCACTTTCGTGAACCAGGGCGTGACGGGCTTCCGCTCGCCCTATCGCGGCCCGCAGAGCCTCGTGCCGGACCAGGCGCAGGCGACGACGACCGCGACGCTGTTCCTCGGCCTCAAGCTCTTCGAGGGCACTGAACTCTACTACAATCCGGAATTCAGCCAGGGCTTCGGCCTGTCGCGCACGCTGGGCGTGGCCGGCTTCGTCAACGGCGAGGCGCAGAAGGCCGGTGCGCCGTTCCCCAAGCTGCGCTCGAACCGCTACTTCGTGCGTCAGACCTTTGGCCTCGGCGGCGACACCGAGGAAGTGCCCGACGGGCCGAACTCCATCGCCGGCACGCGCGACGTCGAGCGCATCACGGTGATTGCCGGCAAGTTCGCGCTGGGCGACTTCTTCGACGGCAACGTCTACGCCCATGACCCACGGGTCGACTTCATGAACTGGGGCCTTTGGGCCTCCGCCGCCTGGGATTTTCCGGCCAACCTCCCCGGCTTCACGCAAGGCGTGATGGTCGAGTACAACCGGGCGGAGTTTGCGGTCCGCGCCGCCTACACGCAGGTGCCGAAGGAGCCCTCCTCCGACGTACTGGATCCGCGCGTGTTCGAACGGGCCGGCGCCGTCATCGAGTTCGAGGAGCGCCACACGCTGCCGGTGCTCGACCAGCCGGGCAAGCTGCGGCTCGGACTGTTCTCGAATGTCGGCAACACCGCCAACTTCCGGCAGGTCGTGGCACTGACCCAAGCCGGCGCCTTTCCCGATATCGGCACCGCGGTGCTGGCGACCCGGGAGCCCCGGCGCAAGAGCGGCGTCTACATCAATCTCGAACAGGCCCTCACGCCCGATCTCGGCCTGTTCGCGCGGGCGAGCGTCAATGACGGGCGCAACGAGAGCCTGTCGTTTACCGATGTCGACGGCTCGATCTCGGGGGGGCTCTCACTCAAGGGCACGGCCTGGGGCCGGCCGCAGGACACGATCGGCCTCGGCGCTTCGGCCAACCGGATCTCGCCCTCCCACCGTGCCTATTTCGCCAATGGCGGGCTGGGCCTGCTGATCGGCGACGGTCGCCTCGACAACTACGCGCCGGAGCGGGCGGTCGAGGTCTATTACGCGCTCAACCTGACGAAGGCCGTGACGATGTCCTTCGACTACCAGCACGTCGAGAACCCGGCCTATAACCGAGACCGAGGCCCGGCCGACTTCTTCGGAACGCGGCTGCACACGGATTTCTGACGCGACTCGTCAACACGACACTTCGGCCGATGCCTCCGGCACCGTAGTGCCGGGCCGCATGTCCAGGATTTGCGTGACGGTCCCGGCCGGCGGCATCATACGCCGATCTCGCGCCGCGGCACGGCGCTCCCCATATGAGGGCTCATCGAGGACGTGCGCCGCGCCTTGCGCTTCCGCCGGTTTGGCGTGATGCCGCCGGATCGGCCGCCCTCCCAGCCCCTCCTCCCAGCCCCGACACGGAGAGCCCATGAGCTCCGGACACGCCCCTTCCTCGATGCCGTCCACGACCTCTCTCGAAGGCAGCGACGACGCCGTTCTGCCGTTCGCCGTCGAGGCGCTGGACTTGCGCGGCCGCGCGGTACGGCTCGGACCGTCGATCGACACCATACTACGCCGTCACGACTACCCCGACGCCGTCGCCCGCCTGATCGGCGAGGCGGCGGCGCTCACCGTGCTGCTCGGCGCCTCGCTCAAGCTCGAAGGCCGCTTCCAGCTCCAGACCAAGACCGATGGACCGGTGAACATGCTGGTGGTCGATTTCGAGGCGCCCGACCGGGTGCGCGCCACCGCCCGATTCGAGGCGGAGCCGGTGGCGGCCCTTGGCCCGAAGGCGCGCGCCGCCGACCTGATGGGCCACGGGCATCTGGCCATGACCATCGACCAGGGGCCGACCCAGAGCCGCTATCAGGGCGTCGTCGCCCTTGAAGGGCAGAGCCTGGAGGAAGCCGCGCACCAGTATTTCCGCCAGTCCGAGCAGATCCCGACGCTGGTGCGCCTCGCGGTTGCCGAGCAAATGGAGGGTGGGGAGAGCCGCTGGCGGGCCGGCGGACTGCTTGTGCAGTTCCTGCCGACCTCGCCCGATCGGATGCGCCAGGCCGACCTGCCGCCTGGCGACGCGCCGGAGGGCCACGAGATCCTTACCGGCGCCTCCGCCGAGGACGACGCCTGGACCGAGGCGCGCAGCCTCGTCGGGACTGTGGAGGACCACGAACTGGTCGATCCGGCGGTATCGAGCGAGCGGCTGCTCTACCGGCTCTTCCACGAGCGCGGCGTGCGGGTGTTCGACGCGCAGAACGTGGTCGAGCGCTGCCGCTGCTCGCAGGAACGGGTGATGGGCATGATCCGCTCGTTCTCGGGCGAGGAGCGCCGGGACATGGTGGCGGATGACGGCACCATCGCCATCACCTGCGAATTCTGCTCGCGCCGCTACGTGCTCGACCCGGTCGAGGTCGAGCGGCAGATCGCTGCCGCGCCGGGCGCGTGAGGGGACCTGTCCGCACGCTTGACGAGAACGGCCGCGGGAACCTGACTGAGCGCTTCGACGGTGAACGACGCGATCGTGTTGGTCCAACGGCCACACGGTCGCGTTCGCACTCACGGTGATGGTCAGGGTCGGCAACCCGATCACGTCGGTCACCCGCCGCGAACGCGCGGCTTGAGCGCTGGAGGCTCGCGTTCCGGCGGTCTCGTGACCGGTCGCGACGCGGGCGGCAACTGAAAAGTTCGCATGTCCGGTCGGCGCCTGCCGGCTGATGAAAACGTTCTCACGAGCGTGATGCTGTTTGGACTCTCTCCATGTAAAGGGGAGCGCGGGCCTCATTCTTGCGGGCCTGCCCGTGCCGTCGATATCCGAACGAGGCGAACGAGCCATGCCGGAGCTTCACCCCGAAGTCGCCGCGGTCACCGGGCGCGTCATCGCGCGCTCCCGCGACAGCCGTCGCGCCTATCTCGACCTGATCGAGCGCGAGCGCGAGGCGGGCGTCCACCGCCCGAAGCTCGCCTGCGGCAACCTCGCCCACGGTTTCGCGGCCTCGGGCGAGGACAAGCCAGCGATCATCGCGGGCCGGGCCATGAACATCGGCATCGTCACCGCCTACAACGACATGCTCTCGGCGCATCAGCCCTACGGACGCTACCCGGAGCAGATCAAGATTTTCGCCCGTGAGGTCGGGGCGACGGCTCAGGTCGCGGGTGGCACGCCCGCCATGTGCGACGGCGTCACCCAAGGCCAGCGCGGCATGGAACTGTCGCTGTTCTCCCGCGATACCATCGCGCTCTCGACCGCGGTGGCCTTGAGCCATGGCATGTTCGAGGGCGCGGCCCTGCTCGGCATCTGCGACAAGATCGTGCCGGGCCTGATCATCGGGGCGTTGCGCTTCGGCCACCTGCCGGTGATCCTGATCCCGGCAGGCCCGATGCCCTCGGGGCTTGCCAACAAGGAGAAGCAGCGCATCCGCCAGCTCTACGCCGAAGGCAAGGTCGGCCGCAAAGAGCTTCTGGAGAGCGAGTCGGCCTCCTATCACGGAGCCGGCACCTGCACCTTCTACGGCACCGCCAATTCCAACCAGATGATGATGGACGTGATGGGCCTGCACATGCCCGGCGCCTCCTTCATCAATCCGGGCACGCGGCTGCGGCAGGCGGTGACGCGCGCGGCGATCCACCGGCTCACCGAGATCGGCTGGAACGGCAACGATTATCGCCCGCTCGGGCGCTGCATCGATGAGCGGGCGATCGTCAATGCCATCGTCGGCCTGCTCGCCACCGGCGGCTCGACCAATCACGCGATCCACCTGCCGGCCATGGCGCGGGCGGCCGGTATCGTCATCGACTGGGAGGATTTCGACCGGCTCTCCGGCGTGGTGCCGCTGATCGCGCGGGTCTACCCCAACGGCGCGGGCGACGTGAACCACTTCCACGCGGCCGGCGGCATGTCCTACGTCATCGCCTCGCTGATCGATGCCGGCCTTCTGCACGACGACATCCTCACGGTCGCCGGCCGCAGCCTGCGCGACCACGCCCGCGACCCGAAGTTTTTGGGAGACGGCGACGACCTCACCTTCGAGGAGGCGCCGGCCGAGCCGCTCGACGAAGCCATGCTGCGCCCACCCTCCAACCCGTTTCAGCCGGATGGGGGCATGCGGCTGGTAAAGGGAAATCTCGGCCGCGCCACCTTCAAGACCAGCGCGGTCGACCCCGAGCGCCGGACCATCGAAGCCCCGGCCCGCGTCTTCTCCGATCAGGACGACGTGATCGCCGCCTTCAAGGCAGGCGAGCTGGAGCGCGATGTCGTGGTGGTGGTCCGGTTCCAGGGCCCGCGCGCCAACGGCATGCCGGAATTGCACAAGCTCACCCCGCCTCTGGGCGTTCTGCAGGACCGCGGCCACAAGGTGGCCCTCGTCACCGACGGACGGATGTCGGGTGCCTCCGGCAAAGTGCCGGCGGCGATCCACCTCAGCCCCGAGGCTGTCGGCGGCGGACCGATCGGCCGCATCCGCGACGGCGACATCATCCGCCTCTCGGCGGAGGACGGCTTGCTGGAGGTGCTCGTCGATCCGGCCGAGTGGGACAGCCGCGAGGACGCGGTGCAGCCGCCGGACGGCCTCGGCACCGGCCGCGAATTGTTCGCCTTCATGCGCCAGGGCGCCGACGATGCCGAGCGCGGCGGCTCGGCGATGCTGGCCGCGGCGGGGCTTTGAGGCGCCCCGACGACCCGCGAAACGTCGAACCCCCACCGGAGGAGACCCCGATGAGCACCATCGACGCGCTGATGCGCTCCGTTCCCGTCATCCCCGTGCTGGTGGTGGAGGATGCCGCCGATGCGGTGCCCATCGCCGAGGCTCTGGTCGGCGGCGGGCTCACCGCCCTCGAAGTCACCCTCCGCACCCCCGCGGCGCTCGACGTGATCCGAGCGATGTCGAGCGTCGAGGGCGCAGTGGTCGGCGCCGGCACGGTGCTGAACGCACGCGATCTCGATGCCGCCATCGGCGCGGGCGCGAAGTTCATCGTCAGCCCCGGCCTGACCGCGCCGCTGACGGAGGCGGCCATCGCCTCCGGCGTGCCCTACCTGCCGGGGGTCGCGACCTCCGCCGACATCATGCGCGGCCTCGACCACGGGCTCGACCGCTTCAAGTTCTTCCCGGCGGAGGCCGCGGGCGGCCTGAAGGCGCTGAAGGCGCTGGCCGGGCCCTTCGGGCAGGTGCGGTTCTGCCCGACGGGCGGCATCACCGAGGCGAGTGCGGGCGACTGGCTCGCCCACCCGGCGGTGCTCTGCGTCGGCGGAAGCTGGGTGGTCCCGGCGGGTAAACCCGATCCGGCAGTGATCCGCCGGCTTGCCGAGGGGGCCGCGACACTGCGCCCAAACCGCTAGGAGCCACCGGCCTGGAAAGGGTGAGCCCGCCTCGTCGCGGCATACCCGAATCTCCGGACGCCGCATCGGCGCCGGGGATTTCTCTGAGCGCTCGCCCGCCGCGTTTCGCAGCCAGCCGTAGGATTTTCGCGGATGACAGTCCGACTTCGGCGCTAGAGCTCGGATAAATTACAATCATTCCCAATCAAGCCGTGGCCATTCGGCAACATTCTTGCTGGATTGTAAAGATTTTAGAGCTTCCAAACTAAGAGGATTGCCTTAAATTACATTGGCTTAGCGCCAACAGTGTAATTGTTCCAAGTAAAATTATAAATTCTGATGTTTGTTGTAACACTGAGCCCGCTTGATCCCCGTCAGAAGATGCCGTCATGACCGCCCACACGGCGGAACGACGTCGTCAAATATCGACAAGAAGACGGGGGCAAGAAAGTGAGACGTCGGGGAACGAATGAAGTCGCGCGTGTGCTGCTGACCGGGACAGCCGCTGCGTTTGCGGTCCCTGTGCAGGCACAGCCTGTCGCGCCGGTGCTGGAGGCACCGGCCGTCGTCGCGCTGGATGAACTGGCCGTCGAGGGCCTCGGTCGCGGCGCCCGGCGCCTCGAGCCGCAGGGGGGCGTCACGGTCGGATATCTCGGCAAGGCGACGCGCACCGCCACCAAGACGCCGACGCCCCTGCTCGACACGCCGCAATCCGTCACGGTCATCACGCAGGAGCAGATCCGCGACCAGGGTTTCCAGTCGATCGGAGAGGCGATGCGCTACGTGCCGGGCGTGATCCAGGCCCAGGGCGAGGGCAACCGGGACGAATTGGTCATCCGCGGACAGCGCTCGAATGCCGATTTCTTCGTCAACGGCATCCGCGACGACGTGCAGTACTACCGCGATCTCTACAACATTCAGCGCATCGAAGTGCTGAAAGGCCCCAACGCGATGATCTTCGGCCGCGGCGGCGGCGGCGGCATCATCAACCGAGTGCTCAAGGAAGCCGACGGCGTACCGGTCCGCGAGATCGTCGCCCAGGGTGGCCAGTTCGCGAACAAGCGCGTGGCGCTCGATGTCGGCGACCGCGTCTCGGACAGCGTGTTCTTCCGCATGAACGGTGTGTTCGAGGACACGGCGACCTACCGCGACTTCGTCGACATCCGCCGCTACGGCGTGAACCCGACGATGACATTCCTGCTCGGACCGCAGACGACGCTGCGGTTGTCCTACGAGTATTTCCACGACGACCGCACCACCGATCGCGGCATCCCCTCGCAGTTCGGCCGGCCCTACCGCTACCGCGACAATACGGCGACCTTCTTCGGCAATCCATTCCTGTCGCAGACCTACGTCAACGCCCATATCGCGACGGCGCAACTCGACCACGTGTTCGAGAACGGCGTCGTCATGCGCAGCCAGTCGCGGTTCGCCGACTACAACAAGTTCTACCAGAACGTCTTCCCCGGCGGAGCGGTCAATGCTGCCGGCACGGC
This sequence comes from Methylobacterium sp. R2-1, assembly GCF_014191355.1. Taxonomy (GTDB): domain Bacteria; phylum Pseudomonadota; class Alphaproteobacteria; order Rhizobiales; family Beijerinckiaceae; genus Methylobacterium. The sequence goes on from NZ_JACHWM010000008.1 coordinate 166,605, forward strand.
CGTCTCCCTCTCGGCCTATAACAGTCAGACGGACCGGACGAATTACTTCAACCAGACCGACTTCACCTATCAATTCCTGACCGGTCCCGTGAAGCACACCCTGCTCGGCGGCTTCGAACTCGGCTACCAAGAGGGCTTGAGCCTACGCGAGACCGGCTTCTTCGCGACACCCGGCGCGCCGCAGAGCCTCGTGGTCAACCCGCTCTCGCCGGTGTCGCGCGTCGGTGTCACCTTCCGCAACACCCAGACCGACGCCAACAGCCGCTACGATCTCGGGCTCGCCGCGGCCTACCTGCAGGACCAGATCGAACTGAACGAGTATGTCCAGCTCATCGGCGGCCTGCGCTTCGATCATTTCGACTTCGCATCGACCGACCGGCGTACCAACGTCACCAATGCCCGCGTCGACGATCTGGTCTCGCCGCGCGCCGGCGTCGTCGTGAAGCCGCTGCCGAACCTCGCCTTCTACACGAGCTACAGCGTCTCCTACCTGCCCTCGTCCGGCGATCAGTTCAGCGCGTTGACGCCGGGCCTGGTCATCGCCCAGCCGGAGAAGTTCGAGAATACGGAAGTCGGCGTGAAATACGACGTGTCACCCGTGCTTCAGCTCACCGGCGCGCTGTTCAACCTCGACCGCAGCAATCAGCGCATCGCCGATCCGAACCGGGCCGGCTTCTTCCTGACCTCGGGCCAGACCAACACGCAGGGCGCGGAGATCGGCGCCAATGGCGCCATCACCGACTGGTGGTCGGTCGCGGGCGGCTACGCCTTCACCGATGCGCGCATCACCAACAACCTCTCGCCGACGATCGTCGCCGGCAACCTCGTCGGCCTCGTTCCGCTGAACGCCTTCACGCTCTGGAACAAGTTCGACATCGATCCGCGCTTCTCGATCGGCGTCGGCTTCATCAACCAGTCCCATACCTTCGCGAGCTCGGATCAGACCGTGCGCCTTCCGAGCTACTCTCGCTTCGATCTGGGGCTGTTCTACAACATCAGTGAGAACGCGCGCGCACAGGTCAACATCGAGAACCTGTTCGACCGCCGCTACATCATCACGGCGCACAACAACAACAACATCCTGCCCGGTGCCCCCCGCACGGTCAGGGCCCAGATCGTCGTGCGCTGGTAGCCGCCTGCGCGATGCCGCGATCAGTCCCGCTTCCGGGCAGGCCCGGAGGCGGGATCAGACGGCCCGCAAGGGTCCCTCCAGCACGCCGATGACGCGGGCGAGATCATTGCCGCGCTTCATCACGAGGCCGCTGGCCGCGATCACCGCGTAGGCGCCCTGGCGGCGGGCGAGCTTGGGATCCTTCTCGATCCGGTAGAGCGGCATCTCGGAGGTGCGGCGATAGATCGAGAACACCGCCTTGTCCCGGCGGAAATCGAGGGCGTAGTCGCGCCACTCGCCCTCGGCGACGCGCCGTCCGTAGAGATTGAAGATGGTTCGCAGCTCGTCGCGCTGGAAGGCGACTTGCGGGCTCGTCGAGGACGGAAACGGGATGACCTGATTCTCTCGGTCGTTCGAGCGGTGATCGACGCTCTGCCCCTCACTCATCGTCGCTCCCGTAGCGGTGCCGGCCTTCCTGCGGCCAGCGGAGATGATGGGACTCGTCGGGAGCGCCCGCAAGGTGCTTCGCCGGCCATCGTTCCAGCCGTCGTTCACACGTCGATTTTTTACGCCCGGCGCAAGACTCATGTGCGTCGCCGCACGGTGAGGTGGCAAACATCACCGTCTTGCCGCGATCTCGCCTTGCCATCGCCACCGCGAAACGCTTTCACTGTGACCTGAAACCTCGTCGGTCTCTCCATCGCGGCGGCGCCTGAACCCGAGCTCCCCAGCCCTCGGGCAATGCCGCGGATCTCGGCGAGCCGACACCCGGAGGTTTCGAGACCCAAGGACTTCAGGCGGCCTCCTCGGAGCGCCGCCCTTTTTTCGTGTCGATGCCGGACGAGGGCAATGCCGCGGTCACGATGACCATCTTGGCAGCCGCGCCCGCCGGCGCGAGAAGCAGCGGCGATGTCCGAGTTCCCTCCTCCCCCGTCGATCGGTCCACCCGTCTTCGACGATGCCTTCCGGGCACGTCTCGCGGATCTCTTCGCGTGGCGGCGGGACGTGCGGCGCTTCCGCAACGACCCGGTCGACGAGGCCGACCTGCGGACCTGTCTCGATCTGGCGGCGCTGGCGCCCTCGGTCGGCAACAGCCAGCCCTGGCGGTTCGTGCGGGTCGCCGATGCCGGGCGGCGCGCCGCGGTCGCGGCGAGCTTCGAGCGCTGCAACGCCGCCGCCCGCGCGGGCTACGCCGACGACCGGGGTGCGCTCTACGCCCGCCTGAAGCTCGCGGGCCTGCGTGAGGCCCCGGTCCACCTGGCGGTGTTCTGCGATTCCGGGACCGAAGCCGGCCACGGACTCGGTCGGGCGACCATGCCGGAGATGCTGCGCTACTCGGTGGCGGCCTGCATCCACGCTTTCTGGCTTGCCGCCCGCGCCCACGGCCTCGGCGTCGGCTGGGTGTCGATCCTCGAACCCGCTGCCGTGACGGAGACCTTGGACGTACCGGGCACGTGGGATCTGATCGCCTATCTCTGTGTCGGCCATCCGGTCGAGGAGCATGCAGACCCGGAACTCGTCCGCCACGGCTGGCAGGAGCGGTGCCCGGAGACGCTCCGCCTCCATGAGCGCTGAGGGCGCGGAGAGGACGTGCCTAGGCCGTCACCGGACATTGGCCCCGTTACTTAAAATGTGTCGCAATTTCTGAGCTCGGGATCCGCCGTCCCACCAAGAGGCCGTGCATGAGGCCCGCATTTCCCTGCGCGTGAAGCAGAACGGCAAGCTGGAACGTTGGATCGTCTTCGCCAGTTACGCTCCAGCTTGGAAAGGCGATCTTCGATGTTGGGAACAGGCAAGTACAGGGCGCGTCTCGCGGGCGCGTTCATGGGAGTGCTGTGTGCGGCGGCGGCCGCGCAGGCCCGGGAGGTCGTCCCCTTCGCCGACGGGATCGGAGCGGGCACGATCGTGGTGCGCACGAACGAGCGCCGGCTCTATCTCGTCAACGGCGACGGCACGGCGATCCGTTACCCGGTCGCGGTCGGCAGGCCGGGCAAGCAGTGGAGCGGCGCCACCCAGATCGACGGCAAGTACTACCAGCCCGATTGGTCGCCCCCGGCGGAGGTGAAGCGTGACAACCCGCGGCTGCCCAACCTTATCCGCGGTGGCTCGCCGAGCAATCCGATGGGGGTGGCGGCGATGACCCTGCGCGGTGGCGAGTACGCCATTCATGGAACCAATCGACCGCACTCGATCGGCACCTTCGCGTCCTACGGCTGCATCCGCATGTACAACCAGGACATTGCCGACCTGTTCGAGCGCGTCGCGGTCGGCACGCAGGTCTATGTGATGCGGTGAGCGGCGGTTCGAACCGCGCGCGGCTCATGGAGGAGTCGCTGCGGCCCCGTGGGCGGATCATTCGCAGACCTGGAGCATCGTCCCGAAAGGTGGTTGCCGGCTTTCGGGACGATGCAACATCAAGGACCTTGGGCATCGTCCTGGATCCGATATCCAGGACGATGCCCTGGGCCGCCGAGAAAGAGTGGGCGGCAACGCGCCGGCCGGCCTATGGAGCGGTGAGGCGGCATCACGGCGCGAAGGACCGGGGATGGAGCACGGACGGGGGCCGGATCGTTGGGGGCCTCCGCTTGACCGAGGGGGTTCGGAGACGTGAGTCGTCTCGATCCCGCACGCGATACGGCGCCGACGCTTGAGCGGGACAGGCCCGGCTGGGCGGCGCAGCTCGCGCCGTTCTTCTGCCTCTACGTCACCTTCGGCACCACGCTCGGCTTCCTGATCAGCGGCGCGCCGCTGATCCTGCGAGCCCGCGGTCTCGATCTCGCCGAGGTCGGCTTTCTCCAGCTCATCAACCTGCCGGTCGGGCTCACCTTCCTCTGGGCGATGCTCGTGGACCGCATCCGCCTGCCGCGACTGCCGCACCGGCTCGGCTGGATCGTGCTGATGCAGGGGGCGGGCATCGCCCTGCTTCTGGGCTTAAGCCGGGGCGAGACGTGGCCGCTGCCGGCCCTGTTCGGGCTCGCGCTGGCCATCTGCTTCTGCGTCGCCACTATGGACATCGCCCTCGAAGCCCTCGTGGTCGAGACGGTCGGCCCGGAGCGGCGGCCCTACGTCGCTTCGGCCAAACTCTGTGGCGCCTCGCTCGGCGGTCTCTTCGGCGCCGGGGTGCTGATCGCCGAGTACGACCGGCTCGGCTGGCAGAACGCCGTGCTCGCCGTGGCGGCGCTGAACGGTCTCTGCCTCCTGCCGATGCTGCGCTATCCCGAGCGCGCCCTGCGGCGGGTCTCGGCGGAGGCACAGCGTGGCGCCCTCGCGCTCGGGCGCCTGCGGCTGCTCGGGGGGCGCGTGCTGGTGCTCGGCCTCTACTTCGCGGCGATGTTCGCCCTCACCGGCTCGAACAACCTCGCCCTGCTCGACCTCGGCGTTCCTCTCAGCGAAGTCGGGCTTGTCACCGGCGGCCTCTCGTCGGGCATCAACCTCGTCATGGCGCTGGTCTCCGGCCTCCTCGTACGGCGCGTCGGCACGCTGCCGCTCATCTCCGTATCCGCTCTCGGCGTCGCGGCTTCGGGCTTGCTCATGCTGTGGGCGAGCGCGACCGCCGCGCCGAACCTCGGCCTCGCGGCGGCGATCCTCGGCATCCTGGGCGGCGGCGGGCTCGGCGTGCCGGTCTTCAACATGATCTATCGCTGGGCCCAGGGGCCGCAGCCCGCCACCGACTATGCGCTCCTGTTCGGCGCCGCTTTCTTTGCCGCCATGCCGCTGCGCGTCGGGGCGCCAGCGCTCGCCGGAGCGGTCGGCTGGCCGGTCTACTTCGCCCTCGCAGTGCCGCTCTACGGCCTCGCCGTGCTGCTCCTGCGCGGTGCGATCGCACGGACCCTGGCCGCCGACCGCGCGGCTTCATGAGGTCCGCCCCGCGTCGCGGGTGCTGGCGCGACGGTGCGCCCTCGCCTATGCGCCGGGGAGCCGCCCTCTTCCGGGCCAGAAGACCCGTCACAGCCGCGCCATGCTGAAGGCTTTCCTCGCCTATTACCGGCCGCACCGGACGCTGTTCCTGGTGGATTTCGGCTGCGCCGTGCTCTCGGGCCTGCTCGAACTCGGCTTTCCGCTCGCGGTCAAAGCCTTCGTCGACCGCTTGCTGCCGCAGCAGGATTGGAGCCTGATCCTGCTCGCGGCCGCGAGCCTGATGCTGCTCTACGTCGCCAATGCCGGCCTGATGGTGGTGGTGACCTATTGGGGCCACGTGCTCGGGATCAACATCGAAACCGAGATGCGCGCCCGCGCCTTCGACCATCTGCAGAAGCTCTCGTTCCGCTTCTTCGACGGGCAGAAGACCGGCCATCTCGTCGCCCGAGTCACCAAGGATCTGGAGGAGATCGGCGAGGTCGCCCATCACGGCCCCGAGGACGTGTTCATCGCGGTGATGACGCTGTTCGGCGCCTTCGCGCTGATGTTCCTCGTCCACCCGCCGCTGGCGCTGATGACCCTGGCGATCCTGCCGGTCATCGCCTTCGTCACCATCCGCTACGGCGGGCGCATGACGCGCAACTGGCAGGCGCAGTACGGGCGCGTCGGCGCCTTCAACGCCCGCATCGAGGAGAATGTCGGCGGCATCCGCGTGGTGAAGGCGTTCGCCAACGAGGCACACGAGCGGGCGCTGTTCGCCTCCGACAACCAGAAATATCGCAAGACCAAGCTCGAAGCCTACCGCCTCATGGCAGGCGCCCTGTCGATCAACTATCTGGGCCTGCGCCTCGTGCAGATCGTGGTGCTTCTAGGGGGCGCCGCTTTCGTGGTGCGCGGCGACCTGAGCGCAGGCGGCTTCGTCGGCTTCCTGCTCCTCGTCGGCGTGTTCTACCGGCCGCTGGAAAAGATCGGCGCGGTGATCGAGACCTATCCCAAGGGCATCGCCGGCTTCCGCCGCTACCAAGCCCTGCTCGCCACCGAGCCCGATATCGCCGACCGGCCGGGCGCCGTTCCTACCCCACCGCTCAAGGGCGAGATCCGATTCGAGGGCGTGCGCTTCGGCTACAGCCCGGACCGGCCGGTGCTGGACGGCGTCGACCTGACGATCCGCGCGGGCGAGACGGTGGCCTTCGTCGGCCCCTCGGGCGCGGGCAAGACGACGCTCCTCTCGCTGATCCCGCGCTTCTACGAGGCGGAGGCCGGACGCATCACCATCGACGGCCACGACATCCGCGATCTGACCCTCGCCTCGCTGCGCGGCCAGATCGGCATCGTGCAGCAGGACGTGTTCCTGTTCGCCGGCACGATCCGCGAGAACATCGCCTATGGCCGCCTCGGCGCGAGCGAGGCCGAGATCATGGACGCCGCCACCCGCGCCCGGCTCGACGGGCTGATCGCGTCTCTGCCGGAGGGGCTCGACACGGTGATCGGCGAGCGCGGGGTCAAGCTGTCGGGCGGCCAGAAGCAGCGGCTGGCCATCGCCCGCGCCTTCCTCAAGAACCCGCCGATCCTGATCCTCGACGAGGCGACCTCGGCGCTCGACACGCAGACCGAGCGGGAAATCCAGGCCTCGCTGTTCGAGCTCGCGGAGGGGCGCACGACGCTGGTGATCGCGCACCGGCTCGCCACGATCCGCCACGCCGACCGCATCGTGGTGGTGGCCGAGAACGGCATCGCCGAGCAGGGCCGCCACGACGCGCTGCTGGCCGGTGACGGCTACTACCGCCGCCTGCACGCCGCGCAGGTGGAGGATCCTGTTTCGGATCGGCCGCGTACGGCGGCGGAGTGAAGCACAGAAACTCCCCTCCCCTTTGTGGGAGGGAAGACCCGATCACCCCCGCTCGGCCTCGGCCAAAAGTCCGTCGACGAAGCCCGGCAGGCCGGTGCGGCGGGTGCGCTTCAGGCGCTCGGCGGTCAGGATTGCCTGGAGCGCGCGGAAGGACTCGTCGAGGTCGTCGTTGACGATGACGTAGTCGTACTCGCTCCAGCGCTGCATCTCGTTGCGGGCATTGGCCAGCCGCCGCTCGATGGTCTCGGGCGAGTCCTCCGCCCGGCGTTCCAGCCGGTTCCGAAGCTCGGAAAAGCTCGGCGGCAGGATGAACACCGTCACCACGTCGTCCTGCAGCCGCTGCCGCACCTGGCGGGTGCCCTGGTAATCGATGTCGAAGATCATATCCCGGCCCTGGCCGAGCGTCTTCTCCACCGGGCGGCGCGGCGTGCCGTAGAAATTGCCGTGGACCTCGGCCCATTCGAGCAGGTCGTCGCGGGTGCGCAGATCCTCGAACGCCTCGCGGTCGATGAAGCGGTAGTGGCGCCCGTCGATCTCGGAGGGGCGGCGCGCCCGGGTGGTGACCGAGATCGACAGATCGAGGCCCCAGCCGCCGTCCTGGGCGATGGCACGGGTCAGCGTCGTCTTGCCCGCGCCCGAGGGCGAGGACAGGATCAGGATCAGCCCGCGCCGGGCGATGTCCGGCCTGCCTTGCGTGGCGTCCTGCGTCATCGGCCGGGAACTCCGCTGCGCATGTCTCTCGCTCTCATTCGACGTTCTGCACCTGCTCGCGGAATTGCTCCACCACGGCCTTCAAGTCGAGTCCGATCCGCGACAGGCTGATGTCGCCGGCCTTGGCACACAGCGTGTTGGCCTCACGGCCGAGTTCCTGCGCCAGGAAATCGAGCCGGCGTCCGATCGCGCCGCCCTGCGCCAGCAACTCGCCCACGGCGGCGAGGTGGGCGCGCAGGCGATCGAGCTCCTCGCGCACATCCGCCTTGGCGGCGAGCAGCACCGCCTCCTGATGCAGGCGGTCGGGGTCGAGCCCCCCGGCACCGACGAGCGCCGCCACCGACGCCGCGAGCCGGGCGCGCACCACCTCGGGCCGGCGGGCGGGACAATCCTCGGCGGCCTGGGTCAGGCGGGCGATGTCCGCGATCTGGTCGCTGACGATCGCGTGCAGCCGCGCGCCCTCGGCCCGACGGGCGGAAACGAGATCGGCCACGAGGCTGTCGATCCCGGCGACGAGGTCGCGGTTGAGCGCCTCCGGGTCGGCCCCGGCCTCGTTCTCCGTCTCCACGATGCCGCGCACGGCGAGCAGCCCGTCGAGCGTTGCCGGGCCGACGCCGGCGGGGCGCGGCACGCGGGCGACCGCCGCGGCGAGGCTCGCCAGCAGACTCTCGTCGATACGTACCCTTGCGGCCGCCTCGGGCCGCGTCAGCGTCAGGTTGAGCTGGCACTGTCCGCGGGAGAGTGCCTTGGACAGAGTGGCGCGGGCCGCCTCCCCCGCCGCGTCGAAGCCGTTCGGCACGCGCACGCGGATGTCGAGCCCGCGCCCGTTCACAGTGCGGATCTCCCACAACCACTGCACCGCGCCGGTCGTGCCGGCTGAGCGGGCGAAGCCCGTCATGCTCGCGAAGGTCTTGCCCGCGGTCATCCTGCTCGTCGTTGTCTCGTCCAAGACGCGCCGCTCCCCGCCGTTTCCCTGATGCGCTCGGCGGCCCATCGCGGAACGATGGGCGTAAAGGCTGGTTGGTCGGATACGCGCTTTCGGCGAGCCAGTGCAATGCGCCTGCCTCTCTTCGATCCTGCCACCGTACAGGCCTGAACCGGTGCGTGCGGTGCAGCAAATACCATCGCACCGTATTCTGCACAGAAAGTGTGCAAGCAACACAATGATGCAATAGCTCAGGGTCGAAGCAAGCACGAATACTGTGCATCAGCTTGACGCTTACTAGTCGTCTTTCTAACTTCAGAGTCGATCAAAAGGGTGCCGAACATCCGAGCGGGGACCCATCCATGACGAATCCCTTCGACATCAAGAATCGCTTCCGCGCACGGCTGCGCGCGGCGGACGCGCAGAAGCATCGCATCCGCGCCAAGCTTCTCGCGGACGGCACGCGCGCGCTGGCTCCGATCACCGAAGCCCTGAACCTGATGGCGGAGGTGCTGGAGGAGGACGGCATCGAGCATGGTCGGATCGTCTGCCCCGCGCCGGAGGTGGATCGCGACGACTTCGTCGGCTTCACCGCCACTCTGCACAACAGCGCCGATCAGGAGCAACGGATCACCGTGAAGTACGGCCCCGTGCTGGGCGGCCGCAACTTCATCGCGGTGACGGGTCTCGGGGCGGAGTACAACGAGCGGCTCCTCACCCTGGCCAGCAATGCCGCGCCGACGCTGGGCCGCTCGGTCGGCAACGACGTGCATGTCGAGGCGGATCGCGGTGGCGATCTTGCGGAGATCATGCGGGAGATGGTCGAGGATTTCTTCGCGGGCCATAGCGAGCCGCCGATCCGCACCGGAACCTCAGAGGCGCGCGGCCGCCTGGCGCTGGTTCAGTAGGCTTTCGCGAGGAGCCTCACCGCACCGCAGATGGAGCGGCGCCCTTGCCGGCAGCCAAGGGCTGCGCAATCATCGACGGAATCTCCGGCGAAAAGGCGATGATTCGAGCACGGCTGGGGGCGATAGACTCCATCGATAGCGGGGAGCGCGACGAGGACTGGGACCAGGACCTCGCCGACGATCTGATCGGATCGAGTCTTCTCGTCGGACTGACCTATGTCGATCCCGAGGGAGCCTTGCTCGGTCGGCGTCAGGTCTTCGGGATCGTCGAGACCGTGGATGCCGAGGCGGGCATCGTCATTCGGACCAGCGACGGGGACGAGCCCTTCACGGTCGCCCCCCTGCTCGACGCGATCGAGGTAGGGGAGCCGGGTCTCTACCCGCTCGCGGACCAGGACCGGGTCGTCGAGAACCCGGATTTCACCGCCCTCTTCACCGTCACCGAGCCGCGCCGGAACTGACCCTCGCTCACGGATCGAGGCGGCGGGCGCGGGCGGCGCGGGCCATGGCGATGAGTTCGTTGGCGGTGAGGCCGCGCGGCGGCAGGCGTGTCTCGGACTCGATGGGCTGCAGCTCGACCGTTCGCCGGTCCAGCGGAGACGGGATAGCGGAGGGCACTCCCGGATTCCAGCTGGGCCAGAGGCTGCGAATGCGAGAACTCTTCCTGGTCGCCGATACCGCCATGCCGCCTCCGAAGCCGATCGCTTAAGAGGATGATAACCAAGCTCGGGTGCGAGAAACATTCTTGACGCGCACCGATGTGGTGCTTCGCCGATTCTTTTGTCGGCTGTGAGTCGCGCCGGGCGGGCTCCTTCGATGCAGAAGGATGCGCACCCATGAAAAAGGGCGGGCGCGATCCTGAACGATCGCACCCGCCCCATCATACTCCGAGCCGATCCGACCGAGGCTACTCCGCCGCGTCGAGGCGCGGACGCTCGATCTCGGCGCGCTCGCGCTTCACCAACTCGGCGGTGAGGAACGCCACTTCGAGCGCCTGCTCCGCGTTGAGGCGCGGGTCGCAATAGGTGTGGTAGCGGTCCTGAAGGTCGTCGGCCGTCAGCGCACGGGCACCGCCGGTGCATTCGGTGACGTCCTTGCCGGTCATCTCCAGATGGATGCCGCCGGCGATCGTGCCCTCGGCGCGGTGCACGCCGAAGAAGCCCTCGATCTCCTGCATCACCCGCTCGAACGGGCGGGTCTTGTAGCGGCCGGCGGCGATGGTGTTGCCGTGCATCGGATCGCAGACCCACACGACGTTGCGGCCCTCGCGCTGCACGGTGCGGATCAAGTTCGGCAGGTGGTCGCCAACCTTGTCCGCGCCGAAGCGGCAGATCAGGCTGAGGCGCCCGGCCTCGTTCTCCGGATTGAGGAGGTCGATCAGACGGATCAGCCCCTCAGCCGTGGTCGAGGGCCCGCATTTGAGGCCGATCGGGTTCTTGATGCCGCGGGCGTATTCGACGTGGGCGTGGTCCGGCTGGCGGGTGCGGTCGCCGATCCAGAGCATGTGGCCGGACGTGGCGTACCAGTCGCCGCTCGTCGAATCGACGCGGGTCAGCGCCTCCTCGTAGCCGAGCAGCAGCGCCTCGTGGCTGGTGTAGAAGTCCGTGGTGCGGACCTCCTGGTGCGTCTCCGGGTTGATGCCGATGGCGCGCATGAAGTCGAGCGCGTCCGACATCCGCTCGGCGACGTCCCGGTAGCGCGAGGACTGGGGCGAGTCCTTCACGAAGCCGAGCATCCAGCGATGCGCGTTCTCGAGATTGGCGTAGCCGCCGGTGGCGAAGGCGCGCAGCAGGTTCAGCGTCGCCGCCGACTGACGGTAAGCCTCGAGCTGGCGCTTCGGATCGGGGATCCGGGCCTCTTCCGTGAAGGTCAGGCCGTTGATGATGTCGCCGCGGTAGCTCGGCAGCGACACGCCGTCGAGCGTCTCGGTCGGCGAGGAGCGCGGCTTGGCGAACTGCCCGGCGATGCGGCCGACCTTCACCACGGGCGAGCCGCCCGCGAAGGTGAGCACCATCGCCATCTGCAGGAAGACGCGGAAGAAGTCGCGGATGTTGTCGGCCGAGTGCTCGTCGAAGCTCTCGGCGCAGTCGCCGCCCTGGAGCAGGAAGGCTTCGCCCGTCGAGACACGCGCCAAAGCGGCCTTCAGCTTGCGCGCCTCACCGGCAAAAACCAGCGGCGGAAAGCTCGCGAGCTGCGCCTCGACGGCCTGGAGAGCGCCCGCGTCCGGATAGGACGGGACCTGCTGGATCGGCAGGTTGCGCCAGGTTTTCGGGGTCCACCGCTCGGCCATGATCTTCTCTCCGCTCACCCGATCGGGTGATGCGCGCGGGCCCTCCCGCCTCGCGCGAAGCCGGGCTTATAGAGCGGTTTTTTGTCAGTGGCGAGGTTGCCGACTCGATAGCTGAGTATCGGCCCGTGCATCCGCCGCTATTCGCGCACTCCCCGGCCGGCGAGCAGGCCGACAAGTTCGGCCTGGCGCGACACACCGGTCTTCTGGAAGATGCGCTTCAGCACCGAGCGGGCGGTGTTGGGGGTGATCCCGAGCTTGGCTGCGGCCGGGACCGGCGCATCGCCCGCCGCGATCAGGGCCGCGAGCCGGGCCTCCGCCGGGGTCAGGTCGAACAGACCCTGGACGACATCCGCGCTCGGCACCTCCTGAGCCACGACTGGCGTGGCGATCAGAACGAAACGCGCGCTGGCGAACACGTCGTGAGCTGCGCCACGGATCGGCACGAGGTGAAGAATCACCGGCGGGCGCTCGCCGATGGCGGCGATCGGAATCGAGCGTACCGGCATCGCCCCGCTCTGGTCGGACCGTGCCACGGCCTCGCGTAACAGCCTGTCGGCGGCCGGATCGACCACGGCGAGCCGCGAGGGCTGGTCGCTCAGGGTGTGGGGCATCATCGCCACCAGGGACGGATTGGCGCCGATGACCCGCCCGCCCTGCCCTAGCACCGCGGCGGGGAGGCCGAGCGCTTCGAGCGTCCGGGTGGTGGTGGCGACCCGCTCCATCTCCAGGCGCGCGGAAAGCAGGGCGGCCCGGGCGAGATGGGGACGCAGACCGTTGAGAGCGGCCAGGGTCTGCGGATCGAAATCGCCCTCGGCGCGGGCGCGCTCGCAATGGACGATGACGCTGTCGCCGCTCGGCACCAGGACGGCCGTCGCGGTGCCTGCGCCGTACCCCTGGGGGATCAGGAAGTCCTGATAGAGCGGCAACGTCGCGATCTCCTCCTCCGTCACGACGTCGAGGTCGTTGAGAAAGCCGGGATGGCGCAGTTCCAGCAGGCGTCCCGTGCGGACGTTGTCGGGGAAACGCTCGAAATGGTCGATCACCAGCGCGTCGAACTCAGGGGATGACGTCACGAAGTCGCGAAAGTGCGTCCCGGTCGAGACGATCATCACCGCCTGCGGCGCTCCGGCGAAGCGGGCGAGTTCGATCAGCACCTCGCGCCACAGCTCGGGCACCGCAGCCGCCTCGTAGATCCGGTCGATCAGGGCCGCGCCCTCCGCCGACAGGGCGACGGCCGGCTCGATCGAGGCCGAGCGGATGACGGAGGGAAGGGAGCGAGAATGAATCGTCATGGACCGAGAGCGAAGAGTGGGATGTCCGCGGCCATGGGCCCGGAGGTCGGCGCCATTGTAGACCGCCGGATTCCGTATCAGGCCCGACGGGACAGGATTTTCTTCAGCCCCTTCTGCCACCAAACCAGATCGAGGTCGCGTACGTTCAGATCCCAGCGCTCCACTCGATCCACGAGACTCAACACCGTGCACCGAATTCCCGCTTTTACAATGGCTTCTCAGTTGTGACGAAAGCGACCTTTCGAAACGACCCGCTTGCCAATCGCCGAGACGCGGAAGGCGGCCGTGCCGCGCGTTTCATTGGTCAGGCGGACAATGCCGGACCGAGAATTGTCGCGGCCTTCCGGTGACCGAAATCACCCCGCACACGGCACAGGAGAAATCCATGCATCTCCAGGTTCTCGGCTGCGGCGACGCGTTCGGCTCGGGCGGACGCTTCAACACGTGCTTCCACGTCGATGCATCGGAGGGCGCGCCCGGCAACGCCTTCCTCATCGATTGCGGCGCCTCCTCGCTCATCGCGATCCGGCGCTTCGGCGTCGAGCCGAACCGTATCCGCACGGTGTTCCTCACCCATCTCCACGGCGACCATTTCGGCGGCCTGCCCTGGCTGATCCTCGACGGGCAGCTTGTCAGCGGACGCACCGATCCTCTGACCGTGGTCGGACCGCCGGGCACGGCCGAGCGCCTTCCCGCGGCGATGGAAGTGCTGTTTCCCGGATCCAGCACGGTCGATCGCCGGTTCCGGGTCGAGATCGTGGAGATGGAGGCCGGGCGCCCGGTCGAGACCGGGGGTGTGAGTGCCACCGCCTTCACCATGCGCCATCCCTCCGGCGCGCCCGCCCACGCCCTGCGGATCGAGGCTGCGGGCAAGGTCATCAGCTATACCGGCGACACCCAGTGGGTGGAGGAGATCGTCGCGGCGGGGCGCGGGGCGGACCTGATGATCGCCGAGGGCTACACCGTGGAGCGTCCGGTGAAGTTCCACCTCGATTGGGCGACGCTGAAGCGGCGTCTGCCCGAGATCGGTCCGAAGCGGCTGATGCTCACGCATATGAGCCCGGAGATGATCGCCCACCCGCCGGACGGCTACATCGCGGCGGAGGACGGGCTCGTCGTCGCGCTTTGACCCCGCTCGACACACCCTCTCACGGCTCGCGATCAGCGCTTGCGCACGAATTCCGTGCGCAGGACGAGGCCCTTGATGCTGTCGTGGCGGCAATCGATCTCTTCCGGATCGTCCGTGAGGCGGATCGACCGGATGACAGTGCCCTGCTTCAGGGTCTGGTTCGCGCCCTTGACCTTGAGATCCTTGATCAGGGTGACCGCATCGCCGTCGGCCAGGATGTTGCCCGCGGCGTCGCGGACAGGCGCCCTCGCAGCCGGCGCCTCGGCCGGCGTCTCGGCCGCCGCGCCAGCGGGGCGCCATTCGCCGAGCGCTTCGTCGTAGATGTACGTGTCGTCCGTATCCGGCATCGTCTGGCTCCTGGCGGTCACGCCGCCGTGAGCGCGGCCATAGCGGTGCCTAGGGCAGGTGGGCAAGCGCGTTGCGGGCATGGCTCCGAAACGACTACCGTTACGGGAGCCGGCGCCGGGTGTTCCAAGGACCACCCAAGGATCACCGTTGCCTGCGCGTCATCCCGCTCGGGTAAACAGCCCGAACCCATGCTTTCGACCGGAGAAACACCGACCATGCGCCAGGAAATGCTCGCCGGACTGCTCGGCCTCGGCCTGCTCTGCGCGCCGGCGCTTGTCGCGGGCACCGTTCCCGCCTCGGCGCAGGCGCCCGTCAAACCTGCCGCCCCGGCCGTCACCGCCGATCCGGAGCGCCTGGCTGCCGCCCGCGAGGTCGTCGCCGCGGCACAGGGAGACCGGGCTGCGGTGCTCGCGGCAATGAAGGCGCCGATGGCCGGGGTGATGCAGCAGATGGGTCTGACGGACCCGAAGAAGGCCCAGGTCATGGTGGACGAGGTCGTCCTGCCCACGCTCTCGGAGAATTTCGACGACCTGCTCGCGATCCAGGCCCTCAGCTTCGCCTCCGTCCTCTCGAAGGAGGATCTGAAGGCGGTTGCGGCCTTCTACGCCACGCCGGCGGGCAAGAATCTCGTCAAGGCGCAGCCGCAGCTGAGCCAAGCCATGCTGACGGGCATGCAGCAATGGATGGGCACGCTGATGCCGCAGCTCAAGGAGAAGGTCGAGAAGGCGGCCGCGGCGCATGGTTGGCCGAACGAGGTCAAGCGGCGCTGAGGCCCCTCACCTCTCCGGATCGAACAAGGCCACGGCTTCGGGTCCCTGCGGGAAGGTCAGAGGCATCCGGATCACGCCGCGATGATAGGGGAAGCGGGCCCGCTGGAGCGGGTCCGGCCCCGTGAAGATCAGGCGCGGGCGGAACGAGACCGGGCTGACGCAGAGCAGATAGTTGCGCAGGTTGCGCTCGTCGGGCACGAACATCGCCTTGTCCAGGTAACGGGCCTCGTGCCGCACCCAGGATGGGATGAGCGGCAGCCGCCAGCGCCGGGCGAGGTGCTCGCCGACGCCGCCGAGGAAGGCGTCGGGCCGCGCTTCTCCGAGAAAGCCCGGATCCTCGGCGATCATCGCGCCCTGCGCCGCCGTGTGACCGTCGAGCGCGTAGAAGGCGTCGAGGAAGTTCTGCAGGTGGTGATCCCAATCGCCGTCATCGCGCGCCCGCTCGACCACCTCGCCCAGGGAAGCAGGCCTCATCGCGGGCGCTCCTGAAGGACCGACCGGAAACGCAGGCTCGCCTCGTCCGGGGGCGCCTCGTCGTAGACGGAGACGTATAGCGCGTGCAGCGCCGCCTCGTCGCGAAGGTCGAGATGAGCGGCAAGCTGGCGGGCATCCCGCAGATCACGGCCGCCGCGGTCAAGGTTCTGCAGGGCGTGCAGCTTCATCGCGAGGAGGTAGCGCGGCGTGGCGAGGAAGGTGCGCAGGCCCGGCGTCCCATCCGCCGGGTAGAGGCCGGCCGCCGTGAACCAGGCGTCGTCCTCTTCCAGCGGCGTGAACATGCCGACCGCGTTGTTGAGCCAATCGGGCTGCAACCCGAGTTCCTCCGCCACACGGCCGACCGAGGGCGCCAGCGTCGCCTCATCGGAGCCTTCGCGCACCACGGCATCGACGTCGTCAGTGCCGCGCCGCCACGCGAATTGCAGCATCAGCGCTCCGCCGCCGTAGATCGCTACTTCCACGAACAGCCCGCGCGCGGACAGATCCGCGCCGAGCCGTTCGAGGGCGTGGAGGAGGCGGGTGCGGTCGAGGGCCAGGGCCATTAAGGCAGTGTAGCGGTGCCGCGGCCCTCGCGAAAAGGCTACTCCGCGGCGGCGGCGAACACCGTCCCGGCCCGCGGCAGGTCCAGCGTATCCCAGGTCTCGACCAGCGCCGCGGTCAGCGCACCGATGCGCTCGTCGTCGTGGAAGGGCGAGGGCGTGATCCGCAGGCGTTCGGTGCCGCGCGGGACGGTGGGGTAGTTGATCGGCTGGATGTAGATGCCGTGGTGCTCCAGCAGGTGGTCGGCCGCCGCCTTGCAGAGTTCGGCGTCGCCCACCATCAGCGGCACGATGTGGGTCTCGGTGTGCAGCACCGGCAGACCGGCGGCCTCCAGCGCCGCCTTGGTGCGGGCGGCCTGCCGCTGATGCGCCTCGCGCTCGATCTTCGAGCGCTTGAGGTAGCGCACCGAGGCGCGCGCCGCCGCGGCGACGGCCGGCGGCAGGGCGGTGGTGAAGATGAAGCCGGCCGCGTGGCTGCGGACTGCGTCGCACAGGGTCGACGTGCCGGTGATGTAGCCGCCGACGCAGCCGAAACCCTTGGCGAGCGTGCCCTCGATCACGTCGACCCGGTGCATCACCCCGTCGCGCTCGGCGATGCCGGCACCGCGCTCACCGTAGAGGCCGACGGCGTGAACCTCGTCGAGATAGGTCATCGCACCGTAGGCGTCGGCGAGGTCGCAGATCGCCGCGATCGGCGCCACGTCGCCGTCCATCGAATAGACCGACTCGAAGGCGATCAGCTTGGGCCGGTCACCGGCCTCGGCGAGCAGTTGCTCGAGATGCTCAAGGTCGTTGTGGCGGAAGACGCGCTTCTCACAGCCGGAATGGCGCACGCCCTCGATCATCGAGTTGTGGTTGAAGGCGTCCGACAGGATCAGGCAGTTCGGGATCAGCTTGGCGATCGTCGAGATGCCGGCCTGGTTCGAGACGTAGCCCGAGGTGAAGACGAGGCCTGCCTCCTTGCCGTGCAGATCGGCGAGTTCGCGCTCCAGATCGACCAGCGGCGAGTTGTTGCCGGCGATGTTGCGGGTGCCACCCGCGCCGACGCCGCAGCGGGCGGCAGTCTGGGTCAGGGCGCCGACCACCTCCGGGTGCTGGCCCATGCCGAGATAGTCGTTGGAGCACCATACGGTGATCTCGCGGCTACCGCCTTCCGGACGCCGCCATGTGGCCTGGGGGAAACGGCCCGAGATGCGCTCGATATCGGCGAAGACGCGGTAGCGGCGCTCGCTGTGCAGCCGGTCGAGGGCCGCTCGAAAATGACCGTCGTAGTCCGTGCGCGGACCGGCAGGGCGGACCGGCGGCCGCTCGAATCTGGCCCGACCGTTGCTTGCACCGGTGTCGTCCACGCCGCCATCACCGCCCACGATCGACTCGTCGGGCAGGGTGGCGCTGTCGGCAGCGTTCACGGGCATCAGGTTCACGGGCATCCGTCCTCGACGCTTTCGGCTAGTCGGGCGTTCTTCTTGGGACGCCTCGGGTAAAGAATTCGGGCTCTGGCGCTGCTCCGGAGAGCGTTGCCGAACCGTTCGCGGCCGGACGGTGATCTCCCAAGGTTCAGCCCCCGGGGAGCGGCGCGGCCTGCCGCGTGACATCGTCCAACCGGCGGCTCCCGCTTTCTCCTGGGACGAGTCCCTCGCCGGCGCCGCTGTGGTCGCAAGATAGGAGGTAATTTCGAACTGGTTCAAGGTGAGTTCGAGACATTCCTGCTTTGCGCCGGCTTTGCACCGGCTTGAACACCCTCACAATCTTGTCCGTATCCGCGTCCGACCCTGGAACGTCCGACGCGCGACGCCGCCGCGGACCTCGTCGGGCCTCTTCAGGACATCGCGCGCGAGCCGCAGCCGTCCGGGCGCGCTCGGAATCGCGTCGCCGGTGACGATGCGTCGCGGCACGGATCAAAGTTCGGGCCGTGCAGCCGGCGCGGCAATGCAGATGGCGACCGGGGTGCTGGCGAAGGGCGTGAAACCGGGATACGGCCCTCCCGTGCTGGCCGTGCCCGCATCGGCGGGTCCGGCGGCTCCTGGGCAGGATCGTTTCGGGACGCGAGCGATGGCGACGAAGGATGACGAGCGCGCGGCGCGGCTGAAGGCAGCCCTGCGCGACAACCTGCGCCGCCGCAAGGCACAGGCCCGGGGACGGGCCGATGATACGCCCGGCGTCGGCTCCGAGCCCGTGCCGAAGATGCAATCGGCCGAGAAGGACTAGCGCCGATCGCCCTCTCCCCTGCATCGCTGGCGCGATGCGTCGGGCGCAGAATGGAACCGAACGGCCACGCTTCTTCTTTTTGCCGGATACCTCCTATACCTCCACCCTGAACGAGGGGCGCCCGCGCGCCCGGCACGCAAGGCGACCTCCGCGACGGCACGGAGGTGCTCCGAGGACCCCGATGGACCGCATCCACATCACTGGCGGCACGCCGCTCAACGGCACGATCCCGATTTCGGGCGCCAAGAACGCGGCGCTGCCGCTGATGATCGCAAGTCTTCTGACCGGGGAGACGCTGGAGCTCATCAACGTGCCGCGGCTCGCCGATATCGCGGCGCTGACGCGCATCCTCGGCAATCACGGCGTCGATCACATGGTCGTTGGCAAGCGCCCGGGCCAGACGGCGGAGACCGGCCAGACCGTCCGGCTCACCGCCTCGAACGTCATCGACACGACCGCGCCCTACGACCTCGTCTCGACCATGCGGGCGAGCTTCTGGGTGATCGCGCCGCTGCTCGCCCGGTTCGGCGAGGCCAAGGTGTCGCTGCCCGGCGGCTGCGCCATCGGCACGCGGCCGGTCAACCTGCTGATCATGGCGCTGGAAAAACTCGGCGCCGAAATCGAAATCGACGGCGGCTACGTGGTCGCGAAGACGAAGAACGGGCTGCGCGGCGCCGAGATCACCTTCCCCAGCGTCACCGTCGGCGGCACCCACGTCGCCCTGATGGCGGCGGCGCTGGCCTACGGCACCACCGTGATCGACAACGCCGCCCGCGAGCCGGAAGTCGTCGATCTCGCCGAGTGCCTCTCCAAGATGGGCGCGCGGATCGAGGGCGCCGGCACCTCTCGCATCGTCGTGGAGGGCGTGGCGCGCCTCGGTGGTGCCCGCCACGAGGTGCTGCCCGACCGGATCGAGACCGGCACCTATGCCATGGCGGTGGCGATGACCGGGGGCGACGTCTCTCTCGTCAATACCCGGACCGACCTGCTCGCGAGCGCCCTTGAGACGCTGGCTTCGACCGGGACCGAGGTCACGGCCCTGCCCGACGGCATCCGCGTGCGCCGCAATGGCGGCGGGATCAGCCCGGCCGATGTGACGACGGACCCGTTCCCCGGCTTCCCGACCGACCTCCAGGCGCAATTCATGGCGCTGATGACGCTGGCCAAGGGTCAGTCGCGGATCCGCGAGACGATCTTCGAGAACCGCTTCATGCACGTGCAGGAGCTGGCGCGGCTGGGCGCCAAGATCCGCCTCGACGGCGACCTCGCCGTGGTCGAGGGCGTGGAGCGACTGAAGGGTGCACCGGTGATGGCCACCGACCTGCGTGCCTCGGTCTCGCTGGTGATCGGCGCCCTCGCCGCGGAGGGTGAGACGCAGATCAACCGCGTCTACCACCTCGACCGCGGCTTCGAGGCACTGGAGGCCAAGCTCGCCCGCTGCGGCGCGCAGATCGAGCGCGTGCGCGCCTGAGGCGTTCGACAAGGACAGCGGCTGGAAGGCGCCCTCGCTCAGCGCGATAACGGCCTGCACGGGATCGTGCAGGCCGCGATGTTCGGCACTCTCCGTGGCGTTAGAGCATCGTCCTGGATATCGTATCCAGGACGATGCTCTAGACTCCTGTTTTGCATCGTCTTTTTCCGAAAGCCGGTGGCCACCTTTCAGGACGATGCTCTAGCGCGCGACGGCGCCGCGCTTGATGCCGAAGCCGGGAATGTCGCAGGCGCAGGGCGAGTTCACCGGTGCAAATCCGGTCGGGCAGTTGCCGCGGGCGGTCACGCAGATGCTGCCGCCACCACGGCCGCCGCGCGGCGGACCCCGGAAGCGCGGGCCATCGTCGTCATCGTTGTAGCGGCGGCGGCCGTAATCCTCACCGTAGCGGCGCCGGCCGTACCCGTCATCGTCATCGCGGGTGCGACGGCTGTACCCGTCGTCGTAGCGGCGCGAACCGTCGTAGCCGTCGCGATAGTACTGGGCGCTTGCCGGACTCGCCACGAACCCCAGGGCCAGGACGACCCCCAAGGTGCGCGCTATGGCCAGAACTCCGCTTTTCATCGTCCTCGTCCCCTCAGGCTGACTCATGAACGTCATGCTTGGCCTTAGCCGTGCGCTCATGAACGCGCGATGAGCCCAAAAGAGCCGCTGCGTCACGCAGCCCTTCACGCAGCCCTGCCCGACGATGAATCGGATCACGCCACTCGATCGTTACCTCGATCGTTGTGACGCGTTCTTCGGCGCCGAACCGGCACCTCGTGGGCGAACTTGCACGGGCGAAGAGCGCGGAACAGCGCGGAAGAGCGCTCCGGCCAGCCGGGCTGCCGGTTGCAGCAGGCGGGTCGCCTCGCTACCTACGCCTCGAAATCCGTTCTCCGCACGTTCGGTCGGGGAGCCTGGAGCGTAAGCATGGAGCTTCTCAAGCTCGCCGCCCTCGACACCGAGGATCTTGCCGTCATCTCCGCCCATCTGCAGGACGCGATCCTGCGGGCGGAGGATCTCGCGTGGCTGCCGGGCGAGCACCGTTTCGCCCTGGCGGCCCGACGCTTCGACTGGTCCGTGCCCCCGGGCCAGCCGCCCCGGCGCCGGCTCGCGGGCCTGCATTTCGAGCGCGTGCTGTCCGTGAAGGCTAAGGGTATCACGCCGGGAGCGACCTCGGGCGATCCCCTGAGCCTCCTGGCGATCACGTTCGAGGAAACCGAGGCCCCCTCCGGCATCGCCACCCTGGTTTTTTCCGGTGGGGCCGCGATCCGGCTCGAACTCGAATGCATCGAGGTGCGCCTGAAGGATCTCGGCCCTGTCTGGGAGGCCGACGGTCGCCCCGATCATGAGGCCGTGCGCAACCTCGTCGAGAACCGCCCGTGACCCCCTTTCCCCGAACCGCCGATATCGTCCGATGATTCGCCTCGACAGCCGCTCCCCCGATTTCCGGGAGGCGTTCAAGCGCCTGCTCAGCCTCAAGCGCGAGATCTCCGAGGACGTGGACGAGACCGTGCGCGGCATCATCGCGGGCGTCGTCTCCGGCGGCGACGCGGCACTGGTGGACTACACCCGCCGCTTCGACCGGCTCGGCCAGGATTTCTCGCCCGCGAACCTGCGCATCACCGCCGAGGAGGTGGAGGTGGCCGTCGCCGCCTGCCCGGCCGAAGCCCGCGCCGCCCTGGCACTCGCCGCCGAGCGGATCGAAGCCTATCACCGCCGGCAGATCCCCGAGGATCACCTGTCGACCGACGACCTCGGCGTCACCGCCGGCTGGCGCTGGACCGCGCTCGAATCGGTCGGGCTCTACGTGCCCGGCGGCACCGCGAGCTATCCCTCCTCGGTGCTGATGAACGCCGTGCCGGCGCGCGTCGCGGGCGTGCCGCGCATCGTGATGGTGGTTCCGACTCCGGAGGGGCAGCTCAACCCCCTGGTGCTCGCAGCGGCACAACTCTCGGGCATCACGGAGATTTACCGCGTCGGCGGAGCACAGGCAGTGGCCGCGCTCGCCTACGGCACGCAGACCATCGCGCCGGTGGCCAAGATCGTCGGCCCCGGCAATGCCTGGGTGGCGGCGGCCAAGCGCCGGGTGTTCGGGCAGGTCGGCATCGACATGATCGCCGGCCCCTCCGAGGTGCTGATCCTGGCCGACCGCCATGCCAATCCCGATTGGATCGCCGCCGACCTCCTGGCTCAGGCCGAGCACGACGAGGCGGCTCAGTCCGTGCTCGTCACCGATTCGGACGAACTGGCCGAGGCGACGGAAGCCGCGGTGGAACGCGCCCTGGCGACCCTGCCGCGCGAAAGAATCGCCCGCGCCAGTTGGCGCGATTACGGCGCGATCATCCGCGTCCAAAACTTCGACGAAGCGGTGCCGTTGGTCGATGCCATCGCACCCGAGCATCTCGAGATCGAGACCGAGGACGCCGAGGCGCTCTCGCAAAAAATCCGGAATGCGGGGGCAATCTTCCTCGGCTCGCACACACCGGAAGCCATCGGCGACTATGTCGGCGGCCCGAACCACGTGCTGCCGACCGCCCGCTCGGCGCGGTTCTCCTCGGGTCTCGGCGTGCTCGACTTCATGAAGCGCACCTCGATCCTGCGCTGTGATCCGGCCGCCCTACGGGCGCTCGGCCCCGCCGCGATCGCGCTCGGTAAATCGGAGGGGCTCGACGGACACGCGCGCTCCGTGGCGATCCGGCTCAATCTCTGACATCGGCCTCTCCCAGGGGCGGATGATCACTTTCAGGGGCGGATGATCACTTTTCGGGCCACCGCGTCGGGAAAGCTTGCCTGTGCGGCGAGCTTGCGGCTCATGTGACGGCAAGAGGGCGCCCGGATTCGGGCAGCGACGCGAGAAGGCGGCGATGAAGGCCGAACCGAATCAGGGGGAAGACGGGGCGCCGGAGAAGCCGAGGAACCGGCTCGCGGCGGTGCGTCTCGACGAGGCCTCGATCGGCCGGGGCAACCCCGACCAGGAGCACGAGCGCGCCATCGCGATCTACGACATCCTGGAGGAGAACGTCTTCAGCCTGCCCGACCGCGACGAAGGGCCCTACGCGTTGGTTCTCGGCCTCGTCGAGAACAAGCTGTCCTTCGCGATTGCGACGGAGGCCGGCGAGCCGGTGATGACCCACCTGCTCTCGCTCACGCCGTTCCGCCGGGTCATCCGCGACTACGAGATGATCTGCGAGAGCTACTACAGCGCGATCCGCACCGCCTCGCCGACGCAGATCGAGGCGATCGACATGGGCCGGCGCGGCCTGCACAACGAAGCGTCCGAACTCCTGCGGCAGCGCCTCGAGGGCAAAGTCGATCTCGACCACGACACGGCGCGGCGCCTGTTCACCCTGATCTTCGCCCTGCACTGGCGGGGCTGAGGACGAGCCGACGGGCAAGGCAGCATCCTGCCGAGGGGTGCTGCGCCCGGCAAAACGATGCGCTTTCGGGATGTCCGGAGCGGTCCTATATCAGGGTGTGCACGAGCACCTCACGAAACGCCCGGTCCGTGGTGCATCGGCGCGAGGGGGCGGGCGTTTCGCGAGAGGTCACGGTGTCTGCATCGACTTTTCCGACCGGCCGGCGCCCACCTCTCGGGACGATGCTCTCAGAGTGCCTCACGAAACGCCCGGTCTCCGACCGTTCTCTGCCGGCCGTGACGAAGCCGCGGGACTTGCTTGAGAATCGCTCGGGCAGGGCATGACGGACGACGTGATTCCGGGGACCGGGCCGAAGAAGCGGCGGGTCCAGTCCGTGCTGTTCATGTGCAATTTCAACGCGGTGCGCTCTTTGGCGGCGGAGGCGATCGCGCGCCACTACTTCGGCAAATCCACCTACGTGCAGTCGGCCGGCGTGCGCTCGGGTGAGCCGAGCGACCCGTTCATGATCGCGGCGCTGGACGAGATCGGCATCGACGCTTCCCGCCACAAGCCGCGGACCATCGAACAGCTCGAGGATTGGGAGGGGCTGAACTTCGATCTGATCATCACCCTGTCGCCGGAGGCTCACCACCGAGCGCTCGAACTGACCCACACCCTCGCGGCGGATGTCGAGTACTGGCCGACACCGGACCCGACCCTGGTGCAGGACGGCACCCGCGAGCAGCGCCTCGACGGCTACCGCGACGTGCGCGACGGGTTGACCTACCGGATCAAGTCCCGGCTGAAGACCTGAGGGGCCGGGCCTCGCCCGGACCGCGAAGAGTCGCCGACAGGAAAACGCCGCCGATGACGGCGGCGTGAGACGAGAACGGCGCCCGGACAAGAGGGCGCCGATCACCTGCGATTAGGATGCGGCCGATGCTGGCCGACCTTCACTGGCCGCCTTGCCGCTTCCCTTGCGCATGAGACTGACGAGGGCGGCTGTCACGGCCACGGCCAGGATCACGAGCTGGGTGCCGAGCGCCTCCCAGCTTCCGTTGCTGAGGCCCCAGTCGGAGACAAAGGCCGGCACGCCCTCAGTGGTGAAGGGGATCAGCGCCTGCTCCTGAAGCTCCTGGAAGGCCTCGCCGACCATCCGCAGACCCATGAAGAACAGGAAGGCCGAGGTCACGATGAACATCGGACGCAGCGGCAGGCGCAGCGCCAGCCACTGCATCGCCACGAACATCGCCACCAGCGCGACGGCCGCCGCGGCGAGGCCGCTGAGGAGCGAGACGTCGAAGCCGTTGCCGGTCTTGGCCAGGGCGTGGACGAACAGGATCGTCTCGGCGCCCTCACGGAACACCGCGAGGAAGGCGATGCCGGCCAGCGACAGCACGGTGCCCGCGCCGAGTGCCCGTTCGGCGAGCCGATTGAGATCGGCCTGCCACGCCTTCGGGTCCTGGCGGACGAACATCCAGCCGCTCATGTAGAACAGCAGCACCGCGGCCGCGAGCATCACGCCGGCCTCGAACAGGTCGCTGTGGTTGCCGTCGTAGAAGGTCGCGAACACCCACGCCATGACCACGCTGGCGAAGACAGCGGCGAGCGCACCCATGTAGACCGGGGCGATCCGCTCCGCCGCATTCGCGCGGCGAAGGAAGGCGGCGAGTGCCGCAATCACCAGCAGAGCTTCCAGTCCCTCGCGGAACAGGATGATGAAAGCCTGCACGAACGTCGATCCGTCCGTCATCCGAATGCTCCCGTTTCGATCCGAGGGACGCGCGTCCCGGCGAATTGTCTGCTTCGAAGGTGGCGCAGCCTCTTGCGGCACCACGAATACTTGTCGTGATACAATAATGGTCTAAGGAAAATCGCAGCTTAGAAACGTTCCTAACAAGATGAACGACCCGGTCGCGGCGACGAAGGTCGATGTCTCGCTTTGCGTGCCAGTACAACTCTTTGCACCGTTCTCGCAAGCATCGCACTGGGCAGGTGCAATCGCGCTCTAGCGCCGCAGGCAACGCAGCGAACAACGCAACGAGTCGGAGACAAATTTTCGCCGTTTTCCGGAACGTCGCGCGAAACCCAACGGCCACGTTGGGGATTGTTCATGCACTATGCGGCGGCGCCTGCAAGGCGGGCCACCGGCCGCTCCAGCTGAACCGTTGAAGCGCGCCCGATACGGCGCGCGGGCAGGATACCATGATCGCGCACCCCACCGCCGCGGCCGCCTTCGCCGGCCTCGTCCTGATCGGCTTGACTGCAGCGCCGGCCCTTGCCGCCCCGACCGCCGGCCGCAGCACCACGCAGGTTGCGGAGGCCACGCAGGTGTCCCAGGCCGCCACGGCCTCGGAGACCGAGGAGGACAGCGCCAACTGCAACAAGCAGCGCCGTCGCCTGTGGATCGAGGGGGAAGGCTGGATCGTCCGTCGCGTCACGATCTGCCGCTGAGCGTACTCGCGCCGACCGAACCGGCACCCGTCTCAGTACTCTGCATCGGCTGGCGGGACGATGGCATGGGGAACGAGCATGGGTGCGGCCGCTTTCATGTCATGAATCGCGCGCCTCGGAATGCGCCACCGGAGAAGCCTCGATCCATGCGCCCTGCCATGCGCCCCGCCCTCGCCACCCTGCTCCTGCTCGGCACCGCCTCGGGCGCCGCCGCCGATCCGTACGGGTATGCATATGGGTACGGCGAGAGCGGGTACCGCTTTGCCGGCCCGGTGGTCGAGGGCGCCTATCTCGGCGCGCCGTTCACGCGGCTTCCCAGCACGAGCCGGATCGTACCGCCGGCCTGGGGTTACGGCACCTACGGCGTTCCCACCGTCGCCGGCATCCGCGACACTCCCGTCGCGCGCCCCACGCTCACCGTGATCGAGCGACAGGGCGCCGTCGGAAGCCGCCTCCCGGTCCGGCGGCCCAGTGCTCGCGTCCTCACGAAGGATCCCAAGGGAGGCTGGACCGATCCGGGACCCCGCTCCGAAGGTGAGAGAGGCGGCGCGCAGGTGGTCTCGGTCCGGGTACCGGCCCGCGCCCGATAGTCCCGAGCATGCGGCGATTCAGGGCGCCCTCGCCCTCCCGCCACAGGCGCATCTCTAGACGGCCCCTTAACTTGTCTTGCGCACAATCTCCCTCGATCAGCGGGGGGGCCCAGCGCCGTGCACATCGTCATCGTGGATTCGAGCCGCGTCGACCTGCGGATCGTGGCCGGCATGCTCGAACCGCGGGGACATGTGGTGACGCAGTTCACCGATTCCGCCGAGGCCCTGGCCTATGTCACCGACCATCCGAAGGTCCGCGCCCTGATCACCAGCCTGGAAGTCCGGCCTCTGAGCGGGCTGGAGCTGTGCTGGTCTGCCCGCCTGCTCTCCGAGTCGAGCCGCCCGCTCTCGATCATCGCCATGTCTTCGGCCCGCAACGCCCGCAACCTCGCCGAGGCGCTCGACAGCGGCGCCGACGATTTCATCGACAAGCCGCCAGGGGCCGAGGAATTGCAGGCGCGCATGCGGGCTGCCGAGCGCCTCACCACTCTTCAGAGCGACCTGATCCGGCTCGCCGAGAGCGATCCGCTCACCGGTTTGCTCAACCGCCGCGCCTTCCTGCACCGCACGCAGGAGGCCGCCAACAAGGCCGGCGCGTTCGGACATCTCTGCGCCGTTCTCCTGGACATCGACCACTTCAAGCACATCAACGACGAGCACGGGCACGACGTGGGCGACGCGGCGATCAAGGCGGTGGCCGGGCTGATCGAGGCGGAGGGTATTGCCGGGCGCCTGGGCGGCGAGGAGTTCGCGCTGGCGCTCGCCGGGCAACGCCTCACCGATGCCGAGGCTACGGCCTCCCGTCTGCGCCTCAAGGCGTCCGACCTGCGCATCCGCTCGGCCAAGGGGCCGGTGCGCCTCACCTGCAGCTTCGGCGTCAGTGAGTGGTCCGAGGGCGAAACCATCGACGGCCTTCTGAAGCGGGCGGATATCGCCCTCTATGAGGCGAAGACCACGGGACGTAATCGTGTGGTCTCGGCGATGACGGACCTCGTCCTCGCCCGGACAGCCTGACCAGCGAACGCTCCGCGGTTCCCCCTCACCCGCGCCGCAACGGAAAACGGCTCGATTCCGGTCGTCTCCGCAGTTCCGGGCAATTCCCCGCAGTCCCGAAGCGGGACGGTCGCTGTCAGGCGGCTCCGCGAGGGGACGTTTTGGCGCCTGAATCAGCCCTAAGCCGCTGGAACGACTCTTGTTCTTCTCCGTCCGCACAAGCCGCACCGTTCTGCGGCGGGACGAGAGGGGGAGCGGCATGAGTCAAGTCGTCAGTCACACCGCAGGCCACATCGCCAGCAGGGCCATCGAGCTGTTGATCGTCGACGAGGCGGCCAGGCTGGATGATCGGATGCGGGCCGGGCTGGAGCACGCGCCGGCCCTGCGCACCATCGGCGAGGACGATCTCACCCGCGGCGGCCCGATGTCGGCCGTGGCCCTGGTCCCCGTGGACGGCGCGCGAACGGAGTCCGACTGTGCCCGGATCGCGACCTTGCGCGAAGGGCGACCCTGGCTGCGGGTGCTGGCCGTGTTCCGGACCCTCGACGCGCAGACGATGAACCGGCTGATCGCGGCTGGCACCGACGCCTTCGTCGGTGCGGGCACCCCGGCGGAGGACGTCTGTGCCAGCGTGCTCGCCCTCGCCAAGGGCGTGTCGCTCGTGCCGTCGGCCTCTGCCCGTTCCTCGGCCGAGGACCCGGTCATCGGCCTCACGCCCCGCGAGGCGGAGGTTCTGCGGTTCCTCAGCGCCGGCTTCAGCAACAAGGAGGTCGCTCGCCGGCTCTCGCTGAGCGTGCGGACAGTCGAGACCCACCGGCTGAACCTGCGCCGCAAGACGCAGACCGGCCGCTTGAAGGATCTCGTCACGCTCGCCCGCCAGCTCGGCCTCGCTCCGGTGATCGACACCGAGGCGCCGCGCAGCCCGGCCCGCCACGCTTCCCTCGCCGCACGGGCTTGACACCTTGACCGGGATCCGCCGCGTGGGACGGGCGCGACGAGAGCCGTGTCCGACCTGATGGCATCAGGCCGGTGTCTCTCGGTCGTTGTTCTGACGCACATTCTTTCGGTGAATCAGTGGCCACTTCGCCGGAATGCGCTCTCAGGCCGTCCGGGACCCGTCAGATCGTCCGCGCATCCAGCCGCTCATCCACCGCCGAGAGCGGCCGCTTGGGCTTGCGGCCGACATCCTCGCCCGGCACCGAGGGCTCGAACGGCTCCGGTCCTTTGCGCAGGAGCTTGGCAAGGTAGTAGCTGCCGAAGCCGAAGATGATCGCGTAGGCGATGATGAAGGCGATGAGCGAGGCCGTCACGGCCTGGGCGGTGAGCGGGGAATGGGCATCCGCCGTCTTGAGCTGGCCATAGACGATGTAGGGCTGTCGCCCGATCTCGGCGGTGAACCAGCCGAAGATCACCGCGCCGAAGCCCGAGGGCGTCATCAGCATGGCGCAGGTGAGAAAGACGCGGTTCGTGAACAGCGTGCCCTTCCAGCGCAGATACAGGCTCCACAGGCTCAAAAGCAGCATGGCCATCCCAATCGCGACCATGGCGCGGAAGGAATAGAACACCGGCCAGACCGGCGGACGCTTGTCCGGGGTCACGTCCTTGAGGCCCGGTACCACGCCGGAGAAGTCGTGGGTGAGGATGAAGGAGCCGAGCTTCGGGATGCCGATCTCGAAGTCGTTGCGCTCGGCCTCCATGTTCGGGATCGCGAACAGCAGCAGCGGCATGTTGGCCTGGGTGTCCCAGTTCGCCTCGATCGCCGCGAGCTTGGTCGGCTGGTGCTTGAGCACCCCGAGACCGTGGGTGTCGCCGACGAAGATCTGGATCGGCGTGAAGATCAGCGCGAACCACAGGGCCATGGACAGCGAGACCCGCGCGCCCTGCACCTTCTCCGGCGGCTCCTTGCGGGCACGCAGGATCATCCAGGCGGCCATCCCGGCCACCGCGAAGGCGGTGGTGAGAAAGCAGCCGAGCACCATGTGCGCGTAGCGGATCGGGAAGCTCGGATTGAAGATCACCTGCCACCAGTCGGTGGCGATCGCCCGGCCGTTCTCGATCGTGAAGCCCGCGGGCGTCTGCATCCAGGAATTGGCGGACAGAATCCAGAAGGCCGAGATCAGGGTGCCGAGCGAGACCATGCAGGTCGCCAGGAAGTGCAGCCGATCTCCGACCCGGTCCCAGCCGAACAGCATGATCCCGAGGAAGCCCGCCTCCAGGAAGAAGGCGGTGATGACCTCGTACTGGATCAGCGGGCCGAGCACGTTGCCGGTGAAGTCGGAGTAGCGCGACCAGTTCGTGCCGAGCTGGTAGCTCATCACGATGCCCGAGACGACGCCGAGGCCGAAGGAGACCGCGAAGGCCTTCACCCAGAAGCGGTAGAGCACCCGGTACATCGGGTTCCTCGTCCACAGCCACTGCGCCTCCAACCGTACGAGGAAGGCGGCGAGGCCGATGGTGAAGGCCGGGAAAATGATGTGGAAGGCCATCGTGAAGCCGAACTGGATGCGCGAGAGCATCAGGGCGTCGAGTTCCATCGCTTCACCTTCCTGACCGTAAAGCGGCCGCGGTCCGAGCGCGGCAGCAGGCGTCGTGCGGTATGGCGTGCCGCAGCGATCTCTTCCCTCAACTGGCTTTCCGTGCCGTGGTTCGCGGCGCCGGGCGATTGAGATGAGCCATCGCAGAGTGGCGGCCTTCGCGGCCGGCGGCTTTATCGATCACCGTGGTTTCTCAATTGTCACGCCTTCCACGTCGAAGTATGTCGCATTTTACATTTATGTTAATCTCATAACCGGAACATGGCCCACACGTAGACCGGGTCATCGCGATGGCGGCACCAGCATCAGTTCCCTCCCGATACCAGGGCGCGGCCGCGCCGCAGCCGGATAGCAGGCCGACGACCGTCACGGAGCTGACCCGGGAAGTCGGCCGCATCGCCCAGGACCGGGTCGGGCGCATCCGGCAGATCACCGCCCAGGCGAAGATGCTGGCCCTCAACGCCCTGATCGAGGCGGCCCGTGCCGGGGAGCACGGGCGCGGCTTCTCGGTGGTGGCGCAGGAGGTGCGCGGCATCGGCGCCGAGATCGAGGCTCTGGCGCAGGAACTGGAGACGGGACTGACGACGCGGATCGCCGAGTTGCAGCAACGCGTCGATGCGATGTCGGCGAAGGCGGAAGGCGAGCGCTTGGTCGATCTCTCCCTCAACGCCATCGAGCTGATCGACCGCAACCTCTACGAGCGGACCTGCGACGTGCGCTGGTGGGCCACCGACGCTGCCGTAATTGCCTGCGCCGCCCGGCCGAACGGGGACGGCGCGATCGGGGCGGCCGACTACGCATCGCAGCGGCTCGGCGTGATCCTCTCGGCCTACACCGTCTACCTCGATCTCTGGCTGTGCGGCCGCGACGGGACCGTGCTCGCCAATGGCCGGCCCGACCGCTACCCGGGCGTGGGCGGGCGCAGCGTCGCGGGAGAGACCTGGTTCCGGGATGCGATCCGGCTTCGAACCGGCGACGATTACGTGCCCGGCGAGGTCCGCCGCGAGGCGCAGCTCGGCGGCGCGCAGGTCGCGACCTATGCCGCCGGGATCTACGAGACGGAGGGCGGACCGGCCTGTGGCGTTCTCGCCATCCATTTCGATTGGGAGGCTCAGGCGAAGGCCATCGTCGAGGGCGTGCGGATCGCTCGGGAGGACCGGGCGCGGACCCGCGTCGTCCTCGTGGATGCGCAGCGCCGCATCCTCGCCGCCTCCGATGGCAAGGGTGCCCTCACCGAGACGCTCGCCGTGAACCTGAACGAACAGGAGAGCGGTCTCGTCCGCGATCCTCGCTCCGGCACCATGACGGCCTTTCACCGGACGCCGGGCTACGAGACCTATCGCGGGCTGGGCTGGTACGGCGCCATCGTCCGGAGTGGGGCGTGATCGGCTCCAAAACCGCCTCACGCCGCCCGGCGGCCTCCTGAGGCGCGCTTCGTGCCGTTCGGCCTCGCTTTGCGGCCTCCGGTCTGACGCGACGGCTCGATCGTCGCCGTGCCGTCCGTACCGCCTCCCTCGTCGGCAGCCTTCGTCGCCCGCTCCAACCGTCCCCGCAGCAGGCTCAGCACCGCCGCCTCCTCCGGGCGCAGTTCATCGAGGGCGCTCTTGAGCTCGCCCTCGACCGCCTCCTTCACCTGCAGGAGCATCCCGCCTTCGAGATAGCAGTCGAGAATTTGCGGGTGGATGTAGCACTTCCGGCAGATGGTCGGCGTGTTGCCGAGCCGCCCGGCCACCGACTCGATCGCCGCGCGAAGGTTCTTCTTGGCCTTGGCCGCGTTGTCGAACGCCTCGAACTCCCGCAGCGCCAGGGCGGCGAGCACCGTGCCGGCCCAGGTGCGGAAATCCTTGGCGGTGAAATCCTCGCCCGTGATCTCACGCAGGTAAGCGTTCACGTCGGAGGAGGTGACGTCGCGCCGCTCGCCCTCCTCGTCGAGATACTGGAACAGCTCCTGGCCGGGCAGGTCCTGGCAGGCCTTGACGATCTTGGCCACGCGGCGGTCGCGCACCGAGACCGACCATTCCTTGCCGCTCTTGCCCTTGAAGCGGAAGCGCATCTCGGATCCGGCGATCTTCACGTGCGGATCGCGCAGGGTGGTGAGGCCGTAGCTCTTGTTGGAGCGAGCGTAATCGTCGTTGCCGACGCGGATCAGCGTGGTCTCCAACAGGTGGACCACGGTGGCGAGCACCTTTTCCCGGGGCAACCCGCGCTTGCCCATGTCGGCGTCGATCCGCGCGCGGATGCCCGGCAGCGCCTCGGCGAAGGCCATGATGCGGTGGAACTTCGAGGCCTCCCGCGCCTCGCGGAAGCGGGGATGGTAGCGGTACTGCTTGCGCCCTTTCTCGTCGCGACCGGTCGCCTGGATGTGGCCGTTGGGATGCGGGCAGATCCACACATCGGTGTAGGCCGGCGGAATCGCGAGGCTTTTGAGGCGGCCGATCTCCTCCGCGTCGCGGACTGGAGCCCCCTTCGGATCGATGTACCGGAAACCCTTGCCGTTGCGCTTGCGCCGCAGGCCGGGCTTGGAATCGTCCACGTAGCGCAGGCCCGCCTCCCGCGCGGCCTCGCGGGGATCGACCACGCCGGCTCCGACCTCGTCCGACAGCATGACGCCCTCCCTGATCCGTGGGGCGACAACCGGGCGGGAGCCGGCGCTGTTCCGGAACGGGCCCCGTGCTATGGCCACGCACGATGAATGCCTCCACAGCCTCTTACGCCGGCAAGAGCCTCGTCTTCGTCGTCACCGAGGATTGGTTCTTCGCCTCGCACTTCCTGCCGATGGCGCGCGCCGCTCTCGACATGGGCCTCTCGGTCGCGGTGGTGACGCGGGTGCGCGCGCACCGCGCCGTGATCGAGGCGGCCGGCATCCGCGTCGTGCCGCTGGAAACGGAGCGTTCCAGCCTCAACCCGATGGCGGCGGGCTACGCCGCGGGCCAGCTCTCGGGCATCCTGAAGGCCTTGAGCGCCGACATCGTCCACTGCGTCGCGCTGCGCGGCATCCTCGTCGGCGGCACCGCGGCGGCGATGGCCGGCATCCCGCGCCGCGTCTTCGCCCTGACGGGCCTTGGACTGCTGGGCGCCCGCGAGGACGCGACCGGGCGGCTGTCGCGGCTGGCGCTGAAAGGATTGATCCGCGGCCCGCTTGCGAGCCGGCAGACCCGCTTCCTGTTCGAGAACCCGGACGATGCCCGCGCGCTCGGCCTCGACCCGTCCGACACCGCCGTGACCCTGGTCGGCGGCGCAGGCGTCGATCCCGACACCTTCGCGCCGCGCCCGTTGCCGCCCCCGGCCTCGCTGAAGGTCGCCATCGTCGCGCGAATGCTGTGGTCGAAGGGCATCGACGTCGCGGTCGAGGCGGTGCGGCAGGCGCGCGCCGGGGGTGCGGCGGTGGAGCTGTCGCTCTACGGCGCGCCCGATCCCTCGAACCGCCGGGCGATCCCCGAGGCGACCCTGCGGGACTGGTCACGCGACGGCGTGACGTGGCACGGCCCGACCGGGGACGTCGCCGGTGTCTTCGCCGCCCACCATGTCGGCTGCCTGCCCTCCCGCGGCGGCGAGGGCCTTCCGCGTACACTGCTGGAGGCGGCCTCCTGCGGCCGGGCCATCCTCACCAGCGACGTGCCGGGCTGCCGCGACCTCGTGCGCGACGGCGTCGAGGGCCTGCTCGTGCCGCCGGGCGACGCCGCCGCGCTCGCCGTCGCGCTGACCCGGCTCGCCGCCGATCCGGCGCTCGTCGCGCGGATGGGCGCGGCGGCGCGGGCGCGGATTCTTGAGGGCGGCTATACGGAAGCCGCCGTCGCCGAGGCGGTCGCCGGGCTCTACGCGGAGCTTCTGGTCTCGTGACGCCCATCCGCGATCCCGTCCGCTTCATCCGCGAGCACACGGCTTTGCGCCCGGTGCCGCACGCCCCCGAGATCGTCCTGCACGTCGCCGACGAGGCCACCGCGCTCTGGCAGAAGACCGAGGACGAGTTGGAAGCGATCGGCCTGCCGCCGCCGTTCTGGGCCTTCGCCTGGGCCGGGGGACAGGCGCTCGCCCGCTACATCCTCGATCATCCCGAGACGGTGGCGGGGCGGCGGGTGGTCGATTTCGCCTCGGGCTCGGGGCTCGTCGCCATCGCTGCGGCAAAAGCCGGGGCGGCCCACGTCACCGCGAGCGATCTCGATCCGTTCGCGCTCCAGGCGATTCCGCTCAACGCCGCGGCCAACGGCGTGGCGGAGCGCATCACCACGGACGGCAGCGACCTGATCGGCACGGATGCGGCGTGCGTACTGGCTGCCGACATCTTCTACGAGCGCGACCTCGGCGCCGCGGTCGGCGGCTGGCTCGGCGACCTGCACCGGCGCGGGCGCACGGTGCTGATCGGCGATCCCGGCCGCAGCTACCTCCCCCGCGAGCGGCTGACCCCGGTGGCGACCTACGAAGTCCCAGTCACGCGTGACCTTGAGGATGCAGAGATCAAGCGATCGAGCGTCTGGCGCTTCATCTGAATTCGCGCCGGCCAATCCAGAGATTGCCAAAACCTGCATTCGGCAACGGTCCGCCCGACCTCGCCGCTCTATCGTTAATCCCTTGGGGAGGGACCCAGCAGGCGGCGGCGCAGCGTCGGCAGATGCAGGCGCGGCAGGTCGAGCAGCGACAGCAGCAAGCCCAAGCCCAGGTCCGGCAGGCAGCCAAGGCCCAGCGGCCGCCGCCGCCGCACCCCGCAGGTCTTCCTCCCGGAGCGCCGCATCCGCATGGCGGCTGCCACCCCGGACATCCCTGCCATTGAGGCCGGCGCCGGCGTGACCGGCAGAGCCGGCGACGAAGGCCGGCTCCCTTGCGGGCTTGGCCCGGATCGCGCATCCGCCGGACAACGGCTCGGCGGATGCGCGGCGGAAAACGATGCTCGACAGGTTGTTTCATGCCGGGGCCAGCCTTGCGCTGCTGCTCACCGTGGCGTGGCTGTTCTCGGTGAACCGACGGGCGATCCGGCCGCGCGTGGTCCTCGCCGCCCTGGCGCTTCAGGTCGGGATCGGCGCGCTGATGCTGTTCGTGCCCGCCGGGCAGCGGGCACTCGGCGCGGTGGCGGACCTCGTCACCACCGTGCTCTCCTTCGGCGACAGGGGCACCGCCTTCCTGTTCGGCGGCCTCGTCGAGCCGCGGATGTTCGAGCTGTTCGGCGGCTCAGGCTTCATCCTGGCCCTGCGGGTCCTGCCGCAGATCCTCTACGTCTCGGCGCTGATCGGCGTGCTCTACCATCTGGGCGTGATGCAGGCGCTGGCCCGGTTCCTCGGTGCCGCCCTGCAAAGAGTGCTCGGCACCTCGCCGATCGAGTCGTTCTCGGCGGTCGTCACCATCTTCATCGGGCAGAGCGAGATCGCTGTCGCCCTGCGCCCCTTCCTCGCGACGCTGACCGGGGCTGAACTCTTCGCCGTGATGACGAGCGGGGCGGCCTCCACCGCCGGCTCGATCCTCGCCGGCTACGCCGCGCTCGGCGTGCCGATGCCGTATCTCCTCGCCGCCTCGTTCATGGCGATTCCCGGCGGGCTTCTCTACGCCAAGATCCTCATGCCCACGACCGAGCCGACGCGCATCCTCACCACGCGAGTCGAATTCGGCGAGGCGCGTGCGGCCAACCTGATCGAGGCCGCCGCCGACGGCACGCAGAAGGGCCTCGGGGTTGCGGTCGCGGTTGGCGCGATGCTGATCGCCTTCGTCGGGTTGATCGCGCTCGTAAACGCCGCCATCGGCTGGTCCGGCGGCCTGTTCGGGTTTGCCGGCCTCTCGATCGAGAGCATTCTCGGCGTCGTGCTGGCGCCGCTGGCCTGGCTGCTGGGCGTGCCGTGGGAGCAGGCGACGCTCGTCGGCGGTTCGATCGGCCAGAAGATCGCGTTCAATGAGTTCCTGGCCTATGCCAGCCTGGCACCGACACTGAAGGCCGGTACCCTCGACCCGCGCACGAGCGCGATCCTGTGCTTCGCTCTGTGCGGCTTCGCCAATCTCACCTCGGTGGCGATCCAGCTCGCGAGCTTCACCAGCCTCGCCCCCGAGCGCCGGCCCGAGATCGCCCGGTTCGGCCTGCGGGCGATCCTGGCGGGCACGCTGTCGAACCTGACCAGTGCGGCCATCGCCGGACTGTTCATCGCCGGGTAATGCCCCGGATAAAGCGCTGGGTGAACGATACCCGGCGAACCTTTCGGCCCGCACCGCCATTCTGAGGGGATGGAGAACGCGCACGACATGGAACAGGCTCGAGCCACACAGGACCCGGCACAGGTGTCCGCGCGCGACTGGGACGAGCGGGTCGATCGCGCCAGCCGAAAACTCCCCGAGCGGGCGCAGCGCATGGTGGCGTGGCTGCGCGAACCGGCGCGCTTTCCCGTGCGGCTGCTGGCCGCGATCCTGCTGATCCTCGGCGGCATCTTCTCGATCCTGCCCGTGCTGGGTCTTTGGATGCTGCCGCTCGGCCTCGCGCTG
The DNA here is from genome assembly GCF_014191355.1 of Methylobacterium sp. R2-1. GTDB lineage: Bacteria > Pseudomonadota > Alphaproteobacteria > Rhizobiales > Beijerinckiaceae > Methylobacterium. The sequence goes on from NZ_JACHWM010000008.1 coordinate 202,895, forward strand.
CTGGCCCAGGACGTGCCCGGTCTCAAGGTGCCGATGGAACGGACTGCCCGCTGGATCGAGCGGCAATGGCGGCGCTGGCGTGGGCGGTAATCCCGCTCCGCCCTCGGTGTTCTTCGGCGCGCTGCCGCGCTTGACAGGATATCCGCGCCGGACGACCCATCGCGCATGAGCCTCAGCCGAGAAGGGCTCTCCGGAGACAACCTGTGATGCCGTTGCGTCTGTTCTCCCGCGGGCTCGCGGCCGCCCTCCTCGCGGCGGTGATGCTGGCGGGGGTCGTGTCCCTCCCCGCGTCGTCGGCGCATGCCGAGGATGCGGTCTTCCCGCCAAGCTCCCGCTTCGGCTTCAAGCCCCCGTCGGACATGGTGCCCTCAAAGCGCTTCACCGGCTTCGAGCGGGTCGGCGGCGGCGCGATGCTCTCCGTGGTCGAGCTGCCGGCCGGCGCCTATCCGGAACTCAAGCAGAGCTTCACCGACGAGAACCTCAGGACACAAGGGCTTGTCGTCCAGAGCCGCGAGCCGGTGACCCTCGATGGCGGCGCCGAGGGCATGCTGTTCACCGGCGAGCAGACGCCCGCCGATGGCCAGGGCATGCCCGCCGCCCGCAAGTGGCTCCTGATCGTCGGCGCCCAGGAGGTGACCGGCATCATCATCGCCCAGGCCGCGGTCGATGCCGAGACCGACGAGACCATGCGCGGCATGCTCACCGGCGTGCGGATCCGTGGAGCGCTCAGCCTCGACGATCAGGTCGCCGCCCTGCCCTTCCGCATCGGCGACCTCGCGGGCTTCCGCCCCGTGAGGGCGTTGGCCGGCAACTCCGTGCTGCTGACGCTCGGCCCGCGCGATCAGGTCACCAACCTGGAACAGCCGATCCTCGTGATCGCCCAGGCGGTGCAGCAGCCGACGCCTCAGGAGCAGCGCGACGGCTTCGCCCGCGCCTCGCTCTACGCGAACCAGACGATGAAGGAGTTCGTCGTCGAGCGCTCGCAGAGCTACCGCCAGAACGGCGTCGACTGGCACGAGATCGTGGCCCGCGCTACCGACATCCCCTCGGGCCAGCCGGTGGTGGTCTCGCAGACGATCCGCTTCAATCCGGACGGCTATATCCGCGCCGTCGGCGTCACCCGCGCCGACCAGCGCGAACAGATGCTGCCCCTGTTCCGCCAGGTGGTGGACAGCCTGCAGCTGCGCTGAAACCCTCTCCCCCCTGTCAGGGAGGAGAGGGGCTGACTCACTCGCAGACGCGCACGCGCCGGACGTAGATGTCGCCGTAGGGATCGATCGTCTCGCGGCGCTCGAAGTGGCAGATCGGGCCCTCGACATAGACCGGCGGCGGGGGCGCCCGGTAGACCGGCTTGCCCGGATAATAGGGGTCGTTGGCCGCCGCGATGGCGCCGCCGACGGCGAGGCCGCCGAGCACGCCGAGCGCCGCCGCCCCACCCGGACCGATGCCGTCCCGTGCCTGGGCGGCGGGCGCCGCACCGAGCATCAGAGCGCCGGCGATCACACTTGCCGCCACACCGCCGAGAAGGATGTTCTTCATCGTCGAAACCCCTCAGAATGGCGCCCAGCGGCGCCGCCTCATCGTCATCGGCACCACAGCCGAGCCCGCGGCTCAAGCGTGGCGGTGCCATGCGAGCAGAAGAGCGCCCGGTTTGAGGCCAATCTTCGGCATGCCCGCTCCCGCGCGCCGCGTCGCGCGCTCGACGAGGCTCAGGCGTGCGTCGAGGCACCGAGGCGACCGCAGCCGTCCCACCCCGTTTCCTTGCACACCGCCCCCAAATCGTTGCAGAAGTGCGCGCCGTTCCGGATGTGTCCCTGCGCCCCTCGCCACACCGCTCTCGAAGCGGTTTTCGAGCGACGGCGGCCACCGGGCAGCCATCCGGAACAGGTCCGGTGCCAACGTCCATCACGGTGCGAACTCCCATGACGCAGACCCTTCGCCTCGGTATCGCGGGGCTCGGCACGGTCGGTGCCTCCGTGCTGCGCATGGTCGCCCGCCGCGCCGAGGCGCTCAAAGCCGCGACCGGCCGCACGATCACCGTCACCGCCGTCTCCGCCCGCGACCGGAGCCGCGACCGCGGCGTCGACCTCTCGGGCCTGCAGTGGATCGACGACCCGGTGGAACTGGCGCGCTCGCCTGAGATCGACGTGTTCGTCGAACTCGTCGGCGGCTCGGAAGGGACGGCCAAGGCGGCGGTCGAGGCGGCGCTCGGGGCCGGCAAGCATGTCGTGACCGCCAACAAGGCGCTCTTGGCCCATCATGGCGCGGCGCTCGCCCGCAGGGCCGAGGAGCGCGGCGTCGCGCTCGCCTACGAGGCGTCGGTGGCCGGTGGCATCCCGGTGATCAAGGCGATCCGCGAGGGGCTCTCCGGCAACGAGATCAGCCGCGTCTACGGAATCCTCAACGGCACCTGCAACTACATCCTCAGTCGCATGGAGGCGGAGGGGCTGACCTTCGAGGCCTGCCTCAAGGACGCGCAGGCGCTGGGCTACGCCGAGGCCGACCCGACCTTCGACGTCGAGGGCTTCGACACCGCGCACAAGCTCGCCATCCTCACGAGCCTCGCCTTCGGCGTGGAGATCGACGCCGAGGGCGTCTCGGTGGAGGGCATCTCGGCGATCCAGCCCCTCGACCTCACCATGGCCGACGAACTCGGCTACCGCATCAAGCTGCTCGGCGTCGCCCAGGCGACCGCGGAGGGCATCGAGCAGCGGGTGCATCCCACCATGGTGCCCAAGGCTTCGGCCATCGCCCAGGTGATGGGCGTCACCAACGCGGTCACCGTCGATGCGGACGCGGTCGGCGAATTGACCCTGATCGGCCCCGGCGCGGGCGGAGCGGCCACGGCCTCCGCGGTCGTCGCCGACATCGCCGATGTTGCCCTCGGCCTCGCGCGCCCGACCTTCGGGCAGCCGGTCGCACGCCTCGCGCCGCCCCGCCGGGTCGAGATGCAGCGCCACGAGGGCGGCTATTACATCCGACTCACCGTGCACGACCGCACCGGCGTCGCGGCCGGCGTCGCCACGCGGATGGCTGAGGCCAACATCTCCATCGAGAGCATCGTCCAGCGCCGCTCCGCCAAAGCCGCCTCCAGCGACCCGCAGGGCCTGTCCGGCCAGCCGGTGCCGCTGGTGCTGATCACCTACGCCGCCACCGAGGGGAATGTCCGCGAGGCGCTGGCCGCCATCGATCGCGACGGCCTGCTCGCCGAGGCGCCGCAGCTGATCCGCATCGAGCGCGAATAGGCGAGACGCCCGCCGCCATTTCCGGCAAGATCGTGCCCAAGTTCGTGCCAAAGACAACATCCTGTCTGGAAACGGGATGTCATGACATCGCGACGCGTCCTGCCCGCTCTCGAAGGCGACCGGGACGATGGACGGCAATCGGCACCGGCCGAAAACAGGCCGGGCCCTGGGGATAAGGAACGGAGCGCGATGTCGGTGGCCAATACCGGGATCTTCAGCGATCCCACGGCGCGGGGCCTGACTCTCGAACTGGTGCGAGTGACGGAGGCTGCCGCCATCGCCGCCGCCCGCCTGCGGGGTCATGGTCGCGAGAAGGAGGCCGACCAAGCCGCCGTCGATGCCATGCGCTCCGAACTCATGGTGCTGCCGATCGAGGGCCGCGTGGTGATCGGCGAGGGCGAGCGCGACGAGGCGCCGATGCTGTTCATCGGCGAGGCCGTCGGCACCGGCCACGGGCCGTCCGTGGATATCGCCGTCGATCCGCTGGAGGGCACCACGCTCTGCGCCAAGGACATGCCGGGCGCCATCGCCGTCATGGCGCTCGCCGAGCGCGGCTCGCTGCTCGCCGCCCCCGACGTGTACATGCAGAAGATCGCCATCGGCCCCGGCTACCCGCCCGGCACGGTCGATCTCGACTGGAGCCCCGCCCGGAACATCGCCTCGCTCGCCCGCGCCAAGGGAGTCGAGCCCTCCGGCATCACCGCGATCATCCTGGACCGGCCCCGCCACATGGATCTGATCGCCGCCGTGCGCGACACCGGCGCCGGCATCCGCCTGATCTCGGACGGCGACATCGCCGCGATCATCCACTGCACCAAGCCCGACGAGACGGGCGTCGACATCTACATGGGAACCGGCGCCGCGCCGGAAGGGGTGATCGCCGCCAGCGCGCTGCGCTGCATCGGCGGCCAGATGCAGGGTCGGCTGATCCTCGATTCCGCCGACAAGCGGGCACGGGCGGTCGAGATGGGCATCACAGACCCGAACCGGAAATACGACATGCACGACATGGCCCGGGGCGACGTCATCGTCGCGGCTACCGGCGTGACCACGGGGGCCCTGCTCGCGGGCGTGCGGTTCAGTCCCGGTCTCATCGAGACGGAAACGGTGGTCTACCGCTCGAACACCGGTACGGTCCGCCGTATTGCCTGCGAACACCGCCGGCTGGAGAACGCGCCGGGCTGATCGCGCCTTGAGACGCAAGCACCGGATGCGATCGTGCGCGAAGGGCGGGACAAGATCACCCCGTCTCCTTGGCGGCGCCCCGCTCAGCAGACGATGGTCTGACCGAACAACGCCTCGGCCAGACGAGCCGGCTCGATCGGCTTCTCGCAATGGATCGCGTCCCGCAAGCGGTTCGGGACGGCATTCTCCTCGTAGCCGGTGGCGAAGACGAACGGTACGCCGCGGGCCCTGAGCGCGTCGGCGACCGGGAAGACCATGACTTCGCGCAGGTTGATATCGAGAACTGCACCGTCGATGCGGGGGGATTCCTCGATCATTGCCAGGGCGTCGTCGATGTTCCCCACGGGACCGATCACCTGCGCCCCGTTTTCCTCGAACACGCGCCGCATGTCGTCGGCGATGAAGTATTCGTCCTCGACGACGAGGACCCGCCTTCCGTTGAGTAGTTCGGATCCACCCGACATCGGCCTACCCTCCACTCGCCCCCGATCCGATTAGGATCGCGTCGGGACCGGAGTATAGACCGGGAAACGCATTCCGCGGAGCCCCGCCCACAGATTTCAAGTCGCCCGCAACCAGAAGTCAGGCTCCCACCTGAAGCGGCCCGGATCCGTCGGCCGCCGCCGGAAGCAAAGAGAAGCACCGGCCATCGAAGAGAAAGCCACTCGCCTCCGCTCGCCTTCTCAGACGGACCGGCGATCTTCCGCCGGGACGATGCTTGAGAGCCTTGCCCAGTCAAGCGAGATCAAGCGACGACTTCAGGTCGCCGGGTCGAAAGCCTCGCTGGCGCCGAACCGGCATCCTCCCTGATGAAAATGCGCCGCAGCGCTTCGTCCTGGAACTCAGATCCAAGACGATGCGCTGGCCATGCGTTTGCGTCGACCTTGTCCGAAAGCCGGCGGCCGCATCTCGGGACGATGCTCTAGAACAGGCCACCCTGCATGCGGCCGACGCCCTGCTTGGCCACGGCGTTGTTGGGGTCGAGACGAGCCGCCTGCTGGTAGCTCTCGTTCGCCTCTTTGCGGCGATTGGTCTTCTCGTAGGCGAGCCCGCGATAGGCCCAGGACGAGGAATCCTTCGAATTGACGTTCAGCGCCGCGTTGAAGTCCTCGATCGCCTTGTCGTACTGGTTGAGGGAGATCAGACTCTGGCCACGGGCGGCGTAGGGCGCGGCGACGAAGGGGTTGCGGTCGATGGCCGCCGCGAAGTCGCCGATCGCTTCCGGGTTCTGGCCCTGCTTCTGCCGGACGAGCCCGCGGGCATGATAGGCCTCGGCCGATTCGGGCGCGAGGCGGATCGCGACGTTGAGGTCGTTCAGCGCGCCGTTGAGATCGCCCTGGGCGCGCTCCAGGTTCGCCCGGCCGATATAGGCGGCGGAGAAATTCGGATCGGTGGCGATCGCCTTCGAGAAATCCTGCATCGCCGCGTCGTTGCGGCCGGTCTGGCGGTAGGCCAGCGCCCGGTTGTTGTAGGCCGAGGCCGAATTCGGATCGAGCTGGATCGCCTTCGTGAAGTCGGAGATCGCCTCGCCGAACTGGCCGGAGCGGGCATAGGCCGCGCCGCGGGTGACGTAGGCGCCGGCATCCGACGGGTTGCGGGAGATCACGTCGCTGAGCGAGGCGATGTTGACGTTGGTGGCGCCCGTGGTGTCGGTCTCCAGCACCGCAAACTGGCGCGGGGCGGTCGCGCTGCCATAGGTCTCGCAGCCGGCCAGCGCCGCGGCCGTCAGCGCGAGGGCACCGATCAGCCTCGCCTTGCGTCCGTCCAGCGTCATCCCGATCATTTTCACGTTCTCCCCCGCGCCCGCTTGCCCGGATCTCCGCGGCGGCCCCTTGAGGCCCGGATCATCCCGTCGCGCACGCTGCCGCAACACGGTGAATGGGCGCTTAAGCGGTCTCGCAAAACATCTGCATCACCGGCGCGGGCCGCGCCTTGAGCGGAGATTTTCCGAGACGGATCCGCAAAGAGCGGGCGTGCTCGTCCGGCCGAGACCGGAGACCACGCACGGCGCTTCCGCGGACGCCCCGTCCCCTCCGCTGAAACCTCAGGATGTGGCGAAGGTGTGGCCCCCGTCATCACGCTTTCGCCGGAGGCTTCGAACCGGGTTCGACTGTCGTTTTCTGTTGCGAAGAGGCGACAGATCGAATGGTTAAGCTTTGGAACCACGCGACGGGCGCTCTTCGCGCTCTTTTCGCCGGACCGGCCCCCATCCTCGGCGGAGAGAGCTTCAGCCGAGCGGCTTGAGGCGGGTGACGTGACCCATCTTGCGGCCGGGACGGGCCTCGGCCTTGCCGTAAAGATGGAGATGGGCGCCCGGCTCCGCGAGCAGGTCGGCCCAGGCATCGGACTGGGCGCCGATGAGATTTTCCATCTCCACCGCCATGCCGCCGGTGCGAGCGGTGTCGCCGAGCGGCCAGCCGCAGACGGCGCGCACGGTCTGCGCGAATTGCGAGGTCAGCGCGCCCTCGATCGTCCAGTGCCCGGAATTGTGCACGCGGGGCGCGATCTCGTTGACGACGAGGCGGGCGGCTCCCTCGGGACCGGCAATCTCGAACATCTCCACCGCGAGCACGCCGACATAGTCCAGCGCCTCGGCGATGGCGCGGGCGATGGCGACCGCCGCGTCGCCGGTCGTCCGGGTCAGCCCTGGCGCGGGAACGCGGGTGAAGGCGAGGATGTGATCGCGGTGTTCGTTGGCGCAAGGATCGTAGGCCGCGAACGCGCCATCGGGCCCGCGGGCGGCAACCACCGAGATCTCGCGCTCGAACGGCACGAACCCTTCGAGGATGCAGGGCACGCCCTTGAACGCGGCGAGGAGGGTCGCCGGGTCGTCGCCCTCGCGGATCATGCGCTGGCCCTTGCCGTCGTAGCCGAAGCGCCGCGTCTTCAGCACGGCGGGGCGACCCAGCACCTCCAGGGCTTGGATCAGATCCTCGACCGTATCGACCGCCCGGTAGGGAGCCGTCGGGATGCCGAGCGAACTGACAAAATCCTTCTCGGAGAGGCGGTCCTGCGTGGTGAGCAGCGCCGTCGCGCTCGGATGCAGGGTCGCGTGCTCGGCCAGCACCGCGGCAGTGGCGTGGGGAATGTTCTCGAACTCGTAGGTGACGACATCGCAGGCATCGGCGAATGCGGCGAGCGCCGCCGCGTCGTCGTAGGGCGCCAGCGTGTGGGCGTGAGCCACGTCGAAGGCCGGGCTATCGGCATCGGGGGCGTAGATGTGCACTTTGAGGCCGTACTGGGCCGCCGCGAGCGCGATCATGCGGCCGAGCTGGCCGCCGCCGACGATACCGAGGGTGCCACCGGGCCGGACTCGCGGCGTGGACGTGGAAGAGGCCATGGTGCTTCGTATTGTTGTCAGGCGAGGGAGGGGTCCGGACGCTCGGCCACGGACTCGGTCTGGCGGGCGCGCCACGCGTCGAGCCGCCCGGCAAGGTCGGCATCGGTGAGAGCCAGAACGGCGGCGGCGAGCAGAGCGGCGTTGACGGCCCCGGCCCGGCCGATCGCCAGCGTTCCCACCGGGATACCGGCGGGCATCTGGACGATGGAGAGCAGGCTGTCCTGCCCCGAGAGCGCCTTCGACTCGACCGGCACGCCGAAGACCGGCAGCGGCGTCATCGCCGCCGTCATGCCGGGCAGGTGCGCCGCTCCGCCCGCGCCGGCGATCACGACCTTGAAGCCGGCCCCCCGAGCGCCCTTGGCAAAGGCCACGAGCCGGTCCGGTGTGCGGTGGGCCGAGACGATGCGGGCATCGTAGGCGATACCGAGCGCGTCCAGCGTCTCGGCGGCGTTGCGCATGGTCGCCCAGTCCGACTGGCTTCCCATGATGATCGCGACCGGGGGCGATCCCAGCATCGTCGTCTGGCCCACTAAGAGGGAGCGGGCCTGTCGGCCCACGAGAGGGCCGAATAACAGGGGCCGCCGCACCCCGGCAAGGCAGGTGGCTGGGCACGACCGAGCAAACGCGGGAAAAGCGGCTGGAGTGGTGATCGGGCGCGACGAGCCCGGGAAGGCGGCCGCCGCTCGAGGCCCGCAAAAATCCTCCCGATTCCCGGCGGATCGCCCGGAGCCGAAATCGACCGACCGCGTTGTGAAGGAAACGGCCGTCGGTGGCCGGACCCCTTACCTGAGCGAGCCTTCAAATGTCCTCCGCGGACCAGATCACGCCCGCCCGCAACACGACCCACATCGACATCCACGACAGCACGACCCGCAAGCACTGGGCCGACCTGCTTCAGGTCTCCGATGAACGCCTACGCAAGGCCGTCCGGATGGTCGGAACCCGCGTGTCCAGCGTTTCGGCCTATCTCGCCAAGTAATCCTTCTCGCCGAGCCCTCAACTTCGGAATATAGTCCGCAGGCGATAGCACGTCGGCACGAGGCCGGGAGGGTTTGATCCTCTCCCGGCCTCTTCCTATGCGATGATGTCCGGCGTGATCTGATCTTCGAGATGAGTGATCCGGTCGCGCAGGACCAGCTTGCGCTTCTTGAGCCGCTGCAACTGGAGCTGATCGACGGCGACGCTGAGCTTCAGTGCCTCGATGGCTTCGTCGAGATCCCGGTGCTCTTCCCGCAACCGACTGAGTTCCCCGGCCGGATCTGCGACCGCATCGTTGGCAACCTCGTCCGCCATCATTGCTCGAAACACATCACCGGCCTTGACCGGGGGCGACCATGCGCCAAGCTCGACCCTGGGGCAAGGCGCGCGGCCCGGTTCTCCCGCCCCGTCGGAGCTGGCAACGGTCAAGCTTAGGCCGCGCCGTCACTCCTGAAGATTTGAAATCACCTTGTTACGGACATCGCCATTTTGCCGCCGAATGGCTTCGACACGTCCGCCATCCTGTGTCAGTCTCCCCATGTCCGAAACAGTGACAGGAGCGACACCTCATGTCCTTGCAGACGCATTTGAGCCAGCTCGCCGCCAAGCACGAAGCTCTGGAGCGCGAACTTCACGACGCGATGCAATCCCTCGCCAGTGACGATCTCCGCATCGCCGAACTCAAGCGTAAGAAACTGCACCTGAAGGACGAAATCGAGCGCCTGCGCGGAGACACGCTCCACTAGCGGCGCCCCGGCCGGCCTCGCCCCGGGAGACGCCGCCGGCTGCTCTTCCTCTCCCGACTCGGACCAAGACGTCACCGCCGCCTGGGACACCAGCGCGGCGGTTCTGCTTTGAAACGACGCGCGCCGACGGAAAACCGCGCTATCATTGCCCTCGAACAGGCCGGACCAACCGGCTGCACGAGGAAACGCCGATGTCCGTCGCTCCGCACGAAGGCGCCTACGCCGCCCTCCACGCCGCCTCGCTCTCGGACAGAGAAGGCTTTTGGCTCGAGGCCGCGGCGGCGATCGATTGGGATGCCGCGCCGACCCGCGCCTTCGATCCGGAGCAAGGCGTCTACGGTCGCTGGTTTCCGGACGCCCGGCTCAATGTCTGCCGCAACGCCGTCGACCGGCACGCGGAGGGAGGGCGCGCCGACCAGGCCGCGATCATCCACGATTCGCCCGTCACCGGCACCAAGCGCACGATCACCTATCGCGAACTGCGCGACGAGGTGGCCGTCCTCGCCGGTCTCCTCGCCGACCTCGGCGTGGGCAAGGGCGATCGCGTCGTGATCTACATGCCGATGGTGCCCGAAGCCCTGTTCGGAATGCTGGCCTGCGCCCGGATCGGTGCGATCCACTCCGTGGTGTTCGGGGGGTTTGCCGCCAACGAACTCGCCGCGCGCATCGAGGACGCCGCACCCAAGGTAATCCTGGCCGCCTCCTGTGGGATCGAGCCCGCCCGCGTCGTCGCCTACAAGCCGCTGCTCGATACGGCCATCGCCCGCTCCAGCCACAAGCCGGATGCCTGCCTGATCCTGCAGCGGCCGCAGGCCGAGGCCGGCCTGATCGAGGGCCGGGACCGGGACTGGGCGGAAAGCGTCGCGCGAGGGCGCGCGGCCGGGCGCCGGGCCGAACCGGTGCCGGTCGCGGCGACCGACCCGCTCTACATCCTCTACACCTCAGGCACGACCGGGCGCCCCAAGGGCGTGGTGCGCGACAGCGGCGGCTACTGCGTCGCGCTGACATGGTCGATGGCCAATCTCTACGGCGTCGCACCCGGCGAGGTCTATTTCTGTGCCTCCGACATCGGCTGGGTGGTGGGCCACTCCTACATCGTCTACGCGCCGCTGCTGCACGGCTGCACCACGGTGCTCTACGAGGGCAAGCCGGTCGGCACGCCGGATGCCGGCGCCTTCTGGCGGGTCACCGCCGAGCACGGCGTCTGCACCTTGTTCACCGCGCCGACGGCCCTGCGGGCAATCAAGAAGGAAGATCCGCGGGCCGAGGGAATCGGTGGCTACGACCTCTCACAATTCCGCGCCCTGTTCCTGGCCGGCGAGCGGGCCGACCCGGATTCGGTCGCCTGGGCCGAGCGGGCGCTGGACCGGCCGGTGATCGACCATTGGTGGCAGACCGAGACGGGCTGGGCGATCGCCGGCAACCCGATCGGGATCGAGCGGCTACCGGTGAAGTACGGCTCCACCGCCAAGCCGATGCCGGGTTACGACCTCCACGTGCTCGACGAATCCGGCAAGCCGGTTCCTCCCGGCACGATGGGCACCATCGCCCTCCGGCTCCCGCTGCCGCCCGGCTGCCTGCCGACGCTGTGGGGCTCGGACGAGCGCTTCCGGCAGAGCTATCTCTCCACCTTCCCCGGCTCCTACGACACGTCGGATGCGGGCGTAGTGGACGCGGACGGCTACGTGACGGTGCTGGGCCGGACCGACGACATCATCAACGTCGCCGGCCACCGTCTCTCCACCGGCGGCATGGAGGCGGTGCTGGCCTCGCACCCGGACGTCGCCGAGTGCGCGGTGATCGGCATCCGCGACTCGCTCAAGGGCGAGGCGCCCTGCGGCTTCGTGGTGCTGAAAGCGGGCGTCGCCAAGGATGCGGAGACGATTGAGCGCGAGCTGGTCGCCCGGGTACGCGAGGAGATCGGCCCGGTGGCCGCCTTCAAGCTGGCGCTCACCGTGGGACGCCTGCCGAAGACGCGCTCGGGAAAAATCCTGCGCGGCACGATGAAGCGCATCGCCGACGGCGAAGACTTTTCGATGCCGCCGACCATTGAGGACCCGGCAGCGCTGGAGGAGATCGGCGACAGCCTGAAGGCGCGCGGGATCGGCGGCTGAACCGGGCCGGGGCTCTGCCCCGGCACCCCGGCAAAGGGATGATCCCTTTGCGATCCCCGGACGAGAGTCTCAGGTTCTGAACCGGGTGGCTGCGATCAGCAGGCGGTAGAGCACGGCCGCGTTCAGAACGTGCCAGACGAAATGCGTGCCGAGCGGCAGGCGCGCGCAGACGCCCGCATCGACGGTGCGGAAGGTCAGCGAGACGAGGAACAGCCCGGCGGTCACGAGCACGGAGCGGGCCGTGCCGGGCGCCCGCTTCAGGAGCACGAGGCCGACGCCGAGGAGCGCCAGGATCGCCGGGGCATAATCGATCGAGCCGTTGGTGAGGTCGGAGACGGAACGCCCGGTCAGCGCATCGAGGGCCGGCGTCAGGCCGAAGCTGAGGGCGGCAAAGGCCAGCGTGAGGGCGGTCGCCGCCGGTGGCCGGAGGCCGAAGAAGCGGGCCATGGCAAGGGCGAAGTAGCCGTAGATGAAGACGGCGATGGGGATCACGTCGGCCAGCATCGACCAGCGGTTCGCCAGGGTATGGAACAGGAACGAGCCGATCCCCACCACGAAGGTCACGGCAGCCAGAACCAGGACCGGCCCGTCGCCACGGGCGCGCCGCGCCGCGAGCCCGGCCGCGATCAGGAAGGCGGCATTCGTCAGCGCGTTGACCGGCTCGGCCCAGAAGCCGGCGTCGCCGCGCTCGCAATAGGCCCGCACCGGCTCGAACCACGACGCGTCCATGATGATCTCTCCCCGCGGTCGCCTTGCCAGGACCGCGCGAAGGCCCGATGACGAACCCCCCTTCCGGCCGAGCCCAGCGCCCCATGCGGATCACCACCTGGAACGTCAATTCGATCAAGCAGCGGGTTGGCCACCTGCTGAGCTTCCTCGACGAGGCCAAGCCCGACGTCGTCTGCCTGCAGGAGCTGAAATGCCAGGACGCGTCCTTCCCGCGGCCTGAGATCGAGGCGGCGGGCTACGCGGTCGAGACGCTGGGGCAGAAGGCGTATAACGGCGTCGCCCTGCTGGTGCGCGCGCCGCTCCAGTACACGCAGCTGCTGCGCGGCCTGCCGGGCGACGCCGAGGACGAGCAGGCGCGCTACATCGAGGCGCTGGTGCACGGCGAGGGCGTGGCGCCGGTGCGGATCGCCTCGATCTACCTGCCGAACGGCAACCCGGCGCCGGGGCCGAAATATGCCTACAAGCTCGCCTTCATGGCCCGCCTGCGGACCCATGCCCGCGGGCTGATGGCGAGTGAGGAGGCGGTGGTCCTGGCGGGCGATTTCAACGTCATCCCGGAGCCCGAGGACGCCGCCGACCCGGCCGCCTGGACGCAGGACGCGCTGTTCCTCCCCGAGACCCGCCGCGCCTTCCGCGCGCTCCTGGCCGAGGGTTTCACCGACGGCCTGCGGGCCTGCGAGCCGAGCGCCGGGCTCTACACCTTCTGGGACTATCAGGCCGGTTGCTGGCCACGGAATCAGGGCATCCGCATCGACCATCTGCTGCTCTCGCCCCAGGCCGCGGACCGCCTCGTCTCGGCTTCGGTGCAGCGCCACCTGCGCGGGCTGGAGAAGCCGTCGGACCACGTGCCGGTGACGGTGGAGCTGAGCGACGAATAACGTCTTTCACGATGCCCTTTCTCTCATGCTCCGATCGGGGCAAAGCAATTACAACATCCGATTGTAACTCTACCGAGTCAAGATCAAATCTAACCGCCTGAATTGGCAGCGTTTCTCTTGGCTCTACGACCGTTATCCAAATCTCGATCAAACCAGGGCGCCATAGCGGCTTGGTTTGAGATCGACTTTACCAGACATCACAGTGCCGCAAAACGCGTGCGCCGCACGCGTGAAAAAGGCTTCTTCTTGACGCTGGTCCTCTGCCCGATAACGGTCCTCACAGGCTGCAAGCAGACGGACCTGTCCCGCGTCGAAGGAGAAATAAGTTGAGTGGAACGGCCGACACCACCCTGCCAAGTCTAGTCGGTCTCAATCACATCGGATTGACGGTCCCCGATCTTGACGAAGCCGTCGACTTTTTCGCTAAAGTTCTCAGCTGCCCCAAGATCCTGGCGTTTGGACCGATTGCCGACGATCAGGGAACCTTTATGACCGATGCTCTCGGCGTGCATCCAAGAGCCCGCATCGAGCGCGTTGCGATGATCCGCACAGGTCATGGCTCGAATATCGAACTGTTCGAATATTCCGCGCCGGATCAGGAACATCTTAAGCCGCGCAACAGCGATATCGGCGCATTCCATCTCGGGCTTTACGTCCGAGATATCGAAGCAGCGAAAGCCTTCCTCGATGCGCAGGGCGTGGCGACCCGTATGGGACCTATCGTCATCAACGAGGGTCCGATAGCCGGGCAGGCCATACTCTATTTTAGCACACCATGGGGTCTGCAACTAGAAATCATAAGCTACCCTGAAGGCATGGCTTACGAAGCTGGAGCGGAGATCCTGCTGTGGGACCCGCGCGCGAAAACGTGAACAGATCTTTCGCAACGGCAAGCGCTGCGACGGATCCCTACGAATACTTTGGCTAGAGCGCTTTCCGACGAAGTGGATGCCGGTTCGTCGAAGAAAGCGCGTCAAAATCCGACCTGATTGCATCAGGTCGGATACGGCTCTGGAGGAGGCTTCGGCGGGGTCCGCAGGGTGCGGGCATGTCTCTGGCACGAACCCCGGATTGCGACAGTACGCGCTCCGTCACCGCCGCCGCCGGGTCGAGCCCGTGGACAGCGATTGCGCCTGTGCCATCGCGTCGGCCCGGTCGGCCTCGCTCGCCGAGTCCCAGGCCTTGTCGTAGAGACTGACAATCCAGGCATCCGCCGCGCCCTGCGCGCCGGTGCGGGCGATGGCGAGCCAGGTCAGCCCCTTGACGGTCTGGCGCTGCACGCCGGTGCCGTTGACGAGCATGTCGCCGAGCAGCGCCTGGGCCGGGCGATGCCCCTTCTCGGCGGCGAGGTTGAACCAGCGCGCGGCCTTGCGCGGATCCTGCTCGACGCCGGTGCCGTCGAGATAGAGCCGGGCGAGGTTGTACTGCGCGTTGGGGTCGCCGAAATACGACGCCGCGTAGTTGAACATGTCGTAGGCACGCTCGGCGTTCGGGCGCACGTAGGTGCCCTTGATCCCCTCCAGGAAGTAGGTGCCCAGCGCGTTGAAGGCGCTCGCCACCACGCCGGAATTCGGCGTGTCGGGCGAGTCGTCGGTGTTGTCGTCGGCAATCCGCGAAAAGTACTCGAACGCCTTGAGGTCGTCATGGGGCACGCCGTCGCCGTCCGCGTACATGCGGCCGAGCTTCCACAGCGCCAGGGTCTGGCCCTGGTCGGCGGCGTATTCGAGCGCCCGCACGGCGCCCTGCTTGTCGCCCGCGTTGTAGTCGCGCACGCCCGAGCGCAGGGCGTCGCGGCCCGAACGGTACCCCTTCTCGGGCACCGGCGTGCGGGCGGTGGCGTCGAGCGCCGTGCCGGGATCGACGGCAGCGATCGCCAGCGAGAATCCCAGAAATCCAGCGAGCAGACCCGCGCGGAGCCGACCCAGATCGACCCCGGCCGGCCGCGTGGGCCGGAGAGGGACGGTCCTAGATGTCGGCATAGCTCTGCGTCTCCCTGGCGCCGCCCGGATGGGTCACGGCGCCGTTCACCGCAGGCCCGACGGTCTGCGCATATTTCCAGAGGTAACCGGAGGTCGCGGAGTTGCCCCGCGGCGTCCACGCGGCCCGGCGCTGGGCCAGTTCCTCGTCGGAGAGCGCCACGTCGAGCGTGCCCTTGATTGCATCCAGTGTGATGATGTCGCCGTCGCGCAGCAGGCCGATCGGGCCGCCGATGGCGGCTTCGGGGCCGACATGGCCGACGCAGAAGCCGCGGGTCGCGCCGGAGAAGCGCCCGTCGGTGATCAGCGCCACCTTATCACCCATGCCCTGACCGTAGAGGGCGGCGGTGGTCGAGAGCATCTCGCGCATGCCGGGGCCTCCCTTCGGGCCCTCGTAGCGGATGACCAGAACTTCGCCGGGCTTGTAGGTGCGGTTCTGCACCGCCTCGAAACAGGCCTCCTCGCCGTCGAAGACGCGGGCCGGGCCGGTGAACACCTGTTTCTCGGCCGGCATACCGGCGACCTTCACGATGGCGCCCTCGGGGGCGAGGTTGCCCTTGAGGCCGACCACGCCGCCAGTGACGGTGATCGGTTGATCGGCGGGGCGCACCACGTCCTGATCTGGATTCCAAGCGACCTTGGCGAGGTTTTCCGCGATGGTCCGGCCGGTGACGGTGAGGCAGTCGCCGTGCAGGTAGCCGTGGTCGAGCAGCGTCTTCATCAGCAGCGGGATGCCACCGACCTCGAACATGTCCTTGGCCACGTAGCGCCCGCCGGGCTTGAGATCGGCGATGTAAGGGGTCTTGCGGAAGATCTCGGCGACGTCGAACAGGGTGAACTCGATGCCGCATTCATGCGCGATCGCCGGCAGGTGCAGGGCCGCGTTGGTCGAGCCGCCGGAGGCTGCCACGGTCGCGGCGGCGTTCTCGAGCGCCTTGCGGGTGACGATGTCGCGCGGACGGATGTTCTTGGCGATCAGTTCCATCACCTTCTCGCCGGCCGCAGCGCAGAATTGGTCGCGGATCTCGTAGGGCGCGGGGGCGCCGGCCGAGTAGGGCAGCGCGAGGCCGATCGCCTCGGAGACCGTGGCCATGGTGTTGGCGGTGAACTGCGCGCCGCAGGCGCCGGCCGAGGGACAGGCCACCCGCTCCAGCTCGTCGAGGTCATCGAGGCTCATGTCGCCGACGGCGACCTTGCCGACGGCCTCGAACAGATCCTGCACGGTGACCGGCCGACCGCGGAACGAGCCGGGCAGGATCGAACCGCCGTAGATGAAGATCGAGGGCACGTTGAGGCGCACCATGGCCATCATCATGCCGGGCAGGGACTTGTCGCAGCCGGCCAGCCCCACGAGGGCATCGTAAGAGTGACCGCGGATCGTCAGCTCGACCGAATCGGCGATGACCTCGCGGGACGGCAGCGAGGCGCGCATGCCGCCATGGCCCATGGCGATGCCGTCGGTGACGGTGATGGTGCAGAACTCGCGCGGGGTGCCGCGGGCGGCGGCAACGCCCTTCTTCACGGCCTGCGCCTGGCGCATCAGCGAGATGTTGCAGGGCGCGGCCTCGTTCCAGCACGAGGCGACGCCGACCAGCGGCTGATGGATCTGCTCGGTGGTCAGGCCCATGGCGTAGAGGTACGAGCGGTGGGGTGCGCGCTCGGGCCCTTCCGTCACGTGCCGGCTCGGCAGCTTCGACTTGTCGGTCTGACGCGCGTCCATCGCTGTTCTCGTGCCCCGGTCCCGTTACGCCCCCGAGGCCCACCCGACCCGTTACGGTCCAGCGCGGGAAAACGTCCTTCGACGTCCTCGAAACTCTGCGGTAAAGCGTTGGAGCGACAGCGTTTACCGCGACCCCGGAAGTCGTCCCGGTTTATGGTGGGATTGCGGCGCTCAAAGGCACAGCTCAAGGCAAAGTCTGGTTGCTTTCGCGGTGTGTCGGGGCCGCAACAGCCGAGCTTACGCCAAGTCCGGGAAGACTTCGCACGGTCAACGTGCATCGAGGCTCACGCGGTCCCGCGGAGGACGGATTTTTCAGTCCGAATTCCGGATGTACTTGCACCCGAAATGCGAGATGTGCTGGCGGCCAACGGCCATGGGCACCGCCGCAGATCAGTATCCGCAGCGATCCCTCTCAACGATAGCCAAGTGCCCCAGCTTTCAGCGCTGCGCGAGGCGGCGCATCCTTTCGGGATGACGCTGCCGAGCCTCGTCGAACAGGCTCAGCCCGCGCTGATCGCAAGATCGGGTGCGCTCGCCTCGATCAGCCGGTCGCTCTCATCCTTCAGGTTCACGCCCGTCAGCCCGCGGGCGAAGGCCTGGGTCAGGAGCCAGTTCAGCTTGAACGCGGCGAGTTCGAAGCTGAGGCCGGCGGGCCGGACATTCGAGATGCAGTTCCGCTCCGCATCCGAGCGCCCGGGCTTGGGATCGAAGGTGACATAGAGGCCGAGGCTGTCGGGCGAGGACAGGCCGGGGCGCTCGCCGATCACCACCACCACTGCGCGGGCCCTCAGCGCCGCACCGGCCGCATCCCCCAGCGCGACCCGGGCTTGGGTCGCGATCACCACCGGGGCGAGGCGCCAGCCGGCCCGCTCCGCATGGGGCTTGAAGGCGGCGAGCAGGGCGGCGGCGCCCTCGTGCACCGCGCGCGCCGACAGGCCGTCGGCCACGACGAGGGCGAGATCAACGGGCTCGGCTGCGGAATCGGCGAGGGCCTTCAAACTCTCCGGCGAGAGGCGGCGCCCGTAATCGGGGCGGCGCAGATAGGTCGCACGATCCTCCGCACCGGAGGTCACGGTCACGGTCGGCAAGTCCAGGGCCCCGATGGCCTCCGCGATCGCGGAGGCATCCATCGGCGTATGCACGGCGTCCCGCGCCTGGGCGTGGGCAAGGCCGAATTTCAGCACCTCGCGGGTCGGCAAACCGGCCCCGGCGCGGCCGAGGCCGATCCGGGCGGGGGTGAGGCGGGCGAGCCGCTGCCAGAGATCGTCTCTCGCGGTGCTCATGCGGCGAGCTCCGGCGCGGCGGTGAGCAACCGGGCCTCGGCCCCGCCGGGCAGGAGGGCGCCGCTCGCGTCGGTGAGGCCGATGCGGGCGAGCCATTCCTCGAATTCGGGCGCTCGCCTCAGGCCCAGCACCTCGCGGATGTAGAGCTGATCGTGGAACGAGGTGGACTGGTAGTTCAGCATCACGTCGTCGGCGCCGGGAATGCCCATCACGTAGGTGCAGCCGGCCGCCCCGAGCAGGGTCAGCAGCGTGTCCATGTCGTCCTGATCGGCCTCGGCATGGTTGGTGTAGCAGACGTCGACCCCGAGCGGCACGCCCATCAGCTTGCCGCAGAAATGATCCTCCAGCCCGGCACGGATGATCTCCTTGCCGTCGTAGAGGTATTCCGGCCCGATGAAGCCGACAACGGTGTTGACGAGGAGCGGGCGGTAGCGCCGGGCGACGGCGTAGGCGCGGGCCTCCAGGGTCTGCTGGTCGATGCCGTGATGGGCATCCGCCGAGAGCGCTGAACCCTGGCCGGTCTCGAAATACATCACGTTGTCGCCGAGCGTCCCGCGCTTGAGCGCGAGCGCCGCCTCGTGGGCCTCCTGCAGGATCGGCAGCGTGACGCCGAAGCTCGCATTGGCCCGCTGCGTCCCCGCGATCGACTGGAACACGAGATCGACCGGCAGGCCGCGGTTCATCGCGTCGAGCGTGGTGGTGACGTGGGTGAGCACGCAGGCCTGCGTCGGGATCTCGAGCCGGCCGATGATGCCGTCGAACAGGCGCAGCAGCGTCCCCATCGTCTGGATCGAATCGGAGACCGGGTTGATGCCGATCACCGCATCGCCGCAGCCATAGGCGAGACCGTCGAGGATCGAGGCGGTGACGCCCGCCGGATCGTCGGTCGGATGGTTGGGCTGGAGCCGCACCGCGAGCGTGCCGGGCAGGCCGATCGTGTTGCGAAACCGCGTGACCACGCGACATTTCCGAGCGACCAGAATCAGATCCTGGTTGCGCATGATCTTGCTGACCGCCGCGGCGATCTCCGGTGTCACGCCGGGGGCGATTCGCGCCAGCGTCTCGGAGGAGGCGGTGAGCAGGAACTCGCGAAAGTCCCCGACCGTCAGAGCGGCGATCTCGGCAAACGCCGTCTCGTCGTGGTCGTCGAGAATCAGGCGGGTGACGTCGTCCTCCTCGTACGGGATCAGCGGACGCGCCAGGATCTCCTTGAGCGGCACCTCGGCCAGGCACCAGCGCGCGGCCATGTTCTCCTCGGCCGTTTCGGCGGCAATCCCCGCGAGGCAGTCGCCGGAGCGCACCGGGGTCGCCTTCGCCATCAGCGTCGCCAGATCGGCGAAAACGTGGGTTCGGGGACCGACGGTGTGGCGGTAGGGCATCGATTGGCTCCTTGGCCTCGCCCGACAGGATGCAACGATCGAGCGACCTGTCGAGGTGATTTCCTGCGAGGTGGACTTGTGCGGCGAACGAGCGTCCGCTTCCGCTGCGCGCCCGCAAGCAAGAACGGCGCCCGGCCGGGACGGCGACCAAGCTCGCGAGGGCGGAGCGTCCCGAGATCTGGCTATCTTTCCGGGATGCCAGCGTAACGGCGCCGAGACCTCCTCAACTCACAAAGCTCTGCGCAAGACGGCCCGAAGACGTTGCCGCAGAGCGTACCACCGGACCTGTCGCCCTTGGGATAGAGGCGTCGATCGTTTCATCGGCGCGGTCGTGTCGAACCCACCTTCGTCCATGCCGGAGCCCGACGCGTTCTCCGGCGGATGAGGCGGTTTTCCGTGGGGTTCCGGGTTTTCATCCTTCCGCTTTCCCACTTTCGTGTCAGATTGCGCATTATTTCGCTTGCCTGCATGCCTGGCATACCAAATAATGCATACCAATGCTCTGGAGGAGACGGGCCCTCGGATCCGACAGGCAGAGGAAGGAATCGCAACGCCCTGCACTGACGACTTTTCAAGCGCACCACGCCAATTCTACACAACAAGCCTTCACGTCTGTGCAGGCACGAGGGAGCACGCTCATGGCACTATCGTCCACTGCCCCGGATCGCCCGGTCGTATCGTCGAACCGATGGCTTCAAATCGTCCTCGGTGTGATCTGCATGGTGGCCGCGGCCAACATTCAGTACGCCTGGACCCTGTTCGTTCCTGAGATCCAGAAGACCTTCGGCTGGGATCGCGCCGCGATTCAGGTCGCCTTCACGATCTTCGTCGTCGTCCAGACCTGGCTGACACCGATCGAAGGCTACTTCATCGACAAGTACGGCCCGAGCCGTGTCGTGATGTTCGGCGGCCTGATGACCGGCGCGGCCTGGGTGATGAACTCCTACGCGACCTCGCTGACCGGCTTCTACATCGGCTCGATCCTCGGCGGCATCGGCGTCGGCTGCGTCTACGCCACCTGCATCAACAACGCCCTGAAGTGGTTTCCGGACAAGCGCGGCCTCGCTGTCGGTCTCACGGCGGGCGGCTACGGCGCGGGCTCGGCGCTGACGATCATCCCGATCGCCAAGATGATCGATGCCGGCAGCTACGCCCAGGCGTTCTTCACCTTCGGCCTGATCCAGGGCACCGTCATCATCCTGGCCTCCATCTTCATGCGCTCGCCGGCCAAGGACGAGGTCAAGTTCTCGACCAAGGTGCTGCAGACCCGCCGCGACTACACCCTCGGTGAGGCGCTGCGTACGCCGGTCTTCTACGTCATGCTGCTGATGTTCACCTGCACGGTGACCGGCGGCCTGATGGCGGTGGCTCAGCTCGGCGTCATCGCGACCGACCTCGGCGTGAAGAACTTCCAGGTGAACCTGTACTTCTTCGCCATGGCAGCGCTGCCGTTCGCCCTGATGCTGGACCGCGTCATGAACGGCATCTCGCGTCCGCTCTTCGGCTTCATCTCCGACCGGATCGGCCGTGAGAAGACGATGTTCATCGCCTTCGCGATGGAAGGCATCGGCATCGTGGCGCTCGGCTACTTCGGCTCGAACCCCTGGGCCTTCGTGATCCTGTCGGGCATCGTGTTCCTGGCCTGGGGCGAGGTCTACTCGCTGTTCAGCGCCACGGCCGCCGACACCTTCGGCTCGAAGCATATCGGCAAGATCTACGGCGTCCTCTACTGCGCCAAGGGCTTTGCCGCGCTGTTCGTGCCGGTCGGGAACCTGATCATGCAGGCGACGGGCACCTGGTCGACGGTGCTCTACACGGTGGCGACGATGGACCTGATCGCGGCGGCACTCGCCATCGCCGTGCTGCGGCCAATGCTGAAGCAGCACCACCTCTCCAACAACGCGGCGGTGCCGAACGCGGCGCTGGCCCACGCCTGATCGGGCGCATCCGATCCTGCGGGATCGGATGCCGGGCAATGAGAGGGCCCCGCCGGAAACGGCGGGGCTTTCCTTTTTTGAAAAGGGGCGACGCCCGCTCGGGCACAAGACCTCATCCGGCGGAGCATTCCTCTCCGCGGCACACGTGGCGGCATCGGCACAACACGTTGCGGCGGCCCCGCGAACCGATGGATCATCCGGCCAAAGAAAAAGGCCCCGTTTCCGGAGCCTTGGTCTCATCGTCCATCCCGTTTGGCGGAGATGGTGGGCGCGACAGGGATCGAACCTGTGACCCCTACCATGTCAAGGTAGTGCTCTCCCGCTGAGCTACGCGCCCTGGCAGATCTTCCGGGTGGCCCCGGCGTCCTGCGAGGCCGCGGCTATAGCCGGTGCCGGTCGGCTCCGCAAGCGGGACGTTGGCGGAATCTGACAGCATTTGCCGAAACGCGCGGGCGCTGCCGTCGCAACGCCGTCCCCATTGCGCGCGAGCGGCAAAAATCGGCTAAGAGTGCGCCGCGGAACACGTGGCCGCCGTGCTCCTGCGGTGCCGTCACGGCCGCACCACGTCGGCCGAGAGGCAGCGCGCGTGGCAACGCGGCAGGCGCGTTAGGCGTAGAGACCGAACGTACGGACCAGCACGGGACCGAGGACGGCAAGCAAGGATGCGGTTTCTCCTATCGTCCGACGAGGGCGACGTGATCCGGGGCTGGGTGGTGCCGGACAACCCCCAGGCGATCAGTCGTGTCTCCGTCTGCATCGAGGGGCGCCGGGTAGCGGAGGTCTCGGCGATCCATGCCGACCAGAACTTCGTCAAGTTCGGCTGGCACGCGACCGGACAGTGCCACTTCGAGATCCGCGAGACCGACGTGCCGGGACTCGCCGGGATCGAGCGGCTCGAGATCTACGACGTCGACACCAATGTGCTGATCTACCGGCGGCTGCCGCGCGAGGGCCTGACCGACAAGAAGGTCATCCTGCTCAACGGCCATATCCGCCCGGAAACGGTGATCCAGACCGCGCTCTACCCCTATTTCCGGCAATCGTATTTCGGAATCGGCCGGTTCCCGGATGAGATCCTGCGCGCGATGTTCGACACCGTCACGCTCGATTCCTCCCTGATGGCCGGCTCGATCATCTTCCCGCGCTACGAGGGGCACTTCGTCCAGAGCGGCGCGCTCACCATGCTGCTCGTCCACGATCCCTTCGTGGAATTGGCGAGCCGGCTGTACTGGCTGCGCGAGCGGGCGAGCATCGCCGCCAATGCGGAGCAGCACTGGCGCCTCGGCAACCTCGTCGAGGCGGCAGCCTTCACCCTCGATTACGATTTCACCGACGTGAAGAGCCTGAAGCGGCTGTTCCGAATGATGCCGGAGCGGGCCTATCACCTGCTCTACAACCCCCTCACTCGCCAACTCAGCACCCACGTGCCGGAGGACCGGCTGATGCCGGCGAGCTCGATCATCGCGGTCGAGGTCCTGTCGCGCATCGACGTCGTCGGCCACCGCGACTACTTCGAGGCGTTCATGGCTTCGGTGTTCCACCACATCGGGATCGAAGCCCCACTGCCGCTGCCGCTGCCGATTCCCAACGAGACACTGGCGCTCGCCGAATTGTTGCGCGGGATGCGCTTCGCCCGCGACATGGTCGTCTACGACACGGTGCTGAGCGATGCGGTGCGGGCCTCCGTCTCGAAGAACTGGGAGGTCTGAGGAGCGATGTCGGAGCAGGCCGGCCCCCACATCACGCTCAGGCCGGCGCTCACGTCGATGCGCGCGAGCCGGGCGCTCCCGGTGACGGGCACGGACGGAGCCGAGCTGCTCATCGACCTCGCCGGTGCGGGCCTCGGCGGGGCCTGGGTCAACGTGACGTGGCGCGATGCCGGCAGCGGCGGCATCGCCCGCGCCCTCCTCAGCGCTGTCTCGGATGACGGCAAGGGGGCGGCCCTGATCGAGGAGCCGCTCGGCGGTGACGCCTTCGCCTGGACCGGCCTGCTGCCACCGGATGTCGCGAGCTTACGCCTGACGGCCCTGTCGCGGACCGATCCCTTCCGGTTGCGTGACCTCACCATCCGCCGCCGCGGGCGCCTCGGCATCGTGGCGCGGGCGGGACTCCGCCAGCCCGGCCTCACGGCACAGGCGGTCTACTGGCGCGTCCTCGGACTGAAAGTCCGCGCCCGCGGGATGGTCGCGCGCTCGCTCGCGCACCGGCCTGAGACCGGCTACGCCGCCTGGATCGCCCGTTTCGACCATCTCACGACGGCCGAGCGCGCGCGGATCCGCGCCGAGATCGCGGGCTGGGAGGCACCGCCGCTCATTTCGGTCCTGATGCCGGTGCACGATCCCGATCCGCGCGTGCTGGAGGCTGCGATCCGCTCAGTGCGGAGTCAGCTCTACCCGGCCTGGGAACTCTGCATCGCCGACGACGCCTCCACCGATCCGCGCATCCCGCGGCTGATCGCGCGCCACGCGGCCGAGGAACCGCGCATCCGCTCTGTGCGCCGGCCGGAGAACGGCCACATTGCCCGAGCGACCAACGACGCCCTGAGCCTTGCGAGCGGCCCCTACGCCGCCTTCCTCGACCATGACGACCTCCTCTCCGAGAACGCCCTGTTCGAGGTGGCCGCCGCCATCCGGGCCGATTCGGACCTGGAGCTAATCTACAGCGACGAGGACAAGGTCGATGGCCGCGGCCGCCGCTTCGAGCCGCATTTCAAGTCGGGCTATGACCGCGAATTGCTGTGGGCCCAGAACTACGTGAACCATCTCTGCGTGGTTCGCACGGAGACGCTGCGCCGGCTCGGCGGCCTGCGGCCCGGCTTCGAGGGGAGCCAGGATCACGATCTGCTTCTGCGCCTGACCGAGGGGCTCGACGGCAATCGCGTCCGCCACATTCCCAAGGTGCTCTATCACTGGCGGGCGGCGGCCGGCTCCGGCACCTTCTCGGATCGGGCCCTGGCTCGGGCCGAGGATGCGCGTCTGCAGGCCCTGGCCGAAGTCGCGGAGCGCCGGGGCGCGCGCGCCGAACGGGGAATGCAAGGCTTCAACCGGCTGGTACGGCCTCTGCCCGAACCGCCTCCCCTGGTTTCGGTGATCATCCCGACCCGCGATCGGGCGGAACTGCTCGGCGTGGTCCTCGACGGGCTGTTCGCGCGCACCGACTACCCGGCCCTGGAGGTCATTGTCGTCGATAACGGCAGCGCCGAGCCGGCGACACGGGACCTGTTCGCGCGCTACGCCGCCGATCCGCGCTTCCGCGTGCTACCCGCGCCGGGCCCATTCAACTTCTCGGAACTGTCGAACCGCGGAGCGGCGGCGGCGCGGGGCACGATCCTGCTGTTCCTCAACAACGACATCGAGGTGCTGGAGCCGGGCTGGCTCACCGAACTCGCTTCGATCGCGAGCGACCCGGAGATCGGCGCGGTCGGCGCAAAACTCCTCTACCCCGACGGTACGATCCAGCATGGCGGGATCGTGCTCGGGATCGGCGGAATTGCTGGCCACAGCCATCTCGGTCTGCCGGACCGCGAGCCCGGCTACTTCGCGCGGATGGTGCTGTCGCAGGAGGTTTCGGCGGTGACCGGCGCCTGCCTCGCGACGCGCGCGCAAGTCTTTTCCGAAGTCGGCGGCTTCGATGCCGTCGGTCTCGCCGTGGCCTTCAACGACGTCGACCTGTGCCTCAAGATCCGCACGGCCGGCTACCGCATCGTCTGGACGCCGCATGCCCGCCTCGTCCATCACGAATCGAAGAGCCGGGGGGCCGAGGACACACCGGAGAAGCGCGCTCGGTTCGAGACCGAATCACGCGTGATGCGCGAGCGCTGGGAGCCGGTGCTGCGGGCCGATCCCTACTACAACCCGAATCTTTCTCGCGCGGCGGCGCATTACCGGCTGTAGATCGACCGCGGGACGATGGCATCGGACGGCGGCTTGCGCGCGCACCGAACCGGGCTACACTGCACTGCAACAAACCGGAAGTGATCCGGCGCCCCGGCGGAGACATCGATGCGCATCGCGATGATAGGCTCGGGCTATGTCGGCTTGGTGTCGGGCGCGTGTCTCGCCGATTTCGGCCACGAGGTCGTCTGCGTCGACAAGGATCCGGCCAAGATCGCCGCCCTCAACGAAGGCCGCATGCCGATCTACGAGCCCGGCCTCGACACGCTCGTCGCCGAGAACGTCCGCCAGAAGCGCCTCGGCTTCTCCACCGACCTCAAACCCGCCGTCGCCAACGCCCAGGCCGTGTTCATCGCCGTGGGCACGCCATCGCGGCGCGGCGACGGCTTTGCCGACCTCTCCTATGTCTACGCCGCCGCCCGAGAGATCGCCCAGGCGCTCACCGGCTACGCCGTCGTGGTCACCAAATCGACCGTGCCGGTCGGCACCGGCGACGAAGTCGAGCGCATCCTGCGCGAGGCCCGCCCCGACCTCGAGGTCGGTGTCGCCTCCAACCCCGAGTTCCTGCGCGAGGGCGCCGCCATCGGCGACTTCAAGCGCCCCGACCGCATCGTCATCGGCGCCGAGGACGCCCGCGCGGCCGCCGTCATGCAGGAGGTCTACCGCCCGCTCTACCTCAACGCCGCCCCGATCCTGCTCACCGGACGGCGCACGGCCGAATTGACCAAGTACGCCGCCAACGCCTTCCTCGCCACCAAGATCACCTTCATCAACGAGATCGCCGATCTGTGCGAGCAGGTCGGCGCCAACGTGCAGGAGGTCGCCCGCGGCATCGGGCTGGACAACCGCATCGGGGCCAAGTTCCTGCATGCGGGGCCGGGCTATGGCGGCTCGTGCTTTCCCAAGGACACGCTGGCTCTGGTGAAGACGGCGCAGGATTACGGCACGCCGGTGCGGATCGTGGAGACGGTGGTGGCGGTCAACGATCAGCGCAAGCGGGCGATGGCGCGCAAGGTGATCGCGGCCTGCGGCGGGTCGGTGCGCGGCAAGCGGGTGGCGCTTTTGGGTCTGACGTTCAAGCCGAACACCGACGACATGCGCGATGCGCCCTCTCTGTCGATCATCGCCGGCTTGCAGGATGCGGGTGCGCAGATCGTCGCCTACGATCCGGAAGGCATGGAGCAGGCGCGGCCGCTGCTGCAGGGAGTGGCTTACGCCGAGGACGCCTATGCCTGCGCGGAGGGGGCGGACGCTCTGGTGATCGTGACGGAGTGGAACGCGTTCCGGGCTCTGGATCTGGCGCGGCTGAAGGCACTGATGGCCGCCCCCGTCCTCGTCGATCTGCGAAACGTCTACGCGCCCGCGGAGGTCGAACGGCACGGCTTCGCCTATGCCGGCATCGGGATTGCGTGATGGCGGGCTTCGATCCGCCATCTGTCGGACGCGATTCTTGAAGCCACCTCAACTGAAGAGCGGGAGAGCTGCAACTTGCAGGCGCAACAACCCAGCAGCTCTCGTCGAAATCGATCTCATAGGAAGAGCGCAAAAATTCGTTTAAAACGCATCGCAATATTCGCAAGATCTTCGCCACTCCGATGGCGAAATGTTGGCAATTTTCGAACTCGCCCCGACGACCACGACTGATATTTGTTGGTATCGGCATTTCGCCGCTTTTCGGCCATCAATGATTCACTGATGAATACGTGCCACACAATCTCCCAATCTCTCTGGATTAAGGGAGAGGTTGCAGCCAAGCGGGTTGGACGGTCCTGTCGGTCAGATTAAGAGTGTCTCTTAAAACCTCCGGTCGTCGGCCGCCCGCCTTCGGGCGCCATGGGGAAGCCGAGGTTTCACGAGACATTCGCGGTGCGGGCGAAACGCCCTCGCCGAACGGACCCCCGGTCCCTGCTTCACGAGCGTAAACGGATCGACGTGACTCACCGCAAGAACATCGCGATCGTCGGCCGCGCCTGCCGCCTGCCCGGGGCTCAAAACGTCGAGGGGCTGTGGCAGCTCCTGACCGAAGCGCGCTGCGCAGTCTCAAGCATCCCCGAGGACCGTTGGTCGCTGCCGGCCTTCGGCCACCCGCGGGCGCAGGAGCGGGGCAAGAGCTACACTTGGGCCGCGGGCGTGCTCGACGACATCTGGTCGTTCGATCCGGGCGTCTTCGGCATCTCGCCGCGCGAGGCCGAGCAGATGGACCCGCAGCAGCGCATGCTGCTGGAGCTGACCTGGGAGGCATTCGAGGATGCGGGCCTGCGCCCCTCGGCGGTAGCGGGCAGCCATATCGGCGTGTTCGTCGGTGCCTCGGCCCTCGATTACGGCAACCTGCGCATCCTCGATCCGTCCTCGGGCGACGCCTACGCGGCGACCGGCAACACGCTCTCGATCATCTCGAACCGCATCTCCTACATCTACGACCTGAAGGGTCCGAGCTTCACTCTCGACACGGCCTGCTCGTCCTCGCTGGTCGCCCTTAACGCCGCCATCGCGGCGATCGAGGCAGGTCAGGTCGACACCGCGGTGGTGGCCGGGGCCAATATCCTGGCGAGCCCGTTCAACTTCATCTCCTTCTCCAACGCGCAGATGCTGTCGCGCACCGGCCTGTGTCAGGCCTTCTCCTCGAGCGCCGACGGCTACGTGCGTGCCGAGGGCGGTGTCGTGCTGATCCTGCAATCGGCCGAGGCCGCCGCACGCAGCGGCCGGGCCGTGCGCGGCGTGATCGCAGCGAGCGGCGTCAACTCGGACGGTCGCACCACCGGCATTTCGCTCCCCTCCGGCCACGCGCAGGGCGCGCTCCTGGAGCAGGTCTACCGCGAGGCCGAGATCGATCTCGACCGGATCGCCTTCGTCGAGGCGCACGGCACCGGCACGCCGGTCGGCGACCCGATCGAGGCCGGGGCCATCGGTTCCAAGCTCGGCAAGCCGCGCCGAGCCCCGCTGCCGATCGGCTCGATCAAGACCAATATCGGCCATACCGAGCCGGTCTCGGGACTCGCCGGCCTACTGAAGGCCAGCCTCGCGCTCGAGAACGACCTGCTGCCGCCCTCGCTGCACGCGGCCGAGTTGAACCCCGAGATCCCGTTCGAGACGCTGAAGCTCGCCGTGAACCGCGCGCCGCTGGCGCTCGCCCGCACGAAGGTCGAGCGCTTCGCCGGCGTGAACTCGTTCGGCTTCGGCGGCACCAACGCCCACGTCGTGCTGACCGACCCCGCTCCGGTCGCGGCGGCCAACGATGCCGGACGGGCGCCCGAGATCCTGCTGCTCTCCGCTCAGAGCCGCGCCGCCCTCAACGATCTCGCCCTCGACTACGCCGCCCGCCTCGACGGCGCCGCGCCGGAGGAAGCCGCTCGCGTCGCGGCCGCCGCGTTCCACCGCCGCGAACGCCTTTCCACCCGCCTCGCCCTGCCGATCGCGCCCGGCACGGACGTGCCGGCCACCCTGCGGGCACTCGCCGAGGGCGAGGAGAGCGAGGCGGCGGTCGTCGGCACCGCGGTCGAGCGTCAGGCCGAGGTCGCCTTCGTCTATTCCGGCAACGGCAGCCAATGGGTCGGCATGGGCCGCGAGGCCTATGAGGAGAGCGCGACCTTCCGCGCCCGCTTCGATCAGACCGACAAGCTGTTCGGGAAGCTGTCCGGCTGGTCGCTGAAGGAGGCGATGTTCGCCGAGGATCTCGACGCACGCCTCTCCCTCACCCGCGTCTCGCAGCCGCTGATCTTCGCGATCCAGAGCGCCTCGACCGCGGCACTCCGCGCCAAGGGTCTCGCGCCCCGCACCGTCCTCGGCCACAGCGTCGGCGAGATCGCCGCGGCGGAAGCCGCCGGTATCTTAAGCCTCGAACAGGCGGTGCGGGTCATCTTCTTCCGCAGCAAGCATCAGGAGTCGACGCGCGGCTTCGGCACCATGGCGGTGCTGCTCGGACCGGTCGAGGAGATGGAGGCGTTCCTCGCCGACTACCCGACTCTGGACATCGCCGCCTACAACAGCCCCAAAGCGATCACGGTGGCCGGTCCCGAGGCCGATATCGAGGCCGCGATGAAGGCGCTGGCGCGCAAGCGCCGCCGCGGTCGCAAGCTCGACCTCGAATACCCCTTCCACGGTCGCCTGATGGATCCGACCGAGCGTCCGCTGCTTCGCGACCTCGACGGGCTCAAGGCGTCTGCCGGTCACACCGCCATGGTCTCGACCGTGACCGGTACGGTGCTGCCCGGCGACCGGTTCGGCGCCGGCTACTGGTGGCGCAACATCCGCGAGCCGGTGCGCTTCTGCGAAGCGCTGCAGGAGGCGACCCGCCAGGGCGTCCGCGTCTTCGTCGAGGTCGGCCCGCGTGCGACCCTGCTGCCGCATATCGGCGACGCCATCGAGCCGCTCGCCATTGAAATCGCCTCGGTCGGTGTGATGCATCGCAAGCCCGTTGGCGGAGATCCGATCGCCAAGGCGGTGGCCGCCGCGCTGGTCGCGGGTGCCGCCGTCGACGAGGCGCGCCTGTTCGGTGCCGATCCGGCCGGAATCATCGCCCTGCCACTCTATCCCTGGCAGCGCCGCCCGTTCCGCCTGGCCGAGACGACCGAGGGGGCGGGTGCCGCGCCGCGGCCCTACCACCCGCTCGCCGGCACCCGGCTCGCGCCCGACGGTCTCGAATGGCACGGCCATCTCGACGCGGCGCTCGTGCCCGAACTCGACGACCACCGCATCGACGGTCAGGTGATCCTGCCCGGCGCGGCCTTCGTCGAGATGGCGCTGCACGTCGCCCGCCAAGCGCTGCGCACGGAGAGCGTGACGCTCTCCGACGTCGAGATCCTCTCGCCGATGGTCTTCGCCGAGGATTCTCTGCGCGAGGTGCTGGTGCGCCTGTCCGGCTCCGGCAACCAAATCCAGATCCTCAGCCGCCCCCGCCTGACCCCGACGCCCTGGCAACTCCACGCCTCGGCCAAGATCATCGAGGGCGATTTTCCGACGCCGGCCCGCCGCGATCTCGCGATTCCGGCCGAGCACGCGATTTCGGGTGAAGGGCTCTATCGCCGGGCGCTCGCCTCCGGCCTCGGCTTCGGCGAGAATTTTCGCCAAGTGGCCGCCTCCGCTCGGATCGACGAGACCACCATCGTCTCCGAGCTGATCCCGGCCGAGGCCGACGCCCGCTACGGCCTCGTGCCCGCACGCCTCGATTCCTGCTTCCACGGCCTGATCCTGCTCTTCGCCGAGCTGATGGGCGAGGGCGCCACCAAGGCCTACGTGCCCGTGCGCTTCGGCGAGGTGCGCCTGCTGCGCCCCGGCGCGGCGATCGCCCGGGCCGAAATCCGCACCCGGCGCTGCAACGAGCGCTCGATCCTCGCCGACTTCACCCTCACCGACGCCGAGGGCGAGGTGATCGCCACGATCCGCGAAGGCCGGTTCCAAGCCCTCCGTGCACGCAGCGGCAGCGATCTCGACGCCTACGCCATCACCCAAGGGGTGGAGCGCGCCACCGAGCCGACCGCCCTGCCGCTGGAGCGCCGCCCGAGCGTGGCCGAGCGCCTGCGCCCGAGCCTCGCCGCCGTAACGGCACCGGACACGGCCGATCTCGGACCGGGTCACCTGCTGCTGGAGGGCTGGGCCACCGCGCTCGCCTACCGGCTGGCCGAGGGGCTTTCCGAGAAGGGGAAGGTGGTGCTCGACCGCCGCCTGCCCGAGACGCTCCACGCCTGGGCGACCAACGCCCTCTACGCCCTGGAAAGCAGCGGGCTCGCGACGCTGGAGAAGGGAGTCTGGCGCCTGCGCCGGGACGTGACCCTGCCCGCGCCCGAAGAGACCATGCGCTGGATCGCGGCCGACCATCCGGAACTGGCCGCGGAACTAGTGCTGCTCGCCGACACCACCGCCCTCGTCGGGCGGATCGTGGCGGGTGAAGCGGTGAGCGCGGCGAGCCTGCCGCCGGCCGCGCTCGACGCCTTCCACCTGCGCGGCGCCACCGCCCGCGCCGCCGCGGAGGTCGTCGCGCGGATCGTGGCGGAGGCCCGCGAGCGGCTGCCGTCCGACCGGGCGCTGCGCATCCTCCAGGTCGGCTTCGGTCCGCTCTCCGCCCGTGCCGCCATGCTCGCCCGCGAAGTCGATGCCCGGTTGACCGTGCTGGAGACCGATCGGCGGCTGGCGGAGCGCGCCCGCCTCGCCCTGCCGGGCTCGGTCACGGTGACGGAAGCCGCCGACGCCCTGCCGGCTGCCGCCTTCGACATCGTTCTGGCCAGCGACGTACTGCACCGCTCCGACAAGGCCCTGCCGGGGCAGCTCGCGGCGGCGCTCGCCTCGGGCGGCCTGCTGGTGGCGGTCGAGCCCGGCGCCTCGCTGTTCCGCGACCTCGTCTTCGGCCTCGCGCCGGATTGGTTCGAGGACACGGTCGCCGGGATGCCGATCTCGCGCCTCGACGACGTGACGGGCTGGCAGCGCCGCCTCAGCGCCTCGGGCCTCGTGCGGGTTTCCGCCGACCGCGCGGCCTCGGCCAACGGCGACGACCTGCTGCTGGTCGCCGAAGCCCCGGTTCGCTCGGCGGTCGGCCACGGCCAGAGCTTCGCCTTCGTGGTCGGCTCCGACGACGATTTCGGCGCCGAGACCGCCTCCTCGCTGGCGACCCTGCTGGTGGCGAGCGGCGTCCACGTCTCGATCATCCTCGATTCCGAGCAGTCGCTGCGCGAACTCGAGCGCGAGACGCCCGACACCGTGGTGTTCCTCGCCGGCGCCTTCGCCGGAGAGGGCGAGGCGGCGACGCGTCTTCGCGACCGCTGCCTCAGCCTCAAGCGCTGCGCCGAGTATCTCGGCAGCCGCCAGACCCGGCTCTGGGTGATCGCCCCCGGCGCCACCCGCGATTCGGGCGGCGAGGCGGCGGCGGTCGAGGCCGGCGTCTGGGCCTTCAGCCGGACGCTCGCCAACGAAACGGCCACCCTCGATGTGCGCCGGATCGACCTAGCCCCGACCCTGTCCTCGAAGGACGCCGCCGAGCGCCTGCGCGCCCTGATCCTGTCGGGCACCGACGAGACCGAGATCGTGCTCGACGCCGACGCCACCCGCGTCGTGCGCTTCCATCCCGGCCGCGCCGCGACCACGGCCGGCGAGGCGGCCCCCGCGGCACGGCTGGAGCGCTCCAACACCGGCGGCCTCAATGAGATGGTCTGGGGCCCGGCCGAGCGCGCCGCCCCCGGCCCCGGCGAGGTCGAGATCGCGGTGGCCGCCACCGGCCTCAACTTCCGCGACGTGCTCTGGGCGCTCTCCATGCTCCCGGAGGAAATCCTGGAGGACGGCTTCGCCGGCCCGCGCCTCGGCCTCGAAGTCTCCGGCCGCGTCACCGCTATCGGTGCCGGCGTAGTGGACTTCACCGTCGGCGATTCGGTCGTCGCCTTCGCCCAATCCGGCTTCGCCACCCATGTGGTGGTGCCGGAGATGGTCGTCGCGCCGATGCCTGCGGGGCTCGATCCGGCCGCAGCCGCGACCGTTCCGGTCGCCTTCCTCACGGCCTACTACGCGCTCTGCACCTGCGCACGCCTGCGCAAGGGCGAGTGGCTGCTGGTTCATGGCGGCGCGGGCGGCGTGGGATTGGCCGCGCTCCAGATCGCCAAGTGGAAGGGCGCGCGAGTCATCGCCACCGCCGGCTCGCGCGAGAAGCGGGCGCTCGTCGCCGCGCTCGGGGCCGAGCACGTGCTCGATTCCCGCTCGCTCGCCTTCGTGGACGACGTCCGCCACATCACCGGCGACGGCGTCGACGTGGTGCTCAACTCGCTGTTCGGCGAGATGATGGAGCGCTCGCTGAACTGCCTGCGGCCGTTCGGGCGCTTCGTCGAGTTGGGCAAGCGCGACTACGTCGCCAACACCCATATCGGACTTCGGCCCTTCCGCCGGAACCTCTCCTACTTCGGCGTCGATCTCGATCAGGTGCTTCAGCACCAGGGCGAGGACGGAGCGCGGATGTTCCGCGAGGTGATGGCGCTCTTCGCGGAAGGGGGCCTGCGTCCCCTACCCTACCAACCCTTCGCCGCCGACGAGACGTCGGATGCCTTCCGCCTCATGCAGCAATCGGGGCATGTCGGTAAGATCGTCGTCACGCCGCCCGCGCCCGGCTCGGTCGCGCGGGTCCAGCGCAACCCCTTCACGGTCTCCGAGAAGGGCATCCACCTGGTCACCGGCGGTCTCGGCGGCTTCGGTATCGAGGCGGCGCGCTGGCTGGCCGATCGCGGGGCCAAGCGCATCATGCTCGTCGGCCGCTCAGGCAAGCCGAACGAGGAAGGCCGTGCAGTCATCGCGGATCTCACCAAGCAAGGTGTGAGGGTCGAGATCAAGGCCTGCGACATCACCAGCCGCCGGGCAGTCGAGTCGCTGATCGACGGGATCGAGACCCGGGGCGAGCGGCTCGCGGGCGTGATCCACGGCGCCATGGTGCTGCAGGACGGTCTGATCTCGGCGATCGAGCCGGAGACCCTGGAGGCGGTGATCGCGCCGAAGGTGATCGGCGCGGGGCATCTCGATGCCGCGACCCGTGGCCGGAAGCTCGACTACTTCGTGCTGTTCTCCTCGGCCACGACCTTCATCGGCAATCCCGGCCAGGGCTCCTATGTTGCCGCCAACGGCTTCATGGAGGGGCTGGCCCGCCAGCGCCGTCGACTCGGCCTGCCGGCGCTTGCGGTCGCCTGGGGCGCCATCGGCGATGTCGGTGTGCTCGCCCGCAACAAGGCGGTGATGGAGACGCTGTCTTCCCGCGTCGGCGTGACGCCGATGGAGGCCCGCCTCTGCCTCGACCTCATGGCCGAAGCGCTGGAAGGCCAGACCAGCGCGAGCGACGAGGGCGTGATCGCCATCGCCGCGATGCACTGGGGCAAGGCGCGCGAACGCCTCGCCACCCTGCGCTCGCCGAGCTACGCCAGCCTCGGCGGTGACCAGCAGGCGGAATCCGGCGCGGTCGCGGCGATCAATATCGGTGCGCTGCTGCGGTCCACGGACATCGACGCGGTTCGCAAGACCGTGGCCGACGCCATCGTCGAGGATATCGCCCGCATCCTGCGCCTGCCGAAGGACGACATCAGCCGCGTGCGGCAACTCTCGGAGATCGGCCTCGATTCGCTGATGGGCGTCGAGTTAGGGGCGAGCCTTCAGGAGCGCTTCGCCCTCGATGCGCCGCCGGCCGGCATCTCGTCGGGGCTCACGGTGAATGAACTCACCGAAACCCTGATCCAGGCGGTGGCGACGCCGGTGGACGAGGCCGCGGGCGTGACTCTGAGCCTTGCGACCAAGCATGTCGGCGATCTCGACGCCGCCACGCTCACGCCGTTCAACGAGCTCGTCGAGCAGAACGTCTCGGACATCAAAGAGATCTTGCAATGACCCAGCCGTCACGCCCGCAGGACGGCCGGGCCGCGCTCGCGAGCTTCGTCACCAACCGGCTCGGCCGCACCAACGCGCGGCCAGCCCCCGTCGAGACCAAGGCGCCGCCGACAGACGAGTCAGCCCAGGATTTCGAGAAGCTGACCGGCTACCGCGAGCTGCGCCTGCAGCGCTCGGCCGCCGACCTCATCGGTCTCGGCAACCCGTTCTTCCGAGTGCACGAGACCCGCGCGGGTGCGAACACGCGCATCGAGGGCCAAGCCTATTCCAACTACTCGTCCTACGATTACCTCGGCCTCAACGGGCACCCGGCGGTGAGCGGGGCCGCGCGCAAGGCGATCGAGGCGTTCGGCACCTCGGCCTCGGCGAGCCGGATCGTGGCGGGCGAGCGGCCCGGGCACCTCAAGCTGGAGCGGGCGCTCGCCGCCCATTACGGCACGGACGGCTGTGTCATCATGGTGAGCGGCCACGCCACCAACGTCACCGCCATCGGCGCCATGCTGGAGGCGCCGGACGTGATCTTTCACGACGCGCTGATCCATAACAGCGTGGTGACGGGCGCCCAGCTCTCCGGCGCCCAGCGCCGCTCCTTCGCCCACAACGACCCCGCCGCCCTGGAAAAACTCCTGGAGGCGACCCGGCACGAGCACCGCCGCGCGCTGATCGTGGTCGAGGGCCTCTACAGCATGGACGGCGACGCGCCGGATCTGGCCGCCTTCGTCGAGCTGAAGCGCCGCTACGATTGCTGGCTGATGGTGGACGATGCCCACGGTCTCGGCGTGCTGGGCCGTACCGGCGCGGGCCTGCACGAGCATTGCGGGGTCGAGGCGTCGGACGTCGACATCTGGATGGGGACGCTCTCGAAGACGCTGTCCTCCTGCGGCGGCTACATCTGCGGTCCCTCGGCGCTGATCGAATACCTGAAATGTACTGCGGGCGGTTTCGTCTACAGCGTCGGCATGTCGCCGCCGCTCGCCGCCGCGGCTGAAGC
Source organism: Methylobacterium sp. R2-1 (assembly GCF_014191355.1). Lineage (GTDB taxonomy): Bacteria > Pseudomonadota > Alphaproteobacteria > Rhizobiales > Beijerinckiaceae > Methylobacterium. Next base: position 238,628 of record NZ_JACHWM010000008.1, read on the forward strand.
CGCGCTCTCGGTGATGCAGGCCGAGCCAGAGCGGGTGGAGCGCCTGCGCCGCAACGGGAACCAGTTCCTGGCGCTCGCCAAGAAGCACGGGTTGAATACCGGTTCGAGCCTCGGTCTTGCGGTGATCCCGATCATCGTCGGCGATTCGCTGAAAGCCGTGACGCTGTCCGACCGGCTGTTCAAGCGCGGCATCAACGTGCAGCCGATCATCCACCCGGCGGTGCCGGAGCGCTCCTCGCGCCTGCGCTTCTTCATGACCTCCGAGCACACGCCGGAGCAGATCGCGCAGACGGTGGCCACCGTGGCGGAAGAGCTGTCCGCCCTTGAGACCGGCGCGACGCTGATCGAGCAGTTGATGGCCCGCCGGGGGGCGTGAGCTTTTCGCATGTCCCATCCATCCCCTCATCCGGAGATGCCGACGCGAAGCGGGCACCTCCGGATGCGGTCGAGACCGGGATTGCTCTTGGTGTCAGCGCCCGGCCAGCCAGATCACGTGCCGGGCCCCGCGCTTGCCCCGCGCTCGAGTCGCCACCTCCTCGACCGCAAAACCCGCCTGCCCGAGCCGCCGCGTGAAGGCCGCGTCGGGATGGGCTGACCAGACCGCCAGCACGCCGCGGGCACGGAGCGCCGCGCGGGCGGCGCCGAGACCGGCTGCGTCGTAAAGCCGGTCGTTCGCCGTGCGGGTGAGGCCGTCGGGACCGTTATCCACGTCGAGCAAGATCGCATCCCAGGCATCCGGCCGCTCGCGGATCACGGCGGCGACATCGGCCTCGCGGATCGTCACTCGAGGATCGTCGAGGCTGGGGCCGGTCAGCTCCGCCATCGGCCCGCGCGCCCAGACCAGCACTGCCGGCACGATCTCGGCGACCGTGATCTGCGCCTTTGCAGGCAGGCAGCCCAGCGCGGCACGCAAGGTGAAGCCCATGCCGTAGCCGCCGATCAGCACCCGCGGTGCCGTCACACCCGCGATCCGCTCGGCCGAGAGCCGCGCCAGCGCCTCCTCGGAGCCGCTCAGACGGCTGTTCATCAATTCGTTGCGGTCGAGCTGAATCGAGAACTCGGTGCCGCGGCGCATCAGGCGCAACGTGCCCGCCTCGCCAGGGATCAAAGCGGTGTCGAGATGCTCCCAGGGGATCAACGGTCGTCTCGCAGGTTCATGTCAGCAAGAGCCGGCGTCGCCCGGCTCACGGTTCGGCACAAACGAAAACGGCGCGGGATGCTCCCGCGCCGCCTCTCTCATGGGAGGACGAACGTCCCAAAGATCACATCCCGAACTGCACCTGCCGGCTGTTGCCGCGCTTCAGGTTGCGGAAGCGGGCCATGGCCCAGAGCGGGAAGAACTTCGGGTAGCCGTGGTAGCGGAGATAAAACACCCGCGGGAAGCCGGTTGCGGTGTAGCGCTCCTCGCTCCACAGCCCGTCCGCCCCTTGCGTGCGCACGAGGTAGTTGACGCCGCGGGCCACCGCCGGATCGTCCACCTCGCCCGCGGCCATGAGGGCGAGCAGCGCCCAGGCCGTCTGTGAAGCGGTCGAGTAGCCCGGCTCGAATTCGGGGTTGAGCTTGTAGGATGAGGCATCCTCACCCCAGCCGCCATCCGGGTTCTGGATGCGGATGAGCCACGCCACCGCCTTGCGGATCTCCGGGCTCTGCGGATCGACGCCGGCGGCATTGAGCGCGCAGAGCACCGACCATGTGCCGTAGATGAAGTTCATGCCCCAGCGGCCGTACCAGCTCCCGTCCTTCTCTTGGTCGTTGAGCAGGTAGGTCACGCCCCGGTCGAGCGCCCTGCTGGTCTCGCGGGTCTCGCCAAGCTGCGACAGCATCGAGACGACGCGGGCGGTCACGTCCGCGGTCGGCGGGTCGAGCAGCGCGCCGTGGTCCGAGAACGGGATGTGGTTGAGGTAGTGGTGGTTGTTGTCGGCATCGAACGCCGCCCAGCCGCCATCGGCGCTCTGCAGGCCCTCGACCCACTCGCGGGCGCGAGCGATGGAGGTCGAGTAATCCGGCATGCCGCTTACCAGCCCATGCTGACGCTGAGCGCGGTCCATCGCCATCACCACGACGGCGGTGTCGTCGAGATCGGGATAGTGCGGGTTGGCGTACTGGAAGGCCCAGCCGCCCGGACGCACGTTCGGCTTGGTCTCCGCCCAGTCGCCCTTGATGTCGAGGATCTGGAGCGGCTTGAGCCAATCGAGCCCGGCGCGGGCATTGGCCTCGGCCTGAGCGCCGCCAGCTTCGAGCATGGCGTGGCTGTTGAGCGCCGTATCCCAGACCGGCGAGAGGCAAGGCTGGACGTAGGCCTCGTCGTCCTTCTCGGCGACGAGCTTCTCGATGGCTTCCAGCGCGATCTTCACCTGCGGGTGGTCGCTCGGGTAGCCCAGCACTTCGTACATCAGCACCGAGTTGACCATCGACGGGAAGATGGCGCCGAGCCCGTCCTCGCCGTTCAGGCGCTCGGAGACCCAGGCCACCGCCTTGTCGATGGCGCGCTGGCGCGGCACCTTCGGGAAGTGGTCCTGCGTCTTCTGCAGCACGCGGTCGATGGCGCCGAAGATCGGCGTCCACGGCCAAGTGGCATGGGGCGAACCCGGCCAGGTCCGCACCGAATCGGGCGGGGTCACGAACAATTCGGCCACGCCGACGCCACGCGGGTTCTTCGCCCGCGGCTTCTTGGCCTGGATCACGAACAGCGGCACCATGGTGCAGCGAGCCCAGTAGGACACCTTGTCGAGGTGGAACGGGAACCACTTCGGCAGGTGCATCACCTCCACCGGCATCACCGGAACGGCCGTCCACGGCACCTCGCCGTAGAGGGCGAGCAGGATGCGGGTGAAGACGTTGGCGTTGGCGGCACCGCCGCGCTGGAGGATCGCCTTCCGGGCCGCGCGCATATGCGCCGCCTCGATGTCGTCGCCGATCATCTTGAGGGCGAAATAGGCCTTCACCGACGCGCTCATGTCGAACGGGCCGTCGTGGACCAGCGCCCAGCCGCCATGCACCTTCGACTGCGTGCGACGCAGGTAGTTGCCGATCTTGGCTTCCAGCCCCGGCCGCGGCTCGGTCCCGCGGAACTGGTGAAACAGGATGTACTCGGAGGGGATGGTCGCATCCGCCTCCAATTCGAAGCAGATATGGCCGTCCGCCTGGGTCATCTCGGTGAGCGCGCGGGTGGCGCTCTGAACGCCACGCTCCACGTCGTCGAGGGACACGTCGCGGGTCTTGGGACGCTGCAGCGTCTCGACCTTGCTCGCGGCCGCCTCACGCATCGTCCTTGCCTCGCTCGACTGTCTCGATGCCGTTGTCATATCCTTCAAGCGACTCCCTGTGCCTGTGCCCGTCCGCACATGCCGGTGCGGAAAAGGGCTTGCGCGGCATTCGTGCCGGATCGGATCGCGCCCTCGATGGTCGAGGGCAGCCCCGTCTCCGTCCAATCACCGGCCAGAACCAGATTTCGGTAGCGCGTCGCCGCGCCGGGGCGGCGCGCGGCCTCAGCGGGCGTCGCCGCAAAGGTCGCCCGCTTCTCCTTGACGATCTGCCAGCTCGGCAATTCCCGTGCAAGTCCGTTCAATTCCGCGATCTCAACCCAGATCCGGCGCGCAAGATCCTCGCGGCCGTCCTCCAACAGGCGGTCGGCTCCGCTGATGGTGACTGAAAAGCGATCCGGATAGGCGAACAACCACTCCGTCAGGCCGCCGACGACGCCGAGCATCAGCGGCGCATTCTCCGGTGGGCGCACGGCGAAATGCGCGTTGACGATCGAGCGGAATTCCAGTGGCGCCGGTGTCCCGGGCAGCAGTTCCGACGTCACCCACGGCGGCAGGGCCAGAACCACGGCGTCGTCCGGCCCGAGCAGGCTCGGCTCGTCGGTGAAGTCGAGTCGCTCGATGCGGCCCTGCCCGAGGGTCAGAGCCCGCAGACGCCGGCCGTAACGGATCTCGGCACCGCAGCTTTCGAGATAGCGCAGGGCCGGATCGACGAAGGCGGTGGACAAACCCTGGACCGCGATGAGCGGCCGGCAGGCGCGCCCGCCCGCTCCCAGCGTCTCGCGCAGGATGGTGGCGGCGAGCCCGACATCGCTCTCGCGCGGATCGGTGTTGAGGGCGGCGAGCAAGACCGGATGCCAGAGCCGCTCGTAGAGCGGTCCCTCGCAGGACATCCGCTCGCCGATCGTGCCGCTCTTGCCCGGCTTGTTGCCGGAGGCCGCCATCATCAGGGACACCGGTGCGAGATAGTCGCGCGCACGGGTTCCCGGCACGCGGCGGCTCGCTCGCAGCACCCACCAGGGCAGGCGGCCCTCGTTGGGGCGCAGGGCCCAGCGCTCGCCGGTGCGGATGTCGGCAAAGTGGAAGACCGCCTCATCGGGACCGGTCAGGGCGTCGTCCGGCGCTCCGATCAGCCGCAGGAAGTCGAGGGACGAGCGGTTGCCCGATAGGAGCAGGTGGTTGCCGTTGTCGATGGTGAGCCCGAGCGACGGGTCGAAATAGGAGCGGCAGCGCCCGCCCGCCTGCTTGGCAGCCTCGTGCAGCACGACGCGGCTGCCCGCTTCCGCCAGTGAGGCAGCCGCCGAGAGGCCGGCGAGTCCTGCGCCGACGACGTGAACCGTACCCGTCATCAGAAAATCCCGTGACGCAGGGCGACGAGAAGGAGGGAGAGCTTGCCGGGCTTCACCCGCTCCCGCGGGGCCGCCCAGCCGCGCTTCACGACGGCATCGAGGTAGAGCCGGTAGGCCGCCGCCATCAGGCGGGCCGCCTTGGTCGTCTGCCGTGGGCTGCGTTCGATGATCGCCCAGGTCTGGCGGTAATGCTCTTCCGCCTCCGCAGCGACCGCGGCGCAGACCTCTCCGAGACGCGGATGCGCCAGGGCGCTCTGCGGCGTCGGGGCCATCAGGCCGATCTTGTGGAACTTCTCCATCGGCAGGTAGAGGCGTCCGCGCGTCGCGTCCTCGTCGATGTCGCGCAGGATGTTGGTGAGTTGCAGCGCGCGGCCCTGGTGCCACGCCAGCCGGATGCCGTCCTGCTCCGGCATGCCGAAGATGCGGACAGACAGCCGCCCGACGGCGCTGGCCACCCGGTCGCAGTAGAGATCGAGCTTGGCCTCGGAGGGCGCGACGATGTCCTCCTCCGCGTCCATCGCCATGCCGTCGATCACGGCCTGGAAATCCTCGCGCTTGAGGTCGAATCGGCGCATCGGCTGTTCCAGCGGCTTCACCCGCGGCGGCGGGTTGCCGGCGTAGAGCGCATCGATATCGGCCCGCCAGCGGTCAAGTTCGGCCGCGCGGACCTCGCGCGGGCCGCCATCGTCGGCAACGTCGTCGACCGAGCGGCAGAAGGCGTAGACGGCGTACATCGCCTCGCGTCGCTCCTTCGGGAGCAGGCGCATCGCCGTGTAGAAGGACGAGCCGGCGGCCGGCAGGGCGGGCGCTTCCGGGGTCTCGCCCGGCATCGGGCTAGCAGTGGCGCTCATCGGCCGGCTCCGGCAGGGGCGGAACGGGGCGCGCGCGACCGGAACGGGCGGCGCACCAAAGTGGCGGCGATGCCGCCGAGCGCGGTGAGCGCGAAGGCGGCCTTGCCGTGGTGAACCTTTTCCGAGAGGGGATCCCGGGTCAGCAGGCCCTTGGTCAGGACGACGGCCAGCCGATGGATCGCGGCGATCTCCAGGCTCAGGCGGAAATCGTCGATTTGATTCGGGAGCGGCGCCCCCTCCTCCAGGAGCAGAAGCGTGCGCTCGGCGAGTTCGCGGATCACCGCGCGCAGTTCGGGTGTCGCGGTGTCCGCGCCCAGCATCGCGACATCGGCGCCGTGCTTCCGCATGACGTCGAGGGGGAGGTAGACCCGGTCGAGACCCCGGAAATCCTTGCCGCAATCCTGAAGGTGGTTGAGCACCTGAAGCGCGGTGCAGATCGCGTCAGAGGTCCTGTAGACCCGCGCCGGATCCTCGCCATGCACATCGAGCACGAAGCGCCCGACCGGCATGGCCGAGTAGCGGCAATAGTGGATCAGTTCGTCCCAGTCCGCGTATCGCGACTTGCGCGCGTCCATGCGGAAGGCCTCGAGCAGTTCGAGGGCGTGGGTCGGCGGCTGATTGTGGGCGGCCAGTTCGCGTATCAGCGGCTCGACCGACGGGTCCGAGCCACCCTTGCCGGTGAGCGCGTCGGCGAGCGCGTCGAGCATCTCGATCTTGCGCTCAGGCGACAGCCCGGTGTGATCGGCGACGTCATCGCCGGCCCGCACGTAGTTGTAGAAGGCGAGGATCGCGCCGCGATTGCGCGGATGGATCAGGTGCGAGGCGACGGGAAAATTCTCGTCGTGCTGGCCCTTGCCCGTGCGCGCGTCGGTGGCGGTCTGAAGCGCGGCGCTCATTTCATGTATCCCGCCTGACGGAACCAAGCGATGGCATCTTCCAAGCCCTGGCGGTAGGGTCGGGCGGAATAGCCGAGTTCCGCCCGCGCCTTGGCGTCGGAGAAGAACATCCGGTACTTCGACATGCGCACGCCATCGATGGTGGCGAGCGGCGCCTTGCCGGTCACCCGCGCGATCTGCTCGGATACAAACGCGATCGGGTAGATCACCGCGTAGGGCAACCGCGTCGTCGGCGCCTTGCGGCCGACGATTCCGGCGATGTCGGCGAGCATCTGCGCCAGCATCACATCCTCGCCGCCGAGGATGTAGTGCTCGCCGATCCGGCCCTTGCGCAGGGCCAGCAGGTGGCCGGCGGCCACGTCGTCGACATGGGCGAGGTTGAGACCGGTATCGACGAAGGCCGGGATTTTTCCTTGGGCCGCGTCGAGGATGATGCGCCCCGTGGGCGTCGGCTTGACGTCGCGGGGGCCGATCGGCGTGGACGGGTTGACGATCACCGCCGGCAACCGATTGCGAAGAACCATCTCATCGACCACGCGCTCGGCCACGACCTTGCTGCGCTTGTAGGCGCCGATGGCGGTCTCCGGCGTCAGCGGCCGGGTCTCGTCGGCAGGGGTGCCGTCGTCGTGGGGTTTGATGGTCGCGACGCTCGACGTGTAGACGATCCGCTCGACGCCGGCCTTGAGCGCCTCCTCCATCAGGATGCGCGTGCCGTCGCGGTTGGTGCGAACGATCTCTTCCATGTCCGGTGCCCAGAGCCGGTAATCGGCCGCGGCATGGACGAGGTAGCGCTGTCCGCGCATGGCGCTCGCCACGGCTGCCCGGTCGCGCATGTCGGCCTCGACGATCTCGACATCCGGCCAGATCAGGTTGGTACGGGGCGACGAGGCGCGCACGGTGATGCGCACAGCGAACCCGGCCGCGCGGAAAACGTCCACCAGGGCGGCGCCCAGGAAGCCGCTGGCACCGGTGATCAGCACCGGCCCCGCCGGGAACGGGCCGCTTTGGGTCGGCTCTGTCATCGTGCTCGCGTGATTCACGGGTGATCTCGCCCGCAGGTGGCGGGCAAGCAGAAACGCCGCTCCGTCGACGCACCCGATTCTGGGCCGGACGGCGCGGCGCTTGTCTCACCGATGACGCGGTGCGGCAAGCACCGCGCCGTCGGTCTCAAGCCAGACGCAGGCGCCCGGTCCGGCTTCCCTTCTTCTGGTCCGGCAGGGCGGCGCGGACGGCTTTGAGGATGCCCTCGGCATCGAGACCGGCCTCGGCGTACATCTTCTCCGGCTTGTCGTGATCCTGGTACAG
>NZ_JACHWM010000009.1 GCF_014191355.1 Methylobacterium sp. R2-1
CGGCGGGCTTTTCGGCGATGCGGGGATCGGTACGCGGCTGCGTCTGATCGTTGAACTGGCCCACCGGCGAGGGCTGCTGCGCCAGCGCTCCGGTGGCGCCCGCAAGACTCGCCGCAAGCAGCGCGCCGGCCGTTCCGATCCTGACGCCGCGGCGCGCCGGCCATGTCGTCGTCCGTGTCATTCGTTCGGTCATCGTCAGTCCCCAACCCGTCCTCTGCACCGGCGGCCCCACAGGGTTCGTCCCGCTTATCGTGTCGCGGCCGGCGGCTCCCTCGCGGAGCTGTTCTTCCGTTCGATCCGTCCTCGCGGAGGTGGAGCGGCGGGCATGTCGGGCGCCCGCCATGGTGGCGGCCCTCAGATCAGTGGCTGATCATCCAGGGCCGCGCGTTCGGGAAGCTTTTGGCAGCCGCGGGTGCGGCGGACGTCTTCTTCGGCGAGCAGCAACCACAGCCGGCTCCGTGCGCACCGGAGCGCCGCGGCTCATGGCGGCTGCGCTCGTTGGTGGCGTGGGCTGCCTTCAGGCCCGGATCCATGCCGGAGATCCGAGGGGCGGTGAGGAAGGCGCGCTGGCATTCCCCGCCGCAATCCGGGCAGTCATGCGGGTCCTTGAACTGCGCCATCGGGCGCAGCACCGTGAACGGTCCGCAACTCTCGCAAGCATAGTCGTAGACGGGCATCTCAAGCGCTCTCAGGCAAAGTGTGTGCGGTTTGCCGCCCGGTGAGCGCGGCAAACCAAAGACATCAGAGGTCCGGCGAGAGCGGCATCTGGACGGAGCCGTCCAGGAACTTCGTCGGCCCGGAGGCGGACGGGTTGATGTCGAAGTCGAAGATGCCGGTCGGAATCCAGAGGGTGGCGCAGGCGTTCGGGATATCGACGACGCCGGAGATGTGGCCCTGGACCGGTGCGGTGCCGAGGATCGAGTAGGCCTGCGCGCCCGAGTAGCCGAACTTCTTCAGGTACTCGATCGCGTTGAGGCAGGCCTGGCGGTACGCAACCGTGACATCCAAGTAATGCTGCTTGCCGTACTCGTCGACCGAGACACCCTCGAAGATCAGGTGGTCGTCGTATTTCGGCGTGATCGGCGACGGCTTGAAGATCGGGTTCTTGATCCCGTACTTGGCCATGCCGTCCTTGATCAGGCTCACCTTGAGGTGGACCCAGCCCGCCATCTCGATGGCGCCGCAGAAGGTGATCTCGCCGTCGCCCTGGCTGAAATGCAGGTCGCCCATGGAGAGGCCGGCGCCCGGCACGTAGACGGGGAAGTAGATCTTCGAGCCACGCGACAGATCCTTGATGTCGCAATTGCCGCCATGCTCGCGCCCCGGCACCGTGCGGGCGCCGGTCGCCGCGGCCGCCTCCTTGGCGTCTCCTTTAAGCCGGCCCATATGCGCGGTCGGGCCGAAGGGGAGGGTGGCGAGCGCCGGCACCCGGCTCGGGTTGGTGTCGTAGAGCGCCTTCTCGCGCGTGTTCCAGGTCTCCAGCATCTTCGGATCGGGCAGGCAGCCGATCAGGCCGGGATGGATCAGGCCGGGGAAGCGCACGCCGGGCACGTGGCGCGACTTGGTGAACATTCCCTCGAAATCCCAGATCGACTTCTGGGCCTGGGGGAAGTGCTCGTCGAGGAAGCCGCCGCCGTTGTTCTTGGAGAAGAAGCCGTTGAAGCCCCACTGGCTCTCGGGCTTGGCGCCGATATCGAGCAGATCGACCACGAGCAGGTCGCCGGGCTCGGCGCCCTCGACGCCGATCGGGCCCGACAGGAAGTGGACGATCGACAGGTCGATGTCGCGCACGTCATCGGCCGAATCGTTGTTCTTGATGAAGCCGCCGGTCCAGTCGTAGGTCTCGACGATGAAGTCGTCGCCGGGCTTGACCGTGGCGACCATCGGAATGTCCGGGTGCCAGCGGTTGTGCACCATGTCGTTGTCATAGGCCGACTGCGTGAGATCGACCTTGATCAGGGTCTCGGGCATTTCCTTCGCAGCTCCTTTTAAGTCCAGAATTCAGGCAGCCGTCCCCGTTGCGTGTCCGGCATGAGTCCGGCCGCCCCCGTGGATCGTTGTTGTCGTTCTTCGTTCATCCGGCGCGGGTCGGCGCCGGATCGGTTCGGGCGGGCCGCCGGAGCGGCCCACCGATGGCTCAGCTCGCGAGCAGCTCCTTCAAGGCCGCATCCAGCACCTCGATGTCGTCGGGCGACGTGCCGGGGCCGCCGGCGAAATGGCCCCAATAGGTCTCGACCGTACGCAGCTCGGCATTCGGCATGTGCTCGACCTCGATCGCGCTGTCTTCCGGCGGGAAATACAGGTCGGTCGAGGCCGGCATCACGAAGGCCTTGGCCGTGATCGCGCCGAGCGCCCTCTTGAAATCACCGCCGTAGAGGTCGTTGGCCGAGATGTCGCCGTTCTGCCAAGTCCAGAGCATGGCAAGCAGGTTGTTGGCGTCCTTTTCGAGCAGCCAACCCTCCCAGAAGCCGACGAGGAAGTCTTCGAGCGAGGCGTAGCCCATCTGTTTCAGGTCGGCCTCGACCCGGTAGAAGGTCTGCGAGAAGCCCCAGCCGGCATAGACCCGGGCAGCGGCGCGCAGGCCTTTCTGCGGCTGTTCGGCGTAGAACCCGTCGGCGAAGGCGGCATCTGCCTGGAGCGCCGCCTTGACGCCCTCCAGGAAGACGAAGTTGTGCCGGGAGCACTTGGCCGAGCCCTGGAAGGGCAGGATGCGCTCGACCCTATCGGGGAAAATCGCGCCCCAGTGGAAGGTCTGGAGCGCGCCCATCGACCAGCCGGTCACGAGCTTGATCCGCTCGATGCCGAAGACCTCGGTCACCAGCCGGTGCTGCTGCACCACGTTGTCGTAGGCCGTGACCTTGGGGAAGCGCGGCCCATTGAACGGCGCGGGGGTGTTGCTCGGCGAGGAGGATAGCCCGTTGCCGAACATGTTCGGCACGATGATGAAGTACTTGCTCGGATCGAGCGCCTTGCCGGGCCCGATCAGCCACTCGTTCTCGAGATGCGTACCGGAATACCAGCACGGATAGACGATGACGTTGTCCTTGGCAGCGTTGAGCGTGCCGTAGGTCTTGTAGGCGAGCCGCGCGGCGCGGATCGTCTGCTTCGACTGCAAGACGACGTCGCCGAGCTCGAAGATCTCGTAATCGGCCATCGCGAAGAACCTCAGACCGAGAGGAAGCGGGCGACCTGCGCCTCGTCGATGTCGGCGCGCAAACTCTCGTGGACGATCGAGCCGTTCTCGATCACGAGAACCCGGTCGGCCACATCCATGGCAAAGCTCAGGACCTGCTCCGAGACGACGATCGACAGACCGCGCTCATCGCGAATCTTCTTCAGCGTACGCCCCATCTCGCGAATAATCGAGGGTTGAATGCCCTCGGTCGGCTCGTCGAGAAGCAGAACCTTCGGGTTGCTGGCGAGCGCCCGGGCGATGGCGAGTTGCTGCTGCTGGCCGCCGGAGAGATTGCCGCCGCGCCGGCCCTTCATCTCCAGCAGCACCGGGAACATCGTGTAGAGATCCTGCGGCACCTTGCGCGAGCCGGTAACGGTGAGACCCGTCTCGATGTTCTCCTGCACCGTCATGGTGGAGAAGATCATCCGGCCCTGCGGCACGTAGGCGAGGCCCTTGGCCACGCGGGCATGGCTCTTCAGGGCAGTGACGTCGGTGCCGTCCACGGTGATCGTGCCGGACTTCGTCGGCACGATGCCCATCAGCGTCTTCATGAGCGTCGACTTGCCCATGCCGTTGCGGCCCATCACCGCGACGATCTCACCCGGAGCCACGTCGAGGTCGATGCCGTGCAGAACCTCGCTCTGCCCGTAGGCGGCGTGGAGATCGGAGATCGCCAGCATCGGGGCGGTGCCGGGCACGACCGGCGGCACGAGGGAGGAAGGGGAGAGGGAAGTCTGGAGCATGATCCGTTCGCCCTCAGTGACCGAGATAGACTTCGACGACCTTCGGATCGTTCTTGACCCGCTCCATCGATCCTTCCGACAGCACCTTGCCCTGGTGGAGCACGGTGACCCGGTGGGCGATGTCCTCGACGAACTTCATGTCGTGCTCGATGACGAGCACCGAGCGGCCCTTGATGATCTGGTTGAGGAGTTCGGCCGTCTTGATGCGCTCGCCGACGCTCATGCCGGCCACCGGCTCGTCGAGCATCAGAAGTTCCGGGTCCTGGATCAGCAGCATGCCGATCTCCAGCCACTGCTTCTGGCCGTGGCTCAGGAACTCGGCGCGCTCGTCGAGCTGATCCTTGAGGAAGATCGTCTGGGCGATCTCGTGGATGCGGTCGCGCACCTCGGCATCGCGCTTGAAGGTCAGCGCCCCGAACACCGAGCGGCCGCGGGGGAACGAGATCTCCAAATTCTCGAACACCGTAAGGTCGTCGTAGATCGAGGGCGTCTGGAACTTGCGCCCGACGCCGGCCTGGACGATCGCGCTCTCGGAGAGCTTGGTCAGCTCCTGACCCTTGTACTTGATCGAGCCGGAGCTGGCCTTGGTCCGCCCGCAGATCAGGTCGAGCACCGTGGTCTTGCCGGCGCCGTTCGGGCCGATGATGACACGGATCTCGTCCGGATCGACGTAGAACGACACGTCGTTGACCGCCTTGAACCCGTCGAAGGAGACGGTGAGCGCCTCGACCGCCAGCAGGAAGTTCTTTTCGTCCGCCGGGGTGCCGATGGGGGTCGCCGAGAGGGCAGAGGGGAGGATGGCCGCGTTCATGGATGTGTCCTCACTCGGCCGGGGTGCCGTGGGGCAGGGCAGGGCTGGCGACGGGGGCCAGGCCCTTGGCCTTGCGGAACAGGCGGGGTTCGACATGCTCGCGCCAGAGGCCGGCGATGCCATTGGGGAAGATCAGCACCACGGCGATGAACAGGCCGCCGAGGCCGAACAGCCAGAGATCGGGGAAGCTCTCGGAGAAGCTCGTCTTGGCCCAGTTGACCAGCAGCGTTCCCCAAACGGCGCCGAAGAGCGAGAGGCGCCCACCGACGGCGGCGTAGATCACCATCTCGATCGAGGGGACGATGCCGACGAAGGACGGGGACATGAAGCCGACCTGCAGGGTGAACATCGCACCGCCGATCGCCGCGAAACCAGCCGCGAGGCAGAAGGCGAACACCTTGAAGCCCGCCACCGAGTAGCCCGAGAACCGGACCCGGTCCTCCTTCTCGCGCATGGCCACAAGGATGCGCCCGAGCTTCGACTTCTTCACGTACTGCGCCATCAGGATGCAGCCGATGAGGAGCCCACCGTTGACGAAGTAGAGGATGAACTTCGCGTGATCCGTACGGATGTCCCAGCCATGGAGGGTGCGCAGATCGGTGATGCCGTTGATGCCGCCGGTATAGCCCTGCTGGCCGACGATCAGGATCGTCAGGATCGCGGCGATCGCCTGGGTGATGATGGCGAAGTAGGTGCCGCCCACACGCCGCTTGAACATCGCCACCGAGATGATGAAGGCGAAGGCCACCGGCACCGCGACGACGAGGAGAAGCGTCAGCGGCAGGGAGTGGAAGGGCTGCCAGAACCAGGGGAGCGACGTGATCTGGTTCCAGTCCATGAAGTCGGGAATGCCCGGCGTCGACTGGATCTTCGTATTTTCGACGCTTGATGCCTCGAGCTTCAGGTACATCGCCATGCAGTACCCGCCCAAGCCGAAAAAGACGCCCTGGCCGAGGGAGAGGATGCCGGCATAGCCCCAGCAGATGACGAGTCCGAGAGCGACGAAGGCGTAGGTAAGGTACTTGCCGACGAGGTTGAGGCGGAAGCCGTCGAGCATGAGCGGCAGGACCACCAGGATCACGCCGGCGAGCAGCGCAAGGCTCACCCACTCGACCGGCTTCATGAACGGGTTGTCGTTGACGGTCACCGCCTTCGACAGGGACTGCATGGGGCTTGTCTTCTGGCTCGTCATCTGGCGCGCTCCTCAGCGACGGACCTTGAGGGTGAACAGGCCCTGCGGCCGCAGCATCAGGATCGCCACCACCGCGAGCAGGGTGAGGACCTTGGCCATCGAGCCGGAGAGGAAGAATTCGAGGGTCGACTGAGTCTGGGAGATCGAGAAGGCCGAGGCGATGGTGCCGAGCAGGCTCGCCGCGCCGCCGAAGACCACGATCAGGAAGGTGTCGACGATGTAGAGCTGGCCGGAGGTGGGGCCGGTCGAGCCGATCATCGTGAAGGCCGAGCCGGCGATGCCGGCGATGCCGCAGCCGAGGCCGAAGGTGTAGCGGTCGACCTTCTCCGTATCGATGCCGACGGCGCCCGCCATCGGGCGGTTGCTCATCACCGCGCGGATCTGCGCGCCGAAGCGCGAGCGATAGATGAGGAGTGCGACGCCGAGCGTAATGACGGTGGTGACCGCGATCACGAACAGGCCGTTGATCTGCACCTCGATCGAATCGGTGACGGGAATCGAGCCCATCATCCACGAGGGCAGCTCCACGCCGACCTCGCGCGGGCCGAAGATCGTGCGGTAGGCCTGCTGCAGGATCAGCGAGAGGCCCCAGGTGGCGAGCAGCGTGTCGAGCGGCCGCTTGTAGAGGTGGCGGATCAGCGCCCATTCCACCAACATCCCCATCGCTCCCGAAGCCAAGAAGGCGAGCGCCATGGCGATGAAGAAGTAGGCACCGAAGAGCGAGGGCAGGTGCGCCTGGAAGAAGCTTGAGCAGAGATAGGTGACATAGGCGCCCAGGATCATGAACTCGCCATGGGCCATGTTGATGACGCCCATCTGGCCGAAGATGATCGCCAACCCAAGCGCCATCAGGACGTAGACGGAAAACAGGATCAGACCTGCGAAGCCCTGCATCACGAAGATCGAGCTGAGGTCTGCGAGCGAATAGTCGCCGAACATGGCTTGTGACTCCGGCGGAATGTTTTGGGAGGGCGCAGCAAGTGTCGGGCCACGCCCGTCAGATCGCGGACGTCCCCTCCCGGCTCAGGAGGGGACCGGAGCGTCGCGACTACTGGTAGCCCTTCGGGAAGGGGTTCGGCTCGATCAGATCGGGGCTCTCGTAGACCACTTCGAACTGCCCGCTCGGCAGAGCCTTGGCGACCCGTGTCTTCGACCAGAGGTGATGGTTCGGGTGGATCTTCACGTAGCCTTCCGGCGCCTCCTTGAACTCGATGTCGGCGGAAGCCGCGGCGACCTTGTCGACATCGAAGGAGCCGGCCTTCTCGACCGCCATCTTCCACAGGAACGGACCGAGATACGCAGCCTGGGTCACGTCGCCGATGACGGTCTTGTCGCCCCACATCTTCTTGAAGGCGGTGACGAACTTCTCGTTGTTCGGGTTCTTCAGCGACTGGAAGTACTTCATGCAGGAATAGGCGCCGGCGATGTTGTCGCCGCCGATGCCGTCGATCTCGTCCTCGGTGACCGAGATCGTCAGCAGGGTCTGCTTCGAGAGGTCGATGCCCGCCGCCTTGAGCTGCTTGTAGAAGGCCACGTTCGAGCCGCCGACGACGTCGGCGAAGATGACGTCCGGCTTCTTGAGCTTGATCTTGTTGATGACCGAGTTGAACTGGGTGTGGCCGAGCGGGAAGTATTCCTCGCCGGCGACCGTGCCCTTGAGCACGTTCTCGATGTGTTTGCGGGCGATCTTGTTCGAGGTGCGCGGCCAAATATAGTCCGAGCCGACCATGAAGAACGATTTCGCGCCCTTCTCCTTGGCCACCCAATCGAGCGAGGCGAGAATCTGCTGCGTCGCTTCCTGGCCGGTGTAGATGACGTTCTTCGACTGCTCCAGTCCCTCGTAGAAGGTCGGGTAGTAGAGCAGGCCGTTATATTGCTCGAAGACCGGCAGCGCCGCCTTGCGCGAGGCCGAGGTCCAGCAACCCATCACCGCAGCGCAATGATCGTTGACGAGGAGTTTCTTGGCCTTCTCGGCAAAGGTCGGCCAGTCGGAGGCGCCGTCCTCCTGGATCACCTTGATCTTGCGGCCGAGCACGCCGCCCATCTCGTTGATCTGGGCGATGGCGAGCTTTTCCGCCTGGATCGAGCCGGTCTCGGAAATCGCCATGGTGCCGGTGGCCGAGTGCAGAATGCCGACCGTGACCTCGGTGTCCGTCACCGCGAGCCCGGTCGTGTTGACGGCCGAGGTCGGAGCGGCGGCGAACGCCCCTCGCGGCATCATCGCCAGCGCAGGCAACCCCGCGAGCCCCATGAGAAGCTTGCGCCGCAGGGCCGATTCCAGGCCCTTCCCCTTGTCTTCAGCCATCGTGCCTGAACCCCTGATCTGGCGTCGGCGCGGCTCTGCCGGTCGGCGGCCGTGCTCGAACAGGGTGAAGGCTAGGCTTGATGGTGCGTCGCGGCCCATACGCTGTTTTGCGTATGTCCGCCCGGCATCCCGGGCCGTACGGTGCCGCTCTCGATTCCGTGAGCGTCGAACGTTAGGGATGTCTCGTGCCACGCCGTGACGGGCACTTGGCGTGCGGGTACTTGGCGTGACGGACACTTGGCCGGCACATCCGTTGCAAGCCGGTGACCCGCCCATCGTGAGGACGGCCCCCTGAGCGCCCGGTCCATCATCCCGATCCGTCGGGACTACAATCGCCTCGTCGCCGACGAGACGCTGGAAGATTACGCGCTACGCTTCACCGCCAAGAAGGCGCGGCGCTGGTCGCCCTTCCGCATCGCGCAAACGGCGCTCGGTTCGCTGTCGTTCCTGGCGCTGGAGGCGATCGGCGGCACGCTGGTGCTCGCCACCGGCTTCACCAACACCTTCGCCGCGGTGCTGGTCGTCGGGCTCATCATCTTCGCCACCGCCGCCCCGATCACCATCTACGCCGCCCGCTACGGGGTCGATATCGATCTCCTCACCCGCGGAGCTGGCTTCGGCTATCTCGGCTCGACGATCACCTCCCTGATCTATGCCGGATTCACCTTCCTGTTCTTCGCCATCGAAGCCGCGATCATGGCGCTGGCGCTGCAGCTCTGCTTCGGCCTGCCGCTCTGGATCGGCTACATCGTCAGCGCGGGCGCGGTCATCCCGCTCGTCATCTACGGCATCCGCCTGATCAGCCGCTTCCAGCTCTGGACCCAGCCGCTCTGGATCGGCCTCAATCTGCTGCCGCTCGTCTGCATCTGGCTCTCCGGGCCGGTGCCGATCGAGGCGTTCACCGGCTATCCCGGCCTGGAAGCCGCGGGCGCGGGCTTTGACCTGCGCCTGTTCGGGCTCGCCTCCGGCATCCTGCTGGCACTGCTGGCGCAGGTGGGCGAGCAGGTCGACTTTTTGCGCTTCATGCCGCCGCCCCAAGGAAAGGGCGACTGGCGCTGGTGGACGGGCGTCCTATCGGCGGGGGCCGGCTGGATCGTGCCGGGGATGCTCAAGATCCTGCTCGGCGCCTTCCTCACCGTGCTGGCGCTCGGCCACGGCGTCTCGCCGGAGCGCGCCGCCGAGCCGACGCAGATGTACGCGGTCGCCTTCGGCTACGTCTCGGGTTCACCCGGCGTCGCCGTGGCGCTGACGGGCCTGTTCGTGGTGATCTCGCAGCTCAAGATCAACGTGACCAATGCCTATGCCGGCTCGATCGCGTGGTCGAACTTCTTCTCGCGCCTGACCCACAGCCATCCGGGCCGGGTGGTCTGGCTCGTGTTCAACGTCGCCATCGCGCTCCTGCTGATGGAACTCGGCATCGACAAGACCATCGAGAGCACGCTGCCGCTCTACGCCTGCGTGGTCTCGGCCTGGGTCGGGGCGCTCGCCGCCGATCTCGCCGTCAACAAGCCGCTCGGGCTGTCGCCGCCGGGCATCGAGTTCAAGCGGGCGCATCTCTACGCCATCAACCCTGTCGGCACGGGGGCGATGGTGCTCTCGCTGCTCGCCGGCGGCCTGATCCATGCCGGCCTGTTCGGCAACGCGCTCCAGCCCTTCGCGCCGATGCTGGCGCTGGCCACCGCCTTCGCCGCGGCGCCCGCCATCGCCCTCGCAACCGGGGGGAAGCGCTATCTCGCCCGTGAACCGCTGACGACCTGGGACCGGCCGGAGATCACGTGCCGGGTCTGCGAGCACCCGTTCGAGGCCGAGGACATGGCCCATTGCCCGGCCTATTCCGGACCGATCTGCTCCCTGTGCTGCTCGCTCGACGCCCGCTGCGGCGACCTGTGCAAGCCGCACGGGCGGCTGGAAGCCCAAGCCCGCGAGACGCTCGCCCGGGTTCTGCCGGCCCGCACCGCCGCCTGGATCGGCGCGCCGCTCGGCCGCTATCTCGCCTTGATGCTGACCTTGATCACGGTGATCGGGCTGATCCTCGTCATCGTCCACGCCAGCGCCGCCGCCGGGCACCCGGAGCACGCGGAGACGCTGCGCGCCGCGCTGACGAGCCTGTTCTTCATCCTGATCGTCATTCTCGGCGTAGTGGCGTGGCTGTTCGTGCTGGCGCAGGAAAGCCGACGCGTGGCGCAAGAAGAAACCGCCCGCCAGACCGCCCTCTACGAGGCCGAGATCGCCGCCCACAAGGTCACCGACGCCAAGCTGCAACAGGCCAAGGAGATTGCGGAAGCCGCCAACCTCGCCAAGAGCCGCTACGTCGTCGGCATCAGCCACGAACTGCGCACCCCGCTCAACGCCGTGCTCGGCTACGCGCAGTTGCTGGAGGGCGATCCCACGATTCCCGAACCCCGCCGCAACGGGATCCGGGTGATCCGCCGCAGCGCCCAGCACCTTTCCGGACTGATCGACGGCCTGCTCGACATCTCGCGGATGGAAGCGGGCCGGCTCCAGACCTACCGCAACGAGATCCGACTCGCGGATTTCCTGACCCAGATCGTGGACATGGTGCGCCTGCAGGCCGAAGGCGCGGGCCTGAGCTTCCGCTTCACCCGGCCCGAGATCCTGCCGGCCGTGGTGGCGACGGACGAGAAGCGCCTGCGCCAGATCCTGCTCAACCTGCTCTCCAACGCCATCAAGTTCACGGCGAAAGGTGAGGTCGCCCTGGAACTGACCTATCGCGGGCAGGTCGCCGTCTTCACGATCCGCGATACCGGGCTCGGCATCCCGGAGGCCGATCTCGGCCGGATCTTCGAGCCGTTCGAGCGCGGCTCGATGCCCGCCGCCCGCGCGGCACCGGGCACCGGGCTCGGGCTGACCATCGCGCATCTCCTGGCGCAGGTGATGGGCGGCGAGATCACCGTCGAGAGCCGGGTCGGGAAGGGCACCTGCTTCCGGGTGCGGCTGATGCTGGCCTCGGTGAACCGTCCGGCGCCCGCAACCTTGCCGGCTCCGGCGGCTTTGGCGCGGCCCGCCCTGGCGGAGCCCGGCCGCACCGTCCTCGTCGCCGATGACGACCCGGCCCACCGCGCCTTGATGCACGAGATCCTGGAGCCTCTCGGCTTCACGGTCGCCGAGGCACCGGACGGCCCGACCTGCCTCGTCCTGGCGAGGGAGCGCGAACCGGCGCTGATCCTGCTCGACATCGCCATGCCGGGCATGAGCGGATGGGAGGTGGCAAAAACGTTGCGTGAGACGGGCTTTAACGCCCGCATCGCGATGATGTCGGCCAACGTCCACGAGATCAGCCCGACCCGCGGGGCGGACGCACCGCACGACGACATCATCGCCAAACCGTTCGACATGCAGGATTTTCTGGAACGGATCACAGGGCTGCTGGGCACGACCCGCCCGCTGCCTGTCGCCACCCCGGAGGTGCGTCCGATCGTGCTGCCCGATCGCCCGGCCGAGGCTACGAACGGAGCGGCCGCGAGCGGAGAGACCGTGCCGGCCGAGCACATCGCCGCGCTGCTGCGCCTCGGCCGCATCGGCCACGTGCGCGGCATCGAGGCCAAGCTCACCGAACTGGAGAGCGACGCGGCCGTGCCGGCCGCCTTCGTCGCGCGGATGCGCGGGCTGGTGGCCGCTTACGACATGCGCCGCTACGTCGGCGTGCTGGAGGGGCTTGCCCGCGATGCCTGAGGCGCAGCGCGATCTCGTCCTCGTCGTCGATGATTCGCCCGACACTCTGAGCTTCCTCACCGAGGCGATCGAGCGTTCGGGCGCGACGGTGCTGGTGGCGGTGGGCGGAGACCTCGCCCTCGACCTGGTCGAAGAAATCACCCCCGACATCATCCTGCTCGACGCGGTGATGCCGGGCATGGACGGGTTCGAGACCTGCCGTCGCCTCAAGGCCAAGGGCCGGCTCGCCCACGTGCCCGTCATCTTCATGACCGGGCTCTCCGAGACCGAACACATCGTGAAGGGCCTGGAGGCGGGGGGAATCGACTACGTCACCAAGCCGATCGCCCCGGACGAGATCCTGGCGCGGATCCGCGTGCATCTGGCGAACGCCCGCTCCGCACAGAGCGCCCGCACGGCGCTCGACACCGCCGGACGCACCCTGTTCGCCGTCGATGCCGCCGGCTCGGTCCTGTGGTGCACGCCGCAGGCGGCGCAGGTGCTCGCCGCCCTCGGCAGTTCCGAGCCCCTGGCCCTGCCACCGAGCGGGCGCGACTGGCTGCAGAAATGCCTCGCCGGCACCGGCGCCCCGCCGCTGGCGCTGACCGATGCGGGGGGCCGGGCGCATTCGCTCAGCTTCATCGGCCGCACCGGCCCCGAGATCCTGCTGCGGCTGTCCGGAGATCCCGCCGCCGCCGGTCTGGAGCGCCTGCGCGAGCGACTTCCGATCACCGGCCGCGAGGCGGAGGTGCTGCTCTGGCTCTCCCGCGGCAAGTCGAGCCGCGACATCGGCGAGATCTTGGGATTGAGCCCTCGCACCGTGACGAAACACTTGGAGGGCATCTACGCCAAGCTCGGCGTGGAGAACCGCACCGCCGCCTCGGCGGTAGCGGCGCGGCACCTGCGCGATCTGGATTGAGCGCCACCCTCAGCTCGGCTGAAGCTGGCCGTTCGAGGTCGAGAGGCCGTGATCGACCGGCAGGCTCAAACCCGTAACCAAGTGCGCGTCCTGGCTCGAACCCGATCGACCGCCTCTGCTACGGGCGGATCCTGAGGCCTCGGGGGAGCCGGGACACGAAACCGCGAAGACCAGAACCGGTTCAGACGGCCGCCCGAGGAGCACCTTGGCGAAGTATATGAGAACACGCGACTTGAGGCGGCGCGCGCAGGGGTGTACGGCGCAGGCGTCATGCCTTCGCCGCATTCCACGGGGAAGCAGGCCGCCGTCTCGTTCGGGCAAGAATCGTTCTGCAATCGTGCTGCGCCCGAGGCCGCGCACGGCGATCCGGTGCACCGCGCCAGGAAGGCCGCGCCGCGGACCAACTGGCCGGGCCTGCCATCTCGCCGGGCTGCGGCGGCCGAGTGAGCACCGCGTCAGGTTTTTACGCGCCATCCGTTGAAGGGGTCATAACGCCGATGTTCCTTGCCAAGTCTTCCATGGCCCAGCTTTCCGCGCGCTCGCTGCGCGTGGCCGCGTTCCTCGCCATGGCGGGTTTGGGCGCCGGCCTGGGTGGAACCGCGTTCGCTCAGGCGAAGAAGCCGGCCGCCCCGGCGCCGACCCCCGCGCCCGCGCAGGCCCAGCCGGCCGCGCCCGCCCAACAGCAGCAGGCTCAGGGCAACGGCCCGCAGCTCATCAATGTGAAGTCCGAGCCGAGCCAGGCCGATTGGACCAAGGTCTGCGGCAAGGATCAGGGCTCCGGCACCGACGTCTGCTACACCACCCGCGACTTCGTGTCGGATTCCGGCCAGCCGGTGCTCGCGGTCGCGCTCTACGACATGAAGAACGCGAGCACGAAGCAGGAGGTGAAGGTTGTCCGCTTCCTGCTGCCGCTCGGCCTGATGCTGGCCCCCGGCATGCGCTTCGACGTCGACGGCAAGGAAGTCACCGGCGGCAAGTTCGCGGTCTGCTTCCCGAACGGCTGCTTCGCCGAGGCCGGCGGCGTCTCCAACGAGCTGCTGAACGGCTTCAAGAAGGGCACTACCCTGAACGTCCGGGTCCAGAACCAGACGCAGCGCGAAGTGGTCTTCGCGGTGCCGCTCGCCGGGTTCGGCAAGGCCTTCGACGGTCCGGCCATCGACCCGAAGGTGCTGGAGGAGCAGCAGAAGAAGCTCCAGGCCGAGATGGAGAAGCGCAGCGAGGAGATGCGCAAGAAGCTGGAGCAGCAGGGCTCGGCCGGCGCCGCGCCGGCTCCCGCCGCTCCGGCCGCCAGCGCCGCGCCGAAGTAAACCTCCGACGAGCGATTTTTCGAGATGAGCCCCGCCGTGGTCGCCACGGCGGGGCTTTCCTTTTTTCGCGCAGAGCGGCTGCCGGTCCCTGCAACCAAGGGCGGGTCTCCGCGTTCAGCATGTCCCGGATCATCCGGACGGCAACAGTCAACCGCCAAGTTGTCGTTAAGGATGTTTCACCCGCTTGTCGGTGGGATTGCGTGAGCAACGGTGACGAAACGCACCGCGCAATCCCGCTGCACAAGGTTAGGGGTTATTTAACGGATCGAGGCGGCCGCGAAGGAGCCGCAACGGAGTTCAGGCGATGAGCCAGCGCATCGAAGACATCAAGTTCATGGCGACGATGACCTTCGTCACCCTGTTCGGCACCTGCCTGACGGCGCTGGTCGGCTGAAGCTTGTTCGATCCGGACGCTCCCCTTATGGCCCGGATCCGTTAAAAAGCCGCTTCCATCTCTCCCCCATGGGGAGGTCGCCGGGACCAGGCCCGGCCGGAAGCGTCAGCCTTGCGACACATCCACGTCATCGGCATCGGAACGGGCAATCCGGAGCACCTGACACTTCAGGGCATCCGGGCGCTACAGGCGACCGACGCCGTCTTCGCCCTCGACAAGGGGGAGGCCAAGGCAGGGCTTCTCAACCTGCGCCGGCAGATCTGCGATCGCTTCATCGAGGGCCGGCCCTACCGCTTCATCGAGGCGTCCGACCCTGAGCGCGACCGTCGCCCCGCGGATTACGGCGTGGCGGTGGATGATTGGCACGCCGCCCGAGCGGCCCTCTACGAGGACCTGATCGTCGAGCATCTGCGCGAGGACGAGCGCGGCGCCTTCCTCGTCTGGGGCGATCCCTCCCTCTACGACAGCACCCTGCGCATCCTGGAGCGCGTGCTCGCCCGCGGGCGCGTCGGCTTTACCCACGACGTGATCCCCGGCATCACCAGCGTGCAGGCGCTCGCCGCCGCTCACCGCATCCCGCTCCACCGCATCGGCGAGCCGGTCAGGATCACCACCGGCCGGCGGCTGCGCGATGGTTTGGGCGACGAGCCCGGCACCACCGTGGTGATGCTCGACGGCGACCCGCGCTTCGAGGGACTCGACCCGAACCTGACGATCCACTGGGGCGCCTATCTCGGCACGCCGGACGAATGTCTCGTCGCCGGCCGGTTGGGCGACGTCGCGGAGGAAATCCGCCGGGTGCGTGCGCAGGCCCGCATCCGCCACGGCTGGATCATGGACATCTATCTGCTGCTGAAACCGGCAGCCTGAGCCGGTAAGCGGCTCGCCTTCGCACTGCGGCATAGTGTCAAGGCAGGAGAGCACTTCGCCACGACGGCGGTCTCTTGAAACGGGTTTCTTCCGCCGCTCCCAGGCACGACGACAAGGTTCGCCTCCGGCCGCTCTTTCGCCGTGGCAGAGGCCTTGCTTCGCTGCCCATCCGAGGGACACTTCCCGGGTCAAACAAAAACCCGAACCATCCTTTGGGGGCGAGATATGGCGGCTGGCTCGCGGTGGGCCGTGCGCGATGTTGCCTGCGTTTCGATCGGGCTTGCCGGCGCCCTGATGGCGGGGATCCTGTTCTCGGGTCAAGGGCCGGCGAGCTCGCGCCGGCCCCCCGATTCGCCCGGCAACGGCGTCAGCACCCGCATCGATTCTCAGATCGTTACGCCGGAGGGGGCGCCCACCCGCATCCTACTCGGCCCGGAGGGGCGTGACGTGCGCCTGTCCGGCGAGCTGACCGAAGGGGCTGCCGAACGTCTCGCCGGGCTCCTCGATGCCCATCGTTCGGTCGAGCGCATCCATCTCACCAGCGAGGGCGGCCTGGTCGATGAGGGCGCGGCCATCGGCGCGCTCATCGCGGAGCGCGGGCTCGTCACCTACGTGCCGGATTACTGCGTCTCCGCCTGCACGCTGGCCTTCGTGCGCGGGCACGAGCGGCTTGTCCGGGCGGATGCGCGGCTCGGCTTTCATGCGCCCTACGAGACCGATCCGGCCGGCGTCGAGATCGCGGTCGACAGTGCCCCCGAGCGCGCCGCTTACCTCGCCGCGGGCATCGAAGCAGACTTCGTCGATGCCGCCCTCCGGGTCCGGCCGGACGACCTGATGATCCCCGATCCCGACGCCCTGGTGAAGGCCGGCGTCGCCACCGGCATCGTCGAAGCCGACCGGTTCCCCGATTCGACCCTCGACGACGGCGCCGACCCGGAGCGGGCCCGTGCCGTGATCCTGCACAACGTGCCGCTGCTGGACGCGGTGGAGACGGGCGCGCCGGGAACGATCGCGCCGATCGCGGCGTGGTATCTCGACGGCTACCATCGGGGGCGCCCGGAAGGGGAAGCGGTGGACGGTGTCCGGCGAATGGCCGCTCACGCGATCGCGCGCAGCCTCGCCGACGCCGATCCGGCGGCCCTGGCCGAACTCGGCCGGATGATCCTTCAGGCGATGCAGCGCTCGAGCCCGCACCGGACGCGCGTCTGCGCAGCGGCCAAGGAGGGGGCAGGTGCCGTGCTGACGCGGCCCCGACTCAACCGGACGCAGCGCGCCGCCGGCCGGACGATCCTGTCGCGCGCGCTCGGATTGCGGGCTGCGGAGGCCCCCCCTGCGCGTGACACCTCGCTCGGAGTGAATCCACCGAAGCGCCTCGCCGAGGACGCGGGAGCGGCAACGGAGTCGCGGCTGCCGATCCGCGCACGCGGCTGCTCGGCCCTGCGAAAAGCCTTCGCGGCAGCCCTGGCCCAGCCCGAAGCGGCACAGGCCCTGCGCCCCCTCCTGTTCCCGACACCGCCGGTACGCCTACGCCCGGCGCTCGAAGCCTCCGCGCTACCGCAATGACCGTCTGAGCCTCGTTCCGGAAACCGGACACTGCCATTCGGGACGAGGGTCGGGCGCCGGGCCCTCAATGCACCTGCCGTCCGGTGCCGCGAAGGCGGCGGGCGAGTTCATGACCGATCTCGACGGCGACCTCGTCGACGAGGCGGGCCAGGGGCGGGTTGCGCAGGCCGGCCACCAGCCCCTTCATCGCAGCCGCATGGTCGGCGAGACGGTTGGCCTGCCGCTGGGCTTGGTCCGTCTCCGAACCGGCGGGGCGGCGCTCCTCTGTCAGGTCGAAGGCGAGCCCCTGCGTCGTGAGCGCGCCCGTGCCGGGATCGCGTCCGCATCGTCCCATCAGGCGCAACCAGCGCACGCCGTTGGGCCCAGGGCGCGTGCGGAACTCGGCCTCGAAGGGGCGGCCATCCTCCCTCGCCGCCCGCAACACGCTCTCCAGGCGCACGGCATCCTCGGCCTCCACGGCCGCCAGCGCCAGAGGCAGGGGCGCTCCCGCTGCTGCGTCCTCCGGCACGGTCAGCAATCGTGCCAGGATCGGCGACAGAGCGAGCCGGTTGGAGTTCGGGTCGTGGGCCCATGCCCCAAGGCAGGCGGAGCCGGCGAAAGCGGAAGGAAGGTCAGGTTCAAAAGCCGTCATCTCGGATACCGGCAAGTCGTCTTTGCGGCATGAGCGGCCGCAGTTCGGGCTCGGTGGCGCGCCGTGAATTCCTCCGATCGGAGCAGCTCTCCGGCGTGTCACTTATCAGAGGAAGCAATCTGAGGTGAATTTTCCTGAACGAGCCAGCCTTAAGTTATGTTAATCCGACTCGGTCGAGCGCGTAAAGAGCTCAGGTAGCGCTGCTGACAAAAACCAACCTCAAGTGAACAATACCATCCGACCAAGAGCCGTCATCTTTAACGGCCGGTTAACCATGATGGGCGAAATCCGGGATCTGGGCATCCCGGCATCACAGGACCGGACAGCCCGCAAAAACCGAGAACGGTGGGGTGGCCGGCATGAAAGCGATCACGTTCGTCACGCAGAAGGGAGGCAGCGGCAAGAGCACCCTGTGCATCTCGCTGGCGGTGGCCGCGCAGGAAGCCGGACACGCCGTCTGTATCCTGGAGATGGACCGGCAGGCCACGATCACCGATTGGCTCGATCACCGCACCGCCGACGGCCCTGAAGTAGCGCAGATCGACGCCACGCAGATCGACCTCGTGATGGAGCGGCTGGCCGAATCCTCCTACGACTACGTGTTCATCGATACCCCCGGCGTCGATTCCAACGGCACGCTCTCGGCGATCCGCGCGGCGGATCTGTGCATCATCCCCTGCCGCCCGACCCCTGCCGATCTGCGCGCCTTCAAGCCGACGCTCGCCGCCGTCTACCGCCTGGAGAAGAAGTTCGCCTTCGTCCTGAACCAGACCCCGCCGCGCTCCTACCGCATCCGCGATGCCGCCGACGGACTCGCGGTGCTCGGCATCCTGCCCGACGTCAACATCGTGGCGCGCAACGACCATCAGGACGCCATCGGCGTCGGCCAGGGCGTCACCGAGTTCAATCCGAAGGGCCAAGCCGCGGGCGAGGTGCGCCGGCTGTGGAGCTGGATCGAGCGCCGCATGCAGGCGACGGGGCAACGGCCGGCCAAGGCAGTGGCCGGAGCGACGGGCAAGGACGCGAGAAAGCATGTCAAGGCCGCCTAAGCTCGACCTCGCCTCGATCGTCGCCGCCGCTGGTCCGGCCGGCGGGCCGCGGAAGGGAAGGGCCCGTTCGGCCGCGAAGGCGAACAAGCCTTCGGGCGCGGAGATCGTCCAGCTCGACCTCGCGGCATCGGCTCCGCTCTCGACACGGGCCGGCACCCTCAAGGAGCGCGCCAAGCAGATGTCGGTCTATCTGGAGCCGCCGGTCTACGACCAGTTGCGGGATCTGGCCTACGCCGAGCGCACCAAGATGCACGCCCTGATGCTCGAAGCGCTCGACCTGCTGTTCAAGCAGCGCGGCGCCCGCTCGATCGAGCAGGTGCTGGGCGAGAACCCGCGCTGAGATCTCGGGAAGCCGCCCTTCGCTTTCAGGCGCCCTGCATGCCGCGCGGCACAGCCTGTTCGACGGACCGGTTCCGGCAACTGTGACAGGCCTCGTGCTGAGGTGCCGGGCCAGCAGTCTCGAAGCACGCCGGGACGTTCATCCCGGCCGATCGGTGCCCTGGGATGAGCCTTCCGGTGCCCTCGCGGCCGAGCTATCGCTCGGCACCTCACCATGAGGCGTGATGCGTTCGCTGAAGCAACTCGGTCGAACAGACTTTTGAAGTGGCGTGGAGCGTTCCGCCCCGGCTCCGCCGGGTGAGGGGACGCGGCGGACACCCGTGCCCGAAGGAGGATTTCCTCGCTCCACCGGAAGCTTTCGGCCTTCGCGCGCCGCCGCCGCTCCGTTCAGCCTTCCTTTACCGCGTCTGGACGATCCTCTGGGGACGGCCGGATGTCTTCCGGTCGAAGCGTAGCGTGATCCCCTGAGACCCAGCTTTCCGCGGTCTCGAGGGAGCCTGTGGCGTAGGCGGGGAGCGGGCGGGCGACATGACCCATGTCATGCCACGGGATTTGGCGCGGGGCAGGAAGACCCCGGAGGATCCGGCGCGAAGCGCGCTGCCGGTCCTGCGGCCGGCTTTGCAGCTCCTGGCCGTCTGCGCCGTCGCGCTGACTACCGCCAACTGCGCCAACAATCCGGCCAAGCTCGCGGGCGGCGCGTCCTCGGGTAGCGAGATCGATCCGAAATACGGCGTGAAAGCGAGCCGCCGCCTCTACAACGAGGGCGACGTGATCCCGAAGGGGGGCGGGCGGCGCTTCTCGGGCAAGCCCTACGTGGTGGCGGGCAAGACCTACGTGCCCCGTGAGGACGCCCGCGGCTACGTGCGCGAGGGCCTCGCCTCCTGGTACGGTAGCGCCTTTCACGGCCGTGTCACCGCCAACGGCGAAGTCTTCGACCGCCACTCCATCGCCGCGGCGCATCCCACCCTGCCGCTGCCGAGCTATGTCCGGGTGACCAACCTCGACAACGGTCACTCGATGATCCTGCGCGTCAACGACCGCGGCCCCTACCATGCCGGCCGTCTGATGGACGTGTCCGAGGAGGCGGCCCGCGCGCTCGAGTTCCACCGCAAGGGCACGGCGCGGGTGCGCGTCGAGTATGCCGGGAAGGCCTCGATCGCCGGCAGCGACGACCGCAAGCTGCTCGCCACCCTGCGCACCGACGGCAGCCCTGCCGCGATCGGGCGGGCGCCGGTCATGATGGCCGACCTCGGCCCCTCCGAGCCCGATCCCGCCCCCGAGCGGCTCGAACGCGCCTCCCGCGCACTCGCCTTCCGCCCGGCGGGCGAACGCGACGACGACGCGCCGGAGACCGCCGGCCCTGCCGCGCGGCCGAGCCGGCCCGCGCCGGTGGTGCTGGCCAGCGCCGCGGTCGCCGTGCCGGCGGCCTTGCAGCCGACCGCCGCCCGCGCCGCGCCATTCCGCCCCGCTCCGGTGGCGCTTGCCGCCGCTGCCAAGCCTACCGCGTCCGAGCCGCGCCGCATGGTAGCGGAGGCGGGCCGCACCGTTCCGCCGGCACACGGCCGGCACAGGGATATGCCCGTTTCGGCCCCGATGCGCTTGGCCTCCGCTCCGGCGAAGGGCGCCTCCGTGCCCGTCCGTACCGCGCAAGCGGAGCCGGTGAAGGTTGTGGCTACCAAGACAGCGCCGGTTCAGCAGATCGCCACCAAGGGCGAGAGCAGGGGCGCGTTCAAGCCCGCCGGAAAAGTCGCGGTTCACGAACCCGCCCCGCGCATGGCGGCGATGCCTGCCACCTCGAAGCAGGCGATCGCCAAGCTCGCTGGCACTGCTCCGACGCCGGGCGCCAAGCCCGCAGCCAAGACGGCCGCCGCTCAAGCGCCCGGCCCGTCCGGCAGCAAGCCGAAGCGCTCGCAGGTGGCCGCGGCGAACTGACGCCGCTTCGACCGAGCCGGCGTTGGACAACGCAGCGCCGGCTGGGCTCGAAACGCCTACTCCGCCTTGGCGTTCACCTCGAGCTTGTCGAGCACGGCCGCCGGGGTCGGGGCGGTGCTGACATCGACCATGCCGAGGCCCTCACCGTTCTTTGCCTTGACGCTGATCGAGAGAGTGCCGGGCTTGGCCACGAACTTGCCCATCGCCGCGCCGATCGCCTTGGCGGCCGCCGAGTTGCCGAGGATCACCGGCACGCCGATCACGCTCGCCGTGACGTATTCCTTGCGCAGCTCGTCGGGCTTGAGGCTCAGCACCTTCGCCTGGGCGTCGATGAAGCGCTCGAACAGGCCGCCATTCTCCAGGGTAAGGTCGAGCGCCTTGGCGGTGGCCGAGAGCATGGCGAAACCCGAGACTGCCGCATCGGGATCGAACACCTCGGGGCCGATGCCGCCGAGCGTGGCGTTGACGTGAAGGCGGCCCATATCCTTGCCGGAGAACGACAGCGCCTTGAAGCTCAGCTCCCGCTTGCCCTCGTTCCAGGCCGTGTCGGCCGTGGCATCGAGATCGAGGTCGCGGTAGCCGTAGAGTCCGAGCGAACCGAGGCCGGGAACGCCCTCGACGGCGGAGGCCGGCATGGTGAGGCCGGTCAGGCTGAAGCGGGTCTCGACCGGCACGCCGTCCTTCGGCGGCCCGAAGCTCATGCTGGCGCCGCGCAGGCCGATATGGAGCGGTGGGAGCGGGATCAGTTTCGGCGCCTTGAGCGGATCGCCCGAGACGACCGGACCGGGCGCCACCCCGGCCTGCGCGAGATCGAGCCCGAGATCGGACAGGGTCAGCGTGCCGATGACCGGCGTGAGGCGGCGCAGTTCCGCCTCCTGCGGGTCCCGTGCCGGAGCGGCCCCCTTCCCAAGATTTGTGTCGGCGGGCAGCGTCGCCTTGGAGAGGCGGCGCAGGGCGGCGATGGTCGGCTCCAGGGAGAAGCCGGTGAGCGTGAGGCGCCCGACCTTGCCCTGCGCCTCCTTTGCGCCGAAGCCGATCTCGGCCAGCGTGATGCCAGCCTCGGTGCCGCCCGCGTAGCTCATGCGGCCGATGCTGAAGGAGAGCGGATCCTCGCCCCTCACCTCCTTCACGGTCAGCTCCGTCGCCTCCAGGCTGCCGACTGAGACCGATTCGGCGAGATCCGCGAGTAGGCCGGCGGCGCGCGCGCGCTTGGCCCGGTCGTCCTCGGCGAGGCCGCCGTCGCCCAAAGCCTCCACGGCGCCGCGCCAGGTCGCAGGCGTCTGGCGTCCGGCAAGGTCGCGGCCGGTGAGGCGGGCGATCGACACCGTGGTGCCGCGCTCATCGATGAAGGCGATGGTCTCGATGGCGAGTGCCGCGTAGAGGCGCTGGAACGGGCTGCCGGCGTTTCCGGCCTCGCTGTAGAGGCGCGCCAGCGCGGTGAGGTCGACCTCCTCCGCACGGATCCGGCCGTAGCTGCCGCTGCCCGCCTGCGGCGCGCCCTCGACGGAGAGCGTCGCGCCGGCCGCCGTCAATTCGCTGATGCGTCCGGCCCGGATCGTGCGCGCCGCCACGTCGCGATAGGTCACGACCTGCCGCTTGTCGCCGTCGCGACGCTCGACGCGCAGCTCCGGCATGGTGAGGCTGCCGGCTTCGAGGCGCTGAAGCCGGGCCGGCCAAAGATCCTTGGAGAGATCCTTCGAGTCCTTGGCATCGGCCTTCAGGATCGCGAGCAGGTCGTCGCGGGACAGGCGCGTTCCGCTCACCGTCACCTTCGGCGCCGTGACGAGCGTGTCGCCGAAGGCGAGAGACACGTTGTCGAGGACGACATCCTGGACCGCAGAAGCCGCCTCCTGCGCGGCCACCGGAGCTGATGGCACAGGCCCGGCCAGCAGCGCCACAGCGCAGGCCGAGGCGAGCAGTGCCCGCATGAGGACGGGACGGCGCGTCGATGACGTCATGGCTGGGTCGGATCGCAGGCTGGCGGGAGAGCGGGGATGGACCGTTGGACTTCCATCCCTGCCGGTTTTCCACAGGCGTGGCAATTGCGGCCGCGCCACGGAGCGGACGCTTTGCCTCCGGTGTTCGAGCGCGGCCTCAGATCGCGAAGGAGGTGCCGCAGCCGCAGGAGGCCGTCGCCAGCGGGTTCTCGATCTTGAAGGACTGGCCGATCAGATCGTTCACGAAATCGATGGTCGCGCCGCCCATATATTCGAGCGAGACCGGATCGACGAGCACGGTGGCGCCGTCGCGCTCGATCACGATGTCGCCGCCCTCGCGGGCGCGGGTGATGTCGAAGGCGTAGGAGAAGCCCGAGCAGCCGCCGCCGTTGACGCTGATGCGCAGCGACGAGCCGGGGGGCTCGGAGCCCATGATCTCGTTGATGCGCTTGGCAGCGCGGGCGGTGAGGGTGATGTCGGCCATCGTGGGGCGGCCCCGTTTCTCGAACCGGTGTCGTGAAGGTTGTGCGCCCGCGATTGCCGCGGGCGACAGCTCACACAAGATATGGGGCGCGAGGGCCGGCCGCAACGCGGCTAGGGAGGGGATAGGCTGTGCAGGTGCGGCAGAACGGTGAGCGCTGGCGTGCGCCCTACGCCACCGATCCGGCGGTGACCCGCGGGCGGCTGATCCCCGAGGCGTTCTCGCCGACCCGCAGCGACTTCCAGCGCGATCGCGACCGGATCATCCACTCCACCGCCTTCCGACGTCTGAAGCACAAGACGCAGGTCTTCGTGCATCACGAGGGCGACCATTACCGCACGCGGCTCACCCACAGCCTGGAGGTGAGCCAGATCGCTCGCGCCTTGGCCCGGGCGCTCGGCCTCGACGAGGATCTCGCCGAGGCGCTGGCGCTCAGCCACGACCTCGGCCACACGTGTTTCGGCCATACCGGCGAGGATGCGCTGCACGCCTGCATGGCCGAATACGGCGGCTTCGACCACAACGCCCAGGCGCTGCGCATCGTCACCCGGCTGGAGCGGCGCTATGCCGGCTTCGACGGGCTCAACCTGACCTGGGAGACGCTGGAGGGCCTCGTCAAGCACAACGGCCCGCTCCTCGACGCGTCCGGCACACCGACCCGGCGCTACGCCGGCACCGGCATCCCCGCGGCGGTGCTCGAGTACAACGCGGTCAACGACCTCGAATTGTCGCGCTTCGCCGGACCGGAGGCGCAAGGCGCTGCGCTCGCCGACGACATCGCCTACGACGCCCATGACCTCGATGACGGCCTGCGGGCCGGGCTGTTCGATCTCGCGGACCTCGCCACCGTACCCTTCCTGAAGGGGTTGCTCGACGAGATCGACGCCCTGCATCCCGGCCTGGAGCCGTCGCGGAAGATCCACGAGTTGGCGCGCCGCGTCATCACACGCTTCGTCGAGGACGTGATCCGCGAGGGGGAGGCACGCATCGCCGCGCTGGCGCCGGAGAGCGTCGGCGACATCCGCGCTGCGTCCGAGCCCGTCATCGCCTTCTCGCCCGCCATCGCGGCGGCGGATGCCGACATCAAGCGCTTCCTGTTCGCGCGGATGTACCGCCATCCCGAGGTGATGGCGGTGCGGGCCAAGGCCGCGACCATCGTCGACGACCTGTTCTCGGCCTTCCGCGCCGATCCGGCGCGGATGCCCGCCGAATGGTCGGAGGGATTGGAGGGCGCGAGCGAGGCCCGCGTCGCCCGGCGCATCGCCGATTACATCGCCGGCATGACCGACACCTACGCGGTGCTGGAGCACGGCCGGCTGTTTCCAGCGACGCCCAACTTGCACTGGAGCCCGCCGAGCCGGGGCCTGCCACTGACGGAGCCGTGAGGCGCGGTCGGCGGAAGGCTCAAGGGGATCAGTAGCAGACGCAATTCGAGCCGT
The DNA here is from genome assembly GCF_014191355.1 of Methylobacterium sp. R2-1. GTDB lineage: Bacteria > Pseudomonadota > Alphaproteobacteria > Rhizobiales > Beijerinckiaceae > Methylobacterium. Next base: position 24,760 of record NZ_JACHWM010000009.1, read on the forward strand.
AGCCGGTGTTGTAGACCGGGGCGTAGCCGGTGGTGACGGGGGCGTAGCCATAGCTGTAGCCGTAATCGGGCGCCGCGTAGCCGCCGTAACCACCCCAGCCGTAGCCGCCGCTCAGTGCACCGCCGGCGAGCCCGAGGCCCAGTCCCAGCCCGGCGCCGGCGAGGCCGCCTCCGACGCCCCGGCCGTAGCCGTAGCCCGCGCCATAGCCCCGGCCGTAGAAGCCGCGCGCGGCGTGGCCGGGATACCCGTAGCCGCCCCGGTAGCCGAAGCCGCGATGCCCGAAGCCGGCGCGGCCGCCAGCGAACCCGCCGCGATAGCCACCGACGCGGCCGGCATGACCGAAGCGCGCGCCGTAGCCGTGATGGCCGTAGCCGCCGTAATGGCGCGCACCACCGACATAGCCGCCATGACCGCCGAAATCGCGGGCCTCGGCCGTTGCGGGAGCGACGGTCAGGGCGGCAAGAGCGGTGGCGGCAAGGGCAAGGAACTTCATCGGGCAGTCTCCGCAGGGAATCTCGCCCTCGACAACACCGCCTTTCCCGCACTGCGTGCAACGCTGCATTCTACTCAGACGCTGCCTTGTCCCCCTACGAAGAGCGGCGCAGGTCGGCAGGGAGCCTGGAGAGGACCGAGTGACCGCCGACCGCAACACCCCGCGCGAAACCCGCGCCGCCTATCCCCGCCTCGTGCCGCTGGCGACGCGCTGGGGCGACAACGACGTCTACGGGCACGTGAACAACGTCGTCTACTATGCCTTCTTCGACACGGCGGTGAACGGGATCCTAGTGGCGGCGGGCGCCCTCGACATCGCCCGTTCCTCCGTCATCGGCCTCGTGGTGGAGACGGGCTGCCGCTACTTCACCCCGGTCGCCTTCCCGGACCGGATCACCGCCGGCGTGCGGGTGGCCCATCTCGGCCGCACCAGCGTGCGCTACGAGATTGCGATCTTTCGCGATGACGAACCGGAGGCCGCCGCGCAGGGCCACTTCGTCCATGTCACCGTCGACCGGGAGACGCGCCGGCCGGTACCGCTGCCGGAGCGGCTGAGGGCAGTGCTGGCGGAACTCGCGGGCGACCGGGGGCAGGCGCCGTGACACTCCCGCCCGCCATTGCTATGCCGCCCCGGACGGTTCCGGCCGCCCGACATGCGGGTTGGCCGGCACGCGGCAATGACGAACACTGAGCCTCATGAACATCTTCGCCCTCTTCGAGACGCGCGTGCGCGAGGCGCTCGAATCGCTCACCCGCTCCGGCCGGCTACCCGAGGGGCTCGACCTGTCGCGCGTCGTGGTCGAGCCGCCGCGCGATCCGTCGCACGGCGATCTCGCCACCAACGCCGCCCTGGTGCTGGCGAAGGAGGCCAAGCAGAATCCGAAGGCGCTCGGCGAGGCGCTGGCCGAAGAACTGCGCACCGACCCCCGCGTCGTCGAGGCCAGCGTGGCGGGCCCCGGCTTCATCAACCTGCGGCTCGCGCCGGAGGTTTTTCATGATGTGATCCGTGCGGCGCTCAACGAGGGCGAGAACTTCGGGCGCGGAAAAATGCCGGGCGGCCCGGTCAATATCGAGTACGTCTCGGCCAATCCCACCGGACCGATGCATGTCGGCCACGGGCGGGGCGCGGTGTTCGGCGACGCGCTCGCGAACCTGCTCGCCGCCGCCGGCCGGCCGGTGACGCGCGAGTATTACATCAACGATGCCGGCGCGCAGGTCGATGTGCTCGCCCGCTCCGCCTTCCTGCGCTACCGCGAGGCGCTCGGCGAGACGATCACGATCCCGGAAGGCCTCTATCCCGGCGACTACCTCAAGCCGGTGGGGGCGAAGCTGGCGGAAACGCATGACCGGGCGCTGCTCGACAAGCCCGAGCACGAATGGTTGCCGCTGGTGCGCAGCTTCGCCATCGACGCGATGATGGACACGATCCGGGAGGATCTGGCGGCGATCGGCATCCGCCACGACGTGTTCTTCTCGGAAGCCACGCTTCAGGGCGGGAACGGCGGCCAAGGGGGCAACCGAGTCGCAGAGCTGCTCGACGCGCTGCGGCAGAAGGGCCTCGTCTACGAGGGGCGTCTGCCGCCGCCCAAGGGCCAGTTGCCTGAGGATTGGGAGGACCGGGAGCAGACCCTGTTTCGCTCGACGCAGTTCGGCGACGACGTGGATCGGCCGCTCCTGAAGTCCGACGGCTCCTACACCTACTTCGCCTCCGACATCGCCTATCACCGTGACAAGTGGCTGCGCGGCGCCAACGAACTCATCGACGTGCTCGGGGCCGACCATGGCGGCTACGTTAAGCGCATGCAGGCGGCGGTGAAGGCGGTCAGCGACGGCCAGGCCCGGCTCGACGTCAAGCTCTGCCAGCTCGTGCGGCTTTTGCGCGCAGGCGAGCCGGTGAAGATGTCGAAGCGTGCAGGCGAGTTCGTGACGCTGCGCGACGTCATCGACGAGGTCGGACGCGACGCGATCCGCTTCATGATGCTCTACCGCAAGAACGACGCGACGCTGGATTTCGACCTCGCCAAGGTCGTGGAGCAGTCGAAGGACAACCCGGTCTTCTACGTCCAGTACGGCCACGCCCGCCGCTTCTCGGTGCTGCGCCAGGCTCGCGAGGCGATGCCGGACGAGGATTTCTCACGCGCGGGGCTGCTGGCCGGCGCGGACCTCTCGGGTCTCACCGATCCCGGCGAGATCGAGATGATGCGCCTGATTGCTCAATATCCGCGGGTGCTCGAATCAGCGGCGGCGGCGCATGAGCCCCACCGAATCGCGTTCTACCTCTATGAAACGGCCAGTTCGCTTCATAGTTTCTGGAATAAGGGCAAAGACTTGCCGCAATTACGGATTGTTAATCCAACCGACAGAAAATCCACTCGGGCTCGCTTAGCCCTCGTGGAGGCATTGGGCGGCGTTCTTGCCTCCGGCCTCGCGGTTTTGGGCGTCTCCGCACCCGATGAGATGCGGTGACCGAGGACGGCTGTTGAGAGGATGAAGCCATGACGGGACACGCTTCGCGCGCGACGGTCGATTTCGATGCCTTCGAGCGCGAGTTGCGTCAGACGTCGCAGGAGGCGGTCCGGGGGCAGGCGCCGCAGGGCGCCGCCAAGGGCGACCCGCTCGCCGAGCTGGCCCGCATTGTCGGGCAGGACGACCCCTTCCGCGCCCTGCTCGAGGCGCGGGAGAAGAATACGGCCCACGAGGCCCCGGCACCCGTGACGCGTGCGCCCGAGGCGGGCCGCCCGGCGCGGGTCGAGCCGACCTTCGTGGACGCACCCACCCATCATCAGGACCAGGCGCACGGCCAACCCCAGGGTCAGTCTCAGAGCCCGGCGGACGCCTTCGACCAGTATCTCGCCTCCGTCGAGCAGGGCATGTACGCCGACGGCCCTACCGATCCGGCCGCCTTTGCCCAGGCCGATGAGGGCTATCGCATGGGCCGCGCGGAGCGTCCGCGAGCCCGCAACCGTCTCGTTCAGGTCGGAGCCGGACTCGCGGTAGTCGCCGTCTGCGTCGGCGGCGCCCTGGCATGGCGCGGCACCCACGGCAGCGGCGGCGGCGGCCCGATCACGGTGCTCGCCGACAAGACCCCGCTGAAGGTGCAGCCGACGGCCACCGACGGCGTCGAGATCCCCGATCAGAACAAGCAGATCTACGACCGCAACGCCAAGGACGGTCAGATCAAGATCGTCAACCGCGAGGAGCAGCCGCTCGACGTCAACCAGGCCGCCCGCAGCGCCGCCGCGCGCAGCGAGGGTGCGGAACCGGGGCAGGGCGGGGCGACCCCCGGCCAGGGCGGCATGCTGTCCGACACGTTCGGAGAGCCGCGCCGGGTGCGCACCGTCTCGGTCAAGCCGGATACGCCGGTTCTCCAGCCGTCGGCGCCCCAGGCCGAGGCGGCCCAGGCTCAGGCCCCGACTTCGCCGATCCCGACCATGACGATGCCCGACACCTCCGGCGGCGGCACCACGACGCCCGCTGCGGAGCCCCGGCGGTCCACGTCGCCGTCGCGCACCCTGGCCTCGGCACCGGCTGCGACGCCCGTCGCCGAAGCGCCGCCGGAGCCATCGGCCGCGCCCGCCGCGCGCCCGAAGGCCGCGCAGCGTCTCGCCTCCGTCTCGCCCGAGACCACCGCCAGCACGACCGAGCCGGCACACGCCTCCGCCTCGCTCACGGCGCCGATCAGCGGCTATTCGGTGCAGCTCGGCGTTCGCGGCAGTGAGAGCGAGGCGCGGGCTGCTCTCCGGGAGATGCAGGGCAAGTACAGCCAGCTCGCCGGCAAGCCCGAGCTGATCCGGCAAGCCGAGGTGAACGGCAAGACCCTGTTCCGCGTCCGCGTCGGACCGCTGGCCAAGAACGAGGCCTCCAGCCTGTGCAGCGCGCTTCAGGGCGCGGGCGGTCAGTGCTTCGTCGCCAAGAACTGAGCCGCAAAGAACTGAGCCAAAGACACGATTGCCACGGGCCGGCTCCGGCAACTCTCCCGGAGCCGGCTCGATTCCGAGCATCCCGTTCGCGACCTCGTCCTGAGGTACCCGCATAAGGGTGACCCGACGGCTCCTCCAGATCCCGTGCCATCCCTGGATGATCCTTCGAGGCCTCCGCTGCGCTATGGCACCTCAGGATAGTGGAGCGGATGGGATCGAATTCGTGCTCGGCCGTTGATGCGATTGCGGCAAGCCAGCCTCCTCCCGTCTCGACCTGACTCGCCCCATCCGAGGAATGCCGGTCCCATGACCTCAGCCAGCACGTCCCGCGCCGTCATCCTCGGCTGTTCCGGCACGACGCTGACAGCCGAGGAAACCGCTTTCTTCCGCGACCTGCGGCCCTGGGGCTTCATCCTGTTCAAGCGCAACATCGGCACGCCGGACGAGGTGCGCGCGCTCACCGCCGCCTTGCGCGAGACGCTCGGCCGGGCGGACGCGCCGATCCTGATCGATCAGGAGGGCGGGCGGGTGCAGCGCATGGGTCCGCCGCACTGGCCGAAATACCCGGCCGGCGGTCGCGTCGGCGCCCTCGGGGAAGGGGCCGCGGAGATCGCCCGGCTCGGCGCCCGACTGATGGCCCAAGACCTCTCGGATGTCGGCATCAACGTCGATTGCGCGCCGATGCTCGATGTGCCCGTCTCGGGCTCGGACAACATCATCGGCGACCGGGCCTACGGCGACACGCCCGAGCGGGTGATCGAGCTCGGCCGCGCCGTGGCCGAAGGGCTGATGGCGGGCGGCGTGCTGCCGGTCATCAAGCATATTCCCGGTCACGGGCGGGCGACCTGCGACAGCCATCTCGATCTGCCCGTGGTCGAGGCCGATCGGGTGAGTCTGGGGGAGAGCGACTTCCGCCCGTTCCGCGCTCTCGCCGACCTGCCGCTCGCCATGAGCGCGCACGTGGTCTTCACCGCCCTCGACTCGGAGCGGCCCGCCACCCTGTCGGAGCGCGTGATCCGCGAGGTCGTACGCGGCGAAATCGGCTTCGACGGCCTCCTGATGACCGACGACCTGTCGATGCATGCGCTCCAGGGTCCGTTCCGCGCGCGGGCGGAAGCCGCCTACCGCGCCGGCATCGACGTGGTGCTGCATTGCAATGGACGCATGGACGAGATGCGGGCCGTGGCCGAAGCGACGCCCGATCTGATGGGGGAAGGCGGCCGCCGTGCCGAAACCGCGCTCGCCCGCCTCACGCCTCCGGACGCCCTCGACGTGGCCGAGGCCCGCGCCCGTTTCGACGCGGCATTCCCGACGGCCTGACGACCCGCCCGGCAACGAGGCGGAGTGCGACAAAGAAGGGCAAGGGCTGCGCGCCCTTTGCCCGCTTGTGCGCCCCGCACTGCTTGTGTTCGCGCCACTCGATCCCTAGGTTCGCCCCAATTCAAGTGGAGGCGCCGCCGGAGTTGGTGCGGCGCAGGAGGTTGCCATGGGCAGCATGAGTGTCTGGCACTGGGTCATCGTGGCGGTTGTCGTCATGCTGCTGTTCGGCCGCGGCAAGGTGTCGGAGCTGATGGGCGACGTCGCCAAGGGCATCAAGGCCTTTAAGAAGGGCATGGCCGACGACGAGACCCAGCCGAATACCGCGACGAGCGTCCCGCCGGTGGGTCCGAACGATCCGGTGCGTACCCTGCCGCACCAGGGCGCTCCGGGTACCGCCCCGCAGCCGACCCATGTTCAGCCCACCATGCCGGCGGGCGATCACAAGGCCGTCTGAACAACGGGCTCGTAAGGGCTGAAACGGCGGTCGGGCACGGTTGAAGATCGGCTCCGGGCAGGATAGCGCGGGCCGCGCGCCCGTCCTCATCAGGCGCGGCCCCGCGGGACGGACGACGCAATGCTGGATATGAGCTGGGGCGAGGTGATGCTGATCGGCGGCGTCGCCCTGATCGTCATCGGACCCAAGGATCTGCCGAAGGCCCTGCGCACGCTGGGCCAGATCACCACCAAGGTCCAGCGGATGGCCGGCGAGTTCCGGTCGCAGTTCAACGAGGCGATCCGCGAGGCGGAGCTGGAAGAAGTCCGCCGCGACGTCGAGGGCGTCAAGCGGAGTGTCGACGCCGCGCGCCCGACCTTCAATCCCGTGGACACCATCCGCAACGAGATCCGCAGCGCGGTCGAGAGCCGTCCCGGCTCGGGCACGAAGGAGGCCGGGTCGACGGAGACCGGCAGCTTCGACGTGCCGCGACCGACCTCCGAACAGCAAGCCGCTCCGATGCAAAGCGCCGCGATGGAAGAGGCTCAGGCAGCCTCCTCCGCCGCCGAGGCGTCTCCCGTCCCCCCCGGCACCAAGACCGAGACAGGCCCGACTCCATGAGCGACGAGCGCGATGAGGCCGAGATCGAGGCCTCGCGGGCACCCCTTCTGGAGCACCTGATCGAACTGCGCTCGCGACTGATCAAGTCGCTGATCGCATTCATCGTGATGTTCTTCGGCTGCTTCTTCTTCTCGAAGCAGATCTACAATGTGCTGGTGCACCCTTATGTCTCGATCGTGGGGCCGCAGAACGCCGAGCTGATCGCGACCCACTTCCTCGAACAGGTCTTCACCAACATCAAGCTCAGCGTGTTCGGAGCGGGTTTCCTGGCCTTCCCGGTCATCGCCACGCAGGTCTACGCCTTCGTTGCGCCCGGCCTCTACCGCAACGAGCGGCAGGCCTTCCTGCCCTACCTCGTCGCCACACCGATCTTCTTCCTGCTCGGCGCGCTGGTCGTCTATTTCCTGGCGATGCCGCTGCTGATCCAGTTCTCGGTCTCGCTGCAGCAGATCGGGCAACCGGGCGAGGCGACGATTCGGCTGCTGCCGAAGGTCGACGAATATCTCTCGCTGATCATGACGCTGATCTTCGCGTTCGGTCTGGCCTTCCAGATGCCGGTCATCCTGACGCTTCTGGGTCAGATCGGTGTGATCGACGCGGCCTTCCTGCGGGAGAAGCGGCGCTACGCCATCGTGCTCGTCTTCGTCGCCGCCGCCGTTCTGACGCCGCCGGATGTGATCTCCCAGCTCTCGCTCGCGATCCCGATGCTGCTCCTCTACGAGGCCTCCGTGTTCTCGGTCGCCCGCATGGAGAAGATCCGCGCCGCAAAGCGCCGGGCGCAAGGGATCGAGGACTGATCCGGCCGCGTTCTTCGTAGCATCCCTCGCGCGGCCTCGCGGCGGCTGAGGAGAACTTGACAAAAGTTGCGCATCACCATCTTGTGCGCAATCTTGAAAGCAGAGCGGGCCGCGCCAGAACTCTCCGACCTCAGACGGAGAGAAGCTCATGTTTCGCACGATGCGGACCGCCTTCGCGGTCGCCGCCTTGGCCACGCTGGCGGGTGCGGCCCAGGCTGCCGACCTGCAACGGGTGCGCGGCACGGTCGAGAGCAGCGACGCCGGCTCGGTCACGATCAAGACCACCGACGGCACCACGGAGACGGTGCAGCTCGGCGGCGCCAAGTTCGCCTGGGTGGTGAGGTCGAGCCTCGACCAGATCAAGGAAGGCACCTTCATCGGCACCGCCACCAAGGGCGAGAACCCGATGACGGCGCTCGAAGTGGTGCTGTTCCCCGAATCCATGCGCGGCACGGCCGAAGGGCATTACGGCTGGGATGCGATCCCCGACCACACGGCGGGCGGCAGCGGCCCGGTGGTGAAGAGTTCCATGACCAACGGAACCGTAAAGGCTTCCGCCGGCGCGGGCGGCGCGCCGAAGGTCAAGAGCTCGATGACCAACGCCACCGTGGCCAGCAGCACCGCCGGCTCCGGCAGCGGCGGTGAGCGCACGCTGACCGTGACCTACGACAAGGACGGCTCGAAGACGATCGTAGTGCCGCCCAAGGCCCCGATCGTCGCCTTCGAGCCCTCCGACAAGTCGATCCTGACGCCGGGTGGCAAGATTTTCGTGGTCGCCGCCAAGGGCGGCGGCAAACTCGAGGGCAAGCTCGTCGCGGTGGGCAAGGACGGCCTCACCCCGCCGATGTGAAGTGGCATTTACGGGCTCACCGTCCCTGGCTACCGGCCAGGGACGGCCACAGGGGCCGTGCTGCCGCCGTGGCGGCGAGGCCGAGCCCGAGGAGCGAGACGACGGCTGCCAGGGCCGGCAGCTCCGCATAGCCCGCGCCGAGCGTCAGGGCGGTGCCGCCGAGCCAGGCGCCGAGCGCGTTGCCGAGATTGAACGCACCCTGATTGAGGGTCGAGGCGAGATTCGGTGCGTCGCTGGCCGCCTCCACCACCCAGACCTGAAGCGGTGAGACCAGGGCGAAGGCGAGCCCGCTCCACAGCACCAGCACCGCGAGCGCCGGACCTGCGAAGGGCGCGACCAGCGCGAACGCGACGAGCACCGCGATCAGCCCGGCGAAGCTGCCGAGCACCGTGCGCATCAGGCTGCGGTCGGCAAGCCAGCCGCCCGCGAGATTGCCGACGGTGAGTCCGACACCGGCCGCAAACAGCGCCCCCGTGACGCCACCGGGCGTCAGATGCGTCACGGTGAGCAGGAACGGCGCGATGTAGGTGAAGACGGTGAAGAAGCTCACCGAGGACAGGGTCGAGACCAGCATCGGCCGCAGCACCGGCCAGCGCCCGAGCGCCCGGAATTCCTTGGCGAGGCCGCCGCGCGTGCCCGGCATCCCGCCGGGCAGGGCGAACGCGATGGCGGCCCCCGCAGCAAGCCCGATGCCGACCACGGCCCAGAAGGTCGAGCGCCAGCCGAGCGCCTGACCGAGTGCCGTGCCGAGCGGCACGCCGAGCACGTTGGCGAGCGTCAGCCCCGCGAACATCAGCGAGACGGCCTGGGTGCGCTTCTCCCGCGGCACGAGGTTGCGGGCGACGATGGCGCCGATGCCGAAGAAGGCGCCGTGGGCGAAGGCGGTGGCGACCCGCGCGGCCATCAGCCATTCGTAGCTCGACGCCAGGGCGCAAGCGAGATTGCCGAGGGTGAACACCGCCATCAGGGCGAGCAGGGCCGCCTTTCGCGGCAGGGGGGCCGTCGCCATCGCCACGATCGGTGCGCCGACTACGACGCCGAGCGCGTAGCCGGAGACGAGGTGGCCCGCCTGCGGGATGGTGACGCCGAAATCACGTGCCACCTCGGGCAGAAGGCCCATGATGACGAACTCGGTCGTGCCGATGCCGAAGGACGCGACGGCGAGCGCGAGGATCGGCAGGGATGCCATGCAAGGTGCTCCGATGCGGCGCAGGTGAGCGGCGCATTTGTTGCGCTGCAAGATGAGCGCCGCAAATTGGTCATCCGGCAGCCGCGCGACAGCCGCGTGACCGGGAGGCTGGTCTGCACTCACGTCAGAACGATCCGTTCAAGCCGTACGCGCCGGTTTTGCCTTGAACCCTCAAGGGTGGCGTTCGCGGGCAAAAAGATTTTCCCTGTATGGCTTCGTGCAGCGATAGAACTCTCCTCCACTTCAAAAAAACAACGCAAAAACAATCCGTTGATTTGCCCTGCCCTAGATCTCTAAATTCCAGGGCAACAACGTCTCAACAACGCTCCGCAGATCTCCGAATATCGAAGCTCCGAAATGCTCCTGCTGGAGCGTTCGGGCGCCGGTCTTTTGCGGCTGCGGCCCTGCCTCGGATGTTTCGCGATGCCCGCACGGATCGTTGCCTTCTCCGGCAACACGCACCGCCCCTCCCGCACCCGCACGCTGGTGGAGGCGGTGGCCGCCGAATTGTCGCGCCTTCGCCCGATCGACCTGAAGGTCTACGATCTCGTCGATGCCGGCACCGGCATCGCCGTCGCGAGCCGCTCGGCCCTGCCGCTGCCGGCAGCGCGAATCGTGGAGGCGATCGAGTCGGCCGACGCGTTGATCGTCGGCTCGCCGGTCTACAAGGGCAGCTATGCGGGGCTGTTCAAGCACCTGATCGACTTCGTCGCCCCCGACGCCCTCGTCGGCAAGCCGGTGGTGCTGACCGCGACCGGCGGCGGCCCGCGCCACGCGCTGGTGGTCGAGCACAGCTTGCGCCCGCTGTTCGGCTTCTTCTCGGCGCAGGCGGCGGCGACCGCGGTCTATGCCGGCGACACCGAGATCAGCGAGGGCCGCGTCGCCGACGCGATCGTGCGCGCCCGCATGGCCCAGGCCGCGGCCGAACTCGCCCGGCTGCTCGACATCGCGCAGGGCGCGACCGTGTCCGCCGCGGCCTCTGCGCCGCTGGCGACCGCCGCCGCCCGCTGAGGCGCCGATGCTCGGCCGCCGCCACTTTCTCGCAGCCGGCCTCGCTGCGGCCGGCACCGTGCTCTCGCTCCGCGGTGCCCGCGCAGCCGAACCCGGCGTGCTGCGCATCGGCTACCAGAAGAACGGCATCCTGGCCGTCGCCCGGGAGCAATCCGCGATCGAGGAGCGCCTGAAGGCTCAGAACGTGAGCGTGCGCTGGGTCGAGTTCTCGTTCGGCCCCCCGCTTCTGGAGGCGCTGAACCTCGGCGCCATCGATTTCGGCCAGACCGGAGACGCGCCACCGATCTTCGCCCAGGCCGCGGGAGCCAACCTCGTCTACGCCGCGGCCCAGCCCAAGGGCGGCTCGGGCTCGGCGATCCTGCTGCCGAAGGGGTCTGCCATCGCCTCGCTCGCCGACCTGAAGGGCAAGCGGGTCGCTTTCGCCAAGGGATCGAGCGCACACAATCTCACCGTCGCCGCCCTGGAGAAGGCGGGCCTCACCTACCGCGACATCACCCCGGTCCTGCTGGCGCCGGCCGACGGCGCGGCTGCGTTCGCCGGTGGCACGATCGACGCCTGGACGGTGTGGGATCCCTACTTTGCCATCGCCGAGGACGGGCAGGGTGCGCGCATCCTGGTGCAGGCCGCGGACATCACCCCCACCAACAACTTCTTCCTCGCGAACAAGGCTTTCGCCGAGGAGCGCCCCGACGTGCTGAAGGCGGCCATCGCAGCGCTGGGCGAGGTCGCGCTCTGGTGCGAGGGCAACCGCCCCAGCGTCGCAGCGAGCCTCTCGAAGATCACCGGCGTGTCGCTCGCCGCCACAAGGCGGGCGGTCGAGCGCATCCGCTTCGTCATCGCACCGATGGATGCGGCGGTGACCGCCGAACAGCAGCGCATCGCCGACCGCTTCCACGCAATCGGTGTGATCCCCCGCCCGGTGCGGGTGTCCGACATCGTCTGGACGCCGCCCGAGACCGCCAACAAGACCCAGAACAACGGGTGAGCCGAACCATGGCCGATTCCGCCGCGATCCGATCGCTCCCCGGCCGCGCGAACCGCGCCGAGGCCGCCGCACCGCTCCCGCGCAAGCCTCTCCACGTACCTCTTCGCCTGCCCCTTCGCCTGCCGATCGGCCGGCTGTTGCCCTGGCTGCTGCCGAGCCTCGTCATCGTCGGCTGGCAGGCGGCAGCCTCGTTCGGGCTCGTCTCGACCCGGTTCATGCCGGCGCCCCTCGACGTCGCCGCCGCCGGCTGGCGTCTCGCCCAGACCGGCGAGCTCTGGGAGAACCTGTGGGTGAGCTTCGCCCGCGCCGCCTCCGGCTTCCTCATCGGCGGCGGCATCGGACTCTTCTTCGGGCTCGCCAACGGCCTGTCGAACCTCTCGGAAAAGCTCACCGACACCACGCTGCAGATGGTGCGCAACGTGCCCCACCTGTCGCTGATCCCGCTGGTGATCCTGTGGTTCGGCATCGACGAAGGGGCCAAGCTCTTCCTCGTCGCGCTCGGTGTGTTCTTCCCCATCTACGCCAACACCCTGCACGGCATCCGCTCGGTCGATCCGCAGCTGATCGAGATGGGCCGGGTCTACGGCATGAACCGGCGCGAGCTGTTCTGGCGCGTGGTGCTGCCGGGCGCGCTGCCCTCGATCTTCGTCGGCATCCGCTACGCGCTCGGCATCATGTGGCTGACGCTGATCGTCGCCGAGACGATCTCGGCCAATTCCGGCCTCGGCTACATGGCGATGCAGGCCCGCGAGTTCATGCTGGTCGATGTCGTGGTGCTGGCGATCCTGATCTACGCCGCCCTCGGCAAGCTCGCCGACAGCCTGACCCGGGCGCTGGAGCGCACCTGCCTCGCCTGGAACCCGGCCTACCGCAACACCTGATTCCTTCTCCGCGAGCGAGTTCCATGTCCGCTGCCACCGCCCTGCGCGTCGAGGACGCCTCCGCGCGTCCTCGTGACGCCGGCCTCGCCATCACTCTGCGCGGCCTCTCGAAGAGCTTCGAAGGGGGGGCCCCCGTCATCCGTGGGCTCGACCTGCACGTGCCCGCCGGCCAGTTCGTGGCCGTGGTCGGCCGCTCCGGCTGCGGCAAGAGCACCCTGCTGCGCCTGATCCTCGGTCTCGAAGAGCCGAGCGCCGGCCGCGTCACCGTCAACGGCGGTGCCGGCGCGGGCAAGGGTGCCGGCTCCTCGAAAAAAATCATGTTCCAGGAGCCGCGTCTGCTGCCCTGGGCGCGAGTCGCCGACAACGTCGCGGTCGGACTCGGGCGCGAGATTGGCCGCGCCGAGCGGCGTATCCGGGCGCTCGCCGTCCTCGACGAGGTCGGGCTCGCCGAGAAGGCCGGCAACTGGCCCGCAACCCTCTCTGGCGGCCAGCGCCAGCGGGTGGCGCTAGCCCGCGCCCTGGTGAGCCGCCCGGCGCTGCTGGCGCTGGACGAGCCGCTCGGCGCGCTCGACGCACTCACCCGCATCGAGATGCAGGCGATGATCGAGCGGATCTGGGAGGATCAGGGCTTCACCGCGATCCTCGTCACTCACGATGTCAGCGAGGCGGTGGCAATGGCCGACCGCATCCTCGTGGTCGAGGAGGGCGCCATCGCCCTCGATGTCGCCGTGGACGTGCCGCGCCCCCGCCGCCGCGGCGACCCGGCGCTGGCCGAACTCGAAGGCCGCATCCTCGACCGGCTTCTCGGCCGGAGCGCCTGAACCCTCCCTCGTTTTTTTCGGAGCGTACCCCATGACCGCCCAGACCGACGGCAAGACCGACGTTCTCTGGTTCCTGCCGACCCACGGCGATGGCCGCTATCTCGGCGCCTCGGAAGGCGCCCGCGACGTGTCGCTGCCCTATCTGCGCCAGATCGCCCAGGCCGCGGACGATCTCGGCTATTACGGCGTGTTGCTGCCGACCGGGCGCTCCTGCGAAGATTCCTGGGTGATCGCCTCGGCGCTGGCACCTCTGACGCAGCGCCTGCGCTTCCTCGTCGCCGTGCGCCCCGGCCTGCAGGAACCGTCGGTGGCCGCGCGCATGGCTGCGACGCTGGACCGGATCTCCGACGGGCGCCTCCTCATCAACGTGGTGACCGGCGGCGATCCCGTCGAACTCAAGGGCGACGGCGTCTTCCTCGACCACGACGAGCGCTACGTCGTCACCGACGAGTTCCTGCACATCTGGCGGGGGCTGATGGCCGGAGAGACCGTGAACTTCGAGGGCAAGCACCTGCGCACCGAGAACGGCCGGGTGATCTTCCGCCCCGTGCAGGCGCCCTATCCGCCGCTCTATTTCGGCGGCTCCTCGCCCGCCGGGATCGAGGTCGCGGCCGAGCATTGCGAGGTCTATCTCACCTGGGGCGAGCCCCCGGCCGGCGTCGCCGAGAAGATTTCTCGCGCCCGCGAGGCGGCGGAGCGCAAGGGCAAAACATTCTCCTACGGCATCCGCCTGCACGTGATCGTGCGCGAGACCGAAGGCGAGGCCTGGGACGCGGCGGAAAGGCTGATCTCGCGGCTCGACGACGCCACCATCGCCCAGGCGCAGGCGACCCTGAAGCGCCAGGATTCCGTCGGCCAGAGCCGGATGATGGCGCTGCACGGCGGCGACCGATCCAGGCTCGTGGTCTCGCCCAACCTCTGGGCAGGCGTCGGCCTCGTGCGCGGCGGCGCGGGTACGGCGCTGGTCGGCTCGGCGACCCAAGTCGCCGACCGGATGAAGGAGTACATCGATCTCGGAATCGACCGCTTCATCCTCTCCGGCTACCCGCATCTGGAAGAGGCCTACCGCTTCGCCGAACTCGTCTTCCCGAAGCTGCCGCTCCGCGCGACCACCGGCACGGCGCCGAGCACCGCCCGCAACAACGGCCCATTCGGCGAGGTCATCGCCAACGACATCGTGCCGACCCGCCGCGTCGGCGCCCACTGATCGGGGAGTGTTTTCGCGATGATCGCCCGCGCCCGTTCCGCTCCCATCATGTCGTCGCTGCCGCGCCTGTGGCTGGCGCTCGCCGCGCTGATCTTCGTCAGCCTGACTCTGGCGGCCCATGCCGAGGAGCGTACGGTGCGGGTCGGCTACCAGAAATACGGCACGCTGGTCCTGCTCAAGGGCCGGGGCACCCTGGAGCCGAAGCTCAAGGCGCTCGGCTACCGGGTGCAGTGGTCGGAGTTTCCCTCCGGCCCGCCGCTGATGGAAGCCTTGAACGCGGGTGCGGTCGATTTCGGCTCGGCGGGCGAAACCCCGCCGATCTTCGCCCAGGCCGCGAGCGACGCTCTGACCTACGTCGCCCACGAGCCGGCCGCGCCGAAGGGCGAGGCGATCCTGGTACCCAAGAGCAGCCCGATCCAGTCGGTGGTCGATCTGCGCGGCAAGAAGGTCGCGCTGAACAAAGGATCGAACGTCCACTACCTGCTGGTGCACGCCGTCGAGGCCGCGGGCCTGACGCTGGCCGACATCACGCCCGTCTACCTCGCACCCGCCGATGCGCGGGCAGCCTTCGAGCGCGGCGTGGTCGATGCCTGGGTGATCTGGGACCCGTACTTCGCCGCGGCCGAGGCCGGCGGCAACGCACGGGTGCTCGCCGACGGCACCGGCCTCGTGCCGAACCACCAGTTCTATCTCTCCTCCAAGAGCTTCGCAGCCGAGCACGGCCCAGCCCTCGACGCCATCGTGGCAGCTTTGGCCGAGGTCGATGCCTGGGCCAAGGACAACACCGACGCGGTGGCCAAGGAACTGAGCCCCTCCGTCGGCATCCCGGCGCCCATCCTCGGCATCGCCCTCAAGCGCCAGACCTACGGCATCCGCCCCCTCGACGAGGCGGTGACGGCCGAGCAGCAGCGCATCGCCGACACCTTCCACGGACTGAAGCTCGTACCGAGGACGGTCGATATCGCCGGTGCCGTGCGCAAGCCGGGAAGCTGAGAACACCGCTCCCCCTTTGTGGGAGGAAACATGCCCCAACCGTCTGCATCCCCCGGAACCCGAAAAGCTCCCATGAACCGCCGGTCCGCCGCCCGCCTCATCCTCGCTGGCTTCGCGCTCAGCTTCGCCCTCGGTGGCGACCCGGCCGCAGCGGACGACTCCACCCTGCGCATCGGCTATCAGCGCTCCTCGGCGCTGATCTCGCTTCTGCGCGAGGATGCGACCCTGGAGACGGCCCTGAAGCCGCTCGGCGTCACCGTCTCCTGGCACGAGTTCACCAGCGGCCTGCCGATCATGGAGGCGCTGAATGCCGGCCGCATCGATGTCTCGGCGGATGTCGCCGACACGGTGCCGGTCTTCGCGCAGGCGGCAAATGCCAAGATCACCTACATCGCGCAGGAAGCGGCCTCGCCGGAGGCGCAGGCGATTCTGGTGCCGGGGGATTCCCGGCTCAAAACCGTGGCCGATCTGAAGGGCCGCAAAGTCGCCGTCACCAAGGGCGCCGGCAGTCACTACCTGCTGCTCGCCGCTCTGAAGGCGGAAGGGCTGCCGTTCAAGAGCATCACACCGGCCTACCTCACCCCGGCGGACGGGCGCAGCGCGCTCGCGGGCGGCAGCGTCGATGCCTGGGTGGCATGGGACCCCTTCCTCTCCGCCGCGCAGATCCAGGCCGGGGCGCGCATCCTGAGGGACGGCACCGGGCTCTCGGCCTACAAACGCTACTACCTCGCCTCCGACGCCTACGCGGAAAAGCGCGCCGACGTCCTGACCCTGCTCGTCTCCAAGCTGCGCGAGGCCGGCACCTGGGTGAAGGCCAATCCAGACGCGGCGGCCGCGCGGCTGGCCGCCCTGTGGAAGATCGAGCCCGAGATCGTGAAACAGGCCAATACCCGCCGCTCCTACCGCGTCGAGCCGGTGAGCCGCGAGGGGCTGGCCGAGCAGCAGACCATCGCCGACGCGTTCCGCGCCGAGGGACTTCTGCCGCGCGCCGTCGACGCCGCGGCCCTCCCGGTCTGGGATCCGCCGACGCGCTGAGGGAACGCAAGGAGAGCGAGCTTAAGGACGTTCACGATGACCCGTCAGCCGAGCCTGCCCCCCATCGCGGTGATCGGTGCGGGGTTCAGCGGCACCATGGCCGCGCTCCAGCTCCTCTCCGTCCTGCCGCCGGAGCGTCCGGTCCTGCTATGCGAGCGCTCGGGAAGTTTTGCCCGAGGGCTGGCCTACGGCACCGGCAACCCGGCCCACCTGCTCAATGTGCGCGCCGCCAACATGAGCGCCTTCCCCGATCGGCCGGACCATTTCGAGGAGTGGCTCGCCGGCGCCGATCTCGGCGAGGGCGTGGTCAGGACCCCAGCCGGCACCTTCGTGGCGCGGGGCCATTACGGCAGCTATCTCACCGACCTGCTGACCGCGGCCGTCACGGGGCCGGGGGTGCCGCGCCTGCGCCTCGTCAACGACGCGGTGGTCGATCTGGAGCCGCGGGCCGGCGGGTTCGTGCTGCGCACCGAGGGTGGACAGACCCACCGGGCTGCCGGCGCCGTGCTCGCCATGGGCAACCTCGCGGCCGCCGCGCCGAAAAGCCGCCACAGCCTCGATCCCTGGGCACCCGAGAGCTTCGGCCGCCTGCACCCGCACGCGCCGGTCCTCATCGTCGGGACCGGCCTCACCATGCTCGACGCGGTGGCGAGCCTGCGCACGCAGGGCTTTTCCGGCGCCATCCTCGCCCTGTCGCGCCGCGGCCTGTTGCCGAACGCCCATGCTCCCGCCGACCTCTGGCCCGTCCCGGATCTGACACGGCCGACCTCACCTCCCTGAGGCGGCTCCTCGCACGTATCCGTGAGGAGGTGGCGCGAGCGGCGCAGGCGGGCAGGGGCTGGCATGGTGTCATCGACGCCCTGCGTCCGCTCACCGACACGATCTGGCGCAGTCTTCCGCCGCGCGAGCAGGCCCGGTTCCAGCGCCACCTGCGTCCGTTCTGGGACGTGCACCGCCACCGCACCGCCCCGCCCGCTGCGCAGGCGATCGCCGACGAGATCGCCCGCGGCGCGCTGACGGTGCGGGCCGGGCGCGTGCTTGCGATCGAGGATGAGGCGTCGCAGGCGGTGGTGACGCTGCGCCTGCGGGGGACCGAGCGCCCTGAGCGCCTCGCCGTCCAGGCGATGATCGACGCCACCGGCTTCGGTCATCTCAAGGAGAGCCGCGATCCGCTGCTGCAGCGCCTGCTGGAGCGAGGATTCGTGCGCCCCGGCCCGTTCGGACTCGGGCTCGATGCCGGCGTCGATTATCGGGCCATCGGCGGATCGATCGGGGAGGGCGGGGGACCGCTCTGGATCCTCGGGCCGCTCCTGCGCGGCGTGTTGTGGGAATGCACCGCGGTGCCCGACATCCGCAACGAGGCGGCGGAACTGGCCGGCCTCGCCGCCGCCGATCTCGATCGCGCCGCAGCGGCCTAGACCGAGCGCATCATCCGAGCCGTCCTGAAGCGGCGGAGAGCCCCGACTCTCCGCCGCTTCACGCGTTCGTGACGCCGATGATCCGCGTGACGGGTGCTTCGAACGCCGACGCCTTGTGTCCTAAACGTCTGTCTCGCCTGCCGTTTCACACGTTGCAGCACGCGGTCTTTCTGCCGCCGGCTCACAAATCGGAATCATTCTAAAGAGCTTGAACGAAGTTTGGACTTGTTCTAATTAAGAACCGTGACGGCGGGACGTCCGAAGCCGAGCGGCTTAGGACGGAGGATACCGCCAACCAGCGACGACCACACGGAACGGAGAGAGATCATGGCCACCTCGAGCAACGCCGCCTGCCAGAGCTGCCGCTTCTTCGACGATCACAAGACGAACGGCGCCCAGGCGGCGGGCGATCAGGGCCTGTGCCGCTTCAACCCGCCGGTGAGCCAACCCGACCCGCAGAGCCAGGGCCTCTGGCCGGTGGTCGCCTCCAAGGATTGGTGCGGCCACTTCACCGCCGACCTCGCCCCGGCCGAGTAAGTCGCGGTTCGAGCGAGGTAATCTGAAAGGGCCGGTGCCGCGCGCACCGGCCCTTTTCGCATGTGTCGTGCGAAGACCCGCAAATTGCGTCGGAACCGCCCTGCGGCGGTCATGATCCGGTCACCTTCCGATTCGATGGCTGCGGCGAAGGGGCAACGGTCCATGAGCGGACGGCCCGGTCGTCAGGTTGAACGGCGCGGCCCGCCACTTGCCGCCGCGCCCGAGTGGGGATGATTGCATGATCTTCGGACCGATCGGTGCACGCGCGCCTTTCCTCCGCACCGGCCGCACCGCGGCCCTCGCCGCCGGTCTTGCCGGCTTGGCTGCCCTGTCGGCAGCCCCGGCCTCGGCCGCCGCGCCCGCGCATGATCCGAGCGGCACGTGGCTGACGCAGGACGGCAAGGCGCGCATTCGCGTCGAGAAGTGCGGCCCGCAGGAGAAAAACCTGTGCGGCTACGCGGTGTGGCTGAAGACCCCGCTCAACGATGAGGGCAAGCCGCGGGTCGATTTCCGCAACCCCGATCCGAAGAAGCGCACCCGCGCCTCGCTCGGCCACCAGCTCATCCTCGGTCTCAAGCTGAACGAGGATGCTCATTACGAGGGCAAGATCTACAACGCCGAGGACGGCAAGTTCTACGACGTGACGGTCTGGTCGGACGAACCGGAGGAGTTGACGGTCAAGGGCTGCCTCATCGCCTTCCTGTGCCAGTCGCAGACCTGGAAGAAGGTCACCGACACGCAGCCGGGCCAGCTCACCGGCCCGACCAACGGCCCGAACGGCCCTCGCGCCGACGCCGAGTGGGCGCCCAAGGCCGCGCCCGGCGCGACCGCCAACGGCCCCGCCGCCACCGGTACCACCGGCGCCGCGCCCGCTGCCAAGCCGGCACCGAAGCCCGCTGCGCCCAAGGCCCCGGCCGCTCCGGCGCCGGCGCAGTAACCCGGTCCGACCGCCCATCGCCTCGGGGCGACGCCGGACGCCCGCGGGGTGCCACCCGGCGTCGCCATTCGTGAGGAATCAAGCCGTCGGCGTCGCTACGCGCTGGCGCAGACCCGCGATCACCGCCTTCAGCATCTCGTCGCTGGCCGTCTCAGTGAGGCCGCCGGGGGTGCGAGCGGCGTAGATCCGCTCGTGCACGAAGGCGAGCTTGGCGATCACCGCGGGCGTCAGCTTGAACGGGTAGAGCGGCGGTTGGCCCATGGAGCGGCTGAGCGAGTTCACCGCGTAGGTCAACGGAATCCACGCCTCGACCACGCGCTCGAAATCCGTCGCCTCGTAAGGGTCGAAATCGACGCAGGTCGACGGAGCCACCGGCTCGGCCGCGCCGCGCAGCTTCGGCCGCAGGCGGATCTCGAAGGCGCTACCGGTCTCCAGCGTGTCGATGATGTGCAGGTAGTGGGCGAAGGTCTCGGCGAAATCCTCCCATGGATGCGCGGTGGCGTAGGCCGAGACGAAGGATTCCTGCCAATCATGGGGCGGCCCCTGGGCGTGGTGGCGCTGGAGCGCGGCGCCGTAATCGGCACTCTCGTCGCCGAACAGCGCGCGGAAGGCCGGCAGGCTCGCATCGAAGCGCACCAGCAGGTTCCAGAAGTAATGCCCGATCTCGTGGCGGAAATGGCCGAGCAGGGTGCGGTAATACTCGCCGAACATCTTGCGGCGCCGCTCCCGCTCGACATCGTCGGCCTCGGCGATGGACAGCGTGATGAGCCCGTCGAGATGGCCCGTCATCACCGGCGGCCCGGCGGACTCGGCGAGGAAGTCGAAGGCGAGGCCGTCGGAGTACTGCGCCCGCGTCACCAGCGGCAGGTCGAGGCGCAGCAGCGAGTAGAACAGCCGATGCTTGGCCGCCTCGATCTGGCGCCAGCGGTCGAGGTTGGCCCCCACGCGCAGATCCGGCACCACGCGGTTGTGGCGACAGGTGACGCAGTAGATCTCGGGAGAATCCTCCGGCACCACCCAGTTGCAGGCGTCGTGAGCGGCATTGGCGCAGAGGCGGTACTTGCGGCCCGGATGGGCGTAGGCACGGAAGAGGGAGCCGCGCGCATCCTCGCCGCAGGGCTCCAGCGCCGAGACCTCGTGCCGATCGCAGACGTAGCCGAGCCGGCGCTCGCAGCTCTCGCAGACCGTGCTCTCGAAGGAGACCGGCTGGTCGCAGGCCTGGCACTGGAAGATCTTCATGAAGTGGCCCCGCTCCGTCCGTTGCGGGGACCAGACAAGAACCGGGCCGTGCCCTCGCCTCGTCCACAATCCCACGGCCCGCACGAGTCAAGGTTGTGAGCCGGACGAAGTTCCGCGCCGCCATTCCGCCGGGCCGCTGCACGCTTCTTGCTTTTTCCAAGCGCTCCATCCCGCCGCTGCGGGGTGTATAAGGCGGGCGGCCTGCGGCAGCGCGCACCGCATCACATCGTGCCGAGAGACCTCAAGACAACGCTTCCGGAGCCTCCGTGTCGATTCAAGCCGCCCTGCACCACGTCACGCATTACCGCTACGACCGGCCGATCGCGCTGGGGCCGCAGACCATCCGCCTGCGCCCGGCGCCGCATGCCCGGACCAGGGTGCCGGCCTACGCGCTGAAGGTGAGCCCGGAGAACCACTTCATCAACTGGCAGCAGGATCCGGCCGGCAACTGGCTCGCCCGCCTCGTCTTTCCGGAGAAGACCACGGAGCTCCGCATCGAGGTCGATCTCACCGCCGACCTCGCGGTCATCAACCCGTTCGACTTCTTCGTCGAGCCCTATGCCGAGCGCCGTCCCTTCGACTACGAGGCGGAGCTGAAGGTCGCGCTCGCGCCCTACCTCGTCCTCGACGAGGCGCAGGGGCCGGAGATCGACGCCTTCCTCGCCGAGATCCCTGACGAGACCCACACGGTCACCTTTCTCGTGGCGCTCAACGAGCAGGTGCGCTCGCGCGTCGCCTATGGCGTGCGCATGGAACCCGGCGTGCAGACACCGGCCGAGACGCTGACCCTGAGGAGCGGCTCCTGCCGCGACTCCGCGTGGCTCCTCGTGCAGGTGCTGCGCCGGCTTGGTTTCGCCGCCCGCTTCGTCTCGGGTTACCTGATCCAGCTGGTGCCCGACACGACGGCGATCGACGGCCCAGCGGGCACGACGACCGACTTCACCGACCTGCATGCCTGGGCCGAGGTGTATCTGCCAGGCGCTGGCTGGATCGGCTTCGACGCCACCTCCGGCCTGCTCACCGGCGAGGGGCACATCCCGCTCGTGGCCACCGCCCACTACAACGCCGCCGCGCCGATCTCGGGGCTCGCCGAACCGGCCAAGGTCGAGTTCGCCTACGAGATGACGGTCAGCCGCGTCGCCGAGGCGCCGCGCATCACCAAGCCGTTCTCGGACGAGGTCTGGACCTCGATGGACGCGCTCGGCGAGCGCATCGACGCGGATCTCGCCGAGCAGGACGTACGCCTGACCATGGGCGGCGAGCCGACCTTCGTCTCGGTGGACGACTTCGAATCCCCCGAATGGAACGTCGCCGCCGTGGGGCCGACCAAGCGGGGCTTGGCCGACCAACTGATCCGTCGCCTGCGCGATCGCTTCGCACCCGGCGGCATGCTGCATTACGGCCAGGGCAAGTGGTATCCCGGCGAGAGCCTGCCGCGCTGGGCCTTCGCCCTCTACTGGCGCAAGGACGGCGTGCCGATCTGGAAGAACACCGAGCTGATTGCCGTCGAAGACGGCCCGAAGACCGCCACCATCGCGGATGCCGAGCGGCTGATCGGCACGCTCGCCGAGCGGCTCGAACTCGCCCGCTTCGTCATCCCGGCCTACGAGGACGCCGTCTACTGGCGGACTCGCGAGAGCGAGCTGCCGGTCAACGTCACGACCGCGGAACCACGGACCGGCAGCCCGGAGACCGATGCCCGGTTTGCGCGCGTGTTCGGGCGCGGCCTCGACACACCCGTCGGCTACGTGCTGCCGCTGGCCAACCTCGCGGCGGGGGAGGGCCGTGCCTGGATCTCGGAGGCCTGGAATTTCCGCCGCGGCGGCGCCTACCTGAACCCCGGCGACTCGCCGCTGGGCTTGCGCCTGCCACTTGGTTCGCTTCCCTACGTTCCGCCGGATTCCTACCCCTACTACCACCCGCAGGACCCGCTCGAAGCGCGCGGCGACCTGCCCGCCGAACCTGGCGGCCCCCGGGACGCCCCGCTGCCGAAAGGAGCCGACCGGGCCAACGGCGCCGGTCTGGAGGGCGTGGCCGTGCGCACCGCGCTGTCGGTCGAGCCGCGCGACGGCGTGCTCTGCGTGTTCATGCCGCCCCTGGAGCGGGCCGACGACTACATCGACCTCGTCGGACATCTCGAACGCGTCGCCGAGACCATCGGCCAGCCGATCCACATCGAGGGCTACGAGCCGCCCTACGATCCTCGTCTCTCGGTCATCAAGGTCACGCCCGATCCCGGCGTGATCGAGGTCAACGTCCACCCCGCCGCCTCCTGGCGCGAGGCGGTCGAGATCACCCGCGGCCTCTACGACGAGGCCCGCCAGACCCGCCTCGGGGCGGAGAAGTTCATGATCGACGGGCGCCATACCGGCACGGGGGGCGGCAACCACATCGTGCTCGGCGGCGCGACCCCGTCCGACTCGCCGTTCCTGCGCCGGCCGGACCTGCTGAAGAGCCTCGTGCTCTTCTGGCAGCGGCATCCCTGCCTCTCCTACCTGTTCGCCGGCCTCTATGTCGGCCCGACGAGCCAGGCGCCGCGCATGGACGAGGCGCGCCATGACGGGCTCTACGAGCTGGAAATCGCGCTGGCCCAGGTGCCGGGACCGGATGGGGGCAATATCCCGCACTGGCTGGTGGACCGGCTGTTCCGCAACATCCTCGCGGACGTGACCGGCAACACCCATCGCGCCGAGATCTGCATCGACAAGCTGTTCTCACCCGACGGCCCCACCGGCCGCCTCGGCCTCCTCGAATTCCGCTCCTTCGAGATGCCGCCGGATGCGCGCATGAGCCTCGCGCAGCAGGTGCTGTTGCGGGCCATCGTGGCGTGGCTCTGGCGCGAGCCGCAGACCGGCGGCTGTGTCCGCTGGGGCACGGCCCTGCACGATCGCTTCATGCTGCCGCATTTCCTCTGGGCCGACTTCCTCTCCGTGCTGGAAGACCTGCGCGCCGGCGGCTACGACTTCGACCCTCAGGCGTTCGCGGCACAGCGCGAGTTCCGCTTCCCCGTCTTCGGCCGAGTGGAGCAGGGCGGCGTCGGCCTCGAACTGCGCCAAGCGCTGGAGCCTTGGCACGTGCTGGGCGAAGAGGGGGCTGCCGGGGGAACCGTGCGCTTCGTGGACGCATCCGTCGAACGGCTTCAAGTGAAGGTCGAGGGCTTCGTCCCCGGCCGGCACGTGATCGCCTGCAATGGCCGACGCCTGCCGATGACGCCGACGGGCGCCAGCGGCGAGGCGGTCGCGGGCCTGCGCTTCAAGGCTTGGCAGCCGGCCTCCTCGATGCACCCGACGATCGCGCCGCACGGGCCGCTGACCTTCGACATCTTCGATTCCTGGAGCGGCCGCTCGCTCGGCGGCTGCCGCTACCATGTCAGCCATCCGGGCGGGCGCAACTACGACAGCTTCCCCGTCAACGCCTACGAGGCGGAGGGGCGCCGCCTCGCCCGCTTCGAGGCGATGGGCCACACCCCAGGCCAGCTCGCGATGCCGGCCGAGGAGCGTAACGGCGACTTCCCCCTGACCCTCGATCTCCGCACGCCTGCACCCCGATGACCGCTTCGGCTGCCCTCGCGGACGGGCCCCTGCCCGACGCCCCCGCCTGGGCGGCCGACGACCCGGCCGCACGCATGCGCCGCTGGACGGAGGGCTACGCGCCTCGTCCCGGCCTCGCCGACGAGCTGATGGATGCGGGGGGCGTCCTGCGTGGCGGCTGGCCGCGCTTCCTCGAGCGCTTGGCCGGACTCGACGACCGGGAGGTCGCCGCCCGGTTCCTCTCGGCCGAGCGGCATATCCGCGATGCGGGCATCTCCTACAGGGTCTACGGCGACGGGCGCGAGCATCCGTGGCCGCTCGGTTCGCTGCCTCTCGTCATCGACGCCGCCGACTGGGCGGAGCTGTCCGCCGGCATCGTCCAGCGCGCCGGCCTGATGGAGCGCATCGTCGCCGACATCTACGGCGCCGGCCGGCTCGTCGCGGAGGGCTTTTTGCCCGCGGGCGTGGTGGCTGGTCACCCTGAATTCCTACGGCCCGTTCACGGCATCGCCCCGCCCGGCGGGCGCTGGCTGCCGATCTACGCCGCGGATGTCGGCCGCGGCCCCGATGGGCGCTGGCAGGTCCTGGCCGACCGGACCCAGGCGCCCTCCGGCCTCGGCTACGCGCTGGAGAACCGGATGGTGCTCGCCCGCGCCTTCCCGGACCTTTTTGCCGATCTCCACGTCGAGCGCTTGCCCGGGTTCTTCCAGGCATTCCGCGCCGGGTTGGCCGCGTCCTGCGAGCGCAGCGATCCGCGCATCTGCCTGCTGACCTCGGGCCCCTATAGCAGCACCTATGTCGAGCAGGCCGCACTCGCCCGTTATCTCGGCTTCCTGCTGGTCGAGGGCGACGACCTCGTGGTGCGCGACGGGTTGCTGCACGTTCGGACCATCGCCGGGCTCAAGCGCACCGACGCGGTCTGGCGCCGAATCGACGCCGACTATCTCGACCCGATGGAGCTGCGCTCGGATTCGCGCCTCGGCGTACCCGGCATCCTCCAAGTGCTGCGCCGGGGCGGGGCGGTGGTCGGCAACATGCCGGGTTCGGGCGTGCTCGAATCGGCCGCGCTCGGCCCCTATCTGCCGGCCATCGCCCGGCGGCTCACCGGAGAGGAGTTGCGGCTCACCGCCCCCCGCACGTGGTGGTGCGGCAACCCGGACGGCCTTGCCCACGCTCTGGCCAACCTCGACCATCTGACGCTGCGCCCGGCAGCAACGCCCCTGCGCGGCCCGGAGCGTGATGCGATGCTCGCCGGCCCCGCCCTCGATGCCGCCCGCGCCCGCGCCGTGGCGTCCCTACGCGAGCGCCCGTTCGACTGGGTCGCCCAGGAGGCCGCGCCGCTCTCGACCATGCCGGCATGGCAGGACGGGCGCTTGGTGGCCCGCCCCTTCGTGATGCGCGTCTTCGCCGCCGCCACGCCGGAGGGCTGGCGGGTGCTACCGAGCGCGTTCTGCCGCGTCGCCGAGCGCGAGGGCGCCGACCCGAGCGAGATGCGCGCCGGCATCCGCTCGGCCGATGTCTGGGTGTTGTCCGACACCCCCGTCGACACGCCGTCCCTGGTGCACGCGAGTACGCCGCGCATCCGCCGCATCGCCGGCCACCTGCCGTCGCGGGCGGCCGACAACCTGTTCTGGTTCGGGCGCTACCTGGAGCGGGCGGAGGCGGTGATCCGCCTCGTCCAGGCTCATCTCGGCGTCTTCACCGAGGCCGTCGCCGCCGAAGCCTCCGGCGACGAAGGCGCACAGAGTGCGCTCGCGATCCGCGCCCTTCTCAAGGATTGGGGCTCGGTGAGCGCGGCCGGTCTGAGCCCCGCGGCACTCGCCCAGGAGGCCCTGTCGGGCAAGACCGTCTACGGCTCGGCCCTGTCCCACGTGCTGGAGGCCCGGCGCATTGCAGCCTCCCTGCGCGAGCGGCTGCCGACGGAATCCTGGCGGGCGCTGGCCGATCTGCGCGATACCCTGGTCTACGCCGAGGGCTGGGCACCGACCGAGGCGCAGCTCTTCGGCAAAGCCGAGCGGGCACTCGGGCATCTCGCCGCGCTCACCGGCCTGATCCACGAGAATATGGGCCACGCCGCCGGCTGGCGCTTTGCCGATATGGGCCGGCGCATCGAGCGGGCGATCAACACCTGCGGCTTCGCCCTGCACTTCTGCGGCCCGCAAGCGAGCGCCGAGGATCTCGGCGTGATGCTCTCACTGGCCGATTCGCAGATCGCCTACGGGGCGCGCTACCTCGTCGGCGTCAGCCGCGACGCGGTCTGCGACATGGCGGTGCTCGACCCCAACAATCCCCGCTCGGTCGCCTACCAGCTCCAGGCGATCACCGCCCATCTCGATGCCCTGCCGGCGCTGGCCGCCGACGGGTTGCCCGAGCCGCATCGCCGCCGGGCGCTGGCGCTCGCGGTCACGTTTCAGACGGCGGAGGCCGCCCAGTTCGACACCGAGACCCTGGAGCGTTTCGAGGCGGATCTGGAGGGCCTCGCCAACGGAATCGCCGGCCGCTATTTCCCCAACGGCCCCGACGCCCTGCGGCCCGAGAAGCTCACGGGTCTCGCTTGATCTATACCCTGCGGCACCTGACGACCTACCGCTATGCCCGGACCGTCCGTTTCGCGCGCTGCAACCTGCGCCTGCGCCCCCGCGACGGCGAGGGTCAGCGGGTGCTGGAGAGTGCGCTTCACGTCGCGCCTGAGCCGACGCGCTGCCTGGAGCGGCGCGACTTCTTCGGCCTCAACACCCTGACCGTGACCCTCGACGAGCCGCACCGCGCGTTCGCGGTCGAGGCCGTCTCCCGCGTCGCGGTGGAGCGGCCGGCCCCACCGCCGCCCGAGGCCGGCCCGGCCTGGGAGAGGGTGCGGGAGGCCGCCTTGGCGCTGCCCTCGCTCGGACCGGACGGGCCAGCGCATTTCCAGTTCCCGAGCCAGCGGGTGCCGCTCGTGCCCGAGGTGACGGATTACGCGCGCAAGAGCTTTTCGCCCGGACGCAGCGCGCTGGGCGGCGCGGTCGAACTGATGCACCGGATCCGCGACGATTTCCGCTTCGATGCCAAGGCCACCACCGTCTCGACGCCCCTGGCGGAGGCCTTCACCTTGAAGGCGGGCGTCTGCCAGGACTTCGCCCACGTGATGATCGCCGGCCTGCGCGGCCTCGGCCTGCCGGCAGCCTATGTCAGCGGCTACCTGCGCACCCGGCCGCCGCCGGGCCGGCCGCGCCTGCGCGGGGCGGATGCCAGCCACGCCTGGGTCGCGCTGTGGTGCGGCGCGGATGAGGGCTTGGGGGAGAGCGGCTGGATCGGCCTCGACCCGACCAATGCCTGCATCGTGCGTGACGACCACATCGTGGTGGCCCGCGCCCGCGACTACGCCGACGTCGCACCGATCGATGGGATCGTCGCCTCGGCCGGAGCGCAGAAGCTCAGCGTCGAGGTCGACGTCATCCCCGAGGACGAGGCGGCCTGACGGCCGACACGGTCAGCCGCCGACCCGCGCGTCCCATCCCGCCATCGCCAGTTGGGCGACCGCCTCCAACTCGGGCCGGCTCGCGCCGTCGCGGGTCTGGAGCGACAGGCCGCCCTGCACCGTCATGACGTAACGGGCGAGGGCCGGGATATCGGCTGAGGCGCTCAGTTCGCCCTCCGCCGCCGCACGGCTCAGCCGCTCCGCGACCGCCTCGAAGCCGCGGGCGCGGGCCGCCCTTACGCATTCACCGAGTTCCGTGTGCCCCTCGCTACCGACGGCCGAGAGCGTCACCATGCAGCCACGCGGTTCATCGGGCGCGCAGACCTCGGTCAGGGCGGCGGCCGTGTCCATCAGCAACGCTTCGACGGCCGCGCGGGCGGTCGGGGCCCCGGTGAAATTCCCCCAGACGCGCGCCTCGTACTGCTCGCGGTAGTGGCGCAGGGCCTCGGCGTAGAGCCCTTCCTTCGAGCCGAACGCGGCGTAGAGGCTCGGCGAGCCGATCCCCATCGCCGCGGTCAGCTCGGAGATGGAAGTCGCCGCAAAGCCCTTGCGCCAGAACAGGTGCATGGCCTGGGTCAGGGCCGCATCCCGGTCGAAGGCCCGCGGCCGGCCGCGGCCGCGAGGCGGCAGGTCACCAGGGGAGGGAGCCGGCCCTGAATTCTGCATCGTTCGTTCTATAATTCGCTTGACCCCGGCTCGCAACGCTCATAGCCATTTCTGTGTCGTTCGATACAGAAAGAGCAGTCGATGAGTGAACTGGCAGGCAAGCGCGCCCTCGTCACCGGCGCCTCCCGCGGGATCGGTGCCGCCATCGCCCTGGCGCTGGCGGAGCGCGGCGCGGATGTGGCGATCACCTACGAGCGCTCGGCCGAGCGGGCCGCGGAGGTCGTCCGCGCCGTCGAGGGACAAGGCCGCCGCGGCCTCGCCATCCAGGCCGACAGCGCCGACGCCGCGGCGGTGAAGCGCTCGGTCGATGCGGCTGCCGCGGAACTCGGCGGCCTCGACATCCTCGTGAACAATGCCGGCATCGCCCGCGGAGGCCCGGTCGCGGAGATGCCGCTCGCCGACATCGACGCGCTTCTCGCCGTCAACGTCCGCTCGGTGGTGCTGGCCTCGCAGGCGGCGATCCCGCATCTCGGGGAGGGCGGGCGGATCATCTCCATCGGCTCGTCGCTCGGCGAGCGGGTGCCCTTTGCGGGCGTGACGGTCTACTCGATGACGAAGTCCGCCCTGTTGTCGTTCACCCGCGGGTTGGCGCGCGAAGTCGGGCCTCGAGGCATCACCGTGAACCTCGTGCAGCCGGGATCGACCGACACCGACATGAACCCGGCGGACGGGGCGCAGGCGGACCTTCAGCGCGCCATGACCGCGCTCGGCCATTACGGCCGGCCCGAGGACGTGGCCGCCGCCGTCGCCTTCCTGGCAAGCCCGGCCGCACGGCAGATCACGGGCACCATCCTCACGGTCGATGGCGGCACCAACGCCTGACCGACCCCTGCGGCTCGGAGACGATCCGGGCCGCCGCTCTCAGCCGGACACCCCGGCCCGATAGAGGCGCCCACGCTCGGTCCAGGCCACGACGAGCAGGGCCAGCGCGCCGAGCAGGGCGTAGCCGTAGGCGACCGGCATCACCGTGCCGTCGAAGGCGTGTCCGATCAAGAAGCCGCAGAAGGCGCCCAGGATCGTGGTGTAGAAGCCGAGGAAGGACGAAGCCGTGCCTGCGATCGCCCCGAGCGGCTGCAGCGCCAGCGCGTTGAAGTTCGGCAGGGCGAAGCTGATCAGGAACTGGTTGAGCGCCAGCACCGAAAGGAACAGCACCAGCGGCGGATGCCCCTGGTAGTGCAAGCCGATGCCGACCTGCAGAAGGCCGACCGCGGTGAAGGCGGTGACGCCCGCATGCGAGAGCGTGCGCATGCCGAGCCGGCGCACGACGCGGGAATTGATCAGCGTCGCCGCGCCCATGGCACCGGCCACGACGCCGAAGGCGACCGGAAACAGCCCGCCGAGATGGTAGAGCCCGGTGTCGAACACCTGCTGGGCCGAGCCGACATAGCCCATGATGCAGCCCGTCAGCAGGCCGAGCGCTGTCGCGTAGCCGATCGCCGCGCGGGTGCGCAGCACCGTCAGCAGCGCCTGGCCCGTCGCCCTCAGCGAGAGCGGGCGGCGGTATTCGGGGTGCAGCGTCTCGGGCATCCGCAGGGCGAACCACAGCGTGAGGATTCCGCCGAGCGCCAGCATCGACACGAAAACGTAGATCCACGAGCCGAGCAGCAGCATGGTCGCGCCGATCGCCGGCCCGAGCATCGGCACGATCAGGAACACCATCATGATGAGTGACATCACGCTCGCCATCTCGCGACCCGAGAAGCGGTCGCGCACGATCGCGGTCGAGAGCACCCGGCCGCCCGCCGCGCCCATGCCCTGGATGATCCGCGAGGCGAGCAGCCACTCGTAGCTCGGTGCCAGCATCGAGAGGATGCAGCCGGCGGTATAGATGCCGAGGCTGATCAGCAGGGTCGGCCGCCGCCCCAGCGCGTCCGAGACCGGCCCGTGGACGATCTGCGCCACGCCGAAGCCGATCATGTAGACGTAGACGAGAAGCTGCAGGCTGTTGGGGTCGGCGACCGAGAATCGCTCCTGGATCAGCGGAAAGGCCGGCAGCAGGTTGTCGATCGACATGGCGGTGACCGCCATCATCAGGGCGACGATGCCGACGAACTCGGCGAAACCCGGCCCGACCCAAGGGGGCGTCGTCGCGGGCGCACTCGCGAGTGCACTCGGCAGACTGCCCGGCTCGGCCTCGGAGGCAGGGCTGCCGGGGACCGGCCGAGGGAAGGATGTCACGGTCGACAATGCTTTCGAGAGCGCCGCCGCTTCGGATCGGACGCGGGCGGAGCAGGGGAATCGTGTGTCGTAACCTCGAAGGAGCCGGCGCGGTCCCCGCCGAAACGGCGGGGACTTCGCCTGCGCAGCGCCTATTTCGGCTGCCCGTCGCCGTCGCCCATCGCCGCGCTGAGCCGGGCGTAGTTCTTCGTCACCAGGGCGATGTTGGATTGCGAGGGCTTGGCCGGCTCGCCCGCGGCAAGCGCCTCTTCGATCTCCTTGACCGCTTCGGCCTTCTCCTTGGCGGGCATCCCCTTGTCGGCCTGCACCGCCGCGAGTTGCTTCTTCAGGAGCGGCGCGGCGCCGACATAGCTCTTCGTCTCGGGATCGATCCCGCCGAGCACCGCATCGACGGTGTCGCTGGCATCCTGATACGCCTCGAGGCTCGCGAATCCGTTCCGCTTCACAATCGCCTCGGCTTGGCCCTGAGCGCCTTCCTCGGCCTTCGGGTCGGGCTTGTCGGGCGCGCCGCCGGACAGCTTGGCGAGTTCGGGTTGCGCGGCGAGGAGACCGTCGATCTGGCCTTGCGTCAGCGCGATTTCCTTGCCCGGCTCCGGCGCCCCGGCCAGCGCGCGATCCTGCGGCGCAGCGGGCGGCTTCGCCTGGGCGAGCGCAGCGCCAGGAACGAGCACGGCTCCGGTGAGGGTGGCTCCGGCGAGGAGTGCGGAGAAGGAAGCGGCGCGCAGGCTGCGCGAAAGGATCGTCATGATCGTCGGCCTCATGTCTCGTCGGCGGCGTCCGGGGGGACATCCCGCGCGCGACGCGGGGTTCGCCCGGGCCCGGCGCTTCTCGCAACGGGTCGCGGCGAAACCGTGATCGCATGCCGGGCGCCCCCGGCGCCGTGCGCGATCGCGGAGACGGCGGCGCCACGCCACGGCCGCAAAGGCGGCCTCTGTTCCGCGCCGATCCGTCGGCCTCAAGGAGATAGCAGCCCGTGAGCCATGCATTCGCGTGCCCGCGCCGCATGCTGACCGTCCTCGCGGCGCTGTCAGCCGCTCTCATGACGCTGGCGATCCCTTCGGCGCGCGCCGAGGAGGATTTCGCCGAGCGGGCGCACGCCCTCGTCGCCCCCTACATCGAGGCCGGCCTGTTCTCCGGCGTCATCCTCGTGGCGAAGGATGGGCAACCGGTCTTCCGCCGGGCCTACGGCCTTGCCGACCGTGAGTGGGAGATCCCCAACACGCCGCAGACCCATTTCCGCATCGGCTCGCTCACCAAGGCCTTCACCGCGGCGGCCGTCCTGAAGCTCGCGGAGGCCGGGCGGCTCGGTCTCGACGATCCGATCCGCCGCTGGGTCCCCTCCGTGCCGGAAGCTTGGGCGGGGGTGAGCCTGCGGCACCTGCTCCAGCACCGCTCCGGCATCATCAACTTCACGGCGCTGCCCAACTACTACGACCAGATCGCCCGGGTCGATCACACGCCGGCGCAGATCGTGGCGCTGACCAGCGGTGACCCGCTGCTGTTCCCGCCGGGCGAGCGCTTCGAGTACAGCAACACCAACTACGTGCTGCTCGGCATGGTGATCGAGGCGGCCTCAGGTCTCTCCTACGAGGCCTATCTGCGCGAAACCATTCTGGCGCCGCTGGGCCTGAAGGAGACCGGCTACGACGACCTGACCGTCGTCCTGCCGCGGCGGGCGGCCGGTTACCGGCGGGGGCGGGCGCAATGGCGCAACGCCGTGCCGATGGCGGCGAGCTCGGCCTTTGCTGCGGGCGCGCTCTACTCGACGGTGGACGACCTGCTGGCCTGGGACGAGGCGCTTGCCGGTCCGCGCCTGCTCTCCGAGTCCTCGCGCGCGGCGATGTTCGACGATCGCGGCACCGGCTACGGCCTCGGCTGGTTCGTCTCGCGCGCCTTCGGCAAGCCCGGCGAACCGGCGAGCGGCCACCACGTCGTCGGCCATGCCGGCTCGATCCCCGGCTTCCTCTCGATCAACGATATCTATCCCGACGAACGGCTCACGGTGATCGTGCTCTCGAACACCGAGACCGCACCGGCCCAGAAGATCGCCCGCGACCTCGCCGCACTCCGTTTCGGCCATTACGAGGCGCCCGAGGAGATCGTGCTGGAGGACCTGATCCTCGACCGCTATCCCGGCACCTACCGCCTCGGACCCCGTGCCTTCCTCACGGTCGCTCGCGCGGGCAGGGGCCTGACGGCGCGGCTGGACGGGCCCGGCCTGCGCGAACCCGCCTTTCCCTTCGTGCCCGAAAGCGACCGCACCTTCGTCAGCCCCGTCGCCGACATGCGCCTCACCTTCGAGACGGAGCCCGACGGCACCCCAACCGGGGTGATCCTGCATCGCGACCGCCGCGACCGGACCGGACCGCGCGTGACCGAGGCGGAGGCGCGGACCAGCCTCGCCGAGCCGCCACGAGAGCACCGCGAGGTCGCCATCGATCGTTCCGGCCTGACGGCATTCGCCGGTCGCTACACCCTGGCGCCGGGCCACGAGATCGCGGTGACCGTCGAGGACGGGCGGATCTTCGCGCAAGCGCCCAGGCAGCCGCGCAACGAACTCTTTCCGGAGGCCGAGCGCGCCTTCTTCCTGCGCGCGCTCGATGCGCAGATCACCTTCACCGCGGACGAGGCGGGCCGCATCACCGGCCTGATCCTACACCAGAACGGCTTTGAGACCGACGCGCCCCGATTGCCCGAGGAGGGCGGCCCGGCCTCACGCCTTGGACCAAGGGCGGGGTCGCCACCGGACCCGAAAGGGTCTAACTGATGGGCCTGCCGCACGCATCGGCAGCGGCCTCGCCGCTCCGCGGCGACCGGCGAAAACAGTTGCGAAAACAATCAAGTCGGCGGCCGCCAGAAGCCGCGTTGGCCAAAAGTCCACCTTGATCAGACGGGGCGACTGCTCTTGTCTCCCGCGATAACGCGGCAAAGCGGTCGACGAACGAGCGCAATGGAGGAAACGCGATGAACAAGCCCGAATTCCTGGCTGACGCCAAGACCAAGTCCCCCTTCTCGGCGCGCTACGACAACTTCATCGGCGGCCAGTGGGTCGCCCCTGTCGGCGGCCGCTACTTCGAGAACACCTCCCCCATTACCGGCAAGGTGATCTGCGAGGTCGCCCGCTCCGATGCGCAGGACATCGAGAAGGCGCTCGATGCCGCTCATGCCGCCAAGGACGCCTGGGGCCGCAGCGCACCGGCCGAGCGCGCCCGCATCCTCAACAAGATCGCCGACCGGATGGAGGAGAACCTCGATCTGATCGCGCTCGCCGAGACCTGGGACAACGGCAAGCCGATCCGCGAGACCACCGCCGCCGACATCCCGCTCGCCATCGACCACTGGCGCTACTTCGCGAGCTGCGTCCGCGCCCAGGAAGGCGCGATCTCGGAGATCGACCACGACACGGTGGCCTACCACTTCCACGAGCCGCTCGGCGTCGTCGGCCAGATCATCCCCTGGAACTTCCCGATCCTGATGGCGGTGTGGAAGCTCGCTCCGGCGCTCGCCGCCGGCAACTGCGTGGTGCTGAAGCCCGCCGAGCAGACCCCGGCCTCGATCCTCGTCGTGCTGGAGCTGATCGGCGACCTGCTGCCGCCGGGCGTGATCAACGTCGTCAACGGCTTCGGCCTCGAGGCCGGCAAGCCCCTGGCCTCCTCGCCCCGCATCGCCAAGATCGCCTTCACGGGTGAGACGACCACCGGTCGCCTCATCATGCAGTACGCCTCGCAGAACCTGATTCCGGTGACGCTCGAACTCGGTGGCAAGTCGCCGAACATCTTCTTCGGGGATGTCGCCAACGAGGACGACGACTTCTTCGACAAGGCGCTCGAAGGCTTCACCATGTTCGCCCTCAACCAGGGCGAGGTCTGCACCTGCCCGAGCCGCGCGCTGGTGCACGAGTCGATCTACGACCGCTTCATCGAGCGCGCGATTAAGCGTGTCGAGGCGATCACGCAGGGGAGCCCTCTGGACCCGGCGACCATGATCGGCGCGCAGGCCTCCTCCGAGCAGCTCGAGAAGATCCTGAGCTACGTCGATATCGGTAAGCAGGAGGGCGCCGAGTGCCTCACCGGTGGCGCCCGCGGCACCCGCGAGGGCGATCTCGCCGACGGCTTCTACATGCAGCCGACGGTGTTCAAGGGCCACAACAAGATGCGGATCTTCCAGGAGGAGATCTTCGGGCCCGTCCTCTCGGTCACGACCTTCAAGGACGACGAGGAGGCGCTCTCCATCGCCAACGACACGCTCTACGGACTCGGTGCCGGCGTGTGGACCCGCGACGGAACCCGCGCCTACCGTTTCGGCCGCGCGATCCAGGCCGGCCGCGTCTGGACGAACTGCTACCACGCCTACCCGGCCCACGCGGCCTTCGGCGGCTACAAGCAGTCCGGCATCGGCCGCGAGACCCACAAGATGATGCTCGATCACTACCAGCAGACCAAGAACATGCTGGTCAGCTACTCCTCGAAGAAGCTCGGGTTCTTCTAAGCCTCTTCGGAAACGCTCGAGACCACCTTCAACCCCCGGCCGAAAGGCCGGGGTTTTTTGTTGTCGGAGCCGCAGCGGCGCCGGCAACAGGGGTTCGGCGCCCGATTTCGCGGTTCGGTCTCGATGCGGGAGCGGACGTGCCCGTTCATCCTGCACAGGCTCGGCCGGCGGCTCGATCAGGCACCCTGCCAGACATGCGCGGCCTCGGCAGCGAAATCGCGATAGCTGCGCGGGGCACGGCCCAGCAGGGCCGCGAAGCGCGCGACCTCGGCGGCGCTCGCTGAGGCGCCTTCCTCCTGGTAGCGGCGCATCATCACGCGCAGATCGTAGGCGAGCCAGGCGGGAGCAAACCCACGCAGGCGGCTTTCCAACCCGTCGAGGTCGTCGCCGCCGTAACGCACGTCGCGTCCCAGCACCTCCGCCCACACCGCGGCGATCGACTGCCCCGTGAGGGCATCCGGCCCGACGAGCTCGTAGGTCTCGGCCGGGAGCGGCGCCGCGGAGCGGTCGCGATGCAGGAGCTCGCGCGCCGCGACCTCGGCGATGTCGCGCGTGTCGACCATCGAGATTCCCCGGCCGCCGATCGGCGACCCGTACACGCCGGCGCCGAGGAGTGGGTCCTTCTGGGAGACGTCGTTCTGCATGAAGTAGGCGGGCCGCAACACCGTGGCCGGCAGATCAAGAGCTGCGATCATGCGCTCGACAGCGTGCTTGCCGGTAAAATGGGGCGCATCGACAAAGGCCTCGCCCCGGTAGACCGAAAGGTAGACGATGCCGCGCACGCCCGCATCCCGGGCCAGGTTGAGGGCCGTGATGGCCTGGGTCAGCTCGTCCGGGATGTTGGCGACGAGCAGGAACAGAGTGTCGATGCCGGTGAGCGCCGCGCGCAAGGCATCGATGTCGGTGAGGTCGCCGCGGGCGGTCTCGACACCGGCGGGGAAGCGCGCCGTCTCGGGCGAGCGGGTCAGAGCGCGGACCGACGCGCCGGATCCGGCGAGGTGACCGATGACGGAGGAGCCGATGCGGCCGGTGGCACCGGTGACGAGGATGGTCATTGCCGTTCTCCTGGTTGAGCTGGGCGGTCCGCTGCGGGCCGCCACCGATGACCGGAAGATGTGCCGTTCCCCTTGCGAGCCATAGACGGCAAGATCGGGACTGGGTGTCTCGGAACTGGAACGGCCATGGACCTCTCGGCGCTCTCGGACTTCCATCTCGTCGCCAGCCACGGCGGCTTCGGCCGTGCCGCGCGGGCGAGCGGCCGACCGAAGGCGACGCTGTCGCGTCGCGTGGCGGAACTCGAGGCGAGCTTGGGCGCTCGGTTGATCGAACGAGGAGAACGCAGCCTGCGTCTGACCGAGGCGGGGGCCCTCCTGCACAGCCGCACCGGACCGCTGCTCGGCGAGATCGCGGAGGCCGGCGCGGCCGTCAGTGGTGGCATGGATCGGCCGCGCGGGCGCCTGCGGGTGAGTGCGCCGCTGCTTCTCTCGGATACCGCGCTCGGACGCATCGCCGCCCGCTTCGTGCGCGCCTATCCCGAGGTCGATCTGGCGATCCGCTCGGAGGATCGCCTCGTCGATCCGGTGGAGGAGGACTTCGATGTCGTCATCCGGGTAAACCCGAGGCCGGACGAGCGCTTGGTCGGCCGCTGCGTGCTGCGCGACGCTCCCTGGCTCGTGGCTGCCGCCGACGCCGTCCGCCCGGATATGATGGCGGATGGCGGGCCGATCCCGCTCCCCAGCGTGGTACGCTCGGAACCGCGACCCGGCGAGGTCTGGACCGTGCGCGAGGGCTCCTCGCACATCGCCTACGCGCCCGTACCGGTTCTGCGGCTGTCCTCGCTGCCGATGCTGCGCGACGCCGTGGTCGAGGGTGCCGGTGCCGCGGTGCTTCCGCGCTCCCTCGTGGGAGGCGACGTCGCGGCGGGTCGGCTGACGCGCTGGGGCTTGCTCGAAGGTCCGTCGAACGAGGTCTGGGCGTTGCACACCTCGCGCCGGCTGGTCAGCCCGAAGGTGTCGGCCTTCGTGTCATACCTGGCGGAAGAGCTTCAGCCCTCCGACAGACATTCCACCGTGCCTCATCCCTAGAGCATCGTCCTGATTTCGGATCCGGGACGATGTTCTTGCCTCTTGTTTCGGCATCGAGTTTTTTTTCGAAGGCCGCTGGCTCTCTTGCGGGACGATGCTCGAGCACCCGACCGAGCACTTGAGTGCTGCGCCCGGTGTGCCAGAGGCTCAGCCTCCCTCGGACGAGGTCGCGATCCGGCCGAGCTCCGTCATCTCCGCGTCCGGCAGCGCCAGGTTGGCGGCGGCCAAGTTCTCCCGCAAATGCGCGACCGAGGACGTGCCGGGAATCAGCAGGATGTTGGGCGCGCGGCGCAGGAGCCAGGCGAGCGCGACCTCCATCGGGGTCGCGCCGAGCCGCGCGGCGACCTGAGACAGCGTCGTCGATTGCAGCGGGCTGAAGCCCCCGAGCGGGAAGAACGGGACGTAGGCGATCCCGGCAGCCGCGAGGTCGTCGACGAGCGCGTCGTCCGCCCGATGCGCGAGGTTGTACGCGTTCTGGACGCAGACGATGTCGGCGATCCTCCGCCCCTCGGCGACCTGCCGAGCCGTCACGTTGCTGAGCCCGATCCGGCGCACCAGACCCTGGCGCTGAAGATCCGCCAGAACCGTGAGCGGCGCTTCGATGGAGCCCTCTGCCGGCCCCGTCACGTCGAACATGATGCGCAGGTTGACGACATCGAGCGCGTCCAGGCCGAGATTGCGCAGGTTGTCGTGAACAGCGCGGGTGAGATCCTCGGCCGAGAAGGCCGGATTCCACGAAGCGTCCGCCCCCCGCTTCGCACCGATCTTGGTGACGATGACGAGATCGTCCGGATAGGGATAGAGCGCCTCCCGGATGAGCTGATTGGTCACGTGCGGGCCGTAGAAGTCGCTCGTGTCGATGTGGTTCACGCCGGAGGCCACGGCCTCGCGCAGGACGGCGATGGCGCCGTCCCGATCCTTCGGCGGGCCGAACACGTGCGGCCCGGCGAGTTGCATCGCACCGTAGCCCAGGCGGTTCACCGTACGATCACCCAGGGTGTAGGTGCCGGCTCGGCCGAGATCGTTCATCGGGGTCTCTCCTGTTTGACGCCCATGGATCTAGACGGTGCCGAACCGCGCGATAATACAGCTCAATCAGCACAGGTTGTGCGAGGAAACGAACAATGTCGGGGGATCTCGGAGACCTCGCCGCCTTCGTCGTCGTCGCGGAGGCGGGCGGCTTTCGCGACGGCGCGCGGGCCAGCGGCATGAGCGCGTCCGGGTTGAGCGAGGCCGTGCGCCGTCTGGAGCAGCGGCTGGGCGTCCGTCTTCTCAACCGCACGACGCGCAGCGTCGCCCCGACCGAGGCCGGGATGCGTCTCTTGGAGCGTCTGACGCCGGCCCTTGGCGCGGTCGAGGCGGCACTCGACGTCGTCAACGGTTTTCGCGAACGGCCGGCCGGCACGCTCCGGCTCAACGTGCCGGTCAGCGCGGCGCGGCTGGTCCTGCCCAAGATCGTGCCGCCTTTCCTCGCCGCCTATCCGGACATCCGCCTCGACGTGATCGCCGAGGACAGCTTCGTCGACGTTCTGGCCGCTGGCTGCGATGCCGGAATCCGCTACGACGAGCGGCTTGAGCAGGACATGATCGCCGTCTCGATCGGCCCGCGGGAGCAGCGATTCGCCACGGCCGCCGCGCCGGCCTATCTCGATCGGCAGGGTCGCCCGGAGCACCCGCGCGAGCTTCTGAACCATGCCTGCATCGGCGGCCGCTTCGCGAGCGGCAGGAAGACGGAATGGGAGTTCGAGCGGGACGGGGAGACCGTGCGCATCGATCCAAGCGGGCCGCTCACCGTGCGCGTCGGTACGGCCACCGACCTCGCGGTCGACGCGGCGATCGCCGGTGTCGGCGTCCTCACCCTGTTCGAGGACTGGCTGCAGCCGCATCTCGACAGCGGTGCCCTGGAACCCGTTCTGGAGCCGTGGTGGCCGCGCTTCTCCGGCCCGTTTTTGTACTATCCCGGCCGCCGCTACCTTCCCGCACCGCTCCGAGCTTTCATCGACTTCATCGGCCTGCAGCGGCGCGCATCCGAACGTCGCGGGCGGGGCTCCGCTCCGTTCGCCGACGCGGTGAGGACCGGACGGCGTGATCAGCCTTGAAGCCGGATCAGGATCGCACGGCCGCCCTCCACCAGCACCTCGGCCGGCATCGGATGACTCAGAAAGCCCGTCGGGCTCGCGGTCAGTCCGTAGGCGCCCGATTGCAGCACGGCGACGAGGTCGCCCTCGGCAAGCGGCGGCAGCGGCGCGGCCCGCGCCAGCATGTCGAGCGGCGTGCAGAGCGGGCCGACGACGGCCGTGGCGCTGGGCTCCACGCCCCCGCCGTCCACGACCGCCGCCAAGGGAAAGTCGCGTTTGACGATCTGGCCGAGATTACCGCTCGCGGCGAGATGGTGATGCATGCCGCCGTCGGTGATGACGAAGCGGGTACCGCGGGAATCCTTGACCGCCAGCACCCGCGCCACGTAGACGCCCGCCGGCCCGACCAGGTAGCGGCCGGGCTCCAGAACCACCCGGGCCGAGGCCAGCCCAGGGTCGGCGCGCAGCGTGGCGATCAGGTCGGGCAGCCCGGCGCGGAGCGTGCCGAGGTCGAGGGCGGCGTCACCGGAAAAGTACGGGATGCCGAGGCCACCGCCGAGGTCGATCGTCTCCAGCGGGCGGCCGGTCCTGCGTACGATCCGCGCGGCGAGGCCGAGGCCGTAGGTCCACTGACCGAGCAGGGTCTCCGCCTTCAGCCCCTGCGTGCCCGCGAAGAGGTGAAGCCCGATGAGGCGAAGCGAGGCTTGCGCCTCCACCGCGTCGATGGCGGCGTCCATCTCCTCCTCGTCGAAGCCGAAGGGCGAGGGCTTGCCGCCCATCCGCATCGCCCCGCCCTGGGCGGTGGCGCCGGGGTTGATCCGCAGGGCCACCCGCACCGTCACCCCGTGGCGCTCGGCGGAGGCGGCCACCCGAGCCAACTCCTCGCGGTTTTCGAGGTGGATCTCGCCGATGCCGCCGGCGATCACCCGGTCGAGGTCGGCCGCGCCCTTGCCCGGTCCCGCGAACAGGATCTTTTCGGGCGGGACACCGGCCTCAACTGCTGCCGCGAACTCGGCGCCGGAGGCGATCTCAGCCCCCGCACCCTCCTCATGGAAGACGCGGATCACGGCTGGGCTCGGATTCGCCTTCACGGAAAAATCGACCTCCGCGAAGCCGGCCACCGCCTCGTGCAGCGCCCGGTAGGTCCGTCGCATCGTCCCGGAATCGTAGACGAAGAGCGGCGTGCCGAACTTTTTTGCCAGCTCGGTCAGCGGCAGGCCGCCGACATGTAGGACGCCGCCCGAATCGCGCGAGAAATTCTCGGCGATCAGTGCTGCGGCGAGATCGGGAGCGTCAGCCATCGGCCCTAGATTTCCGCCGCCGCGCGCTCGGCGGTCAGCCGCTTGTAATCGACCTTGCCGTTGGGCGTGGTCGGAAGGGCGGCCACCGCCTCGATCGTGCGGGGCACGAGATGGGGCGCCAACGCCGTGCGCAAGGCCTGCAGCACGCTTGCCGTGCCCGGTGCGCCCTCGGCGGGGACGGTGACCGCGTGAATACGCTGACCGAGGCTCGGATCGGGCAGGCCGATCACGGCCGCCGCGCGGAACGCGCCGGTCTCCATCAGTGCCGCCTCGACCTCGGTCGGGCTCACGCGAAAACCTTGTGTCTTGATCATCGTGTCCTCTCGACCGATGAACCGGAAGAAGCCGTCCGCATCCTCCACCACGAGGTCGCCGGATCGGCAAACGAGACCCGGCTCAGTGCCCGGCCGTGGGAAAGGATCCGGCACCAGCACGCGGGCGGTGTCCTCCGGCCGTTTCCAGTACCCCATCGAGACGGTAGGGCCGCGGTGGTGCAGGATACCGGGCACGCCCGGTCGCGCCCGGCGCCCGTCGGGGGTGAGCGCGAAAATCTCGGTCTCGGGGATGGCGCGGCCGATCGAGTCGGGGCGCCGGTCGATCTCGTCGGGCGGCAGGTAGGTCGAGCGGAAGGCTTCCGTGAGGCCGTACATCAGCACGACGGCCGTGTGGGGTAGCCGGGCACGCAGGCGCGCGATGGTCGGCAGGGCGAGGCTGCCGCCGGAATTGGTGATCGCGCGCAGCGCCGAAAGGTCGGCCTTGGCCAGATGCGGTGCGGCGCGCGTCAGCAGCGTCCACAGCGTCGGCACGCCCGCGAGCAGGGTGATGCGATGGACTTCCAGCGCCCGCACCACGTCGTCGCCGAGCCGCGGCGTCAGGAGAACGATTTGCGCGCCCTGCTCCACGCTCGTGAGGAGCTGGTTGAGGCCGTAATCGAACGAGAACGGCAGCACCGAGAGGATCCGGTCGCCGGGTCCGATCCCGAGATAGGTCCGCACGATGCGGGTGCCGGCGATCAGGTTGGCGTGGGAGAGCATCACGCCCTTGGGCAGGCCGGTCGAGCCCGAGGTGTAGAGGATCGCCGCCAGTCCGGCGGGGGCCGGCTCGCCGGGCAGCAGGGCGGCGCCGTCCTCCGCTATCTCTTCGATCAGGACGCGCAATCCCGAAAGGTCGTCGAGCGCCCCCTCCAGCCCGGCGGCGTGGGCCGGGTCGGTCAGCAGCGCCCGCGCGCCGCTGTCGGCGACGATGTGGTGGACCTGGCGCGGGCGCAACGACGGATGGATCGGCACGAACACGCCGCCGGCGGCGCTGACCGCGAAGATCGCGACGCATTCGCGGAGCGACTTCGGCAGGAGGATCGCGACCCGGTCGCCCGGCGCGAGCCCGAGGCCGCGCAGACGCTCCGCCAGCGCGGCGACGCGGGTCCGGAAGGCGCCGTATGTGAGGGTCTCGGCCTCCTCGACGACGGCCGGGTGATCGTCCGCGCCGGCTCCTTCGAGCAGGTGGTGCAGCAGCGTCGGGGCCATGGGACGGATCAGGCGGGGGTCAGACGTCGGAACGCCGGTCGTCGATGAAATGGGCCAGCGTATCGACGCTGGCGAAGTTGGCGAGGTCGAAGCTGTCCTCGTCGATCTCGACGCCGAAGCGGTCGCCGAGATGCATCATCAGGTCGAGGATGCCGATCGAATCGAGCGCATCGCTGGTCACGAGGGAGGTCTCCCCGGTGACGGCGCCGGGGGGAAGGCCCGGGTTGCGGGCCGCGATGAAGGCGAAGATCGCCTCCCGCACGTCGGCCATCGACTGAACCACGGCTACTCGACCCCTCGAACCGTCCTGCGCTGGTCTCGGGT
The DNA here is from genome assembly GCF_014191355.1 of Methylobacterium sp. R2-1. GTDB lineage: Bacteria > Pseudomonadota > Alphaproteobacteria > Rhizobiales > Beijerinckiaceae > Methylobacterium. Next base: position 67,075 of record NZ_JACHWM010000009.1, read on the forward strand.
TGCGGACTTAAGCCCAACGCAAGGGCAAGTCCATGGTGGGTCCGTGGTTCATGGACGATCCCCAGGCATCCGTCATTTCACCCGGTCCGCTTAACCGGCGATTCACGCTGGCACCCGAGGCTTCCCGATATTCCTCTCTCCCGGAGTCCTCGGCCCGTGTTCGGTTCAGCCCAGAACGGCGTGCTTCTCGCCGCCCGTCTCCTCATGGCCTCGGCCCTGCTGCCGACCGGCATCGCGCGGGCGCTCAACGTTTCCGGTTTCGCCGTGACGCTGGCGGGCGCCGGCTGCCCCGCCTCGAACGCGGTCGCGACGGCGGCGGTGATCGTGCAGGTGTTCGGGCCGCTCGCGGTGATCCTCGGCGTGATGCCGCGGCTCACCGGACTCGCCATGGCCGGCTTCGTGGCCGGCATGGCGGCCCTGCTCCACCCGTTCTGGCTCCATGCCGGAGCCGCCGCGGTGACCGAGCGCAGCTTCCTCCTCGCCGATCTCGGCCTTGCCGGCGCCTTCCTGATGTATGCGATGACCGGCCCCGGCGCCTGGGGCTGGCAGGGCATTTTCCGCGCGGGCGACGCGCCGGCACCGGCCAAAGTCGCGGCCAAGGTCGCGTCCAAGGCTCCGGCGCGCGCCAAATCTACCGGCGTCAAACGGGCGGGCGGGCGGGCTCCGGCGCGGGCCGCGGCGTGATCGAGGCGAGGCTCTGAGGCGAGCCATCCGCAGGTTTCGGTACGGCCTCCGCGACCCGTCGTTGTCCCGAGACCTCCGCCCCCGCATCCGGCGCCAGCCGCCGGAACACGAAGAACGAGCCCGACGAGACGACGGCCACTCCGAGGAAGGCGAGGGGAAAATCTCCCGCCTCGATTCCCCCATGGCCGTGCCACGCGGCGGCACCCTCCAGAGCCAAGGCACCGATGGAGACGCCGAGGCTCAGCGAGAGCTGCTGCGCGACGCTGGCCAGGCTCGTTGCCGCGCTCATCTCGCGCGATTCGAGATCGGCATAGGCGATGGCGTTGACGCAGGTGAATTGCAGCGATCGGACGCAGCCGCCGAGCAGCAGCACGCTGACGATGATCCAGTGCGGCGTCTGCGCCGTGAACAGCCCGTTGGCGGCGAGAAAGGCGGAGGCGACCAGCGCGTTCGCCACCATCACCCGGCGGAAGCCGTGGGCGCGCAGGATGCGCGGTCCGATGATCTTGATGAGCAGTGCGCCCGCGGCCGCGGCGAAGGTGATGAGGCCGGAATGCAGCGGATCGAGCCCGAAGCCGATCTGCAGCATCAGCGGCAGCAGGAAGGGGATCGCGCCCGTCCCGATCCGGAACAGGCTTCCTCCCGTCACCGCCGCACGGAAGGTGTCGTGCTTGAGCAGATCGAGGCGGATGAGCGGGTGCTCGGTCCGCTTGGCGTGGCGCAGGTAGAACCCGACGAGGACGATCCCGCCCGCCATGCAGGCCCAGGACACGCCATCCGGCAGGAGGTGGCGCCCGGTCGAGGCGAAGCCGAGCATCAGCAGGGCGAGCCCGCCACCCGAGAGCAGGAAGCCGGCGACATCCAGCGGCGGACGCGTCTCTTCACGGATATCGCCGAAATACAGGGTCGCCAGCACGATGCCGGCCAGCCCGATCGGAATGTTGATGAAGAAGATCCAGCGCCAGTCGGCGTAGGTGGTGATGAAGCCGCCGAGCGGCGGCCCGAGGATCGGGCCGATCAGCGCGGGGATGGTGAGGTAGGCCAGCGCTCCGACGAGTTCGGATTTCGGCACCGATCGCAGGATCACGAGGCGGCCGACCGGCACCATCATCGCCCCACCGATCCCCTGCACGAAGCGGGCGGCGACGAAGCCGGTGAGCGAGTTCGCGGCGGCACAGGCGAGCGAGCCGGCCATGAACACGCAGAGCGCGACGCGGAAGACGTTGCGGGCGCCGTAGCGGTCGGCGGCCCAGCCCGAGACGGGGATGAAGATCGCGAGGCTGACGAGGTAGGCGGTCAGCGCGAGCTTGAGGGCGATCGGGTCCACGCCGAGGCTCGCCGCGATCGCCGGCAGCGCCGTGGCGATCACCGTCGAATCGGTGTTCTCCATGAACAGGGCGGTGGCGACGACGAGGGGGACGATCTGGGCAGGACGCATCGGCAGAGAGAAGCGCACGACGGGCCGATGGGTTGCGCAGGAGGGCGGCGAGGCTGAGGGGGAGTTGCGGAGGAGTCGCAGAGACGCAACGCTGAAATCTCGCGCCGGAGCGGGCGGATGAAACAACGTGGCGGAACGGTCACAGGCCCACGGGATACGCGCGCCGTCGCCCGTCGGATCCTTCCGGGGCCGCCGCCTTAAGGCTAGGCTTCCGCCCGAAAAGCGGTGCTGTCCGGCCTCGGCCGGGCGCGCATCCCCGAGCGTCCCAAGGCGCCGGACCCACATCCCGCGAAAGAGCCTGATGCCCCTGCGGTCGAATCATCGTTCCGGCTTGTCCCGCCTCGCGCTCGCCGCGTCCCTGCTCGCCGGCCTCGCCGGCTGCGGCGACGTCGTGCTCACCGACGGCGGCTCCCTCTCGCGCCGCGACCAGTTCGTCACCAGCGACGCGGTCGCCTCCGAATCCAAGCTGTTCATCGACCCGACCCTGCCGCAGACGGTGCGCACCGTGCGGATCGTGCCGACGGCCTTCACCGAGGCCGTGTCCGGTCCCGGCCTGACGCCGATCGAGCGGCGCGTGATCGCCAACGCCGCCGACCGAGCGCTCTGCTACGACCTCTCGCTGCGCTACAACATCGTGTCCTCTGGAAAAGCCGACCTGACGGTGCGCTCGGTGGTGACTCGGGTCGATCTCACCAACGTTCCGGCGTCCGGCGCCACCATTGCCGCCTCTGCGGCGATCACGGTGGCCGCTCAGGTCGGCATCGGCTTCGCCGACTTGGTCGGCAAGATCCCGGTGCCGCGGGTGCCGATCGGGCTCGGCAGCTTGACCATCGAAGCCGAGGCGCTCGACGCCCGCAACCGCCAGCGCGCGGCGATGATCTGGGCCGGCGCGGCCAATTCCTTCACCAACCAGGCCCGCTTCTCCGCGGCCGGCGATGCCTACGACCTCGCCGGCGAGTTCGGCCAGGATTTCGGCTCCTACCTCGCCACGGGCAAGGACCCGTTCAAGGGTGAGTTGCAACTCCCGACCTACGACCGCGTCCGCATCACCACGCTGGGCGAGGCGCCCCTCGATCCCGACTGCGAAGCCTTCGGCCGGGCCCCGGGCGTGGACGGCATCATCGGCGACATGATCGGCCTGCCGCCGGAATGGACCGACAAGGGACCGGGCGTGTCCGCGGCGCGCTGAGCCGCCGCTCGATCGCCTCCTCCACATCCCGTCATCGCGAGCGTGAGCGAAGCAATCCCGCGGCGCGGCCTCTTCGAAAGAGACAGCGCCCCGGATTGCTTCGGCTCCGCCTCGCAATGCCGAAAGGCGCTCAAGCCGCCTCGAACAACGGCACCTGGCGCATCTCCGGCACCAGCACCAACCCCTTGTCAGTGATGCGGATCTGGGGGATCACCGAGAGCGGGATCAGGTTGAAGCCCATATAGGGGATGCTGCAGCCGGCCCTCTCCCAGGCCCGCTTCATGGCCCTCACCTCGTCGGCCACCGCGCCGACGCGCTTGTCGGAGAGGAGCCCCGCCACCGGCAGCGGCACCATCGCGGTGACGGCCCCGTCCTCCACGACGCAGACCCCGCCCTGATGGACGGCGATGGCGTCGAGGGCCACCCGCATGTCGGCCTCGTTCAGTCCCGCGACGATGACGTTGTGCGAATCGTGGCCGACACTGCTCGCCACCGCGCCGCGCTTCAGGCCGAAGGCGGAGAGCAGCCCGTGGGCAATGCCGCCGGAGCGGCCGTGCCGCTCGATCACCGCGACATGGCAGAGATCGTGCGCCGCGAGCGTCGCCGGCCAATCGGCGCCGGGGATGAGCGCGACGCGCTCATGGCTCAGTTCGATGCCCGGCAGCGTCGTGCGGATCGCGTTGACCGTGCAGGGCCCAGCGGGCAGCGGCGGGATCAGCGCGGGCAGGGGATCGGGCAGGTGAACCGTCGCGTAGGCCGGCGCCGGGTAGCGGTAGGGCCGGGCGAGCGCTTCTTCGAGACGCGGCGTCGGTTTACGGTCCTCCACCACCCGTTCGCCGCCGTACCACGTCGCCTGCGGCACGAGATCGTCGTTCAGGAGCACGAGGTCGGCCCGGCGCCCGCCGCCGAGGCCGCCGATCTCGCCGTCGAGGCCGTAGCGGGTTGCCCCGTGCAGCGAGCCCATGGCCCAGGCCGCGGGTTTGGGGATGCCGAGGGCCACCGCCTCGCGCACCACCCAATCGAGGCCGAAGGCGAGGAGGTCGTCGGCGTCGCGGTCGTCGGTGCAGGCGCAGACCCGCTTCCAGGCAGCCCCGTAATCGGTCACGGCGCCGATCGCCTTCGGCAACGAGTGCCACGGGGTCGTTGGCGGTCCGCCGCGCAGAAAAATCCAGAGACCGGCCTCCAAGAGGTCGTCGGCGATGTCGGCGTCCACCGCCTCGTGGGTGTCGGTGACGCCGCTCGCGGCGTAGGGCGCCACGAAATCCCGGCCGTAGACGTGGCCCGAGACCGGACGGCCGCGCTCAAGGGCGGCGCGGATGATGGCATGCGCCCGCTCGTCCCCGGCGGCAACCGCAACGAAATCCATCTTCTCGCCGAGCCCGATCGCCTCGGGCCACGTATCGAACAGCCCGGCGATCTTTTCCGCCGTCAGGTCACCGCCCGCGGTCTCGAGCTCCGGCGTGGTGGCGGGCACCGTGCTCGGCACGGTGAGGAAGATGTTGAGCGGCGCCGCGCGCGCGTCCTCCAGCATCCATGCGACGCCGTCCACGTCGAGCACGTTGCCGATCTCGTGGCTGTCGCAGACAATCGTGGTGGTGCCGTTGATCAGCGCGGCCTCCGCGTAGGCGCAGGCCGTCACCATGCTGCTCTCGATATGCAGATGCGGATCGACCAGCCCCGGCGCGATCAGGCCGCCGCGCGCATCGAAGCGCGGGGCGTTGCCGCGATGGTGGCCCGCCGGCTTCACCGCGGCGATGCGCCCGCCCGCGATCCAGATCTCCCGGTCGGGCAGGATGCGCTCGGAATAGGTCGAGAGCACCCGCGCGCCGGTGATGACGAGATCGGGCTCGGCGCGACCCGCGGCAACCTCGGCGAGGCGCCGCGTCATCTGCGCCAGCGGGGCAACGGCGAAGCGGTTGAGGGGTTTGGCGGTCATCGGGGCCTTCCGGCTTGCGCGGGCTCTCGGACGGAACGCGCAGGCATCGTGCCACGAAATGGGGGCGGGGTGCAGCCGCCCGTGACGCGTCAGTCCTCGTCGTCCGCCTCGGCGCCGACAGGCTGCCCTCGAAATCCGGCGGCCAGCACGTAGAGCTCGCTCGAATCCGCCCGGCTCGCCGCTGGCTTGACGTGGCGTACGGTGGCGAAGTCGCGCTTCAGGTCGGCCAGCAGGCTGACCTCGGTGCCGCCCTGGAACACCTTGGCCAGGAAGGCGCCGCCCGGTGCGAGGATCTCGGCGGCGAAGGCGGCTGCGGATTCGGCGAGCCCGATGGTGCGCAGGTGGTCCGTCTTCTTGTGGCCGGTGGTGTTGGCGGCCATGTCGGATAGGACGAGGTCGGCCTTTCCGCCCAGCAGCTCGGTCAGGCGCTCGGGCGCACTCGCGTCGAGGAAGTCGAGGGTGATGAAGGTGGCGCCCGCCATCGGCTCGACGTCGAGCAGATCGATGCCGACGATGCGCCCGCTCTCGCCGATGATCTTCGCCGCCACCTGCGACCAGCCGCCGGGCGCCGCGCCGAGATCGACGATCCGCTGGCCGGACTTCAGGAGCTTGAAGCGCTCGTCGATCTCTATCAGCTTGAACGCTGCGCGGGAGCGATAGCCCTCGCGCTTGGCGCGGGCGACATAGGGGTCGTTGAGCTGGCGCTCCAGCCAGCGCTTCTGGGAGAGGGTGCGCCCGCGGCCGGTCTTCACCCGCTGCTTCAGGTCGCCGCGCAGACCGCTCGTTCCGCCTCGCCGGTCGCTCATGATCTCGATCCCTTCACGAGCCCGTCCCTAACGTGGTCCGTCCGGCCCGTGAAGTGCACAGGACTTTTGTTTCCGCATCGTCCTTTTCCGAAAGCCGGTGGCCACCTTTCGGGACGATGCTTTAGCGATACCGCCCGCGGCGCCAGACGCCGTCCTCGCGCATCATGTTCATGAGCAGGCCCTCGCGCAGGCCGCGGTCGGCGATACGCAGGCGGTCCGAAGGGAAGACTCGGCGGATCGCCTCCAGGATGGCGCAGCCGGCGAGCACGAGATCGGCCCGGTCGCGGCCGATGCAGGGATTGTCGGCGCGCTGTTCGAGACGGGTGTCGAGCAGGTCCTCGATCGCGTCGCCGACCTCACCGTCGTTCATCCAGAGCCCGTCGACCCGGCGCCGCTCGTAGCGGGCGAGCCGCAGGTGCATGGCGGCGAGCGTCGTCACGGTGCCCGAGGTGCCGAGCAGGTGGAAATAAGGGGCGGTAGCCGCCGCCGCCGCTCGGATCGCGAAGGGGGAGATCAGGTCGCCGACCTCCTCCACCATGCCCTCGAAGGTGCGCCGCGTGACCTCGGTGCCGCCGTGGCGCTCGGCCAGCGTCACCACGCCGACAGGCAGCGAATCCCAGGCGCGGATGCGTAGGGTAGGATCGGTCGAGGGGTTGGCCGCGGCGCCGTCGAGCCACGCGATCTCGGTGGAGCCGCCACCGATGTCGAAGATCACGACCGATTCCGCCCGCGGGTCGGCGAGCGCGGCGCAGCCGGTGACCGCGAGATAGGCCTCGGTCTGCCGGTCGACGATCTCGAGGTCGAGCCCGACCTCGGCACGCACCCGCGCCACGAACTCGGCGCCATTGACGGCGAGCCGGCAGGCCTCGGTGGCGATCACCTTGGAGCGGGCGACGGCGCGGGACTTCATCTTGCCCCGGCAGATGCGCAGGGCCTCCACCGTGCGCTCGATCGCCGCCTCGGTGAGGTGGTTGGAGTTGCCCAGGCCCTCGCCGAGCCGGACGATGCGGGAGAAGGCGTCGATCACCCGGAAGCCGTTGGGCGTCGGCTCGGCGATCAGCAGGCGGCAATTGTTGGTGCCGAGATCGAGCGCGGCGTAGGCGTCGCGACGGCCATGACGCCCGGTTTCGTAGTGTGGGGGATAGCTCTCGATCGGGCGTCCGCCCGTGACCGTGCGGGGTCCCTCCCGCGATGTCTGCGGGTCGGCGGTGGGGCGGGCCGACACGGCGGCGGCGCTCTCATCCCTCATCGACGCGACCGAACTTCCTGGCGATGCGGCCCGGCAAGGCGCTGGGCCATCGTGGCACCAAAGCTACAGGCGTTGTTCGGGAACTGCAAAGGCTGGATGGCCGCCCTTACACGATTTGCCGCATGGATTTGTCTCGGGTTGAAAGGGATCAGCCCAGCTCACGCTGAGGCTTCGGCGCTGCACCCACCGTGTAGCGGCGGCCCTTCCACACCGCCTGGCCGGCGCGACCCGGCCGCAGCAGCACGTTCCATTGGATCGCCAGCGCCGTGCTGACGGTGAGCGGGTGGAGGAGGATCGTCACCGGCGGTTCGGCTACCCGGAGGGTGATCGCCGCGCGGGTGCCGAGCGAGACGAGAGCGGCAGCACCCGCCACGGCGGCGGCCTTACCGGTCCCCAGCGCCAGGGCGGCGGCGAGGACGAGCCAGGGCAGGACGTGGCCGCCGAACAGCAGCAGCGTCCAGATGGGAAGCGCGGCGGGCGTCGCCATGCCCTCGTGCGCGTTCTTCGAGAAGCCGGCCCAGGACTGCGAAAAATTCCGGTACATCCGGCAGGTAGCGAGCGCGTGGCCCGCCACGAGATCCGTGCGAAAGCCGCGCTCGCGCAGCAGCCGCGGCAGGCGCACGCCGTCGTGCAGCGAGGTGCGGATCGCATCGTGACCGCCGGTGGCCGTGTAGGCCTCGCGCGCGATCAGGATCATCTGCCCGCAGGCGGCACCGAGCGAGGTCCGAGGCGAAGCGCGCATCAGGGCGACCGGCAGGTAGCCGAGCATCAGGAAGTCGATCATCGGCACGGTCAGGCGCTCGCCGAGGGTTTCCATCACCTGCCGCGGTACGCCGCTGACGAGATGAGCGCCGCTCCTCGCGGCATGCGCGGCGAGGGCCGCCGCGCCATCCGGCGCCAGCGTCACGTCGGCATCGAGGAACAGCAGGCGCTCGCCCCGCGCCTCGGCGGCCAGGGCGACGCAGGCGTGATTCTTGCCGGTCCAGCCCTCGGGCAGGGCCGGCACGGAGATCAGCCGAAGGCGTGGATCGGTGCCCGCGATGCGCGCGACGATGGCCGCGGTGTCGTCCGTCGAGTGATCGTCGCCGACGATCACCTCGACCGGGACGCCGCGGCTCGCGAGCGCCGCCCGCGCCGTGCCCTCGATCACCGCCGCTTCGTTGCGGGCGGGAATCAGGATCGAGACGAGACCATCGGTCCGAGCGGCTTCGGGCGTGCGAAGGATCGCGAGGTTGACCGCCGCCAGCCCTGCCGGAAGCAGGGCCAGCGCAAGGGCGATGATCGCGAGAACGAGGAGCGCCAGCGTCATCGGGTCCGCATCTCCTGACCATCGCCGTCCCGGTGCCCCGGCTCGAAGCGGCGGCCGGTCAGCGCGGCCGCGAGCCGCCGCCAGCCGTCATAGACGCCACCGACGCCGCGTCGTCCCGCCACCAGTGTCTCGAACCGGGCCGGCTCGCGGGCGACTACGTCGTCCGAGAGCCGGTCGAGGGTCGCGGTCAGCGCTGTCTCCAGCCGGGCGAGGCGCTCGGGGCGGGGGAGGGCCAGCAGCTCGGCGGCCGCGAACGGGGCGCCGAAGGCGATAAAAGCTTCCGCACCGCGCTCCTCCCAGAAGGCATATTCCACGGCGAGCGGCAGGATGGTCGCCTCAGGCGCGATCTCGGCGAGCCGTGCGACACCGGGCTTCAACCCGAGCGGACGGGCCCGCACATCGGCGAAGCGGCCCTGCGCAGTGATCCAGATCGCGCGGTTCGGCGCACTCAGGATCGAGCGGGACGCCGAAAGGAACTGCGCAGCGCCCCGCGCGCTGTCGAGATCGACAGGGAAGGCACCCATCTTCCGGAAGATGCCGTACTTCTCCAGCATCGCGGCATCGAACGGCGCGAAGCTCTCGCGCTTCGAAAACAGCCGGTCGGCGGCGACGATCAGGATCGCCGCATCCCACCACGCCGGATGGTTGGAGTAGATCACCAGCGGGGCCACACCCGTCGCGTCGGCCGGAACGCCCCAGCGGGCGAGCCGCAGGGCGTTCAGGTGGCGCCGCACGAAGCGGTCGAAATAGGCAGCCATGAACCGCCAGAGCCGCGGTGAACGCTCGGGCGACTTTGTCGACCGCATCATGACAGGGAAGCTCAGGCGCTCTTGCGCAGTTCCGGTTCTCCGCTGCCGCGCAGATCCTGATCGAGGGCATCGGCCGCGATCCAGCCCGACATCATCACCATCGGCATGCCCGGCCCCGGATGGGCGGCGCCGCCCGCGAGATAGAGGCCGCGCACCTCCCGCGAGCGGTTGCCGGGCTTGAACGCGCCCATCATCCGCCCGTGCGAGGCCAGCCCGTAGATCGCGCCGTTCAGAACCTTGTAGCGGTCGTGGATATCCTGCGGCGTGAGGTGGCGCTCGAAGACGATGCGTTCCTCGAGGTCCGGCATACCGCCGGTGCGCTTGAGCTTCTCCAGGATCGTCCGGCGATAGGCCGGGAACATCTTCGACCAGTCGTGGTGCGGGCGCAGATACGGCGTGTGGACGAGGACGTAGAGCGCCTCCCCCCCCTCGGGTGCCACGCTCGGATCGGTGGAGGAGGGGGCGGCGAGATAGGCGGTCGGGTCGGGGGCCGGCTCGCCCTTGCGGTAGATGAAGTCGAACTCCTCCTCCGGGTCGCGGGAGAAGACGAAATCGTGATGGTTCAGGTGCTCGTAGCGTTGTTTCAGCCCGAGATAGAGCACCACACCCGAGCAGGCCGGTTCGAAGCTCTTCTTCTCGTAGGACTTGCCGACCTCGCCGCCGACGAGCTCGCGGTAGGTGCGCACCGAATCCATGTTGGAGATCACGGCGTCATAAGGCGTGATGCCGTCGCGGGTGCGCAGGCCGCGGAGCTGACCGTTCGCAATGTCGAGACCGAGCACCTCGTCGGCGGGCTTCATCGTGGCGCCGAGTTCGGTGGCGAGCCGCATCAGCCCCTCGGCGACCGCGCGGGTGCCGCCCATCGGGTACCAGACGCCTTCGGCCGTCTGCATGTGGGCGATGGCGCAGAGCACCGCCGGCGCGCCGTAGGGCGAGGAGCCGACATATTGCACGAAGTGGTCGAGCATCTGCGCGAGGCGCGCATCCTTGACCTTGCCGCGGATCGTGCTCGCGACGGTGGCGTGCATGCGAAGCGACAGCACGTCGCGCAGCGTACCGGGCTTCATGTTGGCGCGAAGGTCGATCGTGTCGAACAGGTCCTGCACCGCCTTCCAGAAGAAGAATCTCTCCGACACGCCGTGCAGGTGCTCGGAAACGGCGATGAACTTCTTGTAGCCTTCACCCACTCCTTGGCCGGGCGCGAACCGGTCCATGGAGGCGGCCATGGCATCGACATCCTCGATCAGGTCGACGCGTGAGCCGTCATCGAAGAAGCAGCGCCATTGCGGGTCGAGGCGGCGCAGATCCATGTAATCGTGCACTGAGCGCCCGGCCTCGGCGAAGATGCGCTCGAGCACGCGCGGCACGGTGAGGATGGTGGGGCCCATATCGAAGCGGAAGCCGCCCTCGCGCAGCACCGCGGCCTTGCCGCCCATCCAGTCGTTCTTGTCGTAGACCGTGACGCGATGCCCGCGGGCTGCCGCCACGCAGGCGGAGGCCAGTCCGCCGAGCCCGCTTCCGACGACCGCGACCGAAGAACCCTGGCTCATTGGAAACGCGTCTCCCGCGGGCCTGAAAAGCAGACCATCAAAGCGAAGCTAGATGCGGATGGGGACGGGTCAACGTGCCACCCGGTCGCGCACCGTCCATTCCGCGCCGCGGGCTGTGGACAGGTGCTTGAGGAAATTGCCGATCTCCCGGCGCCGCTGATCGGATTCGAGTACATCGGTACCGACCCCGAGGCGCCATGCCCGTTGGCTGCGGGCCGGACCGTCACGGTCGGCAAGGTCCTCGACCTCGCTCGAATAGGCCTCGACGGCCGCATGATCCTCGGCAAGCCCGGCGGAGACGACTTCTTCGGCGCTCAGCCGCAACATCGCGGCGAGTTCGTCGAAATCGGTTTCCGGGTGGTACTGCGTGCCCCAGAACAGGCCCCGGCCCCAGCGAATCTCGATCGCCTGCACATCGAGGACGTCGTTGGCGGCGAGAACCCGCGCGCCGGGCGGGGCGCTCAGCACGGCGTCGAGATGGATTGCGGGCGCGTCCCAGGCGAGACCACGGCCGGCGAGCAGGGGGTGCGCCGCGCCATCGCCGACCGCTGCGATGCGGCGGGCGAAGCCGTATTCCGGCCCGCGCGGATTCGCGCCGACATCTCCGCCCGCGACCGCTGCGGCGACCTGCATGCCCCAGCACGAGCCGAACACCGGCAGGCCGGCCTCCAGCGCCGCGCGCATCAGGTCGAGCTGGCGCCGCACGGCCGGACCGTCCTCGGCGAGCCGCAAGGTGGAACCGGTGAGCACCATGCCGTCGAACCCATCGAGCCCGATCCCGGCCTCGGCATCGGCGGGGTTCACCAGCGTGCAGGCCGCTTCGGGCGCGAGGTCGGTCACCACCGCGGCAAAAGCCTGCGAGGCGGTTCGGCCGACGGCGTCCACGCGCATCGCTCGACCGTCGCGGTCATTGCCGTCAGCGATCAGCAGGCGCAGCATCGGGTTTGTCATGAGTGCGGGGCGGCTTCCGAGACAGAACAGGTCGGGCGATCGCTGCCTCTGCCCGATCCAGCTCTTCCGGTCGCGAGCACAGGTCGCCGCAGGGCGATCCGCCTCAGATCCGCTTGCGGCCCACTGCCCCGACCGCAACCGCCAGCCCTACAGCCGCCAACCCCGCCAGCACACCCCAGGCGGGCAAAGCGGCGGACACCCCCTCGCCGAGTGCCGCCTGATAGGCCTCGATCGCCCAGGCGTTGGGTGTCAGCCAACCGGCCTGTTGCAGCCAGGGAGGCATGAGGAAGCGGGGCACCATGCTGCCGCCCACCGCCGAGAGCAGCAGCACGCCGAAGGTCGCAGCGAGATGCGCCTGCTGCCGGGTGGCCGAGAGGGAGCAGGCAGCGAGCGCGAGGCCGGCCGCCATGGCGGAGACGAGGATCGAGGTGACGAGCCAGCCGATCCAGTGGCCGGAGACATCGACGCCGTGCAGCAGCGCGGCGGCGGAAAAGATCAGCCCGGCCTGCACGACGCCCTGGCCGAGCAGGAACAGGAACTTGCCCATCACGATGACCGGCAGGCCGCCGGGACCGGCGGCGAGACGATCGGCGAGGCCGCCCTCCCGCTCGTCCACCAGGGAGAGCGCCCCCTGCATCGCCGCGAACAGCAGGAACACGGCGGCGATGGCGCCTGCATAGTAGCTCACCCGCTCGTTGCCGCGCCCGCTCGCCGCCGTGCGGGTCTCGACGAGGCGGGTGAAAGAGAAGGGCTCTTTCTTCGCCCGCTGCTCGGCGAAGGCCTCGTCGAGGAAGGCGCGCTCATCCGGGCCGATCTTTCCGGAGCGCTCCACGTCCGCGACGATGCGCGAGAGCACCACGTCGGGCAGGGCGTCGTTGAGGGCGCGCTGGAGCTGACCCAGCGCGATCGGCGTGGCGAGCGCCCGCGAGGGGCTCTCGATCAGCAGCACCGGCTGGCTCGGCGTCGCGCTTGCCCTCTGCGTGCCGCCCGGGGCCGCGAGGTCGCCGCGCAGCACCAGGGCCACATCGACCTCGCCGCGGCGCACCGCGCGGAGGGCGGCCGCTTCATCCGCCACGTTCAGACGCTCGACGCGCAGCGACGGCTCGGCCTCCAGCGCCGTGACGAGGCGCTGCGTGGTGGCGGTGCCCGCGAGGTCGGCGAGTCCGAGATGGATGCGGATGCGGTCGCCGATCGCGCCCGAGAAGATCGCCGCGAAGATCGCGAAGATGACGGTGGGAAGCACGAAGGCCATGGTCAGCGCCGCGCGGTCGCGCAGGAGCGAGAGCCACATCACCCGAAACGCCGCCGCGATCACGCCGCCGTCTCCAGGCTGGAATCCTCGGCGAGGCTGTCCCGATAGAGGGTTTCCAGGCCGGGGCGGCGCACGCGGATCTCGGCCACCGGCACGCCGGTGGCGCGCAGCGCGGCAAGCAGGGCCGCTCCGTCGAGCCCGCCCGCCGCACCGTGGTCGGCGCGCCAGAACCGCGCGTCGCCCGCGAGCGGCGAGAAGCCGGAACGCCGCAGGGCCGCCTCGGCGGTGGCGTCCGGCGGGCTCTCCAGCACCGCCTCGTGCTCGGGCGGAGCAGCCTCGAGCGGACGCATCAGCGCGGCGAGCGGACCCTCAAGCCGGATCCGCCCGTCGGCGAGGATGGCGACGCGGTCGGCGAGGCGCTCCGCCTCGGAAAAATCGTGGGTGCTGATGGCGAGGCCGGCGCCGCCCGCACGCAGACCCGCCAGCACCGCGTGGATCGCTGCGCGCGCGTCGAGATCGACCCCCTGGGTCGGCTCGTCGAGCAGGATCAGGTCGGGGGATGCGAGCAGGCTCGCGGCGATGTTGACCCGGCGCTGGTAGCCGCCCGAGAGCGTGGCGACGATGCGTCCCGCGACGTCGGGAAGGGCGCACCGCCCGATCGCCGCAGCGACCGCCCCGCGCCGCTCTCCCCGCCCCAGGCCGGCGAGCCGGGCGAAGACGTCGAGGTTCTCCGTAACGGTGAGACGCGGGTAGAGTGCGATCTCCTGGGGTACGAATCCGATCCGCTTGCGCGTCGCCCGGTCGGCATGGGGGTCGCCGCCCAGCACGCGCACGGAACCGGCATCAGGCCTGAGCCGTCCTGCGAGCAAGCGGATCAGGCTGGTCTTGCCGGCCCCGTTCGGACCGAGCAGCGCCAGCGTCGTCCCGCGCACAACGGTGAGGTCGAGCCCGCGCAGGGCCGGCCGGCCGCGATAGGCGAGGGCGGCCCCCTCGACGGTGGCGAGGGGCGGAGCGGCGGCGCTCATCGGACGCCCGTCAGCGCCGCGGCAGGGGACGGGCGAGGCGAACCCGCACCGCAGCACCGGGCTCGCGCAGGTCGAAGCTCGCGCTGGAAAAATCCGGCCGGGCCCGGCGCCCGACGGCGCCGGAGAAGCCGTAGGGCTCCAAGGGCAGGCCGAGGCCCGTCCGGTCGAGCCGGCTGTTGCCGTTCTCGTCCTGGAAGGCGGCGACCGCCCAGACCCCTGCGGGCACGTCGGTGAAGACGAAGCGCTCGGCGCCGCCGCGGTTCGGGACGCTCCGGCCGATCGGGCAGGCGGCCTCACTCAACCCGCGCTGGCAGAGGGTGACATACACGTCGCCCGGCCCCGGCTCGGCGCCCTCGACGATCACCTCCAGGCTCGCCGCCCGCGCCGGGCTCGCGAGGGCGGCCAGCATGGCGAGACCTGAGAGAAGGGCCGCCCGCATCAGCTCGGGTCGCCCTGTGTGGCAAGCGGCGAGGTCGTCGGCAGGTCGGCCAGGATCGCGGGGGCCTGCTCCTTGGCGAGATCCTCGATCAGGAGGCGGGCGGAGATGCGCGCGCCCTCATAGATGACGGGAAGGCCGGAGCCCGGATGGGTACCGCCGCCGACGAGGTAGAGCCCCGGCCCGAAGCGGTTGTGCGGGCGGAACCACAGCATCTGCAGCAGATCGTGGGCGAGGTTGAAGGTCGCGCCCTCGTGCACCGCGAACTCGTCGCGCCAGTCGCGGGGATCGACCACGCGCTCGTAGCGGATGCGGCTCTCGATGTCGTGGAGCCCCAGGAGCTTCAAGCGCTCGAGCACCAGCTTGCGGTAGCTCGGGCCGATCGCCTCCCAATCGATGCCCGACTTCAGGTTCGGCACCGGCACCAGCACGTAGAGGGCGGTGTGGCCGGGCGGCGCCATGCCGCCATCGGTGAAGCCCGCGTGCTGCACGTAGATCGAGGGCTCCATCGGCAGCGTGCCGCCGGTGATCTCCTTGATGTTGCGCTCGTATTCCTTGGCCAGCAGGATCGTGTGGTGGCCGAGGCTCTCGGGCATTTTACCCTCCAGCCCCAAGTAGAGCATGTAGGTCGAGCACGAGAGCCGGGCCTTGCCGATCTTGGCGTCGCGCCAACGCGGACGCCGCTTCTCCGGCACGAGGTCGCGGATCACCTTGGCGAAGTCGCCGTTCACGACGACCGCGTCGGCCTTCAGCGTCTCACCACCCACGACCACTCCGCAGGCGCGCTTGCCCTCGAACAGCACCCGCTCGACGGATTGGCCGAGGCGGATGTCGACGCCCATGCGGCGGGCGAGTCCGGCCATCGCCTCCGAGACCGCGCCGCAGCCGCCGACCGGATGATAGACCCCGTGCTCGTACTCGAGGAACGAGAGGATCGTGAACAGGCTCGGGCAGCGGAAGGGCGACATCCCGAGATATTTGGTCTGGAACGAGAAGGCGAGGCGCACCCGCGGGTCGGCGAAGTAGCGCCTCAGATCCCGATCTACGCTTCGGCCGGGATGGAGGTGAGGGAGCGCCGCGAGCATCGCCGGGCTCGCCATCGACAGGAAATTGTCGAAGGGCTGCTCCAGCACCGGCTTGAAGTAGTTCAGCTTGGTCCGGTTCTCTTCGAAGAACTTTTCGACGTTCTCGGCATCGGCGGGGGCGAGGCGGGCGATCTCCTCCCTGAGCCGAGGTACGTCTCCGGTGGCGCGGATCTGCCCCGAGACGCCGTCCTCGCCCTCGAAGACGAGGTTGTATTGCGGGTCGAGCCGCTCCAGCCGGACGTGATCCTCCAGGCGCTCGCCGCAGGATTCGAAGATGTCGGCCAGGATCTGCGGATAGAGGAAGAAGGTCGGGCCGATATCGAAGCGGTAGCCGCCCGGCGCCTCGACGGTCTTGGTGCGACCGCCGACCGTCGCGTCGCGCTCGATAATGGTGACGTGCAGGCCAGCTTTGGCCAGGAGCAGCGCGGTGGCGAGCCCGCCGGGGCCAGCCCCGACGACGACGACGCGGCGGCCCGACAGGGTACGCAAACCTTTCCGCGACTGCAGCAACGCCCCAAGACTCCCGACCTGAAATTGTGGAGGCAATCTTGGCCGGACTCGGCCCAGCTGCAAGGGGCGCGGATTGTCGCGTGCCACCGGTCTCAACAGAAACCGGCTAACAGTGCCTCACAAAATTCCCGGTCCCTGACCGTTCTCGCCCTGGCGACGACAGCGCGGCGGGAGTTTTGTGAGAGACACTCAGCATCGCCCGGAATCGCGCGGATTCAACCTCAGGCGGTCCGCGCGAGATCGCAGCCTGATGCTCTCAGGCCCGCCCCCGGCGCTTCAGCGGGAGCACCGCGGCGGCGCCGATCTGCGGGCCGGTCTCGGCGTCGAGATCGGGCACGGCGATGATCGGCGCGCCGCGCAGATCCCGGCGCATGACGATGGCGCCGCGCTCCTCCAGGTAGCCGAGCATCCGCCGCGCACGCCCCGCCGAGGAGGTACCGTAAGCCTCCGCGAGGGCCGCGTCGGACGGGCAGGGCGCTCCTTCGAGCGCGGTGCGGGCAATGAGCAGGAACAGCCCGGCGAGATCCTCGGGCAGGCTGGCGGCGATCTCCTGCGCCCGCTCCCAGCCCGGCCCCTCGGCGGTGGCACCCTGGACACCGGCCCGGGCCACGGCGAGCCGGCGCTTGAATTCAGGCAGGCCCATCGCCTCGCCGCCGATCCGGCGGATGCGGCAGCGCACGGTGAAGTCCTGGTAGAGCGTGGCCGGCGTGCAGGCGGCGGCGTCCGAGTCGGCGAGGACCGAGGCCAGGATCTCAGCCATCGCCGCCTCGCGCTCGGCCGGGTCCATCGACTCCTCCTCCGGCAGATCCTCGCGGACCGGCGGGCGGTAATTGGCGAGCTGGACCAGCACGTCGGGCCCCGGCGCCCGCGCGGGCTTCGGCCGAGGGGCGGGGAGGGGCCGCGCCTCTTCCTCGGGAGAGGCCGTCATGATCAGGGCGCGCGCCTCCTCGCCCATGGTCGGCAGCGGCAGCAGGGCGGGGGCGGCGTTGCGGCTCTCGGTCACCGTCGGACCGATGGCGATCGGCAGCGGACGCTTCGAGATCGCCGGCCCGAGGCCGACGAAATGCCCGCGGGCCAGATCGCGAAAGGTCTCGGCCTGGCGGCGGTCGAGTCCGAGCAGGTCGGCGGCACGCGCCATGTCGATGTCGAGGAAGGTGCGACCCATCAGGAAGTTCGAGGCTTCCGCCGCGACGTTCTTGGCGAGCTTGGCCAGACGCTGCGTGGCGATGATCCCGGCGAGCCCCCGCTTTCGCCCGCGGCACATCAGGTTGGTCATGGCGCCAAGCGAGAGGCGGCGGGCCTCGTCCGACACCTCGCCCGCGGCGGCGGGGGCAAAGAGCTGCGCCTCGTCCACCACCACCAGCATCGGGTACCAGAGCGAGCGGTCGGCATCGAACA
This sequence comes from Methylobacterium sp. R2-1, assembly GCF_014191355.1. Taxonomy (GTDB): domain Bacteria; phylum Pseudomonadota; class Alphaproteobacteria; order Rhizobiales; family Beijerinckiaceae; genus Methylobacterium. The sequence continues at coordinate 84,702 of NZ_JACHWM010000009.1, forward strand.
GGCCGCCGAGGAAGGCGGCGGCGGCGCGCATCTGGTCCTCGGCGTCGAGCCCTTCCAGCGAGAGCACGACGGACACCCGATGCTCGCGCACGCGCGCGGCGATCCGCAGGAGTTCGGCCTCGTTGCCATCCGCCTCGACCACGACGTGGCCGTAGCGCTCGGCCAGCGTGACGAAGTCGCCTTCGGGGTCGATGATCGCCTGCTGCACGAGGCCCGCGCTCTGCTCCAGCAGACGGCGCAGCAGGTGCGACTTGCCCGAACCGGAATTGCCCTGGACGAGGAGGCGCGTCGCCAGAAGCTCGGTGAGGTCCATCGTCCCGGACCCGTCGCCGGCCCGCCCCAGATCGATCTCGTAGCCCATCCCGTACCCCGCTGGCGCCCAAACTTTCTAACATGCGCGGGGCGGCCGGGGTCCGCGCTGGCCCGAGCCGTCCACAGGCGGGAGGCCGCAGCCGCTTATTGCGGCTTCAGCCCATGTGCCGCCGCCCGGCCAGATGATGCAGCGCGATGGCGCCGGCCGTCGCGACGTTGAGCGAATCGAAGCCCGGCGCCATGGCGATCCGCACACGGCGGGCCCGTGCCATCAGCGATTCGGGCAGTCCGGGCCCCTCGGTGCCGAGCAGCAGCAGCGCTCGCGGAGGCGGCTCCAAGGCATCCAGCGTCTCACTGCCGCCGGGGGTCAGCGCCAGCGGCGTCAGGGTGTGGCGCTCGGCCAGGTCGAGCAGCGCCGCCCCGCTCGCCGCACGGGCGAAGGGCACGGTCAGCGCCGCGCCCGCCGAGACGCGGATGGCCTTGCGGTAGAGGGGATCGCAGGTCTCGGCATCGAGCCAGACCGCGTCGGCGCCGAAGGCGGCGGCGTTGCGGAACAGGCCGCCGACATTGTCGTGGTTGGTCAGCCCCACCAGCCCGACGACGAGGGCCGGGGCAGGAGCCGCCGGGATCAGTGCCTCGGGCACCGGCTCGGCGCCGCGCAGGCCCACCGCCAGCACGCCGCGGTGGATCGGGAAGCCCGCCACCGCGCTCATCACGTCCTTGCCGGCCAGATAGACCGGCGGACCGTCCGCGCGGGCCGCGAACACGTCGGAGAGGCCAGCCCAACGCTCGGGCGCCAGCAGCACCGATTCCGCGGCGAAGCGGGCGCCGGCGGAGAACAGCAGCCGCAGGGTCACCTCGCCCTCGACGATGAAGCGGCCCTGCCGCCCCACGAGGTCGCGCTCGCGCACGTCCCGGTAGGCGGAGAGCCGCGGGTCGTCCGGATCGTCGATGGCGATCGGTTCGAACAAGCGCGGGTTTAAGCGCGGCCGCCGCCCATGCGCATGGCGAGCGGGTCGGCTTCCTCCTTCTTCGGCACCTTCACCAGGGCCTCTCCGTCGAGCACCACCTCGTCTCCGACGGAGCAGGTGCAGGCGAGGCGGGCGCGGCGGCGCTCGGGGATCAGCTCGGCGACCTCGACCTTCACCTCGACGACGTCGCCGATGCGCACGGGCGCGCGGAAGTTCAGGGTCTGCGAGATATAGACTGCGCCCGGCCCCGGCAGGCGGGTGCCGAGCACTGCCGAGATCAGGCCGGCAGTGTAGAGACCGTGGGCGATGCGGGTGCCGAAGGGCGTGCGCGCGGCGAAGTGTTCGGACAGGTGGATCGGGTTGCGATCGCCGGTGATCTCGGCAAAGCCCACCACGTCGGAGGAGGAGATCTCCTTCCTGAGGATCTCGGTGAGCCCGACTTCGAGATCCTCGAAATAGAGCACGCGCAGTTCGGGCAACATGTCCAACGCCTCCCGGTCCGGACCGCCGCTCGACGGGCGGCTTGGCTATCCTTTGGCAGTCCTTTCGCCTCGCACAGCCGCGCGCGCAAATCCAGACGGACAATAGGCCGAGAGGGTTTCCGGACGGGAAGGCCCCTCGACAGGGCTGGGCGCCTCGGGCAATCACCGGCCCGCCTCGCTCCACCCTCGGGAACCCGCCGGTGCCTCGTCTGCCGCCCTCGCCGGGCCTGCGCCCGGTCGTCGCCCGCGTGGCGGCGCTGAACTTGAGCTATTTCGGCATCGAGATCGCGGTCGCGCTCGCCATCGGCTCGGTGGCGCTCATCGCCGACAGCCTCGACTTCCTCGAAGACGCCGCGATCAACCTTCTGATCTTCGTAGGGTTGAGCTGGAGCGTGCGCAACCGGGCACGGCTCGGCACCCTGCTCGCCGGCATCCTGCTGGTGCCGGGCCTCGCCACGGCTTATGCGGCCTACGAGAAATTCTCCGAATTCACCGCACCGTCCCCCGTGCCGCTGACGCTGACCGGCCTCGGCGCGCTTCTCGTCAACCTCACCTGCGCGCTGATGCTCGCCCGCCACCGCGACGGGCATGGCAGCCTGACCCGCGCGGCCTATCTCTCCGCCCGCAACGACGTCGCCGCCAACGTCGCGATCATCGTCGCCGGTCTCGTCACCGCGCTGACGCTCTCGCCCTGGCCGGACCTCGTGGCGGCAGGAGGCATCGCCGTCATCAACGCCGATTCCGCCTTCGACGTGCTCAAGGCCGCCCGCCGCGAATGGCACGCGGCGGCCGAGGAGGCCGCGTCGCAGGCACGCGCCTGATCCTTCCCCCCGAACTTCGAATTTACGGACCCCGTGCTGCGCCTCTTTCCTCTTTCCGACCTGCATCTCGAACGGCGCCGTCCGGAGATGATTCCGCCGCCCGCGGCACCCTTCGACGTGCTCGTCTGCGCCGGCGACCTGCACGAGGGCCAACCCGAGGCCGGGCTCGCCACGGTGCTGGCGCTGGCGGGCGAGCGGCCGGTGGTGCTGGTGCCGGGCAACCACGAGCACTACGCCCCGACCGGCGATCCGCGCACCGCGCCGGAACTCCTCGCCGCGCTCGAACGCAAGGTCGCCCGGCTGAACGAGCTGGGGAGCCGCATCCATCTGCTCCAGGGCGGGCAGGCCGCCGTGATCGGTGGCGTGCGCTTCGTCGGCACGACGCTCTGGAGCGACTGGTCGCTCGCCGGGCGCTGGCTCACCGACGACACGCCCGACCGGCCCGACGATCCGGTCGCCTATGCCGCCGCACGGATGACCGACCCCGTCACGGGTTCGCGGGAATATCGCGGCTCGATCCGCCGGGCCGACCGCGAACCTTGGTCGCCGGCGGACGCGATGGAGGCGCATGGCCGCGAGAAGGCGGCGTTCCTCGAAGCCCTGGCCCGGCCGCATGACGGGCCGACGGTCGCGGTCACACACCATCCGCCGAGCCCGCTCGCCGCCGACGCGTTCCGCGACGCGCCCGGCGTGCCGTGGTGGGTGCCGGCCTTCTACGCCACCACAATCCTCGACGACCTGCCCGAGGCGGACCGTCCCGATCTCTGGATTTCCGGCCACTTCCACGCCGGGCACGATCTTCGGATCGGACGCACCCGCTGGCTCGCCAACCCCGTGGAAGGGCAGACTTTTCGGAGCGATCTCACCGTTGCGGTGGGATAACGATCCCATCCACGAAACCCGACGCGGGCCTCGTGCGTAAGGTCCCGGCACGCCACAGGCAGGCAAAGCCAACAAAAAATCCGGGAGATTCGCCATGAACGCTTTCATCGCCGTCGTGCTCGTCTGCGCCAACGGCATCCCGCAGCAGGATTGCAACGACGACCGGGCGAGCGAGGTGCGCAAGGTGCGCGTGGCGAACGAACTCGGCTGCACCAGCGGCTGGCAGGAGATCATCGCCCGAACCGACCTGCGCGACGAGGTCGGCAAGACGAGCTACCTCAAGACCGAGTGCCGCCGAGTGAAGGAGCGCGAATAGCGCAGAGCGTTGCCTCTCCGACGTCGCCTCCGCGCCGGAATCTGCTATTCAGGCGCGGCCGAACTCTGAATTCCGCGTGAGCGGGCAGGGTCGGCGCAGATTTTCGCCGATCGTCGAGAGACTGATGCGCCTGAAGTTCGGACTTGCCGCCCTGCGTTGGCCCACCTTGGGCATGCTGGCCGCCCTGTCCGTCGCTGGGCCGGCCTTCGCCGCCGCCCCGCCGGCCCAGCCGGCGGAGGGTCCTGGGGGCATCGGCGATAAGTCTGCCACGATCACCAAGCGTGCGGTGGGCAAGGCGAGTGCGGCGACCTACGCCTTCTACAAGGCCGGTCCGGCGCCCGAGGGCGGGCGGCCGGTCGCGGTTTTCCTGCACGCCTGGGGCGCAACGAACCCGCAGGCCTACGGCGCCTGGATCGACCATCTCGCCCGCAACGGCTGGCTCGTGCTGTTCCCGCGCTTCCAAGAGGTGAACCGCACCCGGCCCGCGGACGCGCCGGCCACCGCTGCGCGCCTGCTCAAATCCGCGTTTGCCGACCTCGCGAACGACGCTGATGCGAAGCCGGATACCGGCCGCCTCGCCCTGATCGGCCACTTGGCCGGCGCGCCGCTCGCCGCCCACCTCGCGGCGGAAGCCGGGCAGGAAGGTCTGCCCGTGCCGAAGCTCGTCTACGTCGTGATGCCCGGTGGCATCGCCCGGGATGCCAAGTCCCGCGGCATCCCGCTCGGCGACCTCGAGGGTATGTCGCCCAAGACCCTGCTGGTGACGGTGATCGGCGACCGGGACGCGCGTGCCGCCGACGCTGCCGCCCGCCGCATCCTGCGCGACGCCCATTCCGTGCCGCCGGAGCGCAAGCTGTTCGTGCGGGCGCTCTCGGACGACCACGGCTTCCCGGCGCTGACCGCGACGCTCGCCTCGCCCGCCGGGCTCGATGCGGCCTATGACGGTGGCGCGATCAAGCTGCCGCCGGACCCGCCGGGGGAGAAGCCGCCGCCCTTCCGCTGGTCGGCGGACATGGCGCTCTCGGGCGAGCAGACCACCCTGGTCTCGCAGATCAACAACGCCCGCGCCGACAGCCTCGATTTCCTCGCCTTCTGGCGCACCTTCGACATGGCGGCGGCGGCGGCCTTCGCGGGTAAGGACGCCCAGAGCCTGAAGAACGACCCCGCCTTCAGCGACATGCGCCGTTGGGGCGACGGCTGGCCGGTCAAGCGCCTCGGCGTCGAGATGCCGAAGGTGCCGGCGACGCCCGCCGCCGTGCAGCGCTGATCGCCGCACCCCGTTCGAAACCGCAGAGGATGTCTTGAAGCCGATGAAGCTGTTCCACTCGCACAGCTCGCCCTTCGTGCGGAAGGTCATGGTGGTTGCCCACGAACTCGGCCTCGCCGAGCGGCTGGAGCTGCTGCCGAGCGCTGTCCACCCGGTCAAGCGCGACCGCTCGGTGCTGGCGCAGCACCCGCTCGCCCAGGTGCCGACCCTGATCCTCGTGACCGGCGAGAGCCTCGCCGACAGTCGGGTGATCTGCGAGTATCTCGATGCCGAAGCCGGCCGGCGCCTGTTCCCGGCCGAAGGCCCGGCGCGGTGGCGAGCCCTCAACGAACAATCGACCGCCGACGGCGTGCTCGATGCCGCCCTGCTGATCCGCTACGAGTTGACCGCGCGGCCCGAATCCGAGCGCTCGGCCGCATGGATCGAAGGGCAGACCGCCAAGATCGAAAGCGCGCTCGCGTGGTTCGAGGAACACGCGGAGAACTTAGAGGATCGGGTCGATATCGGCACCATCGCGCTTGCCTGCGCGCTGGGCTACCTCGACCTGCGCTTCTCCGACATCGCGTGGCGCGACGACGCGCCGAGGCTCGCGGCTTGGTTCGCCCGGTTCGAGGAGCGACCCGCCATGATTGCGACGCGCCCGCCCGCCGGCTGACCTTTTGGGGTCTTCCGGCTGGCTCGGCCCTTGCTACGCTCGGGCCGTCCCTTCCGGGAGGCCCTCATGCCCGATTTCGTCGCCGCCGCGCTCGCGTCCGCCGTCTTCTGCCTCGCCGTCATCGCGCTCAATGCGCTGACCCGCCTCGCGCTCCAGGCTCACCTCGCCCCGGACGGCCTCGCGGAGAACGGTTTTTTGCAGTTTGGCGGCGCGCTCGCCCTCGCCGGGACGACCTATCGGCGGACGACGCGCCTGCCCGAGCGCCTCATTGGCGATTGACCCGCATCAGCGGGTAAAAGGGTTTTGGCCGAGAGGCTTATCCTGCAACGTTGCGCTTCTGGATCGCTTCGCTGACGCTCGCGATGGCGGGGCGGCGCCGAAGCGGTCCAGGAGCACGACAGACAGCGGCCTAAATCGAAAAAAGCCCGCCGCGGGTCCGCCGCGGCAGGCTCGGAGGACGAACGTCCCGCCCGTGAACGGGCGAGGCGAGTCCTTAGAAGTACGACTTCAGCACGCCGCGGCGGCGCACGTCGAGCGTGGCGCAGTGGAACGAGCCGCCGAACGGGCCGTAGGACAGGAACGGCGCCGGGATCGGGTCGAAGCCCCAATCCTTCAGGGCCTTGATCAGAGTCGGCTGACTCTGGTCCACGACGATCTTCTTCTCGTCGATGGCGAGCACGTTGATCGAGGTCCAGGGCGAGCACATCGAGATCTTGCTCATGAAGCCCTCGACCGGGTCGGGGCGCGGGGCGATCAGCACGTCCCACTTCTTGAGCACCGAGGGCAGCTTCTCGACGTCGATGTAATCGGGGTTGACCAGCACCTTGCCCGGCGCCAGCGGCATGAACGACGAATCGATGTGCATCGGCTGCGGGCAGCGGCTCTCGATCTCGTGGATGCGGAAGCCCGGGCCGAGGTGGCGGCGCAGCCACTCGATGCCCATCAGGTTCGTCACGTTGGAGCGGGTCACGAACAGGTCGCGGCCGCAGCGCACGAAGTCGGCGGCATCGAAGACCGGCTCGAACTCGTTGACCGTGAACTGCATCGGTTCGCCGGCCTTCAGGTTCGGCACCCGGTAGTCGTAGTTGTAGAGGTCGTCGGTGAGCTGCGGACGCGGCGCGGACGTCCACCGAGCCCCGGCGCGGAAATACTCCTTGAAGAGCGAGCGGTAGGCGTCGCCCTCGAAGTAGCGCGAGCGCCAGCACATCGGGCTCTCGATGATTTCGTCGCCGATCACGAGGTAGGGGTCGCGCGGGCAGGCGACGCAGAAGCCGCGGGAGGTCCAGCGCGGCGCCTTGAACTTCTTCGAGAAGTCGACCGCATCCGGGCGGCGCACCTTCACGCCCTCGCCGGCCAGAATCGAGATGAAGTTGTCGAGCTCGGCCTGCGCGAGCTTCTTCATGAACTTCGGATACTTCCAGCCGGAGGCGAAGCGGTAGAACGGCTGGGCCGCCCGCGGCAGGTTGAAGATCACGGTGAGGTGATGGGTCGGGATCGTGGCGCCGTCGAGGGAGCCGACGATCACCTCCTCCAGCGGGTCCCACTCGTTCCAGGCCATTACCGGGCTGCGGGTGGCGGGGATATCCCGGCGGGACTCGTAGCCCTCCGAAAAGCCCTTCGTCGAGGCGTCGTCGACCAGGGCGGAATCCGCCATGATCTGCGGCTCGCGATCCATTATCGGCTCCATTGAAGCGGCGTCTCGCGACAATCGTCGCCAGCGTCCACCGCGGGCGCCGCTTTGCTCCCCGGTGTGTCAATCGGGTGATAGACAGGGCTGGGTAAAGCTGCAACCTGCGGAAACGCTTCCCGCCACCGGCTAAGCTTCGATGGTCGCTTCGGGTGGGATTTCGACAACACAAGCCTTCGCCGATGGTCGAAAGAGGCTGATGAAGCGTCTCACAACACTGGCATCGATCGTTGGATTGGGCACGGCGCTCGCGCTGTTCCTGTCTTCCGGCGTGTCCGATGTCACCGCAGCCGTCGTGAGCGCGGGCTGGGGCACGCTCGCCGTCGTGCTGGCCCGCTTTCTCGCCGTCGGTTGGGCGGGTCTCGGCTGGCACGCGGTGTTTCCCCGCGGCGCCGGGCCCACCTTGCGCGACTGCATCTCGCTGCGTTTCGTGCGCGAGGGCATCAACACGCTGCTGCCGGTGGCGCAGGTCGGCGGAGACCTCATCGGCGCGCGCCTGCTCACGCGGCGCGGCACGCCGGGCGGCATGGCCGGCGCCAGCATGTTCGTCGATCTGATGACCCAGGCGGTCACCCAGCTCGTCTTCACCATCGCCGGGCTCCTCCTGCTGATGCAGATCACGGGCGACGGGCCGCTGGTGCGCACCGTCGCGGGCGGCGTACTGCTCGCGATCCCGGCGCTTGCCGCCTTCTACGTCATCCAGCGCCGCAGCGGCCACCGCGTGATCGAGGCAGCTCTCAGCCGCTTCGCCGCCGGCCGCGAGTGGCGGGCGCTGGGCGCGATCGACGTCCTCTACGAGAACCTGCGCCGGCTCTATGGCAACCGCAGCCGCGTCGGCGCGGCGCTGCTGATCCACCTCGCCGGCTGGGTCGCCGGCACCGTCGAGGTGTGGATCGCCCTCAACGCCATGGGCTACTCGGTCAGCTTCGTCGACGCTCTGGTGATCGAGAGCCTGGCTCAGGCCGTGCGCGGCGCCGCCTTCGTCGTGCCCGGCGCCATCGGCGCCCAGGAGGGTGGCCTGATTGCGCTCGGCGCCTTGTTCGGCATTCCGGCGGAAGCCGCGCTCGCCCTGTCGCTGGTCAAGCGCGTCGCGGACCTCGCCGTCGGCCTGCCGAGCCTCGCCCTGTGGAACCTGATGGAGCGGAAGGCCGCGGCCTCTCCCGAGCCCGATGGTGCCGAGGCGGTCCGCGAAGGGCTCGGCGCGATCCGGGCGCGGCTCGGCCGCCGTCTCGGGCCAGCCCCGCTCGCTCCAGCCTACGGCTTTCCCACCCCGCGGAATCCGGCCGCCCTTTCCTCCGACAACGAAGCTGGAGCGCTCCAGAAGTGCGCCTGAACCGCCGCACCCTCCTCGCCACCGCGATCGCAGCGGTCGCAGCCTCGGGAACGCCGCACATCGCCCGTGCCGCCGAGGATCCGGCGGTCGAGCCCATCAAGCGGCTCTACGCCAAGTTCGAAGAGGCGCTGAAGAACGGCGCGGGCGACCTCAAGAGCCGGCTCGCCGTGGTCGGCGACACCCTGGCGGCCACCTTCGATACGCCGGCCATGGTGCGCACCGCCGTCGGCCCGAAGTGGAAGACCTTCAAGCCCGAGCAGCAGGAGGCCCTCACCGAGACCTTCGGCAAGTACTTCGTCACGCTCTACGCCAATCGTCTCTCGCAGGCGGCGGGCGGCAAGTTCGACATCAAGCCGCAGAGCGAGGAGCGCGGCCCGAACCGCGTCGTCTCCACCCGCGTCTCGAACAAGGACGGGGACGAGTCGGACGTCGATTACGTCGTCAACGCGAGCAACCGGGTGCAGGACGTGCTGCTCAACGGCAATGTCAGCGAGGTCGCCTCGATGCGTGCCAGCTTCGCCGACCCGCTCAAGGGCGGCGCCGACGGCCTGCTGAAATTTATGCGCGAACGCACCGACGGGATGCTCGCCGCCAAAGTCTCGCCCCGAGAATAGGGGCTTAGAAGCATTTCTTCCTGCCGAAGCGCTGAGCGATTCGGCGGCACGAGACCCTTAAGATGCAACCCTGGGGCCGACCGCGATCCGGTTGGGGCGGCACCCAGGCCTTGACCCACTTAGACCGCCGACCGCGGTCCCCGACCCAAGACAGCAGCGAGCAACGCCGCGCCATGGACCTGAACGAGCTGCCGGCCTGGATCGCACCCGTGCTTCTGCTGATGGCGCTCGCCGGCTGCGTCTATGCCCTGCTCGCCGCCCTCCTCGTCGGCCGCTTCGCCGCGCGTCCCTCGCCTGCGCTCGCAGGCGATGCGCCGCGGCCGAGCGTGACGATCCTCAAGCCGCTCTGCGGCCTCGAACCGGACCTGTTCGAGAATCTCGAAAGCTTCTGCCGCCAGGATTACGCCGGCCCGGTACAGGTCGTGTTCGGTGTCCAGAACGCCGCCGATCCGGCGATCGCTGTGGTGCAGCGCCTGCGCACGGCCCATCCCGCCTTGCGGATCGACCTCGTGGTGGATGCGAGCCAGCACGGCTCGAACCGCAAGGTCTCCAACCTCATCAACATGTCGGAGCGGATCGCCCACGAAGTCGTCGTGCTGGCCGACAGCGACATGTCGGTGCGGCCGGACTACCTGGAGCGCATCGTCGCCGCGCTGTCGCAGCCGGATGTGGCCGGCGTGACCTGCCTCTATCACGGCGTTCCGGGCGACCGTGGCCTGTGCGCACAGCTCGCGGCGCTCGCCATCGACGTGCAGTTCGTGCCCAACGTCATCCTCGGCACCACCTTCGATCTCGCCCGGCCCTGCTTCGGATCGACCATCGCGATGACGGCCTCGTCGCTCGCTCGTATCGGCGGCTTCCGCGCCTTCAAGGACGATCTGGCCGACGACTATGCCATCGGCGAAGCCCTGCGCGCCACGGGCGGCACGGTGGCGATTCCCGCTCTCACCATCGGGCATGCCTGCGTCGATACCGAACTCTCCGGCCTGTGGCGGCACGAGCTGCGCTGGAACCGCACCATCCGCAACGTCGATCCCAAGGGCTATGCCGGGTCGGTGGTCACTCACGCCTTCCCGCTGGCCCTTCTCGCCGCGCTGATGCCCGGCGCCGGCACCGGCGCCCTGGCCGTGGCCGCGCTGGCGCTCGCCTGCCGCATCCTGCTGTGCCTTCGCATCGAACGCGCCTTTGGGCTCGCTCCCCATGCCTACTGGCTGTTGCCGATTCGCGACATGCTCTCCTTCATCAACTTCACCTGGAGCTTCGTCTCGGGTGCGGTGACATGGAAAGGTCACGATTACCGTGTGGTTGCGGACGGTACGCTAATTCCGGAGCACGGCCTCGGTCGCGAGTCGCGCGCGACTTCGGTCTGAACTCTCGAGCATCGTCCCGAAAGGTGGTTGCCGGCTTTCGGGAAAGGACGATGCAAAAACAAAGATCGAGCGCATCGTCCTGAATTCAGGACGATGCGCGAACCCTTCACATCAATACTGTCCCGAGCCTTGAGGCCTTGAACCCCATGCGCACGCTTTTCCTGCAGGCCCCCACCTTCGACGGCTTCGACGGCGGCGCCGGCTCGCGCTACCAGGCCAAGCGCGAGATCAAGTCGTTCTGGTACCCGACCTGGCTCGCCCAACCGGCGGCTCTGGTGCCGAACTCGAAGCTGATCGACGCACCGCCGCACAACATCAAGCTCGACGAGATCGTGGCCCAGGCCAACGATTTCGACCTCGTCGTGCTTCACACCTCGGTCCCGTCCTTCAAGTCCGACGTGAAGACCGTCGAGGCGCTGAAGGCCGCCAACCCGAAGCTGATCGCCGGCCTGATCGGCGCCAAGGTCGCGGTGGATGCCGCCGGCGCCATGGCCCAGGCCCCGTGCATCGATTTCTGCGCCCGCAACGAGTTCGACTTCACCGTCAAGGAAGTCGCCGACGGCGTGCCGATGGCCGAGATCAAGGGCCTGTCCTATCGTGATGCCAACGGCGTCGTGGTCCACAACGAGGACCGCGAGATCATGACGGATATGGACCAGCTTCCCTTCGTCACAAGCGTGTACAAGCGCGATCTCGAGATGGAGAAGTATTTCATCGGGTACCTGAAGCACCCCTACATCTCGTTCTATTCCGGCCGCGGCTGCAAGAGCCGCTGCACCTTCTGCCTGTGGCCGCAGACCGTCGGCGGGCACACCTACCGCACCCGCTCGGTCGCCCACGTGATCGAAGAGATCAAGTACTGCATGAAGGAGTTCCCTCAGACGAAGGAGTTCTTCTTCGACGACGACACCTTCACCGATAACCTGCCCCGCGCGGAAGAGATCGCTCGCGAGCTGGGCAAGCTCGGCGTGACGTGGTCGTGCAACGCCAAGGCCAACGTGCCCCGCGAGACCCTGAAGGTGCTCAAGGAGAACGGCCTGCGCCTGCTCCTCGTCGGCTACGAGTCCGGCAACCAGAAGATCCTCAACAACATCAAGAAGGGCATGCGCGTCGAGGTCGCCGAGAAGTTCACCAAGGACTGCCACGACCTCGGCATCGCCATCCACGGGACCTTCATCGTCGGCCTGCCGGGCGAGACGAAGGAGACGATCCAGGAGACGATCGCGTTTGCCAAGCGCATCAACCCGCACACGATCCAAGTCTCGCTCGCCGCGCCCTACCCGGGCACCTTCCTCTACAAGCAGGCGGTGGAGAACGGCTGGCTCGACGTCGAGAATGCCGAACTGGTGGACGAGAACGGCGTGCAGATCGCGCCGCTCCACTACCCGCACCTGTCGCACTCGGAGATCTTCTCGGCGGTCGAGGAGTTCTACCGGAAGTTCTACTTCCGCGCCCCGAAGATTGCCTCGATCGTGAACGAGATGGTCCGCTCGCCGGAGATGATGAAGCGCCGCCTGCGCGAGGGCGTCGAGTTCTGGCACTTCCTGCGGGACCGCAAGGCTGCCGCGTAACACCGGGCGCCGCGACATCAAAACAGGAAAGGCCGGGCGCGAGCCCGGCCTTTCTTGCTTCCAGGGCTCTGCCCTGGACCCGCGAGGGGGCTTGCCCTCTCGACACCCGTGACGAGAGAATTCCCTTGAAGCGACTGGTCGTCACCGCCGACGATTTCGGCCTCAGCCGCGAGGTCAACGAGGCCGTCGAGCAGGCTCATTTGGACGGCATTCTCACCGCGGCGAGCCTGATGGTGTCAGCGCCCGGCGCCGCCGACGCCGTCGCCCGCGCGCGGCGGATGCCCTCCCTGCGAGTCGGGCTGCACCTCGTGCTGGTCGAGGCGTGGCCGACCCTGCCGCCTGAAGAGCTTCCCGATCTCACCGATGGGCAGGGACTGATGCGGCGCGACATGGAGCGCCTCGGCCTCGACCTCGCGCTGAAGGCGAGCGCCCGGCGACAGCTCGCCGCCGAGATCCGGGCGCAGTTCGAGGCGTTCCGCGCGACCGGACTGCCGCTCGATCACGTCAACGCGCACAAGCACTTCCACATCCACCCGCTGATCGCCGGAATGGTGCTGCGGATCGGTCGCGATTTCGGAATGCGGGCGCTCCGGGTGCCGCGCGAGCCGCGCGATCTTCTGCGGCGCGCCGAGCCCGGCTTTCAGCCGAAGCCCGCCCTCGACACAGCGCCCTGGGCGGCCCTCCTCGCCGTGCGCGCGCGGCAGGCGGGCCTGCTGATCCCGACCCGGACGCTGGGCCTCGCATGGTCCGGCGCGATGACGCCAGAGCGTGTGACCGCCCTGCTACGCCACCTGCCGGACGGGCTGACCGAACTCTACACCCACCCCGCAACGGCCGACGGCTTCCGCGGCGAGGCTCCGGGCTACCTTTACGCAGCCGAGCGCGACGCACTGGTCGCGCCGCAAGCGCGGGAAGCCGCAGACCGCAGTGGAGCCGAGCGGGGCGGCTTCTCGGATTTCCTTTCCTAGAGCATCCCCGCGATGGATGGCCGGCATCTGGCCAGCGCTTCGATCGGCACCGATCTCCGCGGCGGTCTCGACACAGGGAGGCCGGCCTCGACGCGGTGATGTTCGAGCGCTGATCGAAATCAACGCCGGGCGGTGCGCCGAAAGGCATTCTCCGAAACGAGCCGAGGCCTGAAGACGGCTCGGGATCGTCCTCGATGAACGGTGCGGTGGAAGCCGCGAAGCTCGCTGCACTGACAGGCCGAAAGCGATCGCACGTCCAGACAGTGGCTGACCGCGACCGCGTCAGGATCCGCCAGCTGGGCGTCCTATGCAGGCCGCCCCTCAGCCGAGAGGAACGCAAGCTCCATGAGACGACGCGCCGCCCTCGTATCCCTAGGCATCGCAGCGGGCTTGGCCAGCGCATTGGCTAGCGCACCCGCCAGATCCGCCGGGCTCGATTGCGGCCCACCGCCAGCACCGCACCCGGAAGCCGACGCCGTCCTGACCCAGGCGATCGTCTCGCCGCAGCTCGAGACGAATGCGGCCACGGCGCTGGCGTCGGCGGTCCGGCGTCTCAGGAACCAGGGCGTGCCACGCGCGGTCATCGTCGACCGCGCCGTCGCCACCTATTGCCCGATGGTCGCCCGGGACGAGAGCCTGACGCTCGATCGCCAGCGCGAGGCGGTCCGACGCTTCGCCTCCACACTGACGAGCCTCGTGTATGATCCCCTCGACCCGACGCAGAGCGAGACCGCGTTCATTCTCAGCCTGCCGGTCAAGCCGGAGCTCTCGCTGCAGATCGATGCCGCCGCTGCCAAGGCGGGAACGACGCGCGACGCCTGGATCCTGGAGGCGATCCAGGCCCGGCTGGCGGGCGATTGACGCCGGCCGGCCGTGGCCATTCGACGGGCTACTTCACCGCCGCATGCTCGCGGGCGACCTCGCCCGATTGGCGACCGGCTTCCGTACCCTCGGGTCGATCCGCATCGGGTTGCTTCGGCGGCGGCCCGAGGAAGGCCGGCACCACGAAGAACGCCGCGATCAGGGTGAAGAACAGCGATAGGGCAAGCAGTTCGCCCATGCTGGCGGTGCCGGGATGGCTCGACAGCATCAGCGAGCCGAAGGCCGTGCCCGTGGTCAGCGCCGAGAAGAAGATCGCCCGCGTCAGGCTGGAGGCCAGCATGTCGACGACGCCCGCCCGCCACGCGATGACGTAGTAGATGTGGAAGGCCACACCCACCGCCAGCATCAGGGGCAGGGCGATGATGTTGGCGAAGTTCAGCGGCATGCCGATGACCTTGAGCGCCATCAGCGTCCACAGCGTCGCCAGCACCAGCGGGCCGAGCGTCATCGCCACATCCCAGGGTTTGCGCAGCGCGACCGAGAGCAGGATGAAGATCAGCGCGAGCGCCGTCAGGCCGGCCTGCACGAAAGCGCCGAGGATGGTGTAGCTCGACTCCGTCGTGGCGATCGGCGCGCCCGTGGCGTGGGGATCGACCGTCTGCACCTCCTTGGCGAAGCGGCGCAGCACCTCGTCGTCGTTCGAGTCGCCCTTCGGGTGGACCTCGATGCGGGCGCGGCCGTCGCTCGTCACCCACTCCGCCTTCAGCGGCTTGGGCAGATTGTCGAGGGTGATCTTCTTCGGGTCGAGCAGCCCGGACAGGCGGCTCATCAGCGTCTTCAGATCGGTCGTCAGGGCGACGCTGGCGGCCTCGCGCTTCTCCGCCTGGGCAGCGGCGAGGGTGTCGAGGGTGCCCGACAGGCGGTCCGCCGCCTTGGCGCCGGCGGAATCTCCGTTCGCGATGCTCTTCAGTGCCGCGGCCGTCTCCTTGAGCGCCTTGACGTTCTCCGCATCCGTCGGCGGCGGCGGCTTGCGGACCGGGTTGAGGGCGGGTGCGAGGAGTTGCGCCGTCTCCTGGATGGTGGCGAGCTTCTGGTCCTGGTCGCGAGGCACGAAGGTGTCGATCGAGATCACCTTGGCGACCGCGTCGAGCCCCTCCAGGCGCTTGGACAGCGCGGGGACCGCATCGACATTCGGAGCCAGCACGTCGATCGAGTTCGGGCTGGTGGCCGGGTCCTTGATCAGGTCGAGATAGGTCGCGATCGACTCCACCTTCGGACTGCGAAGGTGCATCGGGTTGGAATCGAAGGGCAGCTTCAGCAGCAGCGGGATGCCGGCGAGAGTGATCAGGCCGACGAAGATCAGCACCCACTTGCGGTGCTCGACGATCCAGTGATCGACGCCCGCCATCCACGTCGTCTCGACCGCCCGCTTCTCGCCGCGCGGGTTGAACACCGCGATGAGGGCCGGAAGCAGGGTGAGGGCGAACAGATAGGCCACGATCATGCCGACGCCGGCGATGAGGCCGAGTTCGGACACGCCGCGGAACTGCGTGGGCAGGAAGGCGAAGAAGCCGGCGAGCAGCGAGATCGCCGCCAGGGTCAGCGACCAGCCGACGCCCCGCGCCGCGCCGCGCAACGCGGCCTCGACATTGCCGAGTTCGTAGCGGTCGGCCCGGTAGCGCACGGCGAACTGGATGCCGAAATCGATGCCGAGCCCCACGAACAGGGCGGCGAACGCCACCGAGATCGGGTTCAGTTCGCCCACCATGGCGAGGCCCAAAGCCGCCGTGACGACGAGGCCGGAGAAGGTGGTAATCAGCACGGCCACGACGAGCGGACCGGAGCGCAAGGCCAGCCACAGGAACAGGACGATGGCCGCCGTAGTCAGCGAGTAGTTCAGGAAGGCGTCGTCGGCGAGCGTGGCGAACTCGTCGTCGGCCACCGCCACGGGTCCGGTCAGGCGGATGCGAAGGCCGTGCGCGGCGTCGATGTTCTGCTCGGCGGCAACGCGCCGGATCAACTTGGTCGCCTCGCGGCCCGGCTCCAGCGCGTTGTAGTCGAGCACCGGCTGGATCATCACGAACTTGCGCTTGTCCGTGGTCTCGCTGCGCCCGCCCGCGAGCAGGGTCTGCCACGACATCCGCGCACGCTGGCCGTCGAGCACCTTACGCAGGGTCTCGTCGATCTGCGTCATCGGCTGAGCAAGGTCTTCGAGCTTGGCGTCGCCGCTCTTCACACCCTTCACGCCGAGATTGAGCACCCGCATCACACCGCGCAGCGACGGATCGGCGGCCAGCGGCCCGAGAAGGCCCTGCTGCTCGATCAGGCGCTGAGTCGTCTGCTCCAGTTCCTCCTGCGACATCAGCAGGAGGCCGTTGCGATCGAAGAACGGGCCGCCATCAGGGCGATAGACGGTCTCGATCTCCGAGCGATGCGACTTCAGAGCCTCAGCGAAGCGCGCGGCGGCCTCTTCAGCGATCTCCGGCGTCTCGCCGTCGATGACCGCGGCCACGAGATTCGTGCGCTGCGGGAACGCCTTCTCGAAGGCGATCTCGTCCTGGCGCCAGGAGACGCTCGGCTCGATCAGCCGCTCGACATCGGTGTTGATACGGAACAGATGGGCGGCCGCGACGACCCCCGCGACCGTGATGAGCGCCGCGGCCACCAGTACCAGCCAGCGGCGCCTGACGGAAAACGCGACGAGACGTTCGATCACGTAAAACCCTGTCTGCCTAACGATCCAGCCTGTCCCCGCGTGACGACGGGCCGGGACGCCTTGTCCCGTCCTCCCCCGCGACACAGGACGCGGCGTCCTCAGCAGGCGGCGACGCGCCGAATCGATCCTCGTCATGGCCCGCGGGACGTGACCCTCGCGAGCGGAAAACCCGGATGGGCGCCACCGGCCGGCAGCCCCATTCCGGCGGACACGGAACGCGCGAAGAGACTCGACTGAGACTCCACGCCGATCATTCGTGTCGTTGGCGCGCTACCTACTTGTCCCCGCGAGGGAATGCAACGCGCTCCGGGAAATGGGTCCGATCCGGCGACGACCGTGCGATTGCGCACCGCACCCGGATTGCGTGAGGATATCGCTTCGCACAAGCGTTCCGGACGGTGTCGACTCCGCGACGGTGCAGGACAACAGCGCCAAAGGCCGATGCACGAAAAATCGTGAACTCGTATCGCCCTGTGAGGTTTGTCAGGCACGACAAAAGGTCAAAAATCCGCCGCAGAAGGCGGAAATCAGAGGATCATCCCGTTCCGGATCGCACGGCCACGGGCTTCGTCCCCGAAGCCGGAGGCCGGCTGCGACACCGGCACGACACACTCCCTTTAAATCGCGCCTGACAAGCGCCCTCTCGGAACAGTTCCAGCCTAATGCGCTGGAATTCTTGTTCTTCTCACGCTAAGCAGCCCGACTAAGTCCGGAACCCGCGCATCTAAGGAGCCGCGTCTTGGGAATCCCCATACGGTACGTCGCGAAGATCGGCGGCTACATCCTCAAGCAGCACATCACGGGGCGGAAGCGCTACCCGCTCGTCATGATGATGGAGCCGCTGTTCCGCTGCAATCTCGCCTGCGCCGGTTGCGGGAAGATCGACTACCCCGACGAGATCCTGAACAAGCGGCTGCCGGTGGACGAGGCGCTGGAATCCGTCCGCGAGTGCGGTGCACCGGTGGTCGTGATCGCCGGCGGCGAGCCGCTCCTCCACAAGGATCTGCCGCAGATCGTTCAGGGCATCATCGCGCAGAAGAAGTTCGCGATCGTCTGCACCAACGCGCTGCTCCTTGAGAAGAAGATCAAGGATTACAAGCCGAGCCCCTACTTCACGTGGTCGATCCATCTGGACGGCGACAAGGAGATGCACGACCAGTCGGTGTGCCAGCGCGGCGTCTACGACAAGGCTGTCGCGGCCATCGCCAAGGCCAAGGAGATGGGCTTCCGGGTCACCATCAACTGCACCTTCTTCAACAACTCGTCCGCCGACAAGATCGCCGACTTCTTCGATTCGGTGACCCGCATGGGTATCGATGGCATCACCGTCTCGCCCGGCTACGCCTACGAGCGCGCGCCGGACCAGAAGCACTTCCTCAACCGCAAGGCGACCAAGGACCTGTTCCGCGGTGTGTTCCGGCACGGCAAGGAGAAGGGCCGCGAGAAGTGGACCTTCCAGCAGTCGGGCCTGTTCCTCGACTTCCTGGCCGGCAACCAGTCCTACCACTGCACTCCGTGGGGCAACCCGACCCGCACCGTATTTGGCTGGCAGAAGCCCTGCTACCTGCTCGGCGAGGGCTACGCGGCGACCTTCAAGGAGTTGATGGAAGAGACCGACTGGGACGCCTACGGCACCGGCAACTACGAGAAGTGCGCCGACTGCATGGTCCACTCGGGCTACGAGGCCTCCTCGGTGGTCGACTCGGTGAAGAAGCCTTGGAAGCCGCTGGTGCACGCGATCCGCGGCATCAA
This sequence comes from Methylobacterium sp. R2-1, assembly GCF_014191355.1. Lineage (GTDB taxonomy): Bacteria > Pseudomonadota > Alphaproteobacteria > Rhizobiales > Beijerinckiaceae > Methylobacterium. Next base: position 103,241 of record NZ_JACHWM010000009.1, read on the forward strand.
GACGGAAGGCGACATGGCGCCGGAGATCTCGCTCGAGAACCAGCGCCCCGCCGAGTTCGTGTTCTCGCGCAACGTCGCCCAGAAGCTCTCCGAGATCAAAGCCTCGGGCGTCGACACGAAGCAGGAAGCTCGCAAGCGCACCGCCGCCTGAGCCCAGCTCCCTTTCTCAGACGAGAAGACCCGCGCGGCGTCGGCCGGGCGGGTCTTCTCGTTTCAGGACCGTTTTCGCGCGAAGCGGTTCATCGCTTTCCGGCCGGTCGCTTCGTCCGGCGCGATCGACGAAGAACCCGGTCCGGCCTCCGCCGGGTGACCGAGCGGCCGTTCACGCCACCCCGAGACCGGGACCGAGCCGGAGACGGCAGCGGGCGAGCGCCGCAAACGCTGCCGAGGAATCACGGCCGAGCCGAATCAGGTCGCCGATCCGAGCGCGGCCTCGCAGCAGCGCGCCGAGCACGGCCCGGATATCGGGTTCGCCCTCCGGCGTCAGGGCAGCGGCGGCGAAGGCGGGCAGGGCGCGCTCCGCAGGATCGCAGACGACCCGAATCGCCGCGAAGGGGAGGGCATGGTGGGCCGCGTAGGCGGCGGCCACGTGCGACTCCATATCGACCGCCAGGGCGCGGGTGCGCGCATGTAGCGCCGCCTTTCCGGCGACACTCATGACTGCGGTGTCGGAGCCGGCGAGGCCGCCGACGACGACGCGGTCCGGCGCCCCGCTCAGGGCCTCGAACAGGCGGCGGCTGATCTCGGGATCGGCTAGAAACCGCGTCTCCGCATCGAGATGCGTGCCGACGACGACGTCGCCCGGCTTCAGGGCAGGATCGAGGCCGCCGGCGATCCCGAAGCTGATGACCGCGCGCAGACCGTGCGAAGGGCGCTCATCGAGCGCCAGCTTCAGCCGCGCGGGATTGCCGCCGGCCTGGATCGTCTCCACACCCGGCCCGGCGGCGACGCGGGCCTCGCGGGCAAGGCCCATCACCGCCAGAACCGTGCCGCCGTCCATCGCCGCACCCTCGGAATCCGCCGCGCCGGATCAGCGCGTGACGGTGTAGAGCGAGGCGCCCGCGGAGACCGGCGCCGTCACGGTCGAGAACACGCCGAGCACCTTGCCCAGCTCCGCGAACGGCGAATTCGACACGTAGACGAGGTCGCGGTTCCGCATGCGGAAGCTCTGCGTCAGGAACAGCCCCTGCGCGTCGCGCAGGTTCACCCGGTACACCACCGGCACCTGCGGCGAGGCCAGGAGCGGCGAGTTCGGCCGCAGCCGCCGCACCACCGCCGCCGGCTCGTAGCGGAAGATGAACACGCCTTCCGGATCGGCCTGGAAGTCGCGCAGACCCGCGGCGCGGGCCAGCGCCTGCGACAGCGTCAGCCCATCGGCCGAGAAGGGCACCTCCGTCGTGGAGCCGAGCGCGCCCACCGACAGGAAGGTCTGCGGGTCGCGCACCAGCGTCAGCGTGTCGTTCGGCCGAATGAAGATGTTCTCGCGCGGATTGGCGACGACCGTGCTCATCGGCACGGTGACAGTGCGGTTGCCGCGTGACAGCCGCACGAAGGTCTCGGCCACCGGCGTGCGCACGCCGCCGGCCTGGGCGACGACGTCGAGCAGGCGGTCGCCGCGGCCCGACAGCGGCACGCGCATGCCCATGGCCGCCTCACCGGTGACGGTGGCCGATTGCGAGACCGGCTTGGTGACGGAGACGAGCACCTGCGGCTGGATCGCCTTGCCGGCGAGTTCGGTCTCGATCAGCGCCTGCACATCCTGGGTGCGGCGACCGACGACCTTGATGCGGCCGGCGTAAGGGACGGTGATGCCGCCATCGGGGCCGACCACCTGCTCGGGGATCATCGCGGACTTGGAGCCGGCGGAGAAGCGGTCGGCGACCAGCGGACCGGAGAACAGGCCGCCGGAGCCGGCTTCCCAAACCTGGACCGCCACGTAGTCACCGACGCCGATCACCGGCTCGAGGGCCGGCCGGTTGTCGCCGAAGGTGACGAGGAGGCTGTCGAGGGGGCGGGTTCGCAGGGCCTCGACGATGGCGGGGGTGACGTCGATGATCTCGTAGCGGGCGAACAGGCCCTCGGCGGTGGCGACGTCGGCGCCGTTCTCGATCGCCGAGGTGGTCGGCCCCGCGGCCGGCAGGATCGAGCACCCCGACACCGCCGTGGCGGTGAGGAGGGCAATGGCTAGAGCGCGCATTCAGGTCGCCTGACGGTTTCTCTCATCGGGTGGGTAGCCGAAAGCGGCCAGGCTGTCCGTGGCGAGGCCGCCACACCGGGCGCGGGAGCACGAAATGCGCCGGCCTTTCCCCGAAGCCCACACCTCTCCCGCACGCTCCGGACGTCGCTCCCTGCCCCTGCAGAAACGACAGCAGGGCGTGAGGATGGTCCTGCGGCCGAGGTCCACTAACTGTCTGCGTCCGGCCGAGCCGGTGCCGATCGGCTTGCGGATGGGTCGAGGCGCCCGGCACCTGTCCTCATCGCTCGTCCTAGAGCATCGTCTGGGATATCGGATTCAGGACGATGCTCTAGCCTCTTGTTTCTGCATCGTCTTTTTCCGAAAGACGGTGGCCACCTTTCGGGACGATGCTCTAGGAGCCGGATGACCGACCCTCGATCCGCCGCCCCGACCATCCTCGTGGTGATGGGCGTCTCCGGCTCCGGCAAGAGCACCGTGGCCGCGCTTCTGGCCGAGAGGCTCGGCTGGACCTTCGCCGACGGCGACGATTTCCATACACCGGACAGCATCGCCCGCATGCGCGACGGGCACCCCCTCGACGACGCGGTGCGCCAGCCCTGGCTCGGACGCATCCGCGCCTGGATCGAGGCGCGGCTCGCGGCCGGTGAGAGCGCCGTCGTCGCCTGCTCGGCCCTGAAGCGCGCCTACCGTCGGGTCCTGATCGGCGATTCCCCTCAGGTTCGCCTCGTCTTCCTGGAGGGGAGCCGGGACGTCATCCAGAGCCGGATTCGGGCACGAAGCGGCCATTTCATGCCGGCCACCCTCCTCGACAGCCAGTTCGCCGCCCTCGAACCGCCGGGACCGGAGGAACACCCGATCACGGTCGGCATCGAGGAGAGCCCCGACGCCATCGTCGCGGCGGTCGCCGCGCGGCTCGACATCCCGGCCGGCGACAGCTGCGGATAGGAGAGCTCACAGGAGAATTCATGGACATCGCCCTCGTCGTTTCCGACGTCGATGGAACGCTTGTCACCGACGACAAGCAGCTCACACCGGGAGCTGTCGAGGCGGTGCGGCGGCTCGGCGCCGCGGGGATCGGCTTCACCCTGGCCTCCAGCCGCCCGCCGGTCGGCCTGCGCCACCTCGCCGAGGCGCTCGACCTGCGGCTGCCGATGGGCGCTTTCAACGGCAGCACCGTCTGCGCACCCGATCTCCGGCCGCTCTCGGAGCGTCTGATCCCCGAGGCGGTCGCCCGCGAGGCGGCAGCGCGCCTCGACGCGGCCGGGATCGATCTCTGGGTGTTCGCCGACGGCGCCTGGAACTTGCGCGACGCAGAGGCGCCCTACACCGACCTTGAGCGCCGCACCCTTCAGACCAAGCCGAGGGTGATGCCGGACCTATCACCCCTGCTCGGGCGTGCGGCCAAGATCGTCGGCGTGAGCCGCGACCATGCCGGCCTCGCGCGGCTTGAGACGGCACTCGCGGCGGAGCTGCAGGGGCGGGCCGCCGTGCATTGCTCGCAGCCCTACTACCTCGACGTGACGCCGCCCGGCATCGACAAGGGCAGCTTCGTCGCCGATCTCGGCCGGCAGCTCGGCCTTCCGCGGCAGCGAATCGCCACGCTCGGCGATGCGGCCAACGACATCGCCCTGTTCCGGGAGAGCGGATTATCGATCGCCATGGGCAACGCCGTCCCCGCCGTGCAGGGGGCGGCCTCACGGGTGACCCTGAGCAACAACGAGGACGGATTCGCCCACGCGATCAACCGGTTCGTGTTCGGGGACACCTGACGTTCGCGCCCGCGATCGAGGCTGGCAGCTGTGCCCCTTCTGCGACAGGCCGCGGCCGCGTACCACGGCATCCGCAGGGATTTGTCCGGGCTCCACGTTCCCGCCTCATTTGACCTCGACCCAGGCGAGACAAACTGAGCCGTAACGAGTGATCCTCACGAGGCTCCCGCGGCAGCCGCTCCCCAGAAGGGGCAGGCTGCCGGCTAACGGGAGGCGAGGTGGGGCACCCCAAACGACCGGGTCTCCCATGCGTCTTCTCCTCGCCGCCCTGCTTGTCGCCGCCCCGGCGTCGGCCTTCGCCCAGGAGGCGGCGCGGGACAACATCGATGCGCTGATCGCCGAGCAGGCCCGGGCCAACAAGGTGCCCGAAGCGTTCGTCCATCGCGTGGTCAAGCGAGAGAGCAACTACAACGCCCGCGCCAAGGGCGGCTCGGCGCTCGGCCTGATGCAGATCAAGCACGCCACCGCCCGGGGCCTCGGTTATACCGGCGATGCGGCCGGGTTGTTCGACCCCGAGACCAACCTGAAATACGGCATCGCCTATCTCGCCGGCGCCTACCGCGCCGCCAGGGGCGATCTGGAGCAGGCCTACCGCTACTACAACCGCGGCTACTACTACGCCGCCAAGCGCCTCGGCATCGACGCCACGCCGCCCGACGAGGCCGGCACGACGACCGTCGCCACCGCAGCGCCGACTGCCAACGCGACCGCCCGATCCGCCAACGGCTTCGACGGCCTGTTCGCGCTTCGCGGCAGCACCCCGGCCGGGGGCGCCCAGCAGGCGCTGGCCTACGCCGCACCGGGCCCGGGCCCGACCGATGCCGTGGAGGTGCCCCTGCCGCCGCGCCGGCCCGCCGCACTCTCCGGCGCCGCCGAACCGGTGCAGGTCGCGAGCCTCGCGCAGCCGCAGGCCGCTGTTCAAGCCAGTGCTCAAGTCACCAGCCAAGCCGCTGTCCAGGCTCAGGCTCAGCCCACCCCGCAGATCGCGGCCGGGCAGCAGGCGATCGTGTCCGACGCCGTCGAGGTGCCGCTGCCGCCGCGCCGCCCCTCCGAGACCGTGCTCGCGGCGATCGCCCGTCCGCCCCTCATGATGGCCCGCAAGCCGGCCGAGCCCGCTCCGATCCTGGAGGCCTCGGCCGCCCCCGGCACCCCCTGAGCATGCCTTGAACGCATTGCGCGTCAGCCGCCTGTCCATAGAGGAACCGGCACTCTAGCCAGTCGCCCTTCCTGCGGTTATACAGCCCGCCTCGAATCTCCGTCACTCAACGCGGTGCCATCGGCGATCCCCCGGTTAAGGGGATGGGCCTTGGGCGCCCTTTTTGCCTGAGGTACACTCCCATGGCCGTTCCGAAGCGAAAGACGTCCCCCTCCCGCCGCGGCATGCGCCGCTCCGCCGACGCCCTCAAGGCCCCGACCTATGTCGAGGACAAGGACTCGGGCGAGCTGCGCCGCCCGCACCACATCGACCTGAAGACCGGCATGTATCGCGGTCGTCAGGTGCTGAAGGTGAAGTCCGCCGAGGCGTAATTGCCGAGAGCCGCCGGCACGCCCGGCGGCCACAAGTCCGCCTGCCCCAATTCGGCGGTCAGGCTCGATGTCCGAAGGCCGCGGCCCGTGCGTAGAGCGCGGCCGCGGCCTTCGTGCGTTCCGAGCGGGTCGGGCACAGGGCGGGATCGGCACTGACGATCAACTGGGTGAGGAAGTTCGCCATCGGACGACCTCCCCGAAGACGGGGACGGGCGCCACCGTATGGCCCGGCAACGAGGGCGCGCGAGGAGGATTCGGGGCCGGCGAGATGGCCTTGGGCGCTATGGCCCTGATCGGCACAATTGGTCTCGGAACGGTCCATGTCGCGTCGCATCTCCGGCCTCGCACGGGATCTCGTGCAAGGCCGGGGCCGACGTTAACCGGATCTTAATGATCTGTCTCGCGCCATCCGACGAAGGGTGGGAGACGCGATGGCGCTACTTGCGCGCCAGCGATTCCAGGCGGGCCTGCATCTCCGCCATCTGCTTCTTCAACTCGTCGAGGTCGCTCGCTCCGCCGGATGCGGCAGGGACGGGGGCCGCCGCGGGCGTCGTGTTCGACGGCGGGGCAGGGGGTCCAAAGCCGCCGGTGAACATCTTCATCGCATCGCCGAAGAAAGTCATGTTGGCCCGCACCTGCTCCTGCAGCGCCTGCTGGAAAGCGGAGGGGCCGAAGCTCTGTGCCATCTTCTCGCGAAGGCCGTCCTGGTCCTTGGCGAAATTCGCCATGGAGAATTCGAGGAAGCTCGGCACCATCGTACGCATGCTGTCGCCATAGAAGCGGATCAGCTGCCGCAGGAACGCGACCGGCAGCAGGTTGTCCTCGCCTGCCTTGTTCTCCTGCTCGAAGATGATCTGGGTCAGGACCGAACGGGTGATGTCGTCGCCCGAGCGCGCATCGTAGACGATGAAGTCCTCGCCGTTCTGCACCATCGTCGCGAGGTCTTCGAGCGTGACGTAGGTGGATGTGCCGGTGTGATAGAGCCGGCGATTGGCGTATTTCTTGATGACGGTCTGATGCGCCCTGCCGTTCTCGGCCATCGTTGCGACACCTCCCGCTTCGGTCATGAGTCTGCGCAAAGCTCAACGCTCCGCCATGATCGGCTGCCCGCCTGCGCAGGCCGGGTTCTGCATTCTTCAGGGCCGACCTTAAGGCTTTCGCGACGCGGCGAAAACAGCAATTTATCTCTGTCCCCGCAGAATCCGTCTGTGCCAGTGCGACGCCGATGCGACGTTCCGGCCATCTTGTCCGAAAGCACGCTTGACTTCGTGAGTCCTGCGCTCTTCATCCGGTGAACGGCAGGCCGCGCACCGGACATTCTGGTCTACCAAATATCGCGCCGCCGAATGAGGAGAACGTCACGATGGCAGCCAGCGAAGATATCGTCATTGTCGGGGCGGCGCGCACGCCGGTGGGCTCGTTCGCCGGCGCCTTCGGCTCCGTGCCGGCGCATGAACTCGGCGCCGTGGCGATCAAGGCCGCGCTGGAGCGCGCGGGTGTCTCGCCGGATGACGTGGACGAGGTGATCTTCGGCCAAGTGCTCACGGCCGCCGCCGGACAGAACCCGGCCCGTCAGGCCGCCATCGCCGCGGGCATCCCGGAAAAGGCCACCGCCTGGGGCCTCAACCAAGTCTGCGGCTCGGGCCTTCGCACGGTTGCCGTCGGCATGCAGCAGATCGCCAACGGCGATGCCAAGGTGATCGTGGCGGGCGGCCAAGAGTCGATGTCGCTCTCCCCCCACGCGCAGTACCTGCGCGGCGGACAGAAGATGGGCGATCTCAAGCTCGTCGACACGATGATCAAGGACGGCCTGTGGGATGCCTTCAATGGCTACCACATGGGCCAGACCGCCGAGAACGTTGCTCAGGCCTTCCAGCTCACCCGCGAGCAGCAGGACCAGTTCGCGGTCCGCTCGCAGAACAAGGCCGAGGCCGCCCGCAAGGAGGGCCGCTTCAAGGAGGAGATCGTTCCCGTCACCGTCAAGGGCCGGAAGGGCGACACGATCGTCGACGCCGACGAGTACATCCGCGACGGCGCCACCGTCGAGGCGATGGCCAAGCTCAAGCCCGCCTTTACCAAGGACGGCACCGTGACCGCTGCCAATGCGTCGGGCCTCAACGACGGCGCCGCCGCGCTCGTTCTGATGTCGGCTTCGGAGGCCGAGCGCCGGGGCATCAAGCCGCTGGCGAAGATCGTCTCCTGGGCGACCGCGGGCGTCGATCCGAAGGTGATGGGCACCGGCCCGATCCCAGCCTCGCGCAAGGCTCTGGACAAGGCCGGCTGGAAGCCCTCCGACCTCGACTTGATCGAGGCCAACGAGGCCTTCGCCGCTCAGGCTCTGGCCGTTAACAAGGACATGGGCTGGGACGACGAGAAGGTGAACGTCAATGGCGGCGCCATCGCCATCGGCCATCCGATCGGCGCCTCCGGCGCCCGCGTCCTCATCACCCTGCTGCACGAGCTGAAGCGCCGCGACGCCAAGAAGGGCCTCGCCACGCTCTGCATCGGCGGCGGCATGGGCGTCGCCATGTGCGTCGAGCGGGTCTGAGCGACTGGCCTCGGACGGGAGGGCAGCCATTGCCCTCCCACCCCCGACTTCAAGCTAAATTTGACGAAAACAGCTTGATGGCTTGTGAAATTTAAATGCGATGCGAGCGCCCGATCACCCGGCTACATAGGCGGAGATAGGGCGGAGCGACCCGCTCCCGCGAAGGTGGTGACAGGATCGTTGTCCTGTCGGCCGCACGCGTAGCGGGTGTTTCGCAATCCGGCTTAACAACAACCCGATACGGGAGCACGGAGGAAACCATGGCTCAGGAACGCGTCGCCCTCGTCACGGGCGGAACGCGCGGCATCGGCGCCGCGATCTCGAAGCGCCTGAAGGACAAGGGTTACAAGGTCGCCGCCAATTACGGCGGGAACGACGAGGCCGCCAACGCCTTCAAGGCCGAGACCGGCATCCCGGTGTTCAAATTCGACGTCGGCGATCTCGCGAGCTGCGAGGCGGGCATCAAGGCGATCGAGGCGGAGCTCGGCCCGATCGACATCCTGGTGAACAACGCCGGCATCACCCGCGACGGCGCCTTCCACAAGATGACGTTCGAGAAGTGGCAGGCGGTCATCAAGACCAACCTCGACTCGATGTTCACCTGCACCCGGCCGCTGATCGAGGGCATGCGCTCGCGCAACTTCGGCCGTATCATCATCATCTCGTCGATCAACGGCCAGAAGGGCCAGGCCGGCCAGACCAACTACTCGGCGGCCAAGGCCGGCGTGATCGGCTTCGCCAAGGCGCTGGCGCAGGAGAGCGCCTCCAAGGGCATTACCGTGAACGTGATCGCCCCCGGCTACATCGCCACCGAGATGGTGATGGCCGTGCCGGAGGACATCCGCAACAAGATCATCTCGACGATCCCGACCGGCCGACTCGGCGAGGCGGGCGAGATCGCCCACGCGGTCGAGTACCTCGCGAGCGACGAGGCCGGCTTCGTCAACGGCTCGACACTGACGATCAACGGCGGCCAGCACTTCGTCTGATCGACAGCCGTTTTCGCGTCCCATTCGGAGGCCGCCGGTCCATTCAGACGGGTCGGTGGCCTTCGTCGTTTCCCGGCGCGTTTATGGCGAGCACGCTCGCCTACCCGCAAGAAATACTTTATGCCGCCTCTCGAACCTCCCCCCATCACTCATTCGATGAACCGGCTGTGCTGCGCCTTGCGCTGATCCTGCGGCGGAACCTGCCTCGGCTGGCGGGACTCGCGACCATCCCGCTGATCCGGGCGGTGTTCCTTCTCGCGCGGATGCTCGGCACCGATCGGGCGAGCGCGGCCGGTGGCCGGCTCGCACGGCTCGTCGGCCCGTTCCTGCCCTCGCACCGCACGGCGATGGCCAATCTTCGCGCCGCCTATCCGAAGGAAGACGAGGCACGGCTGCGGAGGATCGCGCTGGAGGCATGGGACAATCTCGGGCGCACCGGCGCCGAATACGCTCATCTCGACACGATCTTCGACTACGATCCCGAAAACCTGGCGACCCAGCGCATGGAGGTGCGAGGGCTGGAGCAGTTCTTCGCGATCCGCGACGACGGCCAGCCGGGGCTTATTTTTTCAGCCCATCTCGCCAACTGGGAACTGCCGGCCATCTGTGCCGAGAAATTCGGGCTGGAGACCACAGCCGTGTTCCGGCCGCCGAACAATCCGGCGGCGGCCCAACTGGTGCAGGAGGTGCGCCGCAAGACCATGGGGGGGCTGGCCGCCTCCGGACCCGGCGCCGTCTTCGCCATGCAGGGCGTGGTGGAGCGCGGCGGCCATCTCGGCCAGCTCATCGACCAGCACTTCACCCGCGGCGTGGTGGTGCGCTTCTTCGGCCGACCGGTGCTGGTCAACCCGCTGCTCGGCAAGCTCGCCCGGCACCACGATTGTCCGGTCCACGGGGCGCGGGTGGTGCGGAAGGAGGGCGGGCGCTTCCTGCTCGAGCTGACGCCGCCCCTCGACCTGCCCCGTGGCCCGGACGGGCTGATCGAGGTTCAGGGCGCGATGCAGGCGATGACGAGCGTGGTCGAGGGATGGGTACGCGAACATCCCGGCCAGTGGCTGTGGATGCACCGCCGCTGGCGGCCCAACATGCTGCCGAAGGGCGCAGTGTCCACGCAGGCCGCCGGAGAAGCGCAGGGCGCTTGATCCCGGCGGACGGCGCTCGACAAAAAAATCAGTCGGTCCACTCGCCTCGGCGCATCACCGGCACCGCTTCGCCCGAGGCGGTGAGCCCGTCGACGTCGATCTCCGCCGAACCGATCATCCAATCGATGTGGATCAGGCTGCGGTTGGCGCCGCGCTCGGCGAGGTCCGCCTCGCTCAGGCCCTCGCCGCCATTGCGGAAGCACTTGGAGTAGGCCTGCCCCAGGGCGATGTGGCTCGCGGCGTTCTCGTCGTAGAGCGTGTTGTAGAACAGCAGGCCCGAGGCCGAGATCGCCGAGGAGGCGGGCACCAGCGCCACCTCGCCGAGGCGGGCCGCGCCCTCGTCGGTATCGAGCACCTTGGCGAGCACGTCGCTGCCGGTGCGCGCCTGCGCCTCGACGATGCGCCCTTCCGAGAAGCGCACGCGGATCTCGTCGATCAGGGTGCCCTGGTAGGAGAGCGGCTTGGTGCTGGCGACGTACCCTTCCACCCGCGCCCGGTGCGGCGTGGTGAACACCTCCTCGGTCGGGATGTTGGCGTTGCAGACGATGCCGTTCTTGGCGGTGGTCGCGCCGCCGCACCATTCATGGTCGTCGGCCAACCCCACGGTCAGGTCGGTGCCGGGGCCGCGGAAGCGCAGGGCCGAGAAGCGGGCGCCGTTGAGCCGGTCGGTGCGGCGGGCGAGGTCGCGGTTGTGCTCGCCCCAGGCCGCGACGGGGTCGGCTCCGTCGACGCGGGAGGCGGAAAACACCGCGTCCCACAGGCGAACGACCGCCTCGTCCTCGGGCAGATCGGGGAAGACCGTGCGGGCCCAGGGCTTGGTCGCGGCCGAGACGATGGTCCAGTTGGTGGAGAAGCCCGCGATCAGCTCCAGCGCCGGCACGTAGGCCTGGGAGCGCGAGCGGTTGGCGCGGGCGACCTTGGCCGGGTCCTGGCCCGCCAGCAGGGACGGATCGTCGCCAGAGATGGCGAGGCGCGCCGCCCCGCTACGGTAGGCGTCGGCCATGCCGGCATAGAGCCAGCCGGCGGCCTTGTCGAAGGCCTCGTCCGGAGCGTGAGCGAACCGCGCGAGCGTGGCCGCGTCGTCCGCGTAGAAGGTGGTGACCAGCGCGGCGCCGGCCTTGTAGGCATGCTCGGTGATGGCGCGGGCGAGCGGCACCGCTTCAAGGGGCGCCGTCATCACCAGTTCCTGGCCCGGCTGCAGCCCGAGGCCGACCCGCACGGCGACCTCCGCCAGCCGATCGAGGCGCTCGGTGAAGGGGAGGGCGACCGTTCCCGGCATCTGGCTCATGGATTGGCTCACGGACTTGGATCTCCAGGCTATCCCGCTGCGCGCCGTCTCCCCGGCCCCAAACACCGATCCGTCAGAGCGGTCCGCGGCTCAGGCCGCGCGCGACCATGTGATCTCGCCCAGATTCTCGCGGAAGGCAAAGCGGAGGAGGTGGTCGGAGACCACGTTCTCCAGCCGTGTCAGGCCGGCCGGGTCGGGCGTAGCGACCTGCATCACCAGGGCATCCGGACTCGCCTCGAAGGTGCAGATGCGGTCCTCGCCGAACGGAACCCGGCCCTTGTCGCCGGTTTCCTCGACGGGGAACTTGTGGCTCCAATGGCGGCAGAGCTGCTTGAGGTAGCGGCTGGCTTCCGCGGTCGGCACCCGGGCCTGTGAGATGGGCATCGATGGTCTCCTTCAAAATCGGTGCGGACGGGTGCGCACGACGCGCACACCGCGAACCACGCCTCGGATGAGTCACCCCCTCCCGCTGTTGCAGCGCATCGCCTTTCGAAGACAGGGCACCGCAACGCAGCATGTAAGACGAGGGCTAAAATCGTCATGCGACAAAACCGAGGCGGTCCCTTCCGCTTCCGGCCGCCGCCGAGGGCGATTGTCGTGCTGCAAAGGTTAACGATCTCATCATCCGGCGCTCGATTCCGGTTGCGCGCAAGGCTGTTTCCCGTCCGCAGGAAACGGATCATGGCGCGTTCTTGTGCGTTGCACAATAACGGCGAGACGACGCTTCGCGTTCCCGCGTGTGCCCCCTCACGCCGCTCGTCGCATTGCTCGTGACATCGCGTGCCGGGCGGATCCTCAGACCGGGAGGGCCGATGGCGGGTCGTCGGACAGGGCCACAACCTTGCCCGGATTGAGCAGATCGTGCGGGTCAAGCGTGCCTTTGAGCCGCCGCATCAAGTCGAGGCCGACCGGATCGGCGGTGCGGGCGAGTTCGTCGCGCTTGATCAGGCCGATTCCGTGCTCGGCGGCGATCGAGCCGTCCATCCGCTCGACGATGCCGTGAACGATGGCGTTGAAGCGACCCCACTCGCTCAGGAACGCCGCCTTCTCCATGCCGACCGGCTGGGTCAAGTTGAAGTGGATGTTGCCGTCGCCGAAATGCCCGAACGGGCAGGGGCGTAGGCCCGGCATCTCTGCCTCGCAGGCGGCGCTCGCCTCCTCGAGGAAGTCGGCGAGGCGCGAGAGCGGCAGCGAGACGTCGTGCTTGATCGAGCCGCCTTCCGCCTTCTGCACTTCCGGCAGCAATTCGCGCAGGCGCCACAGGGCAGCGTCTTGCGCCGCGCTTCCGCCGATCACCGCATCCTCGACCAGCGCCGCCTCCATCGCCTCGGCGAGCAATTCCTCCATCTCGGCGCGGGTGTCGGCACCGGGGCGGGGCGAGGACAGTTCGACGAGGGCGCAGGCCGCATGGGTGCCGGAGAGCGGCGGGCGCACGTCGATGCCGTGCTTCAAGACGATCTCCAGGCCGAAGCGGGGGATGTACTCGAAGGCCGTCAGCCCCCGGTCGGCGGCGCGCCGCAGGCGCTCGAACAGAGCGAGCGCCGCCCGCGCCGAGGGCAGCCCGACGAAGCCCACGCATCTCGACACCGGCTTGGGGAAGAGCTTCAGGGTCGCGGCGGTGATGATGCCAAGCGTGCCCTCCGAGCCGATGAACAGGTGCTTGAGGTCGTAGCCAGCATTGTTCTTGCGAAGCGCCTTGAGCCCGTTCCAGACCCGCCCGTCGGCGAGCACGACTTCGAGCCCGAGCACGAGGTCGCGGGCATTGCCGTAGGCCAGCACCGCGAGCCCCCCGGCATTGGTGGCGAGCCCGCCGCCGATCCGCGCCGTACCCTCCGCCGCCCAGGAGAGCGGAAACAGCATCCCGGCTTCTGCCGCCGCCGCCTGCACGTCGGCGAGGATCATGCCGGCTTCCACCGTCATGCTGGCGCCGAGGGGGTCGATCGCCCGCAGACGTGTGAGGCGGTTCAGGGACAGCACGATCCCGCCGAAGGGTACGCCACCACCGACAAGCCCGGTATTGCCGCCCTGCGCCACCACCGGCACCCGCGCCTCGGCGCAGGCCCGCACGGTGAAGGCGACCTCCTCGGTTGTGCCCGGCGCCACAACGGCCAGCGCGTGGCCGCGATACAGCCCGCGCGTTTCGACGAGATGCGGCGCGAGACCGGCCGGATCGGTGCGCACGTGCCGCTCCCCGAGCCGCTCGGCGAGCGTGGCGAGGAGGCGGTCCTGAGAGGAGCGGGCGTCGGTCATCGGCGAGCGGGCGAAGGCATTGTCCGCCTGAGATAGGCCCGTCGAACGGAGATTGCACCGACGGCCGTGGATGATGGGGAAAGGCACGATCGAGGGATGGCACGCTCCGGGCATTCGCGGGTTTTCTTCCCGCGGCGGATCGCCGCCCGATTGATCGCGTTCCGTCCTCCCAGGCGAAGACGAGGCTTGAGGCGCCATGCTGTCCGTGATTCCGAACCCGTCGCGCGCCACGCTGCCGATTCACGGCAGTGCCGACCTGTTTCCCGTGCGCAGGGTCTATTGCGTGGGCCGCAACTACCGGGCCCATGCCCGCGAGATGGGCGCCGACGAGCGCGACCCGCCCTTCTTCTTCCTCAAGCCCGCCGACACGCTCCAAGTCGTGCCCGAAAGCGCGACGATCGAGCATCCCTACCCGCCGCGCACCGAGAACTACCATTTCGAGGTGGAGCTGGTGGCCGCCCTCGGACGCGGCGGGCGCGACATCCCGGTGGAGAGTGCCGGCACCCATGTCTACGGCTACGCCGTCGGCCTCGACATGACCCGGCGCGACCTTCAGGACGAGGCCAAGCGGCAGGCTCGGCCCTGGGAGCTCGGCAAGGCGGCGGACCTCTCCGCCCCGATCGGCCCCCTACGACCGGCGGGCGTCATCGGTCACCCCCGCTCCGGAGCGATCACCCTGGCTGTCGACGGTGACGAGCGCCAACGGGGCGACCTCTCGGAGATGATCTGGTCGGTGCCGGAGCAGGTCGCGCTGCTCTCGACCTATTTCGAGCTGCATCCCGGCGACCTGATCTTCACCGGTACGCCTTCGGGCGTCGGGGCGGTGCGGCGCGGACAGACCATGAGCGCGCGGATCGAGGGCGTGGGGGCGATCGCCTTGAGGGTCGTGTGAGCGGGCCGGGGCGGAACGGACCAAGTGGGACGGACACGACGTCACCGTCTACAAGACCCGGCATGATCCTGAATCTCGACCGCCCCTGGCTTCACCGCTTGGCTCTGCGGGCCGCGCTCCTGACCCGCGGCATGACGCTGGGCGTGCGCGGCGTCGCCATCGACGGGGAGGACAGAGTCTGCCTCGTGCGCCACACCTATGTCGGCGGCTGGCACCTGCCGGGCGGCGGGATCGACCCGGGCGAGAGCGGCCCGGAAGCGATGGCCCGCGAGTTCCGTGAAGAAGCCGAGATCGTGGTGGCACCCGAGACCGCCTTGCGGCTGCACGGCTTCTTCCTGAATCCCGGCGCGCTGCGCCGCGACCACATCGCGGTCTACATCGTTCCTGCCTTCACCGTCACGGGCCCGAAGCAGCCCGACCGCGAGATCGCCGAGGCGGGGTTCTTTCCACTCGACGCCCTGCCGGCCGACACCACCCGCGCCACCCGCACCCGCCTCGCCGAGATCCGCGACGGACAACCTCCGGCCGAGCTTTGGTGAGCCGCGCAAAAATCTCGAACCCGCCTCGAACTTGGCGCTTGCATCCTCCGGCGGGATAGTGTTTACACACCTCCACCGACGGGGGCGCCCACGGCGCCGAACGGACGGACAAGAGAGCGGGTGTAGCTCAGGGGTAGAGCACAACCTTGCCAAGGTTGGGGTCGAGGGTTCGAATCCCTTCGCCCGCTCCAGTTTTCCCAACCATTCGAACGACTTACAAGGCCGCCATCGCGCGGCCTTTGTCGTTTCTTGAGCTGGGGGCCGTTTGGGGTGCCACTTTCGCAACGGCCACCTCCGGTGATGAACGTAAGCGGTGCCGCGCTTGCGCGCCCGTCCGGCCGTTGGTCAGGATGCTCCTTCGAACTTAGCCGTCCCAAAGCGGGGCCGTTCAGAGGTGACGCCGTGCCATCGACCCGCCTTCCCGCTGCCGCCTTAGTCAAGGTTCCCTTATCGCTGCGCGGCTTCTGCGACATGGTCGGGCAGGCGGCCTTCGCAGCGTGGCAGGACAGTGACGTGACCTCGCTGAGCCTGAGGCTCGACCAAAGGCCCTCCGACACCCCGACCGTGCGGCGATGGTTCGTGGCGGAGCAGGTACTGCTCGCCCTTCAAACGGGGGTGATACGGGCCGGCATTCGTCTCGGCCGAGAAAGCGCGCCTCTCATTGTGCGACGAAGGGAAGGCATTATCGAGGACCCGGCGAGTGGCCGCCGGTACTTCAGGGACCTCAACGACGAGGGGGATCGCCCGGAGGATCTCGAACCGCTCGACGACCCTGGGATTCAGATCATTCATAGGCACTACTGGTGTGACCCGGCCAACCTCGTGGCCACAAACATCCACCTGTCATACTGTGAAGTTCCGCTACCGTTCATCCATCAGCTCAGCGCACGTGGCATCTACGAGCCGATTATTGACACAGATCCACCAAATCAGGGCAGTTCAAAGTTCTGCGGCGAAGTTTTTATCATCGATGCACTGCGCGCACTGCGGCTTATGTACTCTTACAAGCCTGTGCCTGACAAGCAATGGTTCGAGCGCTACCGGCAATACCAGAGCCGCATCCTCGACGAGGTGGTCGCTGCCGCGTGGCGCTACATTGCCGTTAGCGACCTGAAAGATGAACGCGGGCGCAACGAACACATAATGCGAGCGATGCGGCAGTACCTCACGTCGCAAGGGCTCACGCAGGCAGGAGGAGTCTCGGAAAAGGTTCTCGAAGTGCTGGCCAGAAAGATCGTGCGCCAATGGCGGGCGGAAGAGACGACGACGCTCGTTCTGCTCAACAGCACGCCCTCGCAGCCCGAGCGCGCCCGAAAGAAAAAATCCTAACGGTTCCGAACCCTGCATTAGGTGGAGCCTACGCCCCGATGCCGTCACGGTCACGGGATGAGACGCAAGAGCACACCACCTCTGCCCAGCAGGCGACAGGATCTCCCGGCAGGTCTCCAGAAGCGTCTGGTATCCGTCGAACAGAGCTGTTTCATTCTCGGAATCGGCCGAACCAACTTCTACAGCCTCGTCGCTGCTAAGAAGATCGGCGTCGTGAAGGTTGGGCGTCGCACGCTCGTCCCCGTGGAGCAACTCGATCAGTTCGTCGCCGCGCTCACGCGGCCGGCAACGACGATGAACGACGCGACGGCCGGAGACGCGCGATGAACGTCGGTCCTAGCCTGCCAGCGCGGCTTGAGGAGTCGCGTGACGTCATCGACCTCGAAGCGCTTGCCGGTGAGGAGCCCGACCATGAACAAGCAAACCGAGCGGTCCGCAGCGGGTGCTGGCGCAATTGTGCGACGGACGTTGCGTCCGATCAGGAAAGTACGGGTCACGTTAAAGTCGCACGTCCCGGGCCCTTCCGCAGTGGCGGAGAACGACCCTCACTGTTTCGGCGTTCACGAAACAAGCCTAGACGCGACACAAGCAGTCAAGCCTCAGGACATCCCTAGTTTCCTGAACACGAAGGCTGATAGCATTGCTGCCGAAAGTTGTTTCGGTCTGGGCGAAAGAGCTAACCCCGCGCTCCTCCGAGCCATTGAAGACTGCGCCCATTTCAACGGGCGAGGATTTTTCCAAAACCGGCGAGAGAACCGCATCGCCATGTTGGTGCTGGCCTACTTGCTCCTCCTCGAACTACTCCGGGGAGGCGAGGAGGCGATCAAAGTCGCGATCAGCAAATTCCCACCGGACGCTCGCGTTCGGCGGCCTTCGATGACGAAGCCAGAACTGATCGCTGTTCAGCTTACAGCCAAGCCTGAAAATGAACCGCAGCGGAAGCTCTGCTCTGACTACGGCTCCCTGCTGCTGGTCGCCCGTGTAAAGGGCCTTAGCCCCACTGATTTTGTTGGCTGGGTAGAGGAAGCAGACATTGGTGACTGCAAGGTCAAGGCGAAGAGAATCCGCGCGGCCTTGAAGGCTGGCGCGCCCACGGAGATTGATGAGGACACGCCTTGCACAGCCTCAGTCGCCGAGATTGAACCGCCCTGGGTTCAGATCAGCCACGGTCGAGGTGCGGAGGTCGGCGGCTCTTGTAGCACCTCGATCAATGAAACGACGTTGTCGCCAGTCGCGGACGTGATTGAGGCCGGGATCGTAAACGGCAACCTTTCAACGGTCCTGCGCCGAGTGGCGGACATGCTGGAACTAGCTGAGCGCACTGAGGGCCGAGCTGATGGCGATGTGCCCCCGCTCTGAGCCCAATTCGAGTCGTTGTGCAGCGCTGCGAGGGCAAGACGAACGATGGCCTACCTCATTATCCCAGATTGGCTCGTCCGGGCGCACGCGCGAAGACAGCGGGTTCACTCTCGGCCCGGAACGGAAAGCGACCGGCAGCGATGTCGTAGTGACCGTGTACTTGTAATACCCCCCAACCCCACGAACACCCCGAACACACGCCCAAAGCCCTCATCAATCCCCTCGGCAAGCCTGCCGAAGGCACCTACGCCAACAACACCAACTAGAACCCCTAAGCCCCTATCGGCCCTGAAGCCCCGTGTACCGCTCAGAACCCAACCCGCCTTTGATGCTGCCCATCGGCATGAGGCGTTGAGGCTAGGCAACTATCAGCACATAGATCGCAAAGGATCGGTTCGGCTCCCAAGAGCCGTATGCGACGAAATTGATCCGGGTTCAGCGAATCGGCTGCCGGCCAACAACATCACCGCGCGAATCAACTACGCACGGATCGCCACCACCCATGTCGGACGATTTGCCGACGCGCTCCCCCCGGAGCACACCGGCATTTTTCGTGACGCTGATCGTAGATCGATACACGTTCGGCCTCCGCAAAGCAGGCGAGTTCAATCCGAAGCGATTGCAGGCCTGGGCGCGCACCGTGTTCCCAGGATGCAGTTCCATCGGCATGGTCGAGGCTGCGCTCTATACGAACGTCGGGGTGGTCTGGGCTGGGATGGACCGGGCAGTGTCCTGGCACGTCCACTTGATCCTTTGGGGACCATCTGAAAGCTGGCTGGCTGAACGCTGCCGCGTGATCAACGCCCGCTATCACACCCTCGTGCCCGGCGTCACCGCTGCACACTACCGTCCCCTCGCTCGGCAGGAATGGGTCGGACAGACCTTCTACATGCTGAAGGCGCCGATGAGCGATCATCGCATTTGGGCTCGCAAGAAAGAGCATCGCGATACAGAGACAGGGGAAATCACGGTGCGGACGACCGGCCGCTTCACGCAGCGGAAGCGTGAACTGAGACCCTGCGACTTAGCGCGGATGACCATTGTGATGTCGGGTTGGACCCTGGATCGCCTCGCCTTCGCGACTGGTGGGGGCAAAGTGGTTCTCAGCGCGATCAACGCAGAGGCTCGTGCCCCACGTCTGGCTACCGAGCGTCTGAAGGCTTCAAGGGAGGCTGCGCTGCGAAGCGTTCGGGCTCACTCCGGCCCTCGGTGCCGATCAGGCTCGCCTTCGCGCGCTCGACGGCGGCGATAAGAGCGCGGTGGCAGGCGTTGGTACTTCGCTACCCTAGCCGGCCCTTCCATCACACAGTGTGAGGGCAAGCGCATGCAGGGAACATCAACTGCAAGGCCCGAACTCAAGATTGGGCTCGCATGGCCCAGGAACGTGACCGCGAGGCTGCGAAGAACTCACGCCGCCGGCCTAAACCACGCGGCGGCCGGCTATAGCGCCGCGACGTGCATCGCCGGAGCATGAAAGCTCGTCGGCACGCAGTTCCATACGCACCAGTCGGCTTCGAAGGTTCACGGGCCGAATCGGTCCACGTGGCCGCTCTCGGTGACGAACATGATCGCGAGGCCGAGCTTGCCGAGCCCACATCGGGTCTGATCGTGGAGTGTTCAGTATCGAGGGAAGTCAGGGAACGCCAGGGCAATTTCCGCTTCCGGGTAAGCATGCTGCAGCCGCATGCCCTTGAGGATCGCGTGCGAGTACCATTGTTGAGCTTGGCTGGCTGGCGGAGTCCGTTTCGGTTCAGTCGCCCTCAGCGGGTCGCGATAGGTCGAGGCGGGATAACCCTTCACCTCGATCAGCAGTGACCTTCCAGGCCTCGACGCCTTCAGATCAACACCGCGCGCCTTGCTGAGGGTGTCGGCCTTTCCCACGATCTTCCACCCATCCCACAAAAGGTGGCGCTCGACGGCATCGACGACGTTGCCCTCCCAGTACCAAGCCGAGGTGACGTCCACCGAGATCAGCTCCTGATTAGAAGTCGGCGGCATAGTCTCCCAGCCGTTGGAAGGACGGCGCAGCGTCACGTTTCGATCCTCCGAAATGTGACCCGCTTCCCTCGCAAGTTCGGCTCGGCCACGTAGCCCGCGTCCTGCCATGCCTTGCACTGGGCGTGGATCGTAGTTTTCACGTCGTCGTTCGCCCACCAGAAGTCGAAGCGCTTGGCCGAGGCCGGCAGCTTCACAAGCGAGTCCAGTTCGACAAACGACATCGTCACGGTGTCCGCGGCCTGCCGTTGGAGATGATCCCGAAGCGGATCGTATCTGCTCATAGCCCTCCTCCTGCGCCACAGCCCTCAGTCGTCAACCCTTTCGATAGACGAGCGAAAGGTCGTTGTCCGGCATGGCGATACGGGCCTCCCGGTGCAATCCTTCGCGCCGGGCCGCAGCATCGACGTCGCTCAGCGCCCGCAGGCCCCAGTCGAGTTCACGAGACCGAGGGTCGAGGTCGAACGCGCGACTGCTCAGTGCCGTCTCCCGATGGTCCTCGAAAAATGCGCCGTAGAGGACCAGAACGCCGCCAGGGACAGAATGCGGTGAGCGCCGGTCATCTTGCCCTCAGCAGGGCGGCTCAAGAAGCCGCTCAGTTCGGTCCGTAAAGGTTCGGGGCTGCCGCGAGCAGCCTCAACCACAAAGGACCAGATCCCATGTCAGCAGAGCTCCTTGCCGAGATCGAGGCCGTCGAGTGCGCCGTCGCGGGTGGTGCAGGCAGCAGACCCGGCGCAACCAACCTGTGGCGCGCCGGCCTCTACAATCGCGCTCGGCACCCTGGCACCTCGATGCCCCTTCCCAAGCTTGTCGGCCATGGGGCTCTCCTCGCCCGGTACCTCAGTGAGGAGATCCCCGGTGCGCTTGCTCAACGCGGCGGTCGCCGCCTCGCCGGGTGCTGCGGCTCGGCGCCCTGCACGTCGGCAGCTTGCCCCGTCTGCCGCTCTCTCGGCGACGCTTGGCTGGCTGGGACATGCCGACAACTGCTCGCAGCCAAGCCTCACGGCTGGATCGCTTTTGGCGGTATCATCTTGGACCAGGACCCCATCGCGGCGCTCGACGGCTACACCCCGAACCGGCTCGCCGATGAGTTCACCCGATCCCTGCGCCTCCTCGGCCTCGATCATTTGGCGTGGCACGGCCGCTTCGCCGTCTCGGCCCAGTCCTGCCAGGCAACGCATGAGGACAGCATCACGATCACCGTCGCCGCGGCGGCCACCACCGGCTCGTACCACGATCTCGCGGGCCGCTTCGACGAGCAGCCGCTTGAGTCACTCTTAAGCTTCCGTGCGGCAGCGGCGGTTGAGGCTGGAGGCGCCGGCATCGAAGACGCCTGCCGCATGACCCATCACATGTGGAATGTCCCGTCGGCGACTCAGCAGGGCTGCGCTCGCGTCTCCCAACTTGCGGCTCCTCTCACTCACGATCTACCGGGCGACCTGCGCGCGATTGAGTTGGAGCTGGCAATCGCCGCACACGTCGCCACCTGGGGATATCGCGACCTGCTGCTGCCTGCGTCGGCAGATCGGTTCGACCATCTGATTGGGTCGGATTGGTTGCCCGGCTGACGGGACGTCGGCTCTCAGCATGTCGGCGACAGTGCGACGGCAGTGATGGGCAACCCAGCGGATGAGGGCGGCTATGCGCCGATTTCGTTGAAAAACTCGGGATCGGCCCGAAGCAGCACCGCCAGCCGCGGTTTCAGGAGAAGATCCTACTTCCGGATTGCTCAGGATGCGCGGCTATCGTTGCATCGTATCTCTGGTAAGGAACAAACATTCTCCGGCAACCTGTGCTGGGCGACGCTTGGCGCAGGGCCCCGGAGTTTTTCAACAAAATCCGCCATGAGCAGACATTAGCCCACCGCCCGACAGCGGACATTCAGTTTCTGGTGAGTGGCCGTCCGGTATCGACCCATCCCTCAAGTTCGGAATGTCTGGTTCCGGGCGCATTTATGCATAATGATCCTGCCCGCCCGCGCCTGGACGCGCTGCCCCACTGATTATCGCCAAGCGACGCAACATCCTCCTGCATTTGCAGAGCAGAAACGCCAGAGAGATCGTAGGCCCACACCGGCAAGCTCCGAAGGCCTCAGCCGTGCGGATTAATCCGCGCTGCGGTAGGAAACGGGTAGGAACGAACGAATGAGAGTGCGGTTTGCCGTATTAGCCTTCGCCGTATTATCCACAGCATATTTCATGCTGTTCGGACAAGATCGAAGTTCGGAACTTGCGGATCGCCTCGTACGGGACGGAGTTGTGCGCCAGCTCGATCCAAACGAAACGCACGCCCTGACGAGCTTCATCGCGACACTTCTTAGGACCGAAGGTTCAAACGACTTGGTCGCCGTCAATCAGCTACATAAACCCGGACGCCTCAACGTCTATATAGTAAATTCGGACAAGTCCACCGTCGCTGCCATTCCAAAAGGGAACGCCGCCTACGTCTCGTCCTCGGATGTCATCTTCATAGATGCCTCCTACTTCCGCCTCGGCTCACGGAATGTGCTCGCCGTCGCGGAGAATGCGCTCGACGAGAACGTCCTAGCGCCCCTTCGCGTATACGCGTACTTCGTCCTGGCCCACGAACTCGGGCATCGGCAACTGCATCGCGGTTGGTGGAGTGCCCTGGCGCATTTGCGGGGCTCGAGCCGAGAGCTCGAAGCGGACGCTTTCGCCATCCGAGTTCTTCAGACGCTCTACTCGACCGAGACGCTTCGCCGGGCGGCGCACATCCCGGAGACCGTCTCCACTCTGAGCGGGTTCTTCGGTGACGTAACCCCATTGCAGCGCATCGTCGATCATCTGAGCGTCGCGGTTAGTTTCTTGGCCGACGAACTGTTCGACAGCCCGTTCCCGATCCTGTCCCAAACTAGGGACCATCCGGCCTTCCTCGGACGGTTCCAGTCGCTGTTAAAAGGACTCGGTGACGCTGCGAATGCTGCCGGCGACGAGGACGCGATCCGAAAAATGTCGGTCGCAAGGAGCGTCTTAGCCTCGACGACCTACCTCCTCGAGCTCAGGCCGTCCGAAATAGAGTTCAATAATCACTTCCAGTACGCCTACATCGACGGATCGAAGCTGCATGTTGTCGGAAGAGATAAGCAACCGATCCTAGCGCTCGACCTCGCCGAACTGCAACCGGGTCGGCAATATCGTCGAGTCATCCAGGACATGGGCGGCGAGCCGACTGCGCGGTACTCGTGGCCGGGACGGCCGGGCGAAACCATCACATTGCGCCGCGACGGTCGGCTCGTCGCCATAAAGGGTGAAACGGGTGACGTACTCTCCGAGGTAGATCTGCGAAGTAAGCTCGGCGACAACTCCTGCGTTAAGCAGTTCATTCTTCCGCCTCAACCAAGTGACTACGCCTACGCGACGTTTTGCGAAGCTGGAAGGGCCAGTGTCGCAATAATCGGGAAAGACGGCTCGATCCGACATCGACAGATCAAAGATCTCGTCACTGAGAGCAAGTCGATTGGCTTCGATATCCGTATATTGTTGCCGCGAACCTTCGATGTGGACGCGGCCGGGCGGCCGATGATCACTTTTTCCGTGGGCGGGGAAAACTACCGGCTGGCGCTCTCTCCGGAGCTCATCCCGCAAACCACTGTCCGCATGCTCTTGTCTGGCGAAGGGATCTGGCATACGCGTCGGGTAGGTCCCGCACAGCTCATCGAGAAGGCGACCGTTTCCGACGCAGCCGGCGAAGCTTTTTTCCTGACCGGCTCGCCAATCTTCCGAAACGTCGAGATGCATAGCGCTGAAAAGGCCGATACTGAGCCGCCAACGTCGGAAAAGCTAGGTCCGTCCGTCGGACGGGGGCCGGACACGCTCCCCATCGCAGCGTCTTATCCCATCGGCGACAACCGCGTTATAGTGAACCTCGTCGAGGGCGGCGCCTATCTCGCCGACTTCTCCAAAAAGCGGCTCAGCCCGATACGCCGTCAGAGCTTTGGACCCGGAGAGCAGATCGCGGCGAACATCGAGGGGGATTGGATCTACTATCGAAAATACGACCGGCGGGTTTTAGTTTTTAAGGGGGCGCGAAGTGGAAAATCGCACTAGTGTTCAGCTTTCGATCTTTTTGGCGGCCGCCGGTCTCGTATTTTGGGTTGTCTACGTCCTGAAGTTCATCCTCGGCGACTCACTGTTTCTGGCTGGAGCCGACGATACCAAGATCGGCGTTCAAATAGCGTTCGGAGTTTATGGCTACCTGACGCTTCTCGTGGGCGTCTTCGTCGGTGCCGTGTACCAAGAGATCAAGTCGCAGAAGGGCGCCGGGAACGTAGAAATTGCCATTGGCCCGTCGATCGGCCGGGCACTCCGTGGCGCAGACTTCTGGCTCGGCATTTTTGCCTCTCCCGTCGTTTACGCCGTGCTATTGCAGGCAGTGAACCTGGAGACGATCACGGCGAGCGGATTTGTGGGACTTACCCTCGTCGGCCTCCAAAACGGTTTCGTCTGCAACACCATCGCGGAGACGATCATCGGTGGGAAACCGAAACCGCTCGGCGTAGGCGGAACGTCGTGAGTGGCTTGAAATGGCGCCGCGGCTCGATCTCTGCGTGCAACCAAAGCGGTCGGCCCGCCCCAGTGGGATTCCGCCGCTTCGTGGGTGGACAGCCGGAGCGGGGAGCGTGAGGTGAAAGCTGCGCCTATGCGCGTGCGCTAGCGAATAGTCGGTAAGCAGCAGAACTCGGCTCTGGATCGCACCAACGAGTCCGAACAAGATCTCGCGGCGGAAAGGGCTGCGCGAAGTCTTGCAAAGCCCCCGCCGAGGCGCACTATAAATCGCCAGTCGCCACAGGACGTGCTTGCAATTAGGAATTATGTCCTGTATACATTGCTCGCCGCCTGCTGCGGCGCTAGTCCGTCAGGTGACATGATGAGCCCAGGCCCTCAACGACAGCGAACAAGGGCTTCTCATCGCCCCATTGGTCTCGACCGACCTCATAACAACTCTTGCACAACAGGCGGCCTCCGGGCCGCCTTCTTCATTTCAGGAGCCAGCCTTGCATCTTGATCCGTCTCCCGCCGTCGCAGCCTTCGCAGCACCGCCAGCCTTGGTGACGCCGGCTGCTCAAGTCGGCGCAGCACCCTCAGCCGTCATCCTATTCGGGCGTGACGAGCAGGGACGGCCCCATGCCTCGCGGTTTGACGGCAGCAACTTGGCCGGGGTGGAGGCGGCTGCCCGGCTGATGGGCCTGCACCTTGGCGTAGCCGATACGGCTGCGCTGCGCGACCTCGCCAACCGCTTTCCGGCTGGGCGCCTCTTTCCGAGTGGGAAAGGCTTCGTGCCTTTCGTGAAGGCCGACCTCTACGCCCGGCTGCTCGCGGCCACCGGCACACCCGACACGCCGATGCCCGGTAAGGCCGCAGGCAAGCCCGCTGATGCCCCTCCGCCCACCGGCGCGGGTTCGGGCGGCAAGGGCAGCCCGGATGCCCCCGGCGGTGCGCCCAAGGCGCCGAATGACTGGGCTGCCATCGGCATTGGCAGCACCGTGCTCGCCTGCCAGGGGCCGATGGAGGGCTGGTGGGAAGCAGTGGTGCTTTACACCAAGGCCAATGACGCGTTCGTGCTGCGCTGGCGCGACTTCCCCGATGACGGCGAGTTCACGCGGGCTCGCAAAGACCTTGCGCTGATGCCGCCCGGCTCGCGCGAGGGCCTGGGCTAGCGCTGTGGCAGTCCCATCCGTCGCCGCGCACTCGCATCAGGTGCGCGACCTCAACGATGCCTTCCGCCGGAGCTTCTCCAGCGGGCGGGTCGTGCTGACGGCTGGCGTAGTAGCCCTACCCGAGGCCACGCGCACTTCGCTCTTGGCGATGGTGCGAGACTTCGATGCCTTCGATGCCTTCGATGCCGACAACGATCCGCACCGGGAGCACGATTTCGGCGAGGTTGCATCCGGCGAGGTGCGCGCCTTCTGGAAGATCGACGCGTATGACCGGACGCTCACCTTCGCCTCGCCCGATTCGACTGACCCCGCCGTCACCGTGCGGGTGCTAACCGTCATGCTCGCCGAGGAGTACTGACGGTGGGTGGGCGCAAACTCTCTTCCGCTCGGGTGCCGACGCCCGGCCCCTGGGTGGTGCGAGGTGAAGCTGAGGCAGGAGCGGACGCACCCGCCAAGGTTCGCATGCTCGGGTTCGAGCCGGCGAACGAAGATCGACCGGGCGGCTTTGCGTACCTCGTCCGCCAGTATTGGCCGTTCGCGCCGGGCGAGTACCCGCCGTAGCTCGTGGTCGGCATCCAGCAACTCACCGACGCTCGGCTGATGACCACCGCGCTCGGGATGGCGGCGGCGCTGCTCATGCTTATGACCGCGCCCGACTCACCCCACCTCGACCTCGATCCGCAAACGCGAGCGGCGGTCACCACCGCTTGGAACGTGTTCGTACGAATCGCGCCGCACCTCAAGATCTGAAGCATTCATCGCGCCGCGCCAGGACAGCGGCCCATCACGACTACCCGACGACCGCAACAACGATGACGGCGAGCCGCCGAGTGGCGCAAGGCCATCGGTGCCCTCCGCCCTACCAATCCGCCGTGCCGGTACCTTGGCGCCACCGCCTGGGCGAACATCCACGAGGCCTGCACCGACTTCATCGAGCGCTTCGGCGCCGAGGCTGTGCGCATGGGCTGAACAACACCTCTGCTGTTCGGCGTTCATCCCGAGCACGGCACGCTGCTAGGGCTCTCGTCGCCTGAATGGCTCGCCAGTGCTGGCATTTCCTCGTTTCCGGGAGAGGAGCGGTGATGCTGCCGGATGCACAGCGGGATGAGCTGGAGCCGCTGATCGAGGAGTGTTGGCCGAAGGGCAAGACGCCACCCAAGGAGCTTCGACGTACGACCTCGGCAATCCTCTAGCGGCATCAGAACGGAGCCACGTGGCGATCCATCGCCGAGGAGTTGAGTCTCTGGTGGCAGGCGGCGCAGATCTTCATCCGTTGGGCTCGGGCTAGCGTCTTGGAACGGTTGCCCGACCGCGTGCAGGAACGCGGCGTCGCGCGGGGCATGACCTTCCTCGACGGCAGTAGGCCCAGATCGGCCACTAGCTGCTTGAGCTTAGGGTTTTCTTCCGCAAGCTGCTTCAACCGGCGCAGCTAACCCGTGCCCAGACCGGCACAGAGCTTTTCCAGCGGTGAAATATCTGCTTGGAGATGCCTGTCCGGCGCAGCACCACCACGACCGGCGTCCCGGTCTCGGCCTGCTTCAGCGCAAAGGCGATCTGCTCTTCGGTGAACCTGCTCTTCTTCACGGCTCCGCTCCTCCCGTTAGGGTCTCACAAAACCGGAAAACTCGCGCTCAGGCCGGACCAAAGCGACGGGGGACGCCAATGCGTGGTCAAGGTAACATTGCGCCGTGAAAATCGCTCGAATCCCCGTGGGGGCGGTAGATATTAGCGCAAATTTAAGCACGCAAAACCTACAATGCGATGGGCTTGCCTGGTCTGCTCAACGAATTGAGATCTAAATGAATACGCCTCGCTTTGTGGCGCTGCAATCGATCGGCAGCAAGCTCGTGATCTCGATTTTAACAGCTACTCTCGCTTCCGCAGGTGCTGTCGGGCTCGTGGGATACCAACAACTGCGGAGCTCCAACGACATCACCATTCAGGCGCTGCTACAGCAGCGCTATGAGTCTGTTACGGCTACGATGGCCGCTCAAGGGAAGCGAGCTCTTGGCGTGGGTCTGACCATAGCCAGCGACGACGCCGTCGTGCATGCATTCACGAAGAAGGATGCGGATTTTCTCGTTAAACGTTTCGAACCCATCGTTCCGGCGCTTCGCTCAGACGTTAATCTTAGCTTGCTTAGCTTTCACCTGCCTTCGGGAATCAACCTCGCACGAGTGCACGCACCCACAGTGCGCGGTGACGACGTTCTCCAGCGGCGCTCCATGGTTCGCGACGCGATCCAGACGGGCAAGACTATGACTGGGATCGAGCCTGGTCGCGGCAATGTTTCTATTTTTGCGAGCATTCCGACGTTCGACAAAGGCGTTTTGGTCGGCATCACCGATGTGGGTGCGCCCCTAAACCAAGAATTCCTTACTGAGTTGAAGCACCGCTTCGGCGTGGACGTCGCGGTGCATGCTTGGGTCGAGGGCAAATTCGAAACGCTCGGCGCAACCTTCGCCGAGAAGAAACTTCTCGAACCAAGCGACTATCAAACTGCCTTGACAGCCGCGACCCCCTTGAAAGAGCTCCGCCTCAACGACCATCCCGTTGCGGTTCTTGCCGCGCCGCTGCGAAACTATTCGGGCCAGGCTATCGGCACGGTTGAGGTTGCCTATGACATCTCGGGCTTAGTTGCCGCCCGCAACCGAGCAATCCTGATGTTGCTCACCGTGCTTGGGCTTGTGTCCGCGGGGGCCGTTGCAATTGCCATGCTTCTAACCCGACATCTCGGAAACCCGATTAAGGCTCTAAATGCAACTATGTCTTCCTTGGCCGGCGGATCACTCGCCAACACAGTGCCATCGACGGCTAGGAGTGACGAAATCGGGGCCATGGCGCGCTCCGTCGAAGTTTTCCGCTCCAACATGATTGCACAGCGGCAACTTGAGTCAGATCAGGAGATTTCACGCGAAGCAAAGGTGCGGCAGGCGGAGAGACTCGACGTGCTTATCCGTGGCTTTGAGGCCTCTGCTGGCAGCATCGTTAACATGGTCACTTCGGCTGCGACTGAGCTGCAGATTACGGCAAGGAGCATGGCGGGCACCGCCACTCACACCGCCAGCCAATCCACTGCGGCAGCCGCCGCTGCAGGACAGGCAGCCTCAAACGTCAATACCGTTGCGGCTGCTGCTGAGGAACTTGGCTCCTCCGTTCAGGAGATCGGCCGGCAGGTAAGCGGGTCCGCGGCGTTGGCACAAGCCGCTGTTGAGGAAGCAGCAGAAACCGCGTCGCTTGTAGAAGAGCTGAACGGTGCCGTGAGCAAGATTGGTGACGTCGTGACGATGATTACCACGATTGCGGGTCAGACCAACCTCCTCGCGCTCAACGCAACGATTGAGGCGGCACGGGCCGGCGAAGCAGGCAGGGGTTTCGCAGTCGTAGCCGCTGAGGTGAAGGAGCTCGCCAATCAAACTGCGCGAGCCACTGAAGAAATTAGTGGGCACATTGGTAAAATTCAGGGCTCGACAGGTCAGGCCGTATCGGCCATTAGCAGCATCACAGCGCGTGTCCAGCAGATTAGTGGAGTGGCCGCGAGTATCGCTGCTGCAGTAGAGCAGCAGGGTGCGGCGACACAGGAGATCGTGCGCAATGTGGCTCAGGCCGCGATGGGCACGAGCGAGGTGACATCAAATATTGCAGGCGTGGCTGGTGCAACCGAAGACACAGGAGCTGCTGCGGATCAGGTCCTGCGGGCGGCTGGCGAATTGACGGTACAGTCAGAGCACCTCAGTGCGGAGGTTGACCGCTTTCTTGCAGAGGTTCAGGCAGCCTGAATCTGCCAGCGGCGTCACAGCTCAGTGAACTATTAGCGCTGGGGCTACTGTGCCCCGGTGTTAGGTGTTTGATCCCGCGGTTTGGCGGTATGTTTGACCACCATGCAGCGAGGGATGCGCAATGAGCCAAGTTCTTCACGGCAGCGCCCGCACGACAGAGGCAGTCCGTCGCGCGATACAGGTTGGGACGGCCCGCCACTTCGCGCCGTTCGTGCACCGCCAGATGATGACCTCAACCGTGCGCAGCAGATCAGAGGGCAGCACCTTGGCATGGGGTGGCAGGCTTCGACGAGGGGCTCCAACTCCGCCCATTGCGCGTCCGTCAACACCGCCACAACTGATCCTCCGCCGCTCACCTCGGCATAGGTGGGTGAACGGCGCGGGTGAGGGCGTTCAGGGCAGGAGATAGCCGATGGCCCAGACGTCGCTCCACTTCGGAGGCGGCCAGCCGAGCAGATGAGCAAGGAGGCTGTAGGCGCTGACCAGCCCGAGCAAGGCGAGCAGGCCGCAGATCAACGCCAGA
Organism: Methylobacterium sp. R2-1; assembly: GCF_014191355.1. Classification (GTDB taxonomy): domain Bacteria; phylum Pseudomonadota; class Alphaproteobacteria; order Rhizobiales; family Beijerinckiaceae; genus Methylobacterium. The sequence continues at coordinate 133,044 of NZ_JACHWM010000009.1, forward strand.
CCGACGTGTGACGCGCTCAACCAGACCACCGCCCCCACACAGAGCGACGCTGTCACCATCATGAGCCCGGCCAAGCCGTTCCTGGTCTCCGCTCTCATGCCACTCCACCTGACCTCGTTTGGGGTCACCAAGGCCGACGGCGAGCATAACCCAAACCGGCCCAGACGCTAACAGGGCCTAGCACTACCTGGGCACTTTGAGGGGCGGTGGGCGTTCTTATCCTGTGGTGGCACTGCGGGAGACGGACATGGGCGAGAGATCGTCGGGGCCGGACCTCGATGTATGGCTGGCCCCGTTTCTGGCTGCGATGGGGCGCAAGACGCGGCGGACCTGGGCGCCGCTGTACCTGCGCGGTCTGCTCGGTCCGGGTGATCGCAAGAGCCTGCAGCCGATGGCGGCCCGCCTCGGATTGCCGGGCCACGACCAACTGCAACACTTCATCGCCAGCCCGGCCTGGGACGACAGCCCGCTCTGGACAGAGTTGGCTCGCTCCGCGGACCGGCTGGTCGGCGGATTCGATGCCTGCCTGGTGATTGACGACACGGCCCTGCCGAAGAAGGGCACGCACTCGGTGGGCGTGGCGCGCCAGTACTGTGGGGCGCTCGGCAAGAAGGCCAATTGCCAGTCGCTCGTCTCCCTCACCCTGGCGCGGGGCGAGGTGCCCGTGCCGGTCGCCCTGCGCCTGTTCCTGCCGGAGGAGTGGCTCGCTGACCCGAAGCGGTGTGAGAGGGCGGGCGTACCCGAAGCGGCGGTCGTGCCGCAGAGCAAGGGCGAGATCGCGCTCTGCGAACTCGACCGCCTGCGAACCGAGGGCATCCGCTTCGGTGTGGTGCTGGCCGATGCCGGCTATGGCTGTAGCGCTGTGTTCCGGCATGGCCTCGACGCGCGCGGAATGGCCTGGGGCGGTGGGCATCGCCCGGAACCAGAAGGTCTACGATCCCGGCGTGCGGCTGGTGGAGCCGGGCGGGCGGGCGCGCAAACCCGTGCCGGATTAAGAGCCGCGGGAGGCCGAGGCGGTTCTGGCCGCGCTGCCCTGGCGGCGCGTGACGTGGCGGCAGGGCACGAAGGGCGCGCTCTCGGCCCGGTTCGCCATGACACGCGTGCGGGTGGGCGACGGCCCGGTCTGGGCCAACAACCGCCATCTGCCGGGCGACGAGGTCTGGTTGGTGGGCGAGTGGCGCGCTTCGGGCGAGCGCAAGTTCTACCTGTCCAACCTGCCGCCCCGCACGACCCGGCGGGCCCTGGCCGGCACGATCAAGGCGCGCTGGGTCTGCGAGCAGGCCCACCAGCAGCTCAAGGAGGAACTCGGCCTCGACCACTTCGAGGGCCGCTCCTGGACCGGCCTGCACCGGCACGCGCTGATGACGTGCATCGCCTGCGCCTACCTGCAGCATCTGCGCCTTGCTCGGCCCGAACGAGCGGGTCGGGGGGAAAAAGGTGGCCGGCCTACCGGGACCGCCGCCGTCTCCAAGCCTGCCGGCGGTGCGTCAGGCCATCATCGGCCGGCTGTTCGTCGGCCTCATCCCGCCCATGCGATGCCCGCACTGTCGGCGCCGCTTCCGGCTGCCGTCTGACCTCAAAGTGCCCAGGTAGTGCTAGAGCGGGATCCGATCAGATTGCATGTTCGCCGAGGAAGCTGCCGCGAACTGACAAGCAATGCGGCGTGTCGTCTTTCAAAGTGCGGGCTGAAGGCAGGCACACTCGATTCAAGTTGAACTGGCAAGGGCCATATGCCTCTCTCCCTCTGGGCGTACTTGGAGCTGTGGCTGGTCGGGCAGCCGGAATGCTCGCTTCAGCCCGCAACCATAACGTGTCCTTCACTGCAATTGAACACCCACTTTTCACCCCATCTGGACCTTTGGATTCGGCGGCTCGAATGTCCACAAGGGGTGGGAAGCAGTCATTCGCCCGACGCGGTGAGCGGCCGGACATGACCCTTCTCGGAGCTTGTTCCCGCGAGCTTCGCTGAACACGATCCCGCCTGACAAACTCAGTCACTTGGAGGCAGCTATAAAGCCTCCTAAGGTCTGCCTGGGCAGCCGCTTCGCGCCCATGCGAGTAGGCGAGTATGTCCGTGTCAGGAGCCCACGACAGCACCCTCGTCACCCTCTCGATCCTCATCGCGACGGTCGCCTCCTACACCGCTCTTGATCTCGCAGGCCGCATCCGGGCCGCGACGGGCTGGGCGGCGCACGCATGGCTCGCGACCGCAGCCCTGGCCATGGGTGGCGGCATCTGGGCCATGCACTTCGTCGCCATGCTCGCCTTCAGCATGCCGGGCATGGAGGCGCACTACGACCTCAGCCTCACGCTCCTCTCCCTGATCGTGCCTGTCGCAGTCACCGGGATCGGCTTTGCCGTCGTGAACCGGCCCAGGAGGAGCCGCTTCGCTCTCGCTGCAAGCGGCCTACTCATGGGTATCGGCATCGCGTCCATGCACTACACCGGCATGGCCGCAATGCATGTGCCCGCCTCCCTGCGCTACGACGCGCTGTGGGTGGCCGTCTCGATCCTGATCGCGGTCGGAGCCTCGACCATCGCGCTCTGGCTGGCCTTCAAGAACACGGGGCTGGTGCAAAAGCTCGTGGCCGCAGGTGTGATGGGCGTTGCGGTCTCGGGCATGCACTACACGGCCATGTATGCCGCCTCCTTCACCGCTCACGGCGTGACTGACGGCGGGCACGGCTATGCAAGCATCGGCCAGACGAACCTCGCCCTTGCCGTCGCCGCCACCACGTTCCTGATCCTGTTCCTCTCGCTGATCGCGGCCATGTTCGACCGCCGCTTTGCTGTGCTCGCTGAACGAGAGGCCGTAGCCTTGCGCCGGAGCGAGGAGCAGTTCCGGGCGCTCTACCGCAAGACGCCGCTGCCGCTGCACGCCCTCGATGCCGAGGGCCGTGTCGAGGAGGTCAGTGACGCTTGGCTCGACCTTCTCGGCTACCCGCGCGAGAGCGTTGTGGGTCGCCCCTTGATCAACTTCATGAATGAGGAGTCAGCGCGCCGCCGCGTTCAGGCGGATTGGCCCAAGCTCCTGGCGAGCGGCGCGCTTCGCGACGCCGAGTACCGCTTCGTGACCCATCGCGGCGAGCCCCTTGACGTTCTCCTATCCTCGCAAGTCGAGCGCGACGCGCAGGGCGGGTTCCTGCGCGCGCTTGGCGGCATCGTCGATGTGACCGCCAGACGACGTGCGGAGGAGGCGCTGCGGCAGGCCCAGAAGATGGAGGCTGTTGGACGCCTAACCGGCGGCATCGCGCACGACTTCAACAACCTGCTTGCCGTGGTGATTGCCAATCTCGACCTCCTGCGCAAGCGCCTGCCCGACGACCCCAGGCTCACGCGCCTTGTCGAGCACGCGATCCAAGGGGCTGAGCGCGGAGCCTCGTTGACGCAGCGCATGCTGTCCTTTGCACGGCGGCAGAGTCTGAAGCCCGAGCCAGTCTGTCCTCCTGATCTTGTGCGAGGCATGGAGGACCTGCTTCGCCGTTCCATCGGCCCGCAGGTGCAGATCGAGACGCACTTCCCTCTGGGCTTGCCCTACGCCTATGCGGACGCCAACCAGCTTGAACTGGCGCTGTTGAACCTCGTCGTGAACGCGAGGGACGCCATGCCCAATGGCGGCACTATCACGATTGGCGGGCGCGAGCAGACGGTTGGAGCAGAACAGGTGCGCGGTCTCTCGCCGGGCAAGTACGTCTGCCTCTGGGTATCGGACACGGGCACGGGCATGGATGTGGCCACGCTGGGGCAAGCGATGGAGCCGTTCTTCACGACGAAGGGCGTGGGCAAGGGAACGGGCCTCGGGCTGTCCATGGTGCATGGCCTTGCCGAGCAGTCTGGTGGAGCCCTGGTCCTCAAGAGCCGCGTGGGCGCGGGCACGACCGCTGAGGTTTGGCTTCCAGTTGCCGAGACCAGAGAGGAGACCGACGAGGTCGCGGCTGACGCGGTCCAGAAGGTTGGTGCAGCGACGCGCTCGCTGACAGTTCTGGCGGTCGATGATGACGCACTTGTCCTGGCGAACACAGCGGCGATGCTGGACGACCTCGGGCATGTGGTACTCGAAGCCTCGTCCGGAGAGGAGGCGCTGACCTTCTTGCGAAGAGGTCGCAAGGTCGATCTCGTGATCACAGATTACGCCATGCCGGGCATGACGGGCCAGCATCTCGCGGAGGCGATCAGGGCTGAGTGGCCGCGCATCCCGATCCTACTTGCGACGGGCTATGCGGAGGTGGCGCAGGACAGCCACCTTGCGCTGCCTCGGCTGAACAAGCCCTACCAACAAGCCGATCTCGCTAACGCGGTCGCGGACTGCCTCAAGCATGAGGACGGAGCAGATCGGGTTGTCGCGTTCCGGCCCGTGCGGGGCGGGTGAACCTAACTACTTTTGGCTGAACAGGCGCACTGGTCGGCTATCAAGAGCGCGACCGCTTCTAAGCGCACGGCCAGAGTTCGCTTTCTGGTGCGAAGCCGTCCCAAGCCGGACTTCCGCAAAGGGTGGAGAGCGGACCTTTCAAAAGTCTTGGCAATCAACGCTGTCCACGGTTGGCATAAAGGTATCTATGGCGGCTCAACTGCTCGACGGCACGCCCTTCAACAATCGGTTGTTTTATATTGCAAGTTTCATTTGTATGGATAAAAGAACCATCGTCTAATCGTGCAAAATTATCTTGCACGACTATGCTGCTCGGAGGAGGGCGTCGTGCAAGGCGCAAGTGAAATGCCAATCCTTCAACTGCAATACTCGAGCGCTTGCGTTCAGGAAAAGAATCAAACCCTGCTTTACACTCAGACGGATTAACGATCCCCTCGTTTATACAAACATCGATACTAGAATATACAGCGATCGGCTGACACGGTCGAAAGCCAACTCCACCAGTGTAGGGCACAACACCAAGATATAGATATGAAAACAAGACCACGCTCGCGATCAGGGACCAGCCAAGGAACGCTTTGAGGAAATCGCTCTCAGAATGGTCTTCCATGGTGAGTTCGAGGCCGCCGCCTGCGCCGAGAACGAGCACTTGCGCATCGTTCGGCGCACGCTCTGCCAGAAGTAGCCCTGCCATACGTTGTAGGTCGGCGTAGCCGGGTACCATCCGCTGCGGATTTTCAGCGTAACGGGCTACAGGCTGCGGATCGGAGAATGCATCCATGCGCAACGGTAACACGGCGCGCGGGCAATGGTGGGAGAGCCATGTGGGTTCGTCGCGCGTTTTGTCCCTCGTGCTGGCAGGCTTGGCCTCAGCGGCGAGCGTTCCCTTTGTCGCTGTCGCGGTCGTCACCCTTCTCGTCGTCGCGTCCGCCGTTGATGGTTGGGACAGCCACGCAGCGCTCGGGGTGATAATCCTGGCGGGAGAGACTGTTCGCGGCGTCGGAAACGTCGCATGGCCGGTCGTCGGGATGTCGTTCGTTCTGTTCCCGATCGTAGCCGTTCTGACACGAGATCGGCCGTGGTTTCGATCCACCATCTTGCCGAGTATCGGAGCGACGGCTGGTGCGGTGATCGCTTCCGATCTCACCTACTTTTCAACAACGTATCTCGGGGCTGTAGCGGGTCTGATCGCGGGTTTCGCCTTCGCTTTCGTCGTGCGAGGCGAGGGAGAGTGAGGCTGTTTCATACGAAACAGTCTCACCGGAGTAGTAGTGCCGGGCTCGTGCGGGCCGCTCTCGTGCACTTGGCGCACCTTTCAAGCTTCGGCTCGAACTCCGCCTTCCTATACCCAACAAGGGCTGAACAACGGTGCGCTGAGGCATCTACCAGACGGCGGCGGGAGGTCAGATGGCCCTATTGAGGAAGCTCATCAGCGACACGGTGACGTTCACTCTGTACGGCGTTGCCGTTGGCATCGGGATGATGATCACTCACGAGCCCGGATCGAACGAGTTTCTGCTCCACTGGGACACAAGCAAGATCTTCTACGCCCTGGTAGGGTCAACCTTCACGGCGGTGATGGTAGGCTTCATCCGGTGGTACATGTGGAGGCGATCTCACCCTCAGGCTCTGGACTGAGAGCCTTGGTCTCGGCAGCGTTCTTTGATGGAGCCGTAGGTCTCATTTGGGTGGCTTGAAGACGTTCGCGACTGGAGCGAGCGGGCTGTCTCTTCACAAGCGTGCACGCGACATGATGCGGTAGCCGATGAATGTCAGCGTCAAGCCTGGCAGCGTCACGTGCCAGTTGTCCTCAAATACAACGCCAAATGTCCGACGGCCGTCTCCTAGGCGGTTGATTAGGACGATAGCTACGTAAAGCAGCAGGGCAGCGCCACTCGTCCAAATCACCACACCAAGCGTGAAGCGTGTCATGGCTGTCATTCGCGTGCTATCCTAGCTGGATTGCATTTGCTCTCGTTCGCTCTCAACCTGAGACTTTTGATTGACTGGGCTAGGCTGTGCCAGTCCGCAGTGAATGGAAAGCGGCCTAGTCTTCTTCATCGTATTGAACGGAAACAAAGCCCCTGGTCCAATGGTCCTTATCGGGAGGATAGACCGAAATCTCGAAACCCTCAGGATGATCGCGAAAGCCCGGCCCCTCCTTCACCCTCAACACGGCTGCGTCCGCGCTCTCCCGAGATCGGTAGACCCCAATGAGCTTCGCGTCGTCCGCATGCTGATCATCAGACCGGACATGCCAGAGTAGATAGACGGTATCCATCAGCCTACGATGACCCAAGGAGCGTAGGTCTGCAAAGGGTCGTAAGCGGGCACGATGGAGAAGTCTGCCTTTCCCAATGCTTGCCCTAAAGCCAATGGTCGCGACACCACCCATCCCGGCCGTGCGCGACGTGTGGTTTTCAACTCTCGTGAAGCACCCGGTAGACTTGCATGCGCGAGCAGCCGACCGCTCGCGCGATGGCTGCCGGGCCAGTGCCCTGAGCGTGCAGGGACCAGATGTGCTCACGGTCGAGCCTACGTTTTCCGCCCGTGTAAACTCCCTCGGCTTTCGCCCGCTCGATGCCCTCGCGCTGACGCTCCTTGATGAAGCGCCGTTCCATCTGCGCGACCATACCAAGCACGGTCAGAACGATGTGACCCATCTCACCGCGAGTTGAAACATGCGGGTCGAGCACGGTGACAGAAGCTCCACGCTGCTCAGCCTCATGGATCAGGTTGAGCACGTCTCGGGTGTCGCGGCCGAGCCGGTCGAGGCGAGTAACCACGAGTTCGTCGCCGGGTCGCATGAACTCGATGACCGTCGCCAATTCGGCGCGGCCTTCGCGAGAGCCGCCCGACACCTTCTCTGACCGGATGATGCCGCAGCCCTCTGCCTTCAACCGGGCGAGTTGAACGTCGAGATCTTGGTCATGGGTGCTGACGCGGGCGTAGCCGATGCGGGCCATGGGGTGTCACCTCAGGGTTGGTAGGCCCACCCCACACACCACACCCGCAATAGGCAGCGTCAAGGATCACGTGTGTTTCGGCGCCGAGCCGCTTAAACGGACATCTCCGGCTGCCGCTACGAGGATGACATGGATCCCGTCTAGCGCCTTCGCGTGCTGATGCCACGACGCTCCAGCGGCGACCTGCTCGGGTCGGTTGCCGAAGATGATCAGGCGTGGCTCGGCATTCATTTCAAGCGGTGCGCCGGCGGCGACTTCGGCAACGAGGGGGGATGTTGTGGCTCCCCGCATGCGAGCGAACTCGATGTGTAGCCCACAGGCTTCCTTGTAGGCTGCTAGCACCTGCGCACGACGGTCGGGGGCGGAGACGTACGTGCGGTAACGGGCGAGTTGTTGGAGAACTCGCGGCTTGAAAGTGCGAGCCCGCAGCTCGCCGTTCGAGAACAGCTTGGCTTCATAGAACGCCAACGAAGCTGCCCCGGCGGCGTTTCGCTCCAGCGCGACGATGTCCATTCGGTTGGCAACGCGCTTGTCCGTTAGACTGACGGCTGCGTTGGCTGGTAAGGCCATCTCAACGTCGATCACCTCGGGATGGTTCAGGGCGATCACGGCTACGCCCTTCTTCTCGTCCCCTGACCAATCTCGCGCAGCCTCAACCCAGCTTCGCAGCGTCTCCAGCCCGTCGTAGGGCGCCTCTTTCTTGCCATCGTTCGAAGTGACATGTTCGCCGTCGAATCCGAGGTAGCCGTCACCGGCTCCCTTCCCTTGGACGTATTTGCGGTGAATCCTCCCGCGCAGCCTGACGTCCCCGGAACGCCGTACATCGAAGCCGATCTTCAAAACTGACTGCCCCTCAGCGTAGACATTGAGGTAGCCGTCCCGCACGGCGATCAACAGGGGTTGCATGCCCCCATCGGCTTCGAAGCGATAGGCAAGCACATCCTGCCACCAGGGCGGCATGGCCTGAAGGAAGGCAAGGCCCCCGGCCGGCAACCCACGCCGAAACTCCGACACCGCCATTTTCGTACCTCCCACAACTCGGAGCCGGTTCGATGTGTGCAGTGAACGTACGCACCGGTTCGACGGCAAGTGATAGCGTGAGCTGTCACGCCAGGGTGTAAACTCAAGCGACTGGCCGTCACATAGGCCGTTCATGACCCGCAAGTGACGTGGGAGGCGAGGCATGAAGTGACGTCACGCTGAGGTATACCCAAAACTTACAACCGCCTCGATATTATATATCCCCTTCAATATCAGATGAAATCAGGTCAACCTCCTAAAAATCGGGCGCCAATTTTTCTGGCCGAGCTTAGAGCCACTATGGATAATGGGTATTGTATTATTGGGGCACGTCTCCGGAAAAACAATTAAAAGCGCCTGATCATCGAAACCAAGGGGATGATCAAAATAAATTCTTGATCCGAGATCGCTTACAAGCGCTTTAGCCCTGTCTGATTCATCACCATTAGTCCAAATTGTAGAACTCTCACCGAAAGCATATGAATTATTGTCTAGGTATGAACCCACACGTAGATCCCAGTCTAACCAATCATATTTCGATAAAGAGTCTCTTACGAAGCCGTCACCTTGCGCCGTTGACGTAAGCGCGAATGCTATGACGGGAACCTTGATCTCTCGCAATAGTTCCTGGTTGCTCTCGATGAAGTTGGTGATGTTTCTTGAAAACGATCTCCCCGAGGCTATGATATCATCTATCAACGCTATCCCATGAGTGCTTTTCCCGTCCTTTGATCGCGAAGTCATCAAAGCGGCAAAACCACGAGTCGATGAAATGCTTTTGGGAGAAATAGAGTTTTCGTCTGCAAATCTCGACGCATAAAATTGTCCGCTTTTGCCTTCGCCGTCAACATACAACACGACAAGATCATCTCGACGGTTTCCCCTGGCGCGATAGACCGGCGGCGGCAGAGCTTTTCGAATCACGGAATGAGCGGTCCGCAACAGCTCTCGAACTTGGATTTCGCTATAGAAAGTTATGTTGGCCAGAAGCTTGAAGAGCAGCCGTTGATCCCGTTGCGTTTCAACTTGCTCAATCCAAGTCCTAACCTCTTCAGACCCGACCTTTTTGCCCTGATAGGTCGGCCAATTCTCCGTCAGGGCAGTAATTTCCTTCGATGTGACGAATGCAGCGTCCTCCTCTGCTTGGACAGACCGTGCGATTTCTTCAGAAATAACGTCATGTGCAAGCCGCGCAACACCGACTTCTCTCAACCAATCTTCAAACACAGGAAGTCTAAACGTGAAGACACCTGCATTTTCAATCAGAATATTTCTTCGAGTGAACTCAAGCAGCACTCCGCTTACTTCAGCCTCGCTGATTGCAACGGAATACCGATTTCGCCAAACACTATCGATCGTTATTTTTTCATCCCTGCGCAAAACGCGTCCAATTGCTACGAGCGCTCGCGTCCTGCGAAGGACATCCGGTTCACGCTCAGCTATCGGCTTATGCACACCATCCTGCCAGAGATGCTGAAAGAATGGCGTATCTGATGCAATTATTTCCCTATCATATGCAGCTCTGACTTCATCAAAAGTAATATCCGAGTCTCTTTCAGCAATGGCTCTTGAAAATATGCTTGCGCAGATGAGTTTAGCGAAGTATGGATTTCCATTTCCTACTCTGAAAACTTCTTCGATAGCGTCGTCATGCCATTCCAACACACCGTTAGACGGCAATCGCACTAAATTGCAGAAGTCGTCCCATTCACTTATTTTTGAATAATAGTCGAGACTATCACTCGCCAGCTTGTTTAGCTTTTGCCCCTGGCGATCTATTATGAACGGCATGTTTTCGCCGCCAACAAGAACGATACAAAGGTTTGAATAATTTGTAAGGGCCCGGAGGTTGCCGAATAAACTTTCGGCGAGCATGCCACTTACATAAAGGTCGGAATGTATTTCATCAAATTCGTCTATGATAATAACATATTTGTTCTGAGGCGAAATTTTCTCCGCGATCTCAACTAGCCCTGTGAGTGGCGCAAGGGACCCGCGAAATTGGAAGGTGGGCACAATGGAACCCGGCGGAAGGCTGCCAACAATGGTAGCGGCAATCCGCTTTCCCAGTTCCTCTACCGAGGCTCTAGACTCATCGTGCGCAATGTTTCCCCACAGCAAATAAAGTTCAAATAGTTTTGCGCCTCGGGGATGCGACTTCGCAAAAGCAGACGACGCCAATATCAGAGATGTCTTTCCTACCCTTTTTTGGCCTGTAACATAAAACGACTCCATCGGCGTTCGAAGCATACGATTAGCGAAGGCTCGAACTTTATCTTTTCTTCCGATAAATTCATCGCCTCGCGCCACATTGAAGCTATACGGACGAGAAAACTCCTGCTCTTCCCAATCAATGGAAGGATTCTGAGCAACAATGCGAAATGGAAAAATCTCAGTCTTTTCCTCAGCTAGCCCAAACTCCGACCAGGAAATCTCCATCAGGCCATCGATTTGCTCGGCCTGCTCGACGACCATAGCATCGAATATAAAGGCGAACGGTCCGGGGGGGACACTACCTACTGCTTGCGAAGGTGCATCTAGTGCGATACTCTCACCAGTTATGGCAATACTGATCGTAACACCAAGCGCCCTAGCGGGACCGGTATTTCTCAGTGGGATCGACACACGAATAATGCGTCCAGACTCATGCAGCGGCTGACGCTTTTCTACAATGCCATCCGGAGGAAGGTTGGGAGTTATAGATGCTAGAAATCGCCCACGGGCCGCAGATTTGAATCCCTCTAAAGCTTGGTTCGCGGCCTTCAGGAATTTACGATAGAACTGATCTGCTAAAAAGGTTTGGTTTTGATCGCAGTATGTAAGTTCGTCGTCAATTGTATCAAACGCATCCTGAAGGTCCCCGGTAAGATTTTCATTTTGCTCGTTTATGCTGGCAAATTTCGACAATATGGCGTCGATTGAAGTCGAAATGTGGGCGTGTCCACAGAAAGCCGTGTATTGCTTAATGACCGAATGATTCAGTGCTTGCCGTAATGACTGGCGATGACTGGCGATGACTGATAATTCTGTCAAGCGAACTCGGCGTGGCTGCAATCGGAAGAAGAATCTCACATATTTACCTATGGATCTCCATAAGTATTGCGTATTTTTCGTGATTTTGCTTCTTTGACTCCACTTGAAAGTATCGGGACACGAGGGGAAGCGATTTCTCGCAAATCTCTACTATGCTTCTAGCGATTTGATTCTCTGCCGTACTTCTAGGTATCAGATCTGGCACGCCGAGACAGCGCAGTATTATACCAGCTATTTCTTGGTTTGGCTGTGCTTGATTTTTTAGTTCAGACAGCGCTTCTGCAAGCGTCGCCCCGCGCTCCAATTGCAGCGTTTCAATCAGGTGCAGCCTTAATATCTTTCTTGCTTCATCCACATCTTTTTCGGTTGCATCTCTTCCGGAAACCTTCTTTTCGATCTGAGATCCGACTGCGAGCATGTACTTAGCCTTGTCGACGGAGGCGTGATCGTTCAAATAATAAGGTAGTTCGCTGACCGTAAGTCGCTTTTAGATTGCGAGCCGGCATGATTCAATGGTGGCGGATTCCTTCAGGCAGTTTTATCTGCCGCTTCAGGAAGCTTTCTGGATGCTAGTTGCCTGTCAGCCATATAGACTCTCCGGCGGACCAAAGGCATTTAGGCGACCCGCGTTTTGACATCGTAGCTCACAGCGTCTGATCTGACCGGCTAGCTTTGAGCTGGACTGTTTGAGAGGATCAGTCAGGATCGGAAGAGCCGAGGATGAAGTGAGGTCAAAGATGAGCGCGGAGCAGGTGATACTCAAGCTGCGCAATATCCGGATATAGGCGGCACAGGACAGGAGCTTAGCGATAGCGTTCAAGGAAGCGGGATTTCCTAGCAGAGTCATTATCGCTGGCGCAAAGCGTGCGGCGGCCTGCATCTTTGGCACGCCACGCTACGTGCCGGCGTCGCTGACCGACGAGGATGCGCTGACCCGCGCCATCGTCGCCTTGGCGTCCAAATACAGGCGCTACGGCTACCGCCGCGTCACCGCGCCACTGTAGGCTGCCGGCTGGCAGGTGAGCAAGGACCGGGTTCAGCGCATCTGGCTTCGTAGCAGGCTCAAGGTCCCGCAGAAGTGAGGATGTGTAGGGCGGCCACGGCGCTACGGAGATTTTATTCAAGCCATCACAGTCCATGCTGACGTAGCACGGTGGTCCCTGCGAATCCCGACGACACCGGCGCCAGAGGCTCGCGCCAAGCTAGCGCCCCGGCCGAGCTGTCTATCTCAAGATCGTAAAGCCGCGGCATCGAACTATGCTGCCCCTTGGTCGACAAGCAGGTTCACCTCGCCCACATTGCTCTCGATAATGTCTTGTACCAGCTCAGGTGCCAACTCGTCGGCCCAAACCTGGAGTGCAGCCGTTTTCTCGGCGAGGTAAGAATAGTGTCGGTAGGTCGCGCCGATGCCCTTTAGCGTATGGCCGAGGCAGACCTCGATGATGTGCGGCGCGATGCCGAGACGCTCCATGTGCGTGGCCATCGACCGGCGCAGGTCGTGGACGACCCACGGCGACAGGGCCGCCTCGCGCTCGCCCGCGATCAGCGCGTCGAGCTTCGCTTTTGCACCACTGAAGTCCGAGATTGGCCGTGAGCCCGCGAGAGACGAGAGGACGTACGGGCCGAACTCCGGTGCGGGCAGCGCTTGGACGATAGCGCGCGCTTGTCGGCTGAGCGGCACGACCTGCGGCTTGCCGGTCTTGTACTCGCTGGCGGGAATCTCGAGACGCGAGCGGTTGGGCGTCAGCCAGTCAATCCGAGCATTCGCCCATTCTCCGCGCCGGTCTCCGGTTAGCATGATGAGCTGAAAGTACGGCCCCCAGGGGTAAGGCATCGCCGAGGCCGCCTTCCATACGGTCCGCAGTTCCTCCATGCTGAGCACCCGGTCACGCGGCTTCAGGCGGTCGCGGTTGCGCACGTTCGCGAGCGGATTGTCCGGCAGGAGTTCGACGTCGAAGCCGAACTGAAACATAGCGCGTGTCCATTTGCGAACCTCTGCGGCTGCTCCAGGACCGCCGCGTATCGTTTTATAGCTTCCGCGCTTGGATTTGACCGTAGTCTCGGTCGGCTGGCGCACCTCTTCAAGCAGCGCGATAAAGTCTGTGCGGGTGATAGACGCTAACTCGCGGTCTCCCCATCGTGGCGAAATGTGCAAGGCGAGCAGCTTTTCGACGTCGCCGCCGGCACGGGTGTTGCGGCGCAGATGCTCCGTTGTGTATCGCTCGATAAGTTCGTGGACCCTCACAACCGCCTTCGGCTTCGGTCGCAGTGTTTCGACAGGATCCGTTCCCGCGCGTGCCAACCGCCGCACAGCGAGAGCCTTCTCGCGCGCCTCGGCCAAGCTGATGAGCGGGTACTCACCTAGTGTTATTCGTCGCTTGTCGCCGGACAGGCGGTCTCGTGGAGTGCCGCCCACTGTTCCTCCTCCTTGGACCCGGAATGTCACGGCCCACGTCATGACCCCACGCTGGGAGACACGCAGGGTAAGTCCGTCGCGGTCCGGTAACTCGTACCGTGTGCCGTTGGGGCGAAGCGCTCTAAGGCGCGTGTCCGCGAGGGGCATGGTGTAATCTTGGGGTGCCGATTGGGGTGCCAGTTTCGCGAAAATGCTGGTGAAGCGTAGCGAACAACGGCGCACAATGCCAGAGCTAAGTCATTGTCGAAGAAAGACTTTTGCGAACATCAGCGAACGTTGGCGAACAGTGTCGAGGCCCTTGCCAAGGTTGGGGTCGAGGGTTCGAATCCCTTCGCCCGCTCCAGTTTCATCAAAAGAACTGACCGACCTACGAGAAGCCGCCATTGGGCGGCTTTCGTCGTTCACGGCCTGCAGTGAGACGCGGCAGCGGCAGCGTTAACGGTCTGTTAGCCAAACAATTCCTAACGTCCGGCCGGTGCAGGAAGGCCGGGCATGCTCGAACATCGTACAACGCGCACGGCCGGACGGGTGTCGGCCATGGAGCCGGTCGAGCGCTACCTTGCCAAGGCCGCGACGCATCGCGCCGCCGGCCGCTTCCAGAAGGCGCGCCGCAATCTTCAACTCGCGATCGAAGCGGCGCCCGGCCATGCCGAGGCGCATTTCGAACTCGGGGTGTTCACCAGCCGGACCGAGGCACCGGCCTCGGCCGTGCCGCACTTCGTGGCCGCCCTCAGATCCGCGCCCGAGCGGCCAGCCTACTGGCTCGCCCTCGCGAGCACGCTGCTGACGCTGAATCGGGTGAGCGAGGCGCGCGCCCTCATGGAGCGCTTCCGCGGGCAGGGGCTGCCCGACACCGAGACACGCGCGGTTCTCAAGGATTTCATCGATCAGGCTTTCACCCTGGGCCGGGCGCATTACGACGCGAACGATCTGCCCACAGCCGAGCTCCTGTTCGACCTCGTCATCGGCCTGGACGACACCCACGCCAACGCGACTCACCTTGCGGGGGCCGCCGCCGCCCGAAGCGGCCGTCACCAGCAGGCCTACGACCTGCTCAGCATCGCGATCTACCGCGAGCCCGACAACGCCGCCTTCTTCAGCAGCCTCGGCGCGCTCCTCATCACGCTCGGTGATTACCCGGGCGCGATCTCGGCCCTCGAAAAGGCGATCACGCTCGACCCGGATCTGGCCATCGCGCACTCGAACCTGTCCGGCGTGCTCCAGCGCATCGGGCAGCACGCGTCGGCCGTGAGCCACGCGCTGCGCTCGATCGAGCTCAACCCGAACTTCTTCGGTGCCCACATCAACCTCGGATGCGGCCTGAAGAGCCTCGGCCGGCTGCCCGAGGCGATCGCGAGCTTCGACCAGGCTCTCGCCCTCGATCCGAGCAACGTCGCGGCCCATTCCAACCGGCTCTTCGCCAAGCTCTACGCCGAAGGGGTTCCACCGACCGAGTACGCCGCGGACGCCCGGAGCTTCGGCACGCGCCTCGCCGACCCTCTCCTGCGGCGGCGCCCCTTCGCCAACGACCGCGATCCCGACCGGCGCCTGCGGGTCGGGTTCGTCTCGGGCGATCTCTGCACCCATGCCGTCGCCCGGTTCATCGAGCCGTTCCTGCGCCACTTCGACCGGACGCGGTTCGAGACGCGCGCCTACATGACCCAGGCCGGGGAGGACGGGGTCTCGGCGCGCCTGCGCCCGCTCTTCGACGGCTGGCACAACATCGCCGCCCTGGACGACGACGCGGCCGCCGACCTGATCGAGGCCGACGCCATCGACATCCTGGTCGATCTGTCGGGCCACAGTGCTGGTCACCGGTTGCTCATCTTCGCCCGCAAGCCGGCGCCGGTTCAGGTCACGTGGATCGGCCACCCCGCGACGACCGGCCTGCGCGCCATGGACTACCGCTTGAGCGATTTCGGCCACGACGAGCCCGGCTTGTCGGACACGCTGCACACCGAGACGGTGTGGCGGCTGCCGGGCGTGTCGGCCACCTACGAGGCGCCCGGTGACATCCCGCCGGTGCGTGCGCACGCGCCCTTCGAAGATAACGGCTTCGTCACCTTTGGCACGATGAACCGCTTCGAGAAGATCGGAGATCGGGCGCTGGAAACCTGGGCCGACATCCTACGAGCGCTACCCGACGCACGCCTGTTCATGGTCGCCGCCGACGTGAACTCGCCGGAGATCCGGGCTCAGGTCGAGGCCCGCCTGTCGCGCGCCGGGCTGCCGCTCGACCGGGTGCGCCTGCATCCGCGCGTCACCAGCGGCTACTACGCGCTCTACCACGAGATCGACATCGCCCTCGATTCCTTCCCCTATAACGGCGGCACGACGAGTTGCGACACGCTTGCCATGGGCGTTCCCCTGATCGTCCTGGCAGGCACTCACGCGGCAGCGCGCACGGGCATCGCCGCCCTGAGAGCGATCGGGCTCGAAGAATTCGCGGCCGCGACGCCAGAGGATTATGCGGCCCGCGCCGTCGCCCTCGCCAGCGATCTCGATCGCCTGCGCGCGATCCGCTCAGGGCTTCGCGAACGCGTCTTCGCCAGCCCGCTGATGGACCATGCCCGCTTCGCCGGAGAGGTCGGTGACGCCTTCCGCGCCATGTGGAGGCGCTGGATCGATGCGAACCGCGCCGCTTGACCCGATCCACGAGGCGGACCGCCTCCCGCAATCCGAGCGTGAGGATGAGCCTCCGGTTCGGGCGACCCTGCGCCGATTGGAGCAGGAATTCGCACAGATCCTCGACTCCGCCTCAGAGACGTCCCCGCAGGTAGCCTCGGAGTCGGAGGGCGCAGCCGATCCGGTCTACGTCACCCGTCCGTTCCTTCCGCCCCTCGAAGAGTTCGAGCCGCTGTTGCGGCAGATCTGGCAGACGCGGATTCTGACCAATGGCGGCCCGTTCCACAAGGAATTGGAGGCGCGCCTGCGCGACCATCTCGGCGTGCCCCAGGTCGCGCTGTTCAACAACGCGACGACGGCGCTGATCATGGCGCTGCGGGCCCTCGACCTCACGGGCGAGGTGATCACGACGCCCTATTCCTTCGTCGCGACCTCGCACGCCCTGCTCTGGAGCGGCCTCACCCCCGTCTTCGTCGACATCGACCCGGTGACCCTCAATCTCGATCCCGCCCGGATCGAGGCCGCGATCACCCCGCGCACCAGCGCGATCCTGCCGGTTCACTGCTATGGTCAGCCCTGCGACGTGGAAGCGATCGCGGAAATCGCCGCCCGGCACGGGCTCAAGGTGATCTACGACGCCGCCCACGCCTTCGGCGTGCACCATCGCGGCGGAAGCGTGCTGAACCACGGCAACCTCTCGGTCCTGAGCTTCCACGCCACCAAGGTGTTCAACACCTTCGAGGGTGGCGCCATCGTCTGCGCCGATCCAGCGATGAAGGATCGGATCGACAAGCTCAAGAACTTCGGTCACGACGGCGAGACGTCGGTTCCGGATGTGGGGCTCAACGGCAAGATGAGCGAGTTGAACGCGGCGCTCGGCCTCGTTCAGCTCCGGCATATCGGCACCGCGCTGTCGGGCCGGCAGGCGGTCGATGCAGCCTATCGCGAGGGATTGCGGGGCATTCCCGGCATCCGCTGCCTGGACTTCGCCGCAGAAGGCGCCGCCAACTACGCCTATTTCCCGATCCTGGTCGGGTCTGATTACCCGATCAGCCGCGATGCGCTCTACGAGGTGCTCAAGCGCGACGGCATCCACCCCCGGCGCTACTTCCACCCCCTGATCTCGGACTTCCCGATGTACCGGGCGCTGCCCAGCGCCCGCCGGGAGGGTCTGCCGGTAGCGGCTGCAGCCGCCGACCGAGTACTCTGCCTGCCGATCTATCCTGATCTCGACCCCGCCATCGTGGCGCGGGTCGCCCGTCGGATCGCCCGGCCATGACGACGCCCGTCACGGCCGCGATCATGCAGCCGTACCTTTTCCCCTATATCGGCTACTTCCAGCTCATCGCCGCCGTCGATCAGTTCGTGATCTACGACACGGTGAAGTACACCAAGAAGGGCTGGATCAACCGCAACCGCTTCCTGCGCGACGGCGCGCCGGTGACCTTCACGCTGCCGCTGGAAAAGGATTCGGACCATCTCGACATCCGCGATCGGCGCGTCGCGGCGGAATTCGAGCCGGACCGGCTCTGCGCCCAGATCGCCCAGGCCTATCGTCACGCGCCCCATCGGCGCGAGACGATGCCGCTCGTCGAGGAGGTTCTGGGCTATGCCGGCACCGACCTGTTCGACCACCTGCGGCACGGGTTGCTGCGGACCTGCGCGCATCTCTCCATCGCCACGCCGATCCGAACCGCCTCCGCGATCGAGGGCGCGACCGACCTGCGGCGGCAGGATCGGGTGATCGATCTCTGCGAACGGCTCGGAGCCGCGACCTACGTCAACCCGATCGGCGGCACGACCCTCTACGATCCGGCCGCCTTCGCGCAGCGGGGGATCGCTTTACGCTTCCTGCGGGCCCGCCCCTTCGTCTATTCGCAGGGGCCCCACCCCTTCGTGCCGTGGCTGTCGATCCTCGACGTGCTGATGTTCAACCCGCGATCCGAGCTCGCGGCCGTTCTGGCCGGCGGCTACGATCTCATCGAGGGGGAGGATGCCCCGTGCCCCGCTGGCGCAAGCTCGGCCGCGTCTTCGATCCCGCGAGCGTCGGCGGTCGCCCCTGGCTGAAGGCCTTCGCACAGGCGCCCTCGGCCCTCGTCTGCGACGACGTGGTACGGATGTACTTCTCCTGCCGCCCGGACGCCGACGCCAACGGCCAGTACGTCAGCTACAGCGCCTATGTCGATCTCGACCGCAGCGACCTGTTCAAGGTCCGCGCGGTGGCCGATGAGCCGATCCTGCCGCTCGGCGGCACCGGCACCTTCGACGAGTTCGGGGTCTATCCGGTCTCGGTGATCCGGGCGGGTGACGAGGTCCGTGCCTACTATGCCGGCTGGACGCGCTGCGTCTCGGTTCCCTTCAACACGGCCATCGGCTGCGCCGTCAGCCGCGACGGCGGGCGCCGCTTCGAGCGGCTCGGGCAGGGGCCGATCCTCCCCTATACGCCGGACGAGCCCTTCGTGATGAGCGGGCCCAAGGTCCGGCGCTTCGGCGAGATGTGGTACCTGTTCTACATCGCCGGCCGCGTCTGGAAGCGGGTCGAGGGCCGGGCCGAGCCGGTCTACCGCATCCGCATGGCGACCTCGCCCGACGGCCTGACCTGGACCAAGGCGAACCGCGACCTGATCCCGCCGCGTATCGAGGCGGACGAGGCCCAGGCGAGCCCGGACGTGTTCGAGGCGGGCGGGCGCTACCACATGCATTTCTGCTACCGCTACAGCGAGGGCTACCGCAGCCACGCGCGCGGTTACCGCATCGGCTACGCCTGGAGCACCGATCTCCGGAACTGGACCCGCGATGACGCGCGCTGCGGCATCGACGTGTCGGAGGAGGGCTGGGACGCGCAGATGATCAGCTACCCCCACGTCTTCGCCGTCGATGGTCGGACCTATCTCGCCTATCTCGGCAACGAGGTCGGCCGCGGCGGCTTCGGCCTTGCCGCACTCGACGGCGCCTTCGACTGACCGGTCCGACATGCACTGGAACAAGCTCGGCCTCGTCTTCGATCTGCAGGCGCACCCTCTCCCCTTCGGCGGCGGAGCGTTCGCGCAATCGCCCCAAGCCCTCGTCCTCGCGGACCGGGTGCGGATCTTCTTCTCGACCCGCAGCCGCGAGCCGGACGGGCAGTATCTTAGCCATGTCGCCTTCGTGGACATGCGCAAAGACCTGGGTGCGGTGCTCGGCGTCGCGCAGCGGCCGGTCATCGCCGCAGGCGACCTCGGCACCTTCGACGAGCACGGCATCTTCCCGATGAACGTGCTGCGCCATGACGATCTCGTCTACGGCTACACGACGGGCTGGAGCCGGCGCGTCTCCGTGCCGGTGGAGACCGGCATCGGGCTCGCCGTCAGCCGGGACGACGGGTTGACCTTCGAGCGGTTCGGGTCGGGACCGGTTCTCTCCGCCACGCTCAACGAGCCGTTCCTCGTCGCCGACGGGTTCGTGCGCACGATCGATGGCCTGTTCCACATGTGGTACATCTTCGGCACCGCCTGGAGCGCCGCCGGTGCCGGCACGGCGCCGGAGCGGGTCTACAAGATCGGGCATGCCACCTCGGCGGACGGCATCCATTGGAACAAGGAGGAGGGCCGCCGGATCGTCGCCGACCGGCTCGGCCCGGAGGAGGCACAGGCGCTTCCCTGCGTGTTCGACCGCGGCGCCCGCCGGCACATGGTGTTCTGCTACCGGGAGCAAATCGGCTTTCGCACCGATTCCGGCCGCGGCTACCGGATCGGTCACGCGTGGTCTGACGACCTCGTGGACTGGACACGGGACGACGCGATGCTGTCCATCGCCGGAACGCCCGGCGAATGGGACGCGGAGATGCAGTGCTACCCCCACGTCTTCACCTGTGAGGGCGCGACCTATCTCCTCTACAACGGCAATGCCTTCGGCCGCTTCGGCTTCGGCGCGGCACGGCTCGAACCGTGACCGCCGCGGCCTTCGCGCAAAACCGCTCCCGGGCGGAGGATGTGCAGGCCCACCTGATCGCCTGCGCGAAGACCTTCACGCCACCGCTCGACCGGCGGGTAGCGGTCCCCAACTACGCCGCCAAACTCGCCGCGCGCGCCGAACGGTTCGAGGCTTGGGACGGCCCGGCGCTGATCGGTCTGGTGGCGGTCTATTGCAACGATCCGGCCCGCATCTGCGCCTTCGTGACGAGCGTCAGCGTCGTGCCGGAGCGAACACGGGAAGGGCTGGGGGGGCGGCTGCTCGCGGCAGCGATCGCCCATACCCGCGGGCTCAGCTTCGCGCGGATCGCGCTGAGCGTCGATCGCGAGGCGGCCGCCCTCGGCCTCTATCATCGGCTCGGCTTCGCCGAGGACGGGCGGGACGGCACGACGCTGCACCTCTCGCTCGACTTGGCGGCGCCGCGTCCCGGTGCAGACAAGGGCGCGACATCACAGGACCGAGGCAGGGAGGCCAGATCATGAGTGCGGGGCGCGACTTCGACCGTGAGACGCAGGACGTGGAAGGCCACCGCTACGCCTACGACTTCGATCTCGATGTGATGCACAAATACATGGTGCGCGCCTTCGAGCCGTTCTTCCGTCCCGGCCGACTGCTCGAACTCGGCAGCTTCCGCGGCGACTTCACCCGACGCCTGACGCCGTTCTTCGACGACATCACCTGCGTCGAGGCCTCGGGCGATGCGATCGACGCGGCACGAGGACGGCTCGGCGAGAGCGTCAAGTACGTCCACGCGACCTTCGAGGCGGTCGCGCTGCCCGCCCGCTACGACACGATCATCCTCACCCACGTGCTCGAACATCTCGACGACCCGGTCGGAGTGCTGAGGCGCGTCAACGCGGAATGGCTCTCGGAGGGCGGACGCCTGCTGCTGGCCTGCCCGAACGCCAACGCTCCGTCCCGCCAGATTGCGGTGAAGATGGGCTTGATCTCCCACAACGCCGCCGTCACCGAGGCGGAGCGGCAGCACGGCCACCGCTGCACCTACAGTCTCGACACCCTCGAACGCGACGCGGCCGCCGCGGGCCTCAGGGTGATTCACCGTTCCGGCGTCTTCTTCAAGGCGCTGGCGAACTTCCAGTGGGATGCACTGCTGAAGACCGACATCGTCTCGCCAGCCTATCTCGACGGCTGCTACGCCCTGGGACAGCTCTACCCGGATCTCTGCGCAAGTATCTATCTCGTCTGCGAGCGGGGTTCGCCGAACAGATAGTGCATCGTACCGAAAGCGGGCTGCCGGCCTGTCTGAATGGATGAGGCCGAGACAGGCACCGAGAGCGTCCGGTGCCGCGTCCCCGGGCCGAGCCTCTCCCATCTCCCGATCACATCTTCCGCAGAACGGCTTCGCCGGCCATCACGGAACTGTAGGATGCTCGCATCGGCCGATGACCGCCTGCAGGGCGCGGCCGGATGCGCGTATGCGGGATGAGCGGGATGGAACGTCGGGACTTCGTCGGGGCACTGGGTGCGGTGGCCGGCTTGGTTTCCGGGGCTGCGGTGCGTGCCCAGGCGGCCGACCACGATCATGGTCGGGCTCACGGACAGGATCATGGGCACGATCACGGCAGCGCCAGCGGCCACTCCGACCATCCGGCTCCGTTCGCGGCGCTGAAGGAGGCGAGCGCCCGCTGCGTTTCCACCGGCAACGACTGCCTGGGCCACTGCTTCGGCATGCTGTCGATAAAGGATACGACCATGGCCGCCTGCATGCGGGCGACCTACGACCTCGTGCATGCCTGTACGGCACTGGAGACGCTCGCGGCGGTGAACTCGCCCCACACCCGCGCCATGGCCAGAGCGGTGGCCGACATCTGCGCGGCCTGCGAGACCGAATGCGCCAAGTTCCCCGAAATCGCCGCGTGTCGCTCCTGCCGCGAGGCGTGCCGGACCTGCACGGCCGAGTGCCGGAAAGCGGTATAGAGCCTCGTCTCGCAAGGTGACCGTCGGCTTCCGGGGAAAAAGACGGCGCAGAATGAAAATCTGGCTCCCATCAGGGATCGTCAGCGACGGTGAGACGAAAGCCCTCCATCAGCGCCGGCCAGCACCGTTCGGGCGGGCGCCACCGAACGGCACGGTGAGGACGGATAAACCCGCCTCGTCGATGATCTCCAAGGCTCAGACGAGCCGGTTGCGGACGCCGCCGGAATGGGGGTGTGCGATCAGGTGCTGGGCTGCCATCGGAGCCTGGGCGTGCGCCGCATCGGGACCC
The DNA here is from genome assembly GCF_014191355.1 of Methylobacterium sp. R2-1. Taxonomy (GTDB): domain Bacteria; phylum Pseudomonadota; class Alphaproteobacteria; order Rhizobiales; family Beijerinckiaceae; genus Methylobacterium. Next base: position 155,651 of record NZ_JACHWM010000009.1, read on the forward strand.
GGCAGGATCTCGCCCTCCGGATCGGGGACGAGCCTGTCGGAGCCGTAGCGCAGATGGAAAAGTAGCGCGGCATCACGCGCCTTCGCACCTCGCGTATGGTCCGCCTCCGATGCGCCGGGGCTGCAGCCAGCCATGGCTTCCCCCCTGATTTCGTCGCTGAAAAGTGATCGCCGCATCAAGCGGACCGCACCTCGTCAACCCGAAAGCGATCACCTCCCGGTGCGGCGGCGTGGGCGACCTTCGATACCAATTGGCAATATCGCTGTCCGGCATAACTATAACAAATGTTTCAATGTCGGAAACCGCACCCAAGCCTCAGGCCGGCTTACATGCCGCTGAATCGGCGCATAGAGTGCCGCAGAACCTTCCCGATCATCAGTTGTGTCTCCTTGACCACGCTGGTGCAGCGGGCGGTCGGCGAAAGCACAGGGGAACGCTGCGTCGCTCAACTCACGGCGGCTCAGGACCTTCACGTTTCGAGAACGAGCATGACTGAGCCGGACCGGAGAGACGTCGTCCTGCTGGTTCAGACCAACTCCATCGCCGGTCTGGATCTGGCGGATGCCTTGGCGGGTGCGGGCTACCGCGTCAGCGAACCGGCCTGGACGACGGCGGAGGCGCAGCGATGGCTCGTGCGCCCGAACCCGGCCCGGGCGGTTCTCGATCTCGCGACGGCGGACGATGCCGGACCACGGCTTGCGCGTACCCTTCGACGCCGCGGCGTCCCCTTCGTCATCTGCGCCGCGAGCGGGGCAGCGGGTCCGTTCCGGGGTTTCGCCGTTGCGCCGCGCCTGCCGAAGCCGGCTTGGTCCCGCGACGTCATCCACGCAATGGATGAACTGGCCGCTCAGGCAGGACGGGCACCATGAAAGTCTTACCGGGCGGTGGGGCGGCGATGAGCGGGCCCGTCCTGCGCAAGCTGCAAGGTTTCAGCAGGCTTGAGGAGGCGGACGCGGCCGCGCTGGCGATGTGCGAGGCAGGAACGCGGCTGGTTCCGGCGGGCACGGACCTGATCCGCGAGGGCGATCGGCCAGAGGGCATGCTCGCGATCACGGAGGGCTTCGCCTGCCGTTACAAGCTGCGGGAGAACGGTGCGCGCCAGATCATGGCCTACCTCATTCCTGGGGATGTCTGCGACCTTGATATCTCGGTCCTGAACCGGATGGATCACGCCATCGGCACGCTCACCACCTGTCGCGTCGCGCGGATCGCACCCGAGGCCAGTCGGGATCTGCGTTCGCGCCCCGCCCTGGCTCGTGGCCTGCACAGGGCCGCCATCGTCGACGAGGCGATCTTGCGCGAGTGGATCATGAATCTCGGTCGGCGTTCCGCCGTGGAGCGCCTCGCCCACCTGTTCTGCGAGTTGCTCGTGCGCATGCGCGCGGTGGGTCTGACCTGCGGCAACAGCTACGACCTGCCGATCACCCAACTCGACCTTGCCGATACCACCGGCATGACCAGCGTGCACGTGAACCGTTCGCTGGGTGAACTCAGGCGTGCGGGGCTGATCGAGCGCAAGGGCAAGCGCCTGACGCTGTGCGACTTGGCACGCCTCATGGAGATGGCCGAGTTCCGGCCGAACTACCTGCACCGCGAGATGCCGACCGCGGCCTGAGGCCGGAGCCGTCCGGATCGGACGACCCCGGTCGATGGCCATGACGCGGCGGAAGCGCTCGGGCCGCAGGGAACCCGCCTCAGCGGTCGCGTGACTTCGTGGTGCGCGAATCCTGGTTCTTGTTGCCTTCCGCGGCGGGTGACGTCCCCGGCACGCCCGTATTCCCCGAGCCGCCCCCCATCTCCCCGGCCTTCATCGCGTCGCCCTTCTGCATCTCGCCCGCCGTTCCGGCGCGAGACGTACCGGAAGGTGCGGACGGTTGCTGAGACGTGCCCTGACCGGACGTCCCCTGCGAGAATGCGGCACCGAGGCTGCCGACCAGAAGCAGCGAGGCAAAACAAACGGTGTGAATTTTGTTCATGAGCGATCTCCCTAGAACAACCTCATCGTAAAACCCCATCACAATAGGTAGTTCAAAAATAAATCTCTTAGATAATTTTAATATTATTTCATATTGGCATAAGTACTACATTACCATAAAGATGCATGATCTCATCCATCGCCGGCGGATAGGGTGGACAAGCCTCATGCCATCCTCCGTGCCGGCTCAAGGAACGAGCCGACATGTCCTGGCGTTCACCGTCGGACCTTGGCCGGAAGCGGATGCTCGGCCGGCAGGAGACAGGAGACGTTCGATGATGAAGATCGGAACCCGCACGGCGCTGGCTCTGATCGCCTTCTCGGCCACCGGCACAGCCAGCGTGCGAGCCGGCGAGGAGGAGCAGGCTGCTCTCTGCCGCGACGACGTCATGCGCCTGTGCCTGACATCGATCCCCGACCGCGGCCGGATCGTGAGTTGCATGAAGGCTCAGCGGGTGAGCCTCAGCCCCGGTTGCCGGGCCGCCTTCGACGAGGGGATGGCCTCCTCAGCCGGGCGGCGCTCCGCGAGCCTTCGCTGAGGGCTGCTGAGCGACGATCCATCGTCGCTCCCCTCTTCGCACTGGTCGCCACGCTCTCGGCACGACCGGGCAGCACCGGGACGGTACCCGCGCCCGCTTTCGATCGACGACAGGAGATACGCCTTCCGATGAAGCGTTCGATTCTTCCTCTCATTCTGCTTACCGGCTTGACGGTGCCCGCGCTCAGCCGGCCTGCAGCCGCGGTGGAAGGCTCACCCGTGCTGCTACACGGCAATTATTGCGGGCCCGGCAACAAGGCACCCGCGGCACCCGTCGATGCGCTGGACGCGGCCTGCGCCCGCCACGACGCCTGCACGCCCGACGGCGCGCTGGCCCCGAAAGCCTGCAACCTGCGGCTTCAGGTGGATGCCGAGCGCGTGGCCGATGATCCGCGCCAGCCGACAGACTTGCGGATGCTGGCTGGTCTCGTCGCCTCCGGCGCGGCGATGATGCCGTCGGCCCCATCCTCCGCACCACGCGCACCCGCCGCTCCCGCGGCCGTTGAGGTCGAGAGCACGCCCGACGCGGACCTGCTTCCGGAATAGGCCGCGCCCGCCTTCGGGGGATGCTCACCTCGGACTCACGAAACGTTCGCTGTGCCGCCGCAGTCCGAGGAGGCGCGACCCGGGCAGCGGACGTTTCGTGACGCCTTTCAAGCGCCGGTTCGGCTTCCTGCCGCGGGAGACCGAGGTCGGCGCCACCCTCTGGGGCCGGACCGTCGGTGCGTAGCCGGTTCCCCAATCCTGGCTCGAGGAACCGGCGGCCTGATCCCGCGTCGCGGAAGGGGATGCGACGCCTTCAGCACGGAACGGGACGGGGCAGCGGCCCGACCCGTGACGTCCGGCATTCGTGACGGTAGGCCCAGGAGGGGGCTCGGAACGACGTCATGATCGTTTCCGCTTGATCCACCTCAACGCCGAGACGGCGCCGGGGCAGCAGACTCTCCCGTGCGGCCGACAGCAGCCGCCTGACGGGAGATGATCATGAATCTCAAATCGCTCCTCACGCTCGGCCACCGCTCCCACACCCCCTCGGTCGATCCGGGAGCCATGGCGCTCCCCTCGCATCCTCTCGTGGAGCAGGTGCTCGGCGATCTCCGCCTCGGCCTCCCGCTCTTTCAGAGCGGCGCGGTCCCGCGCATGGATGTCGTCGAGAAGGATGGGAAGGTCGAGATCACCGCCGAGCTGCCGGGGCTCACGCGGGACGACGTCAAGGTCGAACTCGCCGACGACACCCTCGTCATCAGCGGCGAGAAGCGGCAGGAGAAGGAGCAGACCGAGGGCGCCCGCAAGGTCACGGAACGCAGTTACGGCGCCTTCGTGCGCAGCCTGGAGCTGCCCGTCGGCATCAAGGCCGAGGATATCCAGGCCAGCATGGACAAGGGGGTCCTGACGGTGACGCTGCCCAAGGCCGCGCTGACGCCGCCTGAGCCGAAGCGCATCGACATCAAGGCGCCTTAAGTCCCGCTCGGACGCTGACCTCGGCCGCGCGGACAGGGACTTTCGATGCGGGCCGGACCCTTTGCGCGGAATCAAGCTCCGCCCGGCCGCAGTGCCTCGCATCATCCCGAAAGGTGGCTGCCGGCTTTCGGAAACGGTGACGTAAAAACAGGAGGCTTTCGCCGGCACGGGGCCGAAACACCGGCCGCGGCGGGCGCCAATCGTCAACCTCGGGCGGCAGGAGTTCTTCCATGTCCTATGCCAGCATCATGGTGGCCGTCGATCTCGCAGCAGAGGCGCGCGAGCGCGTACACCTCGCCGGCCACCTCGCCGACGAATTCCGCGCCCGGCTGATCGGCGTCGCGGCAGAGGAGGCGTCTTATGCCGTCCCGCCGGTCGGTCCGATCCCGGCGAGCGCCTACGCGCTGACCGCCAACAACGAGATCATCCTGAACGATCTCAAACGCGCCCATGCCGCCTTCGAGGCGGCGGCAGGCGGGCGCAGCCGCGTCGAGTGGCGCTCGAATCTCGACTTTCCGCTGCCGTTTCTGATCGGACAGGCCGCGGCGGCCGACCTCGTGGTCGTCGGTCGCAAGGCGCCGCCCGGTCCCCTGCTGTTCTCGGTCGATCCCGGCGATCTCGTCATGCATCTCGGACGGCCCATCCTTGTGGTACCGCCCGGCATCGATCACCTCGACGCCCGGCGGGTCGTGATCGGATGGAAGAACACCCGCGAAGCTCGCCGCGCGGTCAGGGACGCACTCCCGTTCCTGTCGCGGGCCTCGCGGGTCATCGTGGTGTCCATCGATGAAGGGCAGGGCACCGACGATGCGACGGATGTCGTCGGGTTCCTCCAGGCCCACGACATCGACGCCACGGCGACGCGCTGGGAGACCGGAGGCGACACGACCTCCCATGCGCTGGTCGAGGCGGCGTCCGAGCAGGCCGCCGACCTGATCGTCCTCGGCGCCTACGGCCATGGGCGCCTGCGCGAGTGGGTCTTCGGCGGCGTCACGCGCGACCTGCTGGCCGGCGCGCCGGTCTGCTGCCTGATGAGCCATTGACCCGACATCCGGCCCGGAGCCCCCGATGACCGAGGCGTTCAACCTCAAGATCCCCCACGGTGGATACGTCGTCGTCGGCGATGGCCGCCGGGCCCTGCTGCTGCGCAACGAGGGCCATGCGCTGCATCTCGGCCTGCGGGTGCAGCACCTCTTCGAGGCGCCCCCCAACCCGCCGACGCGCGAGCAGGGAACGGACCGGCCGCCCCGCGTCCGGCAGGGGGAACGCCGCAGTGCCATAGCGCAGACGGACTGGCACGAGATCGCCGAGCACCGCTTTGCCGGGGAAGTCGCGGCGGCGCTGGATCGCATCGCCGACGCGATCTCCGCCCTCATCATCGTCGCCCCTCCGCGCACGCTGGCATCGTTGCGGCACGCGCTGTCCGACCGCCTGAAGCGCACCGTCATCGCGGAGATCGACAAGGACCTGACCAAGCTGTCGATCGAGGAGATCGGACAACGCCTCACCCAGACGTGACGCTCTTGCCTGCGGCGGCTGCCTGACGCTCACGGTCTGCCGCGCCGGACGGCACCTCTCAATGGCTCATCAGACAGCAGACGGGCGTCGCCTGCAGGATGTCGCGGGTGGCGCCGCCGAAGATCCACTCGCGCAGGCGGCTGTGGCCGTAGGCACCCATCACGAGGAGGTCCGCGCCCTCGCGCCCGGCGAAGCGCAGCACCGCGTCACCCGCACCGACCGCTGGATCCGGCAGCAGGTGCGTCGTGGCCTCGAGTCCGTGTCCCGACAGGTACGCCGCCGCGCCCTCAGCGCTCCCGTGATGGACGTCCGGCCCCACGGCGACGATGCAGATCCGCTCCGCCCGGCTCAGTAGGGGCAGGGCGTCGCGCAGGGCCCGCCGCGCCTCGCGGGTGTCCTTCCAGGCCACGACAGCGCATCCGAGCCCGAGCTGCTCGAGCCCGGGAGGTACCACCAGCACGGGGCGGCCGACCGCCATCAACAGGGCACCGGTCGGAACGGCCATCGCACCCGGATCGCCGTCCGCCGGCCCCTGCCGGCCGACCACCACGAGGTCGGCTTCGCGGGCTTGCTCGGTATGGTAGGCGAGGGGTTCGGCCAGCGCCGCGCGCCACTCTGTTCGGGGCAACCCGCCTCGCTCGCGTTCGAACAGGGCCTTTGCCTGTTCGAGCTGCTCCCGCGCCCGCTGCTCTTCGTCCTCGTAGATCCTCTCGACTGCCAGCATGTCGCCCACCGGCAGAAAGCTCGGGACCCGGCACGCGCCGACCCCGATCAGCCACGTCCGAAGTCGCTCGGCGAGCCCCGCGGCGAGCTGGACACGGTCTGCGGCCGCGGCGCCGAGATCGACCGAGACCATGATGGTGCGGATCGTCATGCCCATCTCCCAGCTTGCGAGCCCGGCTTGACAAGTATCCTGCTCCGCCGCCGCGCCACGAACCCTGATCCATCGCAAGAGCCGGTCTCGAAGGCTGGTCGCAAGGAGCAGGGAAGGGCGGCCTGCCGGGCCCTCCCGCGCTCGATGCGCCCCTCAGGCGAGCGTCAGGCGATCCTCGACGGCAGACACGCCGGGGACCGACCAGGCCGCCCGCTCGGCCAGTTCGCGCTCGCGCCAGACATCGACGCAGCCGTCGAGGATCACCTTGCCGCCTTCGACCCGCACCCGGATCGTGTCGGGCGCCGTCGCGCTCCGTTTCAGGGCCGCACGGATTCGGGACCTGACCTCGTTGGCCTGGGCTGGCGGCGTCACGGCAATGAGATTGACGATGTCGGTGACACCGGCGAGGCGGCGTAGGGCTTTGTCCACGGCCGCCTTCAGATAGTAGTGCGGCACGCTGCCCTGAAGCGTGACGCAGCCGCGCTCGACTTTGAGCGAGACGGATCGCTCCGGGATCTGCACGTCCCATTCCAGAACCCGGGCGCAGCGGTCAGCCAGCGCCTCGTCGCCGATCCGCGGGTTGTCCGGATAGCGGACCTCGACCTGCTCGACCACGGCGCGGACGCCGCGAACCCGCAGGGCGACCCGCTCGGCGATCCCCTTCTCGGCGTAATTCCGCACATGTCCGCTGAGGGTCACGACGCCGTTCTCGACCATGACCCCGATCTGCGCCGCATCGATCATGGGCGCGAGTTCCAGTTCGTCGAGGACGTGCTGGCGCACGGTGATGTCGTCCATCTCCCGCCTCCTCGCTTCGAAGCTTCGAACGGTCAGAGCACCAGCCAAACCAGCGTCGGCGTCACCACCGAGGCGGCAGCGGCCAGGGCGAGCGCCTGCAGGCTGGCGATGGTCCGGTAGCGTGCGATGTCGGTGACGACCTTTGCCGCGGGCCGCGCGGTCGCCTGCGCACCGGTCCTGGAAGCCGCGTCGTCGCGCGGTGTCGATCCGGCCGGAACCCGCACATAGCGCACCGTCTCGATGTCGATGGATCGAAGCACCACACTCATCGCTCGCTCCCGTCCTTGGATGACAGGAACATCCTGGCGCGTCCGGCACGCAGCGCCTTGATCCACCTCAAGGCTGCCGCACCCGGCCCACGGCACGATCGCCCCGCGGGAGAGCCGACGCTGCGGAGCGAACCTCCGTCACCCGTCTTCGTCGCGGATGCCGAACTTGCGCTGGATCAAGGCGACGCTGCATCGGTGCGGCACTCTCCGGGCCGTTCTCGTCTCCGGAGGAAGAAGATGCCGAACCCACCGTCCGCCGCCCTCGCGGGTCTGCGCGACATCCTCGTCGGACTTACCGAAGAGGGCCGCGGCGACGAGACGGCGAGCGCACTCGGCGTCGCCCTGTCGCTCGCCGGGACGACCGGCGCCCACCTCACCGTCCAATCGGCCGCCCGCCGCCTGACCCTGGTCGGCGGATCGGGGTGGGGCTTCGTGAACGATCTGATCGCGCAGGAGAACCGGCGCCTGAGCGCCCGGGCGCGGGCCATCGCCGAGCGCGCCGCGTCGGAGGCCACGCTCGAAGGTGTGACCTGCTCGATCGAGGTGCCCGCGCTGGCCTATCCTGACCTCGTCGGACGGCTCACCGCCCGAGCCCGGCTCGCGGATCTGACCATTCTGGACGCCGAAGCGCGGGAGGTCGATCTCGACCGCGACCTGATCGACGGTGTCCTGTTCGCGAGCGGGCGGCCGCTCCTCGTGGTGCCCACGGGCCGTGACGTGTTCTCGGCTCGAAGGATCATCGTCGCCTGGGACGGCAGCGCCCAGGCTGCAAGGGCCGCCAACGACGCGCTGCCGTTCCTGCGCGCCGCCGAGGCGGTCGAGATCGTGTCCGTGGTCGGCGAGAAGGATCTCTCGACCTCGGTCGCCGGCGCCGAGTTCGCTCCGCACCTCGCCCGCCACGGCGTGAACGTGTCGGTGACCAACGTGCCGGTCGAGGGTGACGCCGCGGAGACGCTGAGACGACAGGTCGGACTCTTCGGGGCGGAGATGCTGGTGCTGGGCGCCTACCGGCATTCGCGCCTGAAGGAGTGGTTCCTCGGCGGCGTGACGCACGCGCTCCTGACACGCCCGCCGGTGCCGCTGTTCCTCGCCCATTGATCACCGAGGCAGCATTCGAGGTCGCGCGATGCGTCCCGCCCATGCCTCCTCGGACGCCGCCCCCGGATCGGCCGCACCACCCGGCGCGGGAACCATGCTCGGCTCAGCCGGGCGGTTCAAGTCTCGACCACGTGGCGGAGGCGGGCACGATGGAGCGTGACCTGTCGACCGCTCGCCCGGCGCAGCGCTCCCTCCTCTTCGAGCTGCGAGAAGGTGCGGGAGACGGTCTCGATGGTGAGACCGAGATAATCGGCGATGTCGCGTCGGGTCATTGGCAGGGCGAACGTCCCGGTGCCGCCGAAGCGTCCGTCGACCTCGATCAGGAAAGCCGCGAGGCGCTCCTGGGCGGAGCGGCGGCCGAGCAGGAGCGTGAGATCCTGCGCATCGCGCAGGTTAGCCGTCGCCATGCTCCAGAGCTGACAGGCGACCTCGGCGCTGTGGGTGGCGGCGCGCTCGATCGGGCGACGCTGAAAGATCAGGACCTTGGTGTCCGAGAGGGCCTCCGCCGTGTGCCAGTGCACATCGCCCTGCTCGAAGCCGAACAGGCTGCCGGCCAAGTGGAAGCCGGTGATCTGGCGTCGGCCGTCGCTCAGCACCTTGTGGGAGCGCACGGCCCCCTCGACGACGCGGTAGACGAACTCGGCGTCCTCGCCCTCGCCGTAGATCTCTTCCTCGCGGGCGTAGGAGAAGGGTGTGCCGATCAGGTCGGGGCAATCGGCGAAGAGGCCGGTTCGATGCCCGCTTCCGTGGATGCTCCGCAGCGGCGTGCGCGAACACGCGGCGGCAAGGGCGGATCTCGGCGTCGGCTTGGTGCCCATCAGGTCGCTCCTCATCCGTCTTGATGGGGCGAGAGTGGCCGCAGCGTCGTGCCGGCGATACTCAGGACGCTCTCTTAAGTGTCACCGCTTAAGGAAAACTACGTAGAGATGCAGAATGGCACACGCCTGCGCGAAGCCAGCCGCAGACACGATCGTCGGCTGGCGGCATCCGGTGCGGCTGCGCCGGGACACGCCGCTCCCGTTCCTCCGTCCGGAGGAATGAGAGGGCTCGAGAGCGACCGACGGCCGATGAATCCGCGGCGTGTCCGGATGCTGCTCGGAAGCGGTTGCGCGAGATCAACGCCGTGCGGCGCGCCGCCTGTCAGCCTTCGCGATGAGCCGGAGCAGGGAAGGCGCACGCCGTGTCCCCCCACGTTGCGCCCTGGGCCGATCCGCGCAAGCCGCCGCGCCCGCGAAGTCCCGCGGCGGGCTGTTCCTCAGCCGATCATAGCCGCTCCCGGGTAATTCCGGGCGGCGGCGATCAGCCCCGATAACTCCTCGAGAGCGAGGGGTTTCTCGACCAGGGAAATTCCGACCGCATGGGCCCTCGTGCGAATGGACGGGTTCGGGTGCCCGGTGATCAGCACGACAGGCACGCGGGCATCGAGGTTCCGCAGGCGGGCGAACACCTCGATACCGTCCATGCCCGGCATGACCTGATCGAGCAGCACGAAGGCCGGGCTCGGCCCGGGAAAGGCGGTGAGCAACGCTTCCCCGCTCGCGAAGGCCGTGACCCGGTGCCCCGCGCTCTCGAACAGGAAACAGGTCGAGTGCAGGACGGCGGGGTCGTCGTCCACGACGTAGATGAGGCTCGAAGGATACAGCGGCATCGGAGGCGGCGGCAGGCCCGAGGGCCATGAGAATCACACGGGTCGAGCCCGCATCATGGGCTGCGTCCCGCTGTTCACCTTGATCAACCTCAAGCCGGTCTCACGCGAAGCCGGCCAGCACCGCCCAGCGCACCAGTTCCTGCAGGTTTCCCGCCCGCGTCTTGGCCATGACCTTGGCCCGGTAGATCTCGACGGTTCGCGGAGAGATGTCGAGCATTCGCCCGATCTCCTTGCTGGTGCCCCCGGCCACCAGATGGTCGAGCACCTGACGCTCGCGTTCGCTCAGGGTCAGCAGCCGTCGGACGAATTCCTGAAGGGTCGGATCGACCGTTCCGTTGTGACCGCCCCGCTCCAGGGCGGAGTGCAGCGCCTGCAGGAGGGCCTCGCCATCGAACGGCTTCTCGATGAAGTCGCAGGCGCCGAGCTTCATCGCCTCCACCGCGAGCGGCACATCGCCGTGCCCCGTCATCATCACCACGGGAAGCGTGTGGCCGGCCGACCGGAGGCGGCGAAACAACTCCAATCCGTCGAGGCCGGGCATGCGGATATCGGTCAGGATGCAGCCGCTGACCGGCGGCGCAAGCCGCCTCAGCAGGATCGCTCCAGCCTCGTAGAGCCGTACATCGAAGCCCGCCGTGTCGAGGAGGAAGGTGACCGAGTCCCGCATGGCGGGGTCGTCGTCCACCACGTGCACAAGCGCAGGCGCCATCGATCACAGCTCTCCCTTGGGCGCGACGGGCAGCGTCAGGCGGAAGGTCGCCCCGCCAGCGGCATTGCGCTCGGCCCACAGACGACCGCCATGCGCCTCGACGATGGTGCGGCAGATCGAGAGCCCGACGCCCATCCCGCCGGTCTTGGTGGTGACGAAGGGCTGGAACAGCCGATCCGCCACCTCCTCGGCAATGCCGGAGCCCGTATCCGACACCGCGATCTCGGCCAGATCCGGCGAGACCCGCTGCGCCACGACGGTCAACTCGCGCCGGCTGCTCCGCTGCATCGCCTCGCGGGCATTGCGCAGCAGATTGACCAGAACCTGCTGCACCTGCACCCGGTCGGCGAGCACCGATCCGACCCGCGGGTCCAGCACGACGCGTGCCGTGATCCCCTGCTCGCCGGCACCGGGCAGGGTCAGCGCGCCGGCCTCCTCGATCATCGTCGCAACCGACTCGACCCGTTTCTCGGTCTCGCCCCGGGCAACGAACTCGCGCAAGCGCGAAATGATCTGTCTCGCCCGCAACGCCTGCTCGGCCGCCTTGTCGAGAACCTCCTGCGCCCTGGCGACAGTCTCGGGACTGGGCTGATCCAAGAGGCGACGGCAACCGTTGGTGTAGTTGCTGATGGCGCCGAGCGGCTGGTTCAGTTCATGGGCGAGCGTCGTCGCCATCTCGCCCATGGCGCTCAGGCGAGAGACGTGTCCCAGCTCGGACTGCAGCTCCTGGAGCCGCGTCTCGGTCCGCCGCTGTTCGGTGAGATCGTTGATGAAGCCGGTGAAGAAGACCCGCTCGCCCGAACTCATCTCGCCGATGGCGAGCTCCATCGGAAAGGTCGAGCCGTCGCGCTTCCGGCCCGTCACGGTCCGCGTGGTGCCGATGATGCGGCGCTGACGCGTCTGCCGATAGCGCTCAAGGTCGGCATCGTGCCGATTCTGCATCGGTTCCGGCATCAGGATGCCGACGTCCTGCCCGATCGCCTCGTCGGCCGCGTAGCCGAAGAGGCGTTCGGCGGCCGGGTTGAACGAGTGGATCACACCCGCCTCGTCGATGACCACCATCGCCTCCGGCACAGTGTCGAGAATCGACCGGAGATGGGCCTCGCGGGCGCGCAGCTCCGCCTCCACCTGCTTCTGCTCATCGATGCTGAAGACGACGCCCCGGTGCCGGCGGGGCCGGCCCTCGGCGTCAAGATGCACCTGCCCCCGCGAGCGCAGCCAGCCGCTCCGCCCATTCGGTGGGACGACGCGATAATCGACCTCGTAGCTGCCGCCGGCCCGCAGCACGCTCTCGATGGCTTCGGCGCGGGCTTGGCGATCATCCGGATGCACCAGGTCCTGGGTCGCGGCGAAGCTCGTCAATTGCTCGGACGGAATGCCGAAGAGGCAGGCACAGCTCTGCGAGGCGCTGACGCGGCCCGTCGCGAAGTCCAGCGACCAGATGCAGACGCCGACCTCGTGGAGGGTTTGCCGGAAGTCCTCGACGGTCAGCCCTTCATCTCCACCCTGAGCCGTACCGGACGCGGCAATGGAGAGCGTCATCGATTCCACCCTCGGTCTTCGCTGCGTGGAAGACAAAGATCCTTGGCACACGCCGCCAGCATCAATTATGTCATTTGATAAAACAGTCTCAGATCTTGCCTTCATAATACGCGAAGATCGAAGATTCCTGGATGAAGGTTACGCAATTCCTGCTTGCATGAAAAGGCAACATATGCGGAGAATCAGCACTTTATCCGGTTACAAATATGATCATCACAACCTTTGCTATGCGAATAGGCATTAGCGGCGGCCGAGCGTGCCGGCATATGGATCCACGCCTCGTACAGGATCGCACGTCTCGCTTTGCGCTGGATCAAGGCCAACCGGTTCCGGTCGCTCCAACGATGGTGCGGTGCAGGGTGCCTCATGAAACGCCCGGCCACTCACCGTTCTCGCTATGGCGGCGACAGGGCGGCGGGCATTGTGTGAGAGAGCCTCAGATCGGAGCCCCGCCATGTCCCAGCATGCCTCATCCGCGCTCGCCGGTATCCGCGACGTCCTCGTCGGCATCGCCGTGGAGAACGAGGGCGAGACGGCGTCATCGGCCATCGGTTACGGCCTGACGCTGGCGAAGGAAGCGGGCGCCCACCTGACCCTTCAGTCGGCCTCTTGGCGTCTCTCAGGCGACGACCGCTGGATCAGCGGTTTTGACGACGGAAGCGTCGCGGAGATCGACCGCCGCCTCGACACGCTGGCCCGCGCCATCGCCGAGCGCACCGCGGGCGATGCGCGGCTGGCGGGCGTCGTGTGCACGACGGAGACGCCGAGCCTGCCCTATCCGGCCGTCATCCGCCGGCTGGCGGAACAGGCGCGCCTGCACGACCTGACTATTCTGGATGCCGAGATCTGGACCTGCGACCTCGACCGCGAAGCGCTCGAGTCGACCCTGTTCGAGAGCGGTCGCCCGGTCATCGCGGTGCCACCGGGGCACGCGACCTTCGCCGGCCGCCGGATCATCGTTGCCTGGGACGGTAGCGCCCAGGCGGCGCGGGCCGCCAACGATGCAATGCCGCTCCTGCGCGCGGCCGAGGCGGTCGAGATCGTCTCCGTCGGCAACGCGGCGGAGATCCGCGACTCGGTGCCCGGTGCCGAATTCGCGCCCCATCTTGCCCGGCACGGGGTGAACGTCATCGTCAACGATCTGCCCGTCTCCGGCTCCATCGGGGACACCCTGCGGTCCCAAGCCGGCCTGTTCCGGGCCGACATGATCGTGATGGGCGCCTACCGCCATTCCCGCGCGCGCCAGTTCTTCTTCGGCGGCGTGACGCGCTCGCTGCTGCGAAGCTGCCCCGTCCCGCTGTTCCTGTCCCGCTGAAGGACCGTGCGATCCGCCGGTGGCCCGAGGCGGCTCTGGTTTGGACCGGCCACGCCCGGCGTCTGATCCAAGCGCGCGATCATTTGCTGACTTCCATGCATCGTGCGGTGACCTTGCTGGGGAGAACAGAGGCCGCCTTCACCTTTCGGCAATGGCCGGAGATGTTAGTGGGTCCGTCCATCGCTGGGTTGCCGTCAGAGCACCCGGTTGGGCACGGGGGCCGAAAGGGCCTGGGACACCACTCGATGCTCGCTCTCGTCCTCGACGACGCCGAGATGAACAACCTGGTGATGGCGGCTTCCCTGCGGCCGCTCGCTGGATGCGTGCCGCACGCCTTCACCGTGCCGGCGGAAGCGCTCGCTTTCGCGCAAGTGCACGCCTCCAAGATCGGGATCGTCATCACCGACTACGAGATGCCGGGCATGAACGGCATCGAGTTCATCCGGGCGGTGCGGCGCATCCCCGGCCTCACGGCCGTGCCCACGGTCATGGTGACGAGCCACGATCAGCGAAGCCTGCGCCGCGAGGCGCTTGAGGCGGGAGCCACCGACTTTCTCACCAAGCCCGCCGATGCGGTCGAAATCCGCGCCCGCGTCACGAACCTGCTCGCCCTCTCCGAAGCCCACCGGGCGCAGCGCGAACACGCCGCGCAGCTCGCCTGCGAGATCGCGGCGGCCGTGGCGCTGGTCGAGGAGCGCGAGCGCGAGATCGTCTCGACCCTCATGCGCGCCGCCGAGCACCGGGATTCCGACACCGGCGACCATATTGCTCGCGTCTCCGCTTATGTCGGGCTGATCGCCGAGGCGATGGAACTCTCCGCTGCCGACGTCCGGCAGTTGTGTCTGGCCGCGACTATGCACGATGTCGGCAAGATCGCCGTGCCGGACGCCATCCTGCTCAAGCCGGGCGCTCTCACGCCCGAGGAGCGACGGGAGATGGAGCAGCACGCCGACCGAGGCCGGCGCATCCTGAGCGGCAGTGAATCGCCCGTCATGCGCCTCGCCGCCGAGATCGCAGGAACCCACCACGAGCGCTGGGATGGGACCGGCTATCCGTACGGCCTGAAGGGTGAGGCCATCCCCCTGTCCGGCCGCATCGTCGCGGTGGCCGACGTCTTCGACGCGCTGACGACCGAGCGTCCCTACAAGCAAGCTTGGTCACCGGAGCGGGCCCGAGCCTATCTGCAAGAGAATGCCGGCTCTCATTTCGACCCGCACATCGTCGAGGTCTTCCTGAGCCGCTGGACGGCCGTCCAGACCTTCCTCAATCTCGGCCGCGACACCGCCTCCGCGACCCAGGCCGCCTGATACGGGTTTGCTCGATCGCCACGTCGACCGGATCGGCGCGTCCGCACGGCCTGTCGCGGTTCAACCCGCTCTCACAGCGGCCGCTCCCGGGAACGAGACCGGCTCGACGCCAGCCCGTCCCGGCTCCACGTGACCTTCAGCAGAGTTCGAGCGCGCCGAGCTTGCGCGTCGTCTCTTCCTGCTCGCTCGTCGCGTCCTCGGCGGGCACGCCGAGGCGGAGATGAAGAGCGCTCACGGTGCGGGTAAGCAGGCTGTCCAGGCCGGACGCCCCGTCGCCGAGGCCGGCCAAGTCACCGTCGCGCGCCGTCCGCTCGATCGCGCCCGCGCGATCCTTCACCTGCACCGCACCGATATTGGCGCTCATCGACTTGAGGCTGTGGGCAGCGCGGGACACGGCCGGGGCGTCGTCGCGCGCGAGGGCGTCTTTGAGTTCCAAGAGCGCCTGAGGCGCCTGGGCGACGTAGAGCCGGAGGATGCGCTCGAGGAAATCGCGGTCGCCCAGTTCTTCCAGGTTGGCGATCGTCGGTTCGTCGAGCAGCGCATTCTCTGAAATCCTCACCGCCGCCGATGACACCGGCGATGCTGCGACATCCGCGGGATCATCGTGGGTCGCGGTCTGCAGGTGCCGCGCCAGAAGCGCGCCGAGCTGCGCCAGGGTGAACGGCTTGGCGAGCATGCCATCCATCCCTGCCGCCTGCCAGGATTCTGCGCCATCACCGACGACGTGGGCCGTGAGAGCCACAATCGGCACCCGTTCCGTCCCGTCTCGCGCTTCCCCGGCGCGGATGGCGGCGGCCGCGCTGAAGCCATCCAGTACGGGCATGCTGCCATCCATCAGGACGAGATCGAAGCGGTTCGCGGCGGCGGCCTCCACCGCGGCCTGACCATCCTCGACACAGACGATGTCGCACACGCCGAAACGGCCGAGCGCTTCGGACGCAACCTCGCGGTTGACGGCGCTGTCGTCGGCCAGGAGCACCCGCGCGCCGGCAAAAGAGGGCAGGACGGCCGCTGCACCCTCGTCCGCCTCTGGCGCCTCGACGGCCAGGGGCGCGCCGTCAGACAGAGCGGTGAGGAGTGGGCGCCATTCGGCCTGGGCGATTGGACGGCGCACCACCGCATCGGCGAGGCCGGCTCGCACGAGCCCGGGACCGGAGCTATCGCCGATGGGCACCAGGGCAATCACGCGGCACGCGCCGTCCGGTCGACGACCGCTTGCCAGAAGTTCGGCCGCCTCGACGATCCAGTGCCCCTCGCCGGACTGCGCGGGATGGAAGCCCGCGGTCTGAAGATCGGCCATGAGAGCGGCGCGGGTCGCGCCGCCGATCTCACCGAAGCAAACAGCGCCGGGCACCGCGGGCGCGCGGCGGACCAAAGGCTCTGCGCTCTCCGCGCCTTCCACTGGGATGCGTGCCCAGAACGTCGAGCCCTCGCCGAGGCGGCTCTCGACGCCGACGCGCCCGCCCATTGCGACGATCAGGCGTTCGGCGATCGACAGCCCGAGCCCGGTGCCACCGAAGCGGCGGGCAATCGACTGGTCGGCCTGGGTGAAGGCGGTGAAAATTCCCGCTAGTCGGTCCTGCGGGATGCCGATCCCGGTATCGGTGACGGCGATGCGCAGGACCGGACCGGACGCCTCCTGCTCCATCTCCATTCGCACCAGAACATGGCCGGCGGCGGTGAACTTGAGCGCGTTCGAGACGAAGTTGCCGAGCACCTGCCCGAGCCGCACCGGATCGCCGAGGAAGGAGCGCGGCACGTCTCCAGCGATCTGCGCCGCGAGGTCGAGCCCCGCCGCGCGAGCGCGCTCGGCAAACAGGGTCACGACGGTGTCGGCGACGTCGCGGGGGCTCAGCGGGATCCGCTCCACCTCCAGGCGACCGGCTTCCACTTTCGCGAAATCGAGGATGTCGTTGATGATCGCGAGGAGGGACTGGCCGGAGCGCGCAATGACCTTGGCGTAGCGCTGCTGGCGCGGCGGCAGATCGGCGGAGGCCAGGAGTTCCGCCATCACCAGCATGCCGTTCATCGGCGTGCGAATCTCGTGACTCATGGTGGCGAGGAAGACAGACTTGGCCGCGTTGGCTTCGTCGGCGGATTGCTTGGCCTCGATCAGGTCGTGGGTCCGCAGCCGGATCTCTTCCTCCAGGCCCGCACTGTAGCGCGCGATCGCTCGGTCGCGCTCGTTCACGGCCTGCAAGAGGTCGTTGAAGCTCTCGGCCAGCGCGCCGACCTCGCCGCTGCCGGTCTCCGCGCGCTTGGAATAGTCGTGGCCGAGTCGCACCCCATCCATGGTCCGGGCCAGGGCGGCGAGCGGCCGGGTGACGCTGCGCTGCAAGCCCATCGAGACGGCGAGCCCGAGCGCCAGAGCGAGCAGCCCGGCCAGCACCGCCGTGAGGCCGACCTCGGCGATGCGCTCGGCCAGGTCGCGGTTGTCCGAGACCAGGACGACGCGTCCGATGGGGCGGGCGTTCTCCAGGATCGGAACCGAGACGCGCAGCGTCCGCGTCGTCATGAGATCGAGTGGCGAGACGGAGCCCTGATCGAGGTCGATGTCGTCGGCAAGGCGCAATCCGATGCCCTGCTCGGCGAGGATCTCGCCATCGGCCCGCTCGACCGAAGCGTAGACCAGGGCCTGCCCGTGGGCGATCGCCCGCAGGGTGCTCAGCGCCGCCACCTCGTCGCCCTGGGCTGTCGCCTGCGCGGCGCTCGCGGCCAGGATCTGCGCGGTCATCCGCAGGACTTCCCGCTTGGCCGCGGCGTAGCGCTCGACCTCGCGCCAGGTCGACAGGCCGGTCAGGAGGAGGAGGGCGATGGCGACGGCGCTGGCGACAGCCAGCGCGAGCCGTCCGGACAGCGAGCGGATCGGGTTCGTGAGCGGGCTAAGCACGGTCTGGGTCTCGCGGGAAGGGTCTCGCGGCGGGGCGGATCGATGCTCCGGCACGGATCGCGTGTGTCACTGGCTGATGACGAGCCGCCCCGAGATCGGGCCAACCCCCTTCGGGATCGGGACGCTCGAGCGGTTGTAATCCGCGTTGAGGTAGAGGTTGGGGCCCTCGTAGAGGTTGATCTGCTGGGCCACGACGACGGTGTAGGCGGAGAGGTCGGCGACGGGCCGCTGCGAGTCGATCACGAGACGGCCGGCCGGCAGATAGATGGTCCCGAGCATGGTGCGGGCATTGTCGCTGATGATGCGGTAGGTCCGCATCGGCTTGCTCGCGCCGAGCGGCGGAGGAGTCAGGCTGATCACGTCGCCGAGAAGCGTGTCGACGGCCAAGGCCGGATCGATCGGCAGGGTGACGGTGGGGTCCTCAGCCATCAGGAGGCCCGCCATCACGCCCGTTGTCGGCGCCGACAGATCGACGGTCGTCTTCTTGTCGAAGAGAAGGCCGCTGTTGTTTCCACTGAAGTAGAAGCCGACGTCCTTGCCCGTCATCGTCGCCTTCTTGTCGACGATGAGCGGGCCGTCCTTCATGACGTAGATGCCCGGCCGCAGCGTGACGACGGCGTTCTTGGTGATGTGCAAGCCGCCGCAATACGTGCCGGGATCGAGCGTGACCGATTCCGCGATGACGTTGACGCCCTTGCTCATGCCTGTCAGCGCATCGACGATGCGAAGGATTTCGGGGAGGTTCACACAACTTCCGACCGGCGGGGCCGGCCGGTTGCGGAGCGGATCCTGGATGACGGGGCAGCTCGTCTGCGGGTTGGGCGTGAAGTTCGCCCGGTCGTCCCTGAATCCCCCCGCGGAGCAGATCGTCTGCGCCCGCGCGAGCGCGCCGTCGCGGCCGACCATCCCTGAGCTGCTGGTGGAGTTCGAGTAGAGGGCGCAATCGTAGGCCGTGACCTGGGCGTTGCGCTCCAGGTTGAACGCACCGGCCGCGGCCGGGTCGAGAGCCAGCATGCACAGGCGCATCCGGCCCACGACGCTGGCTCGTGCGCGCGCCGAGACGGGCATCGACGCCATGCCGACGAAAGCCCCGAATGTGAGCTTGATGAGTTGCTCGGCGCGTGCCTCGACACTCGTCTTGTCGGATGCGACAGCGACTTGGATGGAGACCGGTGCGTCGGCGCTGGCTTTCGCCTCGGCCTGAATCGTCTGGGTCGTCAAACCGACGATGGATTCGGTGCTCGAGACGACCAGTTTGAGGGCGTTGCCGCCGGCCAGCACGCCGGCATCGACGGCACTCTGCAGATGCGTGCGGGCGGAGACGACCTTGGCGTAATCGATCGCGCCTCCGACCAAGCCGATCAGGGCGGAGGCCGCCAGCCCGAAGATCACCGCAACCGCGCCGTCGTTCTCCCGATACAGGCTCGATAGGGGTCGTTTCCATTGGATCGCGCGCTTCGGCTCCCCCTTTGCGCCACACGTCACCATCGTGACACTTGCCCCGTCTCCAGCCGCGTCCCATCCCAGGCGTAATTCTCCCGAGTTAATGGGACATACTTGGCATCGGCAGTGGAGGAGCCGTACGGTTTACGCCTGATTGATAATGACAACGCTCGGCCGAGGACTGGCCAAGGCAATCGCCGCCGGCCGACGGAGGACGAGATTGAAGTGCAAAGCCGGAATCACGCCGGACAGGGCATTCCGCCCGGCAGGACGACTTCGACCTGCCCGTTTTTCGCGATGCCCTCGCGCACCGGCCACACGGTCTTTGCGGTGAACGTCAAATCGTTGAGGAACGGGAAGAAGGAAAACAGCGGTCGATAGTGCAGCCGCGTTTCAGCCATGACGAAGCGGTCCCCTTTCGAAGCCGTTCCTGCCGGTGGAGGTCCGATGTCGGAACCGATGGCGCGGGCCTTATCGCCCTGCTGGACACTGGAGCAGACCCTGGCGACGAAGTCGTTTCCGACCTGATAGACCCCTCCGGCCGTCAGTACGATGCCGGCGCCGGCCAAGCTGTAAGGAGACGCCACGACCTGAGCGGCCGAAAACACGTCGTTGATGTCGCTAAAATCACCCTTGGAGGCAAGGTCGGCCATTGTGATCGTGGCCTGGGCGAGCCGATTATTGGTGGCGATGGCGCGCGGGATTTCGATCGTTGCCCCGAACAGGAGCACGAGGACCGGCGCGATGAACGCGAATTCGACGGCGCTCGCTCCGGCTTGCGCCCGGCCGAAGCGGAGAACGGACCGCGCGAGCGGATGCCCAACTGCGGCGGCGCGCCCTCTGACCCTGAACAGCCGGCGCAGCCTCATGTACACGACTTTTCCGAGTAACTCTCCGCGCGGAAGACGGCCGTCGACGTGAGGAGCTGCTTGCCGCCGGGCATCCGCTGGCCGGTATAGTCGAGGAATCGGAAGGGCCGCAGCATCGGCACGGCGGCGCGCAGGACGTGGACGGCACCGCCCGATGGGCAGTCGAACTGGCTGCCGAAGCCGGTGGCCCAATCGCCGCGACCGGCATCGTAGGCCGGTGCGATCTGCTTGATGGCGAAGGTGGTAGAGCGCACGAGATCGAACCGCATCTCGTCGCATTGATAGAATCGAAGGCCGGTGCCGCAGAGGAGGCCACGTAGCTGCTGCGCGACGTCGGCACCGCCCGCGTCTACCTGAAACGCTCCCGTCCGGATGGAGCGCGCCGCTCGCTGAACCGAGACGTCGAGTTGATGCTGGGCGAAGGCGAGGATCGAAGCCTCCATGATCACCAGCACCAAGACAAAGAGCGGCAGGATGACGAGTGAGAGCTCGACCGCGGCAATGCCGTCGACGTTACGAACGAACCGAGACCTCAGAAGACCTGATGCTGAAAAGTGCCGACAATGTTGGTTGGGCTGAGAGGGCTTCAAGGGCTTGGTCTTTGTCGATGCCGCTTCCCCGCGGTCTCAGCACTGATGGAGTTTTCCCGATATGAGACGTACTCGCTTGAGCACGTTACAGCGGCGCGCCTTTATGCTCCGTGAATCCAATCGGAAAGACTTCGCCGTCTGGCATCGAAGCGCCCGTTCTGAAATTTGCAGGCGCAGGCGATCTTATCAAAAGTTTGCGAACGAATTCGCTTGGGCAACGGCCTCAGTTAATGGAGTAAAAATTAAGTGATTTTTTCAAAAATGATTTTTATCGAACAAAATAGACAAATATCGATATCACGCGGACATTCGTGGCGTGCTGCGCGCGTGAGGCCGTCAGCCTGATTCCTCGCCCCTGCACTGAACGGCCCTGAAATATGACGTTCGGCGGATCGCGCCTGTGGCGTGCTCGGACGGCGAAGCGGCAGCTCCGTTGGCTGTCGTCTGCTCTCGCGAGGCCGGCCGACCGGCAGCCTGATAATGCAGAGCGAGGGCGCGAACACGGGCCTCAGGGCCGATCCTCGCGCAGGTGCCCGATCTTCCATTGGAATGGCGGTTCAGTGCCGTTGACAGCGTAGTCGCCGACGACGCGATCCTTGAAGATGCGGGGGTTGTGCGAGGAAATCGTGCGCGCGTTACGCCAGTGGCGGTCCAGTGCGTGGCGGCGGCTCGTGGCCGAGGCGCCGAGCGCATCGAACAGGATCGTCCCGGCATCGAGGACGAGGCCGGTCAGCACGCTCTGGGCCTGTGCCAGCTCGATCTCCGCGGCGACGTTGATCGCGCGCGCTTCTGCCTCGGGGAGGCCGGCGATCCGCGCCTCGTAGGCGCGCTGCACCGCCTGCGCCGCCTGCCCATTGATTGCAACCGCCGCGTAGGCGAGGCCATGCACCCGACCCACCACCTGAAGCACCTGCGGATCGGCGCTGGGGCGCGCTCCGGCGGCGTGGGAATAGGTACGGTTACGCTCACGCACCGCGCGGGCCACTTCGCCCGCCGCTGCCCGGGCGATGCCGGTGAGAGTGGCGAGATGCACCGCCTGGAAGAAGGCCGGGCCGTAGGGAAAGCGGACCGCCGTCGGCAGCGGGTCGCCGACCGCAGGGGCGTCCTCGAACAGCGCGGTGCCGCTTGCGGTGAGCCGCTGGCCGAACCCGTCCCAATCGTCGAGGATCTCGACGCCCGGCGCCTTGGCCGGCACCACCACAGAGGTCTCTTCTCCCGCCTCGCCGGTGCCGACGACGTCGATCCAGTCGGCGAAGAGCGAGCCCGTGGTGTAGTATTTCTTCCCCGTCAGTCCCCAACGACTGCCGCTGCGGTGGATGCGGGTCTCGAAGGTCCCGACCGTGGCGGTCCCCGTCTCGGACCACGCGCCGCCGAACAGGTCGCCGGCCGCGAGGCGTGCGATCCAGTGCGTTCGGCGATCTCCCGCCGGGCCGCCGATGGTGTCCTCGGCGAAGCCGAAATGGTTGCGCAGGGCCTGCGGTAGGTTGGAATCGGCCTCAGCCAGTTCGGCCAGCAGTCCGAACAGATCGGGCAGGCTCGCGCCGAAGCCCCCCTCGTCCTCCGGCACCCGCAGGGCACCGAAACGGGCCTCCCGCAGCCAGCCGATCGCTGCGTAGGGCAGATCGCGCTCCCGTTCGCGCGCGATCGCCCCCTCGCGGATGCGGGCGAAGATCGGCCGGAAGCGCGCGGCGAGGGCCTCGTAGCGCGAGCTCGGGGGCGTGCCCCAGGCGGCCCAAGGGGCGGCCCACCGGGTGGCGTCGGGTTCACTCATCGACTGTCTCGTTCGGTGTGGTGGCGAAGAATTCAGTGCCGGGTTCCGGCCTCGGCGGTGCCGAGGTAGAGCGCGCCGAGCCTTCCGCTCGCGGCGAGTTCCAGGCTGGAGCCGGAGGCCACGACGCGCCCGCTCTCCAGCACGACGGCGCGGTGGGCGTGATCGAGCACGAGGTTGGCGCTCTGCTCGGCGACGAGCACGCTCACCCCCTCCTCGCGATTGAGCCGGGCGACGATCTCGAAGATCTCGGCGACGATGATCGGCGCGAGTCCCATGGAGGGCTCGTCGAGCAGCAGCAGCGTCGGGCGGGTCATCAGGGCGCGCCCGATCGCTACCATCTGCTGCTCGCCGCCCGACGTCAGGCCGGCTTTCGCCCCGCGCCGCTCCTTCAGGCGGGGAAACCACGCGTAGATCCGCTCGAGATCCTGCGCGAGTTGCCGCCGGCTCGGGCGGCGGAGGTAGCCGCCCGTCAGCAGATTTTCCTCCACCGTGAGCTGGCCGAAGACGTGGCGGCCCTCCAGCACTTGTACGATGCCGCGGGCGACGAGGTCGGCCGGGTCGAGGCGTCCGGTTGCCTCGCCCTGCCAGCGGATGGCGCCGCGCCGCAGGCTGCCGCGCTGCGCACCGAGCAGGTTCGAGATCGCCCGCAGGGTCGTGGTCTTGCCGGCTCCGTTGGGGCCGATCAGGGCGACGATCTCGCCCTTGGCCACGCTGAGCGACACATCGCGAAGCGCGAGGATCGAGACGCCGTAGACCGCCTCGATGGCCTCGACATCCAGGAAGGGAACGGGAGCACTCATTTCGCGCTCGCCTCCGCCGTGTCCTCGGAGCGGGGCGTGATGCCCTTCTCCCGTGCGTAGGCCGCGGCGCGCTCGTAGATCACCGGCAGGAGCAGCTCACGGTCGGACTTGACCCAGCCTTTGCTGACGATGTTCCACTTTGCGCCGTCCCATTGCAGCACCTTGCCGGCGCCGCCGCCCTCGTGGTCCTTGATGGAGAGGCGGAGCGGCTGGACGAGGCCGTCCGCGCCGAGTTCCTTCAGGCGGGCCTCGTCGAGGACGAGGTGTTCGAGGCCCCACTGCGTCTCCTCGCCGGTGAGGGGACGCTTGCCGAAGCGGGCTTGCGCGGTGCGGATCGCCTCGACGGCGATGATCGTCTCGATGACACCGGAATTGTAGTAGACCGAGCCGAAGCTCTTGAGGTCCTTCAGGTCGCTTTTGCCCTGATCGACGATCGCCGCCTTGATCTTCTTCAGGATGCCGAACTCGGCCCCGGCGGGGAACGGGGTGATGGCAAGATATCCCTTGCCGACACTGCCGGCCGGGCGCACGTCTTCTTCCGAGCCCGACCAGATGCCGCCGATGATGTGATCGACGGGGAAACCGGTCTTGGCCGCGGTCTTGATCGCCACCGGGGTCATCACGCCCCAGCCGCGCAGAAATACCCAGTCCGGCTTGATCTGGCGGATGCGCGCCCACTGCGCCGACTGGTCGTTGCCGGGATGGGGTACCGCGATCTGGATGTTCTCGAAGCCGTAGGTCTTGGCAAGCAGGTCGAGCGGGACTTGCGTCTCCTTGCCGTAAGGAGAGTCGTGGTAGACGGTCGCGATCTTGAGACCCTTGAGCTTGTCCTTACCCCCGACCTGCTCGGCGATGTAGTTGATCGCCGAGGATGCCTCGCTCCAGAAGCTGAACAGCACGGTGAAGCTGTAGGGGAAGACGCGCCCGTCGATCGCCTCGGTGCGGCCATAGCCGGTGGTGAGCAGCGGGATCTTGTCGGCGGCGGACTTTTCCGTGAGCGCCTTCGTGATCGGGTCGCCGTGCGGCAGGAACAGCGGCACGGGCGAGCCGTCACGGCCACCCTTCAGCCGCTCGTAGCACTCGACGCCCTTCTCGACCGCCCACTCGGTCTCGCACTCCTCCCAGGTCAGCTTGACGCCGTTGATGCCGCCTTCGACCTCGTTGAGGTAGCGCAGGTAGTCGATGGTCCCGCCCCAGACCGGCGTGCCGGACGAGGCGTAGGCGCCGACCCGGTAGGTCGCGAGGGGGATGTACTGCTTGGCCGCTGGAGCGCCTGCTTCTTGCGCGAAGGCGGCAGAGGGGAGGCTGAAGGGAGCAGTCAGACTTGCGGCGAGGGCAGCGGCGCCCAGGACGCGGGACAGGCGTGACATCGGTCGTTTCTCCGGGAGAGCGATGAAGAAGATCAGCGGGCGGGGTGGCGCAGGCGGCCGAGCAGCGCGGCCAGCCCGTTCGGCTCCTTGATCAGGAAGCCGATGATGAGCGCGCCGAAGAGGATGCGCTGGAGGTTCGAGATCTGGCCGCCATCGAGGCTGCCGCCGAGCAGGGCGTTCGACAGGTGCGTCAGCAGGATCGGCGTCAGCACGATGAAGGCCGCACCGATGAAGCTGCCGGACAGGCTGCTCAAGCCGCCGATGATGATGATGAACATCGCCTGGAACGAGCGGTCGAGATCGAAGCTGCGGGCATCGACCGTACCGAGATAGGCAAACGCCCACAGAGCGCCCGCCACACCGCTCACCGCGGCCCCGACGAAGAAGGCCGAGAGCTTGGCCCGCGCCACGGGCACGCCGATGACGGCCGCCGCGGTCTCGCCGTCGCGCACCGCCCGCCAGTTGCGGCCGGTCTGGCTTCCGACGAGGCGCCATGCCAGGACCATGACGACGGAGACGCTGGTCAGCGTCAAGGCGTAGCGTCCGGCCGGGCTCGACAGGTCGTAGCCGAGGAACACGAGCCGCGGGGCCGAGATCGCGCTGGACGAGGCGTAGTTCGAGAACCAGCCGACCTGATTGAAGACCCACTCGATCAGGAACTGCGCCGCCAGCGTCGGCGCGATCAGGTAGAAGCCCTTGATGCGCAGGCTCGGCAGGCCGACGACGAGGCCGACCGCCCCGGCGATGAGCCCCCCGCCCGCGAGGCTGACCGGCAGCGGCAGTTCGGGCAGGCGCAGCAGCAGGTTGTAGGTGGCGTAGGCCCCCACCGCCATGAAGGCGCCGGTGCCGAGCGAGGCTTGGCCCGCATAGCCCATGGTCAGGTTCAGGCCGAGCCCGGCCAGAGCCATGATCAGGAACGGGATCAGGATCGCGTTGTACCAGTAATCGGTGGCGGTGAGCGGGATCGCCACGAACGCGACCGCGAGCAGAAGGGCGAGGCCGGCGGCGCGCACGGGAAGAGCGGGCAGCACGGGGCGCCGGACGGGCGCGAGGGCGGCAGCGAGGGCAGGAGGCATCGGGTCAGACTCTCTCGATGGCGCGTTCGCCGAACAGTCCGGCCGGGCGCACCAGCAGGAAGGCGACGGCGAGCCCGTAGGCGAACCAGGTGGAGACGGAGCCGCCGAGCAGCGGCCCGAGATAGATCTCGGCGAGCGCGTCGGCTGCGCCGACGATGAGGCCGCCGACGACGGCGCCGGTGATCGAGGTGAAGCCGCCGATGATCAGCACCGGGAGCGCCTTCAGCACCACGAAGGTGAGGGAGAACTGCACCCCCTGGCGCGCGCCCCAGAGCAGGCCCGCCACCAGAGCCACGAAGCCCGCCACCGCCCAGACCGTGGCCCAGAGCACGGGGAGCCGGATGCCGATGGAGAGCGCCGCCTGCGGATCGTCGGCCACCGCTCGCAGCGAGACGCCGATTCGGGTGCGCTCGAAGAACAGCCACAGGGCGATCACCAGGGCGCCGGCGCTCGCCGCCGCCACGAGATCGAAGGAGCTGAGCTGGATCGGGCCGATCGCCACCGGCAGGTCGCTGATGCCGAGGTCGAGTTCGTGGACGCTGGCGCCCATCACGAACTGCGAGCCGCCCTCGATGATGTAGGACAGGCCGAGGGTCGCCATGAATAGCGTGATCTGCGAGCGGTTCACGAGCGGCCGCAGCACCACCCGTTCGACGGCGACCGCCAGCGTCACCATGATCGCCAGCGTGATCAGTCCGGCGAGCCAGAACGGCACATCGCGTTCGGTGAGCGTCACGAAGGTGAGCGCGGCGCAGAGCACCATCGCCCCTTGCGCGAAGTTGAACACGCCCGACGCCTTGTAGATCAGCACGAAGCCGATCGCGACGAGGGCATACATCACGCCGGCGAGCAGACCGCCCGCGAGCGTCTCCAGAAAGAAGCTCATGGGTCTGTCCTCAATGCGGCTTGCCGAGATAGGCCGCGATCACGGCCGGGTCTTTGCGCACGGCGTCCGGCGGGCCGTCGCCAACCTTGCGGCCGTAATCGAGCACCACGACGTGGTCGGACAGGCTCATGACGACGCCGATGTCGTGCTCGATCAGCACGATGGTGGTGCCGAACTCATCGCGCGCCGCCGCGATGAAGCGGGCCATAGCGCGCTTCTCCTCGCCGTTCATGCCGGCCATCGGCTCGTCGAGCAGCAGTAGCGTGGGCCGCGCCACCAGGGCGCGGGCGAGATCGACCCGCTTCTGGATGCCGTAGGGGAGCGTCGCGACGATGCGGTCGCGGTAGGCTTTCAGTTCGAGGAAACTCAGCGTCTCGTCCGCCGCCTCGCGGAAGCGGCGCGTCTCGGCGGCATCGCGCGGGAGACCGAGCGCGTGCTCGATCAGGGTGGTGCGGCTGTGTCGCGCGAGCCCGGCCAGCACGTTATCGAGGACGCTGAGGCCCGAGAACAGGGCGGCGTGCTGGAAGGTGCGCCCGATCCCGCGCTGGGCCGCAGCACCCGGCCGGATCGAGCGCAGGCGCTTCCCCTCGAAGGAGACATGGCCGGCATCGGCCCGGTAGACGCCGTTGAGGATGTTGAGAGCCGAGGACTTGCCCGCCCCGTTCGGGCCGATGAGGGCGCAGATCTCGCCGCGCTCGACCGAGAAGCTTAAAGCATTGATCGCCTTGAGGCCCTTGAACGAAAGGGAGACGTCGGAGAGTTCGAGGATCGGGTCGGCCATGCCCCTCACTCCGCCGCTTCGAGACGGTTGGCCTCGCGCGCCTTCACCGCCTCGATGTCGCGGTAGCCGTGAGCCGGGTGCGTCTCCGGCAGGAGGGGGCCTCGTCCGAACAGCTTTTCGCGCAAGGTTCCTGGGCGGTAAGCCTTTGGGTAAACACCACGGCGCTGGAGTTCGGGCACCAGTAGGTTGACCGTGTCCTCGAAGGTCTCCGGCGTCACCGCGTAGGCGAGGTTGAAGCCGTCGACGTCCGTCTCCTCGACCCATTCCTGGAGGATGTCGGCCACTGTCGCGGCCGAGCCGACGAAGACCGGACCGATCCCGCCGATGCCGCCCCAGCGGGCGAGTTCGGCGATCGACCATGGTTTCTCGGGCGAAGAAAAGCTCTCGACCATCGAGACGATGGCGTTGGTCTCGACTTTTCTGACGAGATCGGTCGGCGCGTACTGGCCGAAATCGATCCCGCTCCAGCCCGACATGAACACCAGTGCGCCGTCATAGGAGGTATAGGATTGGTATTCCTCGAACTTCTTCTGCGCGGCCTCGTCGGTCTCGGCGACGATGATGGTTGTGAGGTTGTAGATCAGCACGTCGCGGGCCGAGCGGCCGGCGGCGACGGCCTTCGCTCGGACATCGGCGACATAGGCCTTGAGCATGGATTTGAGCGGCGCGCCGACAAAGACGCACTCGGCATGGCCCGCCGCGAAGGCTTTGCCGGGGCCGGAGGCGCCGGCTTGGTAGAGCACCGGCGTGCGCTGGGGCGAAGGCTCGCAGAGATGGTAGCCCGGCACGGTGAAGTGCCGGCCGCGATGGTCGATCTCGTGCACCTTGGACGGATCGGTGAAGATCCGCCGTTCGCGGTCGCGCAGGACCGCGCCGTCTTCCCAGCTTCCCTCGAACAGCTTGTAGAGCACTTCGACGTATTCGGCGGCGACCTCGTAACGGTTGTCGTGGCGCCCCAGACCCGTCTGGCCGACGTTCTTGGCCCCGCTCTCCAGATACGAGGTGACGATGTTCCAGCCGACGCGGCCTTTGGTGTGGTGGTCAGCGGTCGAGAGGCGGCGGGCGAAGGTGTAGGGGTGCTCGAACGAGGTCGAGGCGGTGATGCCGATGCCGAGATGCTCGGTGGCGAGCGCGATCGGGGCGGCGAGTTGAAGCGGATCGTTGACCGGGATCTGCGCCGCCTGGTGCAGCGCGTGCCAGTTCGAGCCCTTGTAGACGTCATAGTAGCCGACGACGTCGGCGATGAAGATCCCGTCGAAGATCCCCCGCTCCAGGGTGCGGGCGAGGTCCTGCCAGTATTCGAGGTCCTTGTACTGCCACGAGCGGTCGCGCGGATGGGCCCACAGGCCCGGCGACTGGTGGCCGACGCAGTTCATGTCGAAGGCGTTGAAGCGGATGGGGCGCGTCATGAGGCTTCGTCCGTTGAGGGGGAGCGGCGGGCGGCGCGGCGGGAATGCTTGGCGGGGCTCAGCCCGGGGCGAGGCCCAGCAACTGGCCGAGCGGCACGATCAGGGTGGCGCCGACGTAGAAGCCGTCCTTCGTGCGGTTCGGCGTGAACGGGTTCCAGTAGGAATTGCCGTTGACGAGGTATTGGACCACCGGCTCGAAGAAGATGCCCTTGCCGAGCGCCAGATGCGCGTTGGCCTCGAAGACCAGCTTGTCGCGGGAATAGGCTTCGCCGCTGCCGCCGGAGATGAAGTTCGCGTCGCCGAGGAACTGGGCGTAGTCGGCGGAGATGCGTTGCCAGTTGACCTTCACGCCGTAGCGGTCGAGCGGACGGCTCTGGTCGGGCGCCTGGAGGGTGAGGCCGGCGAACGCGTTCCAGCGGATCGGCACCGTCGGATCGGGCGCGTAGGCGAGGCTGGTATAGACTTGGACCGAGGTCGGGTTGAGGTTGCCC
This sequence comes from Methylobacterium sp. R2-1, assembly GCF_014191355.1. Taxonomy (GTDB): domain Bacteria; phylum Pseudomonadota; class Alphaproteobacteria; order Rhizobiales; family Beijerinckiaceae; genus Methylobacterium. The sequence continues at coordinate 185,079 of NZ_JACHWM010000009.1, forward strand.
GCATCCGCCCCGCCATCGGCGCGCCAGATCACCTGGGAGCCGGTGAGGATCACGCCGGAGGTACCGGAGCGCAGCCGCACCGGATCGCCGGGGTTAAGGCCCTTCGAGGTGCCGAAGACCGTCCTAAGGTTATCCTCGTGGTCGGCGGTGTTATAGAAGCCGGTCAGCGCCACGCGGCTCGGGTAGAGGTCGGTGACGAAGGTGGTGGCGTGGCCGATCTCGGTCAGCGTCACGACGCCGTTGAGCGGCTCGTGGCCGAAATCCCAGCCGGAGGTGAAGTTCGCACGCCCCGTCACGGCGAAGGCACCGGCTTGGATGTAGTCGTCGGGTGAGATCTTGTAGGCGACGTTGGCTCCCCAGACGCCGTAGAGCGGCGAGGATAGACCGGCATTGATCTGCAGGATGTCTTGGAAGCAACTCACGCTCGATTGGCAGGGCGGCAGCGCGTAGTAGCGGTTCGGGTGCGTGCGCCCGACCTCGATGGCGAGGCGGTCGTCGAGCAGGCGCTGCTCGTAGGTGAGGGTCGAGAGCCGGGCGAAGTCGCGGTTGAAGGTCGGCTGGTAGCCGATCGTGGTGTCGCCGATATCGGCGCCCATGTTGCGGTTGTTCCAGCGCAGACCGAAGAAGGTCTGGGTGATGTGGAACCAGCCGCCGGGTACACCCGCCAGTTTGTTCAGATCGGCGTCGAGGCTCAGCAGGTAATAGGCCGAGTTCGAGAGTTGTCCGGGCCGCAGGCCCGCGCTCGGGTTCGAGAAGAAGAAATCGTAGACGTTGACGTCGAAGCTGAGGCCCGCGAGCGCCAGCGAGGCGGCGTAGGGGGCGAGCGGCCCGTGCCACTTCACCTTTCCGTCCGGCACAACGCCGATCGCCTCCGGATCGGTGCGAGGGCCGGCCTCACCGGTGAAACTCTCGACTGCGCTCGGGGACTGCGCTCGGGCAGGCGCCGCGGCGAGCGACAGGGCGCAGCAGGCGAGGCCGACCCCGAACAGGCGACCAGGGAAGGGGAGCGGCAGAGGCGGGACGTTCAGCATCGAGCTCGTCTTCGGGGCGCCGCGCACAGGTCATCGGACCGGCGCTGACGCAGGCACGTGGGGGCGAAGTGATGGGAGGAATCGGCTCGCCTCACGCGCGGCCGATCCGGTCGCTAATCTGACGATCTCAAGAAGAATGGCTGCATGCCCCTTCCAGTCATTCGCCAGTCGCGATTAGATATTCGGAGAAACGTACTTGAGGGTCAACGAAAACGATTGCTATTTTTCAACAGGTGACTGGGACAATATTTTCCCCTCCACGCATTCGAGGGGACATCAATACGATCACGTCACGCGGACGGTCACTTGGCCAGCCGCATGGTCGATGCCTGCCAAGAGAGAATGGCGCAACGTCGTCGTGGGCACGGTGTCAGGTGGCGGCCATCTCACACGCAGCGGTCTTCTCCAGCACTGCGGTACGGCGGGCGGCATGTGAGGGCACATTGCGTTCCGCTCGGCAACAAGCAGGGGAGGGCAAGATCTTACGCGCGACTGCAACGAATTTGGGAATAACTTTCGCGACTTCGTGGAAAACAGGAAAAAACTTTCCGGAAAAGCTCGGCTATATGATGGATACACCAACCGGACTTAGGCGGATGACATGGCGAAAGCGATCGACAGACGCGCATTCCTGAAATTGTCGGCGGCGCTGGCCGCCGGGCCGGCGGCCGGCTTCTCCTGCGTCGAGGTGGCCCGCGCCGCGCCGCTCGCCATCCCCACCGTCGACACGCTCAGCCTGCGCGTCCTGATCGACTCGGCGCACGACCAGTTCCTGAAGCCCACCACCGTCCAGGGCGTGCTCCACCAGCCGCCCGGCAACGGCCGCGGCGCCGATTACCGGAAGGTGCTGCACAATCAGTGGGGTCTTTCACTCTTCGCGGAGTCGAAGGCTGCGGGGGAGGCGCGCACGATCCTGCTCGATTTCGGCTACAGCCCCGAGGCGCTGCTCAACAACATCGAAATCCTGAAGGTCGATCCCACCAAGATCGATGCGCTGATCGTCAGTCACGGCCATCACGACCATTACGGCGGCTTGACCGGCTTCCTCGACAAATACCGCGACACGCTCTCGCCGGACCTGAAGCTCTATGCCGGCGGCGAGGACAATTTCTGTCATCGCCTGAGCCCGAGCGGCGTGACCGGCCAGTTCACCGATTTCGGCCAACTCGACAGGCGCGAACTCACCGCGCGGCGGATCGCGACGGTGCTGTGCGAGGCCCCCACCGTGGTGGCCGGCCACGCCTTCACCACCGGCCAGATCAAGCGCTCCTCGATCGAGCGCATTCTGCCCAACACCTACGTCGAGCGCGGCATCAAGGACGGGCTCGGCTGCGATGCCACCCACTACTCCCCCGCCGAGTTGCAGGGAAAGATCATCCCCGACGAGCATGTCCACGAGCACGCCACCTGCTTCAACGTGAAGGGCAGGGGGCTCGTGGTGATCTCGTCCTGCGGTCATGTCGGCATCGTCAACTCGGTGCGGCAGGCGCAGGAGGTCTCCGGGGTCGAGAAGGTTCACGCCATCGTCGGCGGCTTCCACCTCGGTCCCGCGCCGAAGGAGTACCTGACCCAGGTCGTCGGCGAGATCCGCGCGCTCAAGCCCGACGTCGTGATCCCGATGCATTGCAGCGGCCTGAACTTCGCCCTCGAAGCGCAGGCGCAGATGCCCGACAATGTCATCGTCCCGACCACTGGCAGCCGGCTCACCTTCGGTGCGTAGACGTTTGCGGGCTGCGCTCCTGCTCGGCCTCGTGGGACTCGGCCCGGCTCGGGCCGAGGAACCGCTGCAGCGCTCGGCGGCCGAGCTGATGGACGTGCTGATGTGGAACCGGGAGCCGGTCGGCGGCCCGTTCGCGCTGACCGATCAGAACGGGCGCCTCCGCACCGACGCCGATTTCCGAGGAAAGCTCGTGATCCTCACCTTCGGGTACACCGGGTGTCCCGATGTCTGCCCCACCGACCTGATGGAGATCGCCCGCGCGCTGACCCTGCTCGGCGAGGCGGGCGAGGCGATCCAGCCGGTCTTCGTCACCCTCGACCCGGCTCGCGACACGGCCGCCCTCCTCGCGGAGTTCGTGCCGAGCTTCCATCCCCGACTGATCGGCCTGACAGGCTCCGAGGCGGCGGTGCGGCAGGCGGCGGAGGCCTACAAGGTCTTCTATCGGAAGGTCGCGCGCCCGGATGGCGATGACATGATCGAGCACTCGGCCTTCGTCTACCTGGTGGATCGATCGGGTGCCTATCTCGGCTTCTTCCCGCCCGGCACCACCGCCGAGCGGATGCTGACGATCATTCGGCCGCATCTCGGCCCGCGCTGACCGGGCGCGCGTCCGCCGTGGTGATGACCTCCGTCGATCTCACCCCATGCCCGTGCGCTCGAGGTCGGTTCATCCCCTGGATGGCGGCCCCCAAAAATGACACGCTTGCGGCTCCGACCGCGTATCCACGCGAGGCGCTTGCCGCAGGCCGTCTGGCGGCGACGCGCCGGACGAGAAGCGGAGTTCGACCTTGACGCGATTAGGGCGATGGCGCGTGGCCGCGCTCCCTTCGCATGGGGACACCGTCGCAGATTGCACTCTCCAACCGCAACTGCGACATAACTCATGTTAAAACGTCTCGTACGGTCACGCTTCTGCCGTCGGAACGCGGCTATGGAGCGTGTTCTGAAGGCCGGTGGTGCGCATCGCACGGGAAGCGGCGCCCCCGACCGAGGCTCGAAACACTCTGTCAGGTCGCGTTCGCGATGGACGCCCGTCACCCTGGGAAAACCGATTTGCGCAACGCGTCGGGTCGCCGTGGCGCCACGCTCTCGATCGCCGCTTGGCTGCTCCCTGTCGTCGCACTCGTCATCAGGGCCATCCTCTTCCCGCAACAGGCGCGGCAGGCGCTCGAGGCCGAGAACCAGCGCTTCCAACTCGAGGCGGCGTATCCAGTCTCACCGCAAACGTCGTGACCGCCGCGATCCAGGAGGCGGCCCTGCGCGCCCAGATCGAGGCGACCAAGCGCGTGATCCGGGCGCAGACCGAGATCCTCGAACTCTACAACAAGCAGCTCAAGCTCGGGCAGATCGCCGGGGCCGACGTCGTGCAGCAGCAGGCCGCGCTCTCGCTGCCGCAGCAACAATTGCCGCCGCTGGAGAAGCAGCTCGCACCGCAGCGCAACCTGCTCACCGCCCTGACCGGTCGATTCCCGAACGACGAGGTCGCCGAGACCTTCACCTTGAGCGCGCTGCATCTGCCGACGCGGGTGCCCGTGAGCCTGCCCTCGCACCTCGTGCAGCAGCGGCCCGACGTGAAGGCCGCCGAGGCCCAGGTGAAGGAGGCGAGCGCCAGTGTCGGCGTGGCGGTTGCCAACCGGCTGCCGCAGTTCAACAGCACGGCGACGGCGGGCTCCAGCGCCGTGCGGCTGGTCCAGCTCACCAACCCGGCGGCCGAGTTCTTCACCATTATCGGCCAAGCTACGCAGCCGATCTTCGATGCGGGCACGCTCTACCGGCGGCAGCGCGCCTCCGAGGAAGCCCTGAACCAAGCGCAGGCGCAATACCGCGCCACCGTGGTCGCCGCGTTCCAGAATGTCGCCGACAGCTTGAGGGCTCTGCAATCCGACGCGAAAGCGGTAGCGGCGGCCTCCGCGGCCGAGAAGGCCACGAGCGAGAGCCTCGGCCTCGTTCGCAAGCAGTACGCGGCGGGGCGGTCAACGCGACGCAGGTGCTGATCGCCCAGCAGAGCTATCTCTCGGCTCTCGTGACCTCGGCGAGCGCGCGGGCCACGCAGTATGCGGCGATCCGATCCCAAGCCTGGACGGTCGTCAGGCTACGATAACAGCCATCACCGCCGATGGCGGGGAGCCGGCAGGTACACTCAAGGTCAGCCTGCCGCCAACCTTTGGCACGACGCACGTTCTGCCTCTGCTGCCGGGCCTCTCGGCTCGGGTAGATGTTGGCCCGTTCCTTCTCGATCGCGAAGCCGAACACCGTCGAAAGACAGGCGAGATCCCGGCGCACGGTCGCCGCCGAGGCGCCCACGGTCCGACGCGAGGGCCTGTGCTCCTTCTGGATCTCGTCCATTACCGCGTTGACCGAGAGGCGCGGTTTGCCGCCCCAAGCCAGCGTCCCCAAGCCAGTGTTTCTAGATCATCGAACCAGAGCTTAAGACGGCTGCGCGCGACCCTTTCAAATCGCGTCTGGAGAGACTGGCGGAGATCTTGGCCGTCCTTCGGGATGCGACCCCACCACGGTTTCGGTTTGCCACGGGGATAGCCCCGGCCATTCAGCCACCGTCCTCGTCACCGAATCGCACCATTGACGCACGGCATGCAGGTCGAAAACCCAGGATGACCGGGGACCGAACGGCTGCCGAGCGGCTGCCGAGCGGCTGCCGAGCGGCAAGTACACGGCGGGCCGCTGCCATGCGGATCCAGTGCCGTTCCGTCAAGCTGAACTCCGCGGCGAGATCGGCCACTGATGCGCGCTCGGCCGGCATAGTCCTTCCCTCGTGCAGTGATGCTGGTGAATCTGGCCGGGGCGGGTTCGAACTGGGTGATATGCGCAGAACGGACCCCGTTCATTGCATTCAACTTTTCACACAGGTGTCGCACCGAACCGGCGACCTTTAGGCAGCACACCATATTAACATTTGTCAATAAGAAGTGCGTGTCATAGATTAAGCTCCTTGAGGATTGAGGGATCCAGATGCTCGAAAAACGAGGATGCGAGCCGCGCCGCGGTGGCGAATTCAAAGGGTATTTAACGTTAGATGGAGGTGCAGAACGAAAGGAATGTTTGGTAGCTGAACTCACAGAGTTGAATGCCGTTCTCCAAGTTGAACCTGATTTTTGCTTGTCGGGAGCCTTCCAGCTCGCTGTGCCGGAACTTGATATTCACAGCCTATGCCGAGTGACCTGGATCAAGGGCCACCAACACGGCGTCGAATTCATACCGCTGGATTGATTGCTCAAGTCGCGCTCATGGCTCATATATTTGCCCCTCGGTCACCGGTTTGTTCAAGGCTGTCTGCCAGTTCCGACAGGCTAGCGCGGTTGCGAGCACATTGGTCCCCTTTCCGCGGGCCGGTGCCGCTCCGTCAATCTGCACTTCCGGTAGACCTTGGCGAGCCACTTCCGCACTGAGTGCTCTCAGATGCCGCAGCTCTCGCCCTTCGGCCCCGTGCTGGGCGGTGCAACTCTTCTCCCGTGTGCTGCCGCGCAGCCAAAGGCTGCTCGCTCGGCGTCAGAGCAGGATCAAGATTGAAGAGGTCGCACATCACTGCGCTCCTGTGAGGAGCAGCTGCGCGGACCTATCCGCGAAGATCGCAGCGAGTGGCGTGTCGGCGGTGGCTCGATGCCGTCCCAGCGATCGGCCATGTGCCGGCGGCGATCAGCTCGCGGATACGCGCCTCCTCCGCATCGTGGAGGTTGGAACTTTAGCAGCCGATGCGTTCACCTCCGCCTGAAAACCAAGGACCTGCCCCGGTGTCCAGATGCGGGTCACAAAGGTGAGCGGGCCCATGCGCTGCTGGTTCTTCACTTCACCAGGACGCTCTCACCCTTGCGCTTCTCCTGCTGGCTCTCGCCGCCAGCCTTGCGCAGCCGGATCTCCGGCAGCCGCAAAGCGCGGTAGACCGGCTTCAAGCGCCTCGACGGCACGTAGTGCGAACACGCCGGATCGGTGAGGCTTCGGCCGAGGGCGAGATCCTTGCCGGGTGGGGCCACTGCGCGTCCTAGCCAGTGCCGATTGATGAATAATATGGACGGGGTCAAGCACGAGAACGGACGTGAGGCCACCCTAGGCTCTGCCGCGCTTCAGGAATGGAAAGATGCGCCCCGAGCGGATGGCTCGCTGCGAGGCTTTTCCATCAAATCGATTAGCGTCCCGAGCCGCCACCGCCGCCTGAGCTTGTGTTGCCGCCCCCGGCGTTGCTCGGGTTTCCACCTCGTCCGCCGTTGTCCTGAGCCATTGCGGAACCGGCCATAAGGGCGAGCGCCACCGCCGCCGTGATGAGTTTGATCATCGTGTCCTCCATCCGCCGCCGCCTGGGGAAGCGCGGTTCGGAAGCAACGGCTGCTCGTCGCGAGTGTTCCTGACCGAACTGGAACGCTAGGAGATGGCGATAGCTGGGAGATGACTCGTAACGCGAGAGGGCCGGCGGAATGCCAGCCCTCTCAACCTCATCTATTCGTGCCTCGATCAGCGACCTCCAGCCGCGCCACCTGCGCCACTGGAGCCCGCACCGGTGCCAGCGCCCATGCCGCCGCCGGAACTGCTGCCCGCAGCGCCCGGTGCTGCTGGAGACATGCCGGTCCCAGTCGTGCCGGTCGTAGTGCCCGTGGCCGAGCCCGTTGAGCGCTCCATGCTCTTCTCTGAGTTGCTCTTCACGCTACCCGGATTGTTCATGTTGCCCTCGCTGCTCCCACCGCCGGCAGCAGTCTGAGACAGAGCGGCTCCCGAAAGGGCCAAGGTCAGCGCAGCGGCAAGCGCAATTGTCTTGGTTTGCATGATAGTTTCCATCCCTGTTCGTCGTTGAGCAGGACAAACGCGGACAGACCCGGTTCGTTCAGGCCATCGCCCGAAACTCGCCAGCGAAAATGCCGGAGGGACGCAAACGGATTGGATAACGCTGCGCACCACCGTAAGGACTGAGATCTCTGCCATTTAGCGAAGGGTTGGGGACTCATCTGCTTCAAGCTGACGATCTCCGCCATCGGGGCTCCTGGGCGAAAGATGAGAGTTCAGGCGGTTGAGATGTTCGAACACGTGCTCGAGGGCTTGTGTGACGGCCTGCTCGAAGGAGCCATCGTTTTTACCTTGAGCGCTCCTGAGAGCGTTCAGCAGATCGCGATGCCTTTCAGTGTCGCTCGACATGATGTTTCCCTTCGAGTTTCAGAGTAGGTACCGAGCCAAACCACTGCTACCGGCTCGGTTCCCAGCGAGGATAGAAGCCGCCGCGCCTCAATCCGAGGCGCACTCAAAGTCGATAAAGCCTTTTTCGCAGGTGTTTAGCACGATATCCATTGCTATGTTCAAGTATGCGCCATGCCGGCTCTCGTTCGAGAGAGAGTTGCCAGCATGTATTTCTGCAATAAATAAGCCGGACTTCCATAGAATTATGCGCGGCGCCGATTCACAAAAATTTTCGAACGGCTCTCGGTTTATTGGCGAGCTGAGATGTCAGCCGGGCCCTTTAATGTACACGCACTTATCGAATTAATTGCTTACGCCAAGCATAATCTGGCACCAACACTCGACCAAACACGAGTATTTACTTTCTACAACACAAAATAAAAACATTTCTTCCGGAATTTCTTGTCGAGCGACTCGAGATAGTTCCCGGAAACGCGCGATACCTGGGGAGAGTCAGCAGCGTGTTGCCGAGAGTGAATGAACATGACTTGCCCACGGGCCTAACGACAGAACTAATTTCTTGCTCCGCAGCCTACAAGGCCAACTTAGTTGTCGAGCACGCCACCTTTGGGGCGAATACAAAACTATGAAAACTGGCACGCAATGCCAATAGAAAGTCTAGGTTTTCAATTTTTAGAACATCAGCCCAGGTATCATTTGGAACCGATCAGACCACCTCTTTTAACCGAATTCTACAATTCTATAGACACGATAACTGAATCCGCAACAAAAAACACTGACGCGTATGGGCTGGGCAATGATCGCAATGAGGTCAGCGGATCAGCTAGCGCCAATCCTTCAAACGGAAGCGGCTCCCTCTGCCATCGATCGCCCATGTACGGCCGCGCCTGCTCAATCGCCGGGCGCATATCTGCAAGGAAGTCGAAGTCAACGGTTCGGTGTTCGAGCGCCGAGGCGAATCCCATCGCCTCGGAGCTCATGCCGCTCGGCCAACTCCGCAGTGGATGATAGCCTCCATAGGAACGGCATGGATGCGGCTTTCAGGCATGCTCGATATGCCGATCTGCTCTAGCCTGGGCCCAGCTTGCAGCATTCGCATGACCTCCCCCTTTGGCATCGGCTTGCCGAACAGGTAACCCTGGCCGAAGTTGCAGCCTTGGCCAGAGAGCCAAGCGACGCTCGCATCAGTCTCGATACCCTCCGCCGTGGTCACCAAGCCCAGACTTGAACCTAGCTTGATGATTGCGTCGACAAGTTTGGCGCGCTCCTCGCTCATTGTGATCGTGTCCACGTATGAGCGATCGATCTTGAGCTTGTCGAACTTCAACTCGCGCAGGTGGTAGAGGCTTGAGTAGCCTGTGCCGAAATCGTCGAGAGCGATACGTACCCCGAGATTCTGCAGCGAAGTCAGCGTGGTGCGCGCTGCCTCCAGATCCTGCACGAGCGCGGTTTCGGTGATTTCCACCTCCAAGCGCCGCGGTGAGAGCCCGGTCTCGGCTAGGATCGCCAGGATGCGCTGGGCGAGGTCCCGATCTTGAAACTGCTGAGGTGCGATGTTGATCGCGAGCAGCAGATGGGACGGCCAAGATCTCGCATCCAGGCAGGCCTGCCGCAGCAGATGGTAGCTGAGATCGGCGATCATGCCAGTCTCCTCCGCGATCGGGATGAACTGGTCGGGCCCGAGTAGGCCACGGGTGGGGTGGCGCCAGCGAGCCAACACCTCGAGGCCGACGCAGTCACGCTGCGGCAGGGACACGACCGGCTGATAGAAGGGCTCAATCGCACCGTGCTCGATGGCCTCTCGCAGTTCCGCTTCGAGGGCAGCCCGCTCGCGCAGTTCCGTGTCCATCGAATCTTCGAACACTCGATAGGTGCCGCGTCCTTCACGCTTGCCCTGGTACATGGCGAGATCCGCTGCGTGCAGAACCGTGTCGGCATCGCTCTCGGCGGCAATCAGGGCTATGCCGATGGTCGCACCGACCTTTACCGCGCCGCCGTTCCAGGAGATTGGCGCCACGAGGCTCGTGATGACCTGTTGGGCCAGGCGCTTCAGGTTCTCAATGCCGCCCGTAAATGGAACCAGGAGGGCGAACTCGTCGCCGCCGAGGCGGGCAGCGATGCCGTTGACCGGCAGCAGATCCTCAAGATGATCGGCAACCGCGCAGAGCACCGCGTTGCCGGCAGCGTGGCCGTAGAGGTCGTTGACGGGCTTGAAGCGGTCGAGGTCGATCAGGAGCACAGCCGCCCGCTCGCCTCCCTCCATCCGTCCGCTCAGGCCATTCACCGCCTCGACAAAGAGACGTCGGTTGGCCAGGCCGGTGAGAGCGTCGTGGCGCGCGATCGCCTCGGCCTGCTTCGCGGCCGCATCGCGCTCCAGCATCGTTCGGCGAAGGATCAGCGATTTGCGGACAGCGGCTCCGAACAACGCGACCGCCATGCAGCCAGCCTGCATGACGAAGTCGAGCAGGCCATTGTGCAGGATGAAGGTGGTTGCGACCTCGAAAGCGCCAAGCAGGCTCCCGATCAGGAAGCAGCCAGTGCCGATCATCAGCAGGCAGAGCGTCTCGTACAGCTCACCCTGTCCCCATGAGGTACGCCGCACCCAAGCCATTTCGAGCCCATCCTGGTCAGGTTGCGGCGATAGCAGCAAGATTCTGATCGAAATCTTAAATTTACTGGCGAAATTTCTCTAGCGCGGGCGCCTTATAAGCGGCTTCAAGCAAAAGTAAGCTTGTGCGGAGTCGAATAAGATGCGGCTCGACGCAAACCCCGGATTGTATCGATGACAATAGTCGTGACTTCGCCTCAAAGCACCGTCCGAGTGGAGTAAAATGGATATCGGGCGAATGGGCTGGTCCGCTGGTCGCGGCCAATCGGGCTTGAAGCCCACGGCTTCGATCTGCGACATAACTCCCGACATACGCTTCAAGATCAAATGGGCGACGTTCTCACACAGCTCCGGTCGGTAGCGGTCCCTTCGCCAGTTTCGATCACGGACCGTGCGGCTTGCGCTCGGAGCGCATGATCAGAAGCGGCCGGCGCACTCTCCCGTTCGAGCCGGGAATGCGCCCCTCCTGCCTGTCGCCGGTTCATCTCGTCCATCCGCCGCGACTCGTCGGTATCGACCGTGCGGGCGCCGATCTGCTCCTGCGCCGGAATGAGTACGGTCTGCTCGCTGGTGTGATGGTCGAGATCAAGCTTGCGGAGGATCGGGGCCGCGATCAGGAACAGCCTCGCCCACGGGTACACCCGACGGATGGATCGGATGAAGTAGGCTGCGATGATCGGCAGGAGGTTGGTGAGGATCGGTTCGCGCAGCGACACCAAGAGCGCGACCAGCTGGTCGCCAAGGCATGATCACGGCGCTGTCGCCAACGGTAGCAACGTCGGTAGCAAAGGCAGGGGTACGACGCAGGCGAGCGCCAGCCCTGCGAGCAAGGCGACACGGGTCATGAAGATGGTCCTGATGGTGAGGATGGCGGTGGACCCGGCTGACTCGGGATCACAACTTCGTCAGAAGCACGGTAGAATGTTGAGTACCGTTCAATGACAGGGCATCAGGCTTGAGTGCTGCGCCGATCCTGTCTGGCCAGCGGATAAGACCGCTGCGCTGACCTTGTCTGGCCAGCGGTCAGCATATCACCCCTTATAGCCACCTCGCTCTGGTCACGCCTCGCTCACGCCCAGGCGCGTTCGAGCGATCGTCGTTGGCAGCGTATGCGGCAGCGGCAGGTCGGCCGGCCAGCGGAACGCGGTGAACTCCTTGCGCGGAAAGGCGGCGATACTCCACGCGTCGCCGTGAACGCCGGCCAGCAGGAAGGTCTGGCTCACATTGACGCCGACGGCGAAGCCGACATGGCCCCGTCATGACGTTTTGGCCCGCTTCTTCGTGGCGATGGCGCTGAGCACCGGCTTCTTCACCCCGACGCTCCATAGGACGGCGCTGCGAAGCTGCCTGAGGGCTCGTGGCCGGCACGCTTCAAGATGGCGCCGACAAGCGGCAGCGCAGCATGCCACCAGGTCCTGCTTGATGCCGGAGAAACCCGCATCGGCGAAGGATTGCGCGATGCGCAGATTGTTGGCCGCGCCTGCACCCTTGCGCACGGCGAGTTCGCCCTCGGCCGGAACAAGCCAGCCGGGCTACTCGGGTGCCTCGCGCCGCTCGCCGATGTCGGCCTTCTGCGGCGCGGACTACGTCTTCGACCCGGCGATACCGCCAGGGACGAGGCCAGCCGAGCGCTGGAACGCAGTCACGGCCGAGATGGTGCGCGGCCCGGCATCGCCGTCCGCTCCTGAGGGCCCGAGGCCGTACCCGCGTGCCAAGAGAGCGCGCTGGATCGCAGCAACGGTCATGCTGGTGTTCACCGATGGTGAGGGAAGGTGTCGGGCTCGGGCCGGGTGGGGCAGCGAGGGGGTTTCAGGCGTGACTTCGAGGTTACAGGGCAGCATACCGTTTTAGCCTACAAGGCTCGTCTCTGCACAAAGGACAGGCCTTCATGACGAGACCCACTGCGAAGTCGGCTGCCCAGAAACCCGACCCCGCAAAAACTCCTTCGTGGAGCGACTACGATCCGTATTTTCCGGCCAGGAAGGGCTCGTCAGGCTCACAGAGCGCTACCGTCGCCAGTGCCCTGAACCGCAGCAACAGCCCGCACTTTCCGCGGCTGTCGAGCGCCGCACGAGGCTGATCAGACAGGTTCGAGGTTCGCCGCCTGCATCGGGAGCCGGGTCTTCCTACCGGAGGCGTTCACGCCCATCGGCGTCGTGAGCTGCTGAAACTCCGGATCGCCCCACACCAATCGACTCGTAGCCTCTCGACGGACTGCGCCTCCCATTCGGCCCCCCGCGGCCATCTAATGCCGCGCGCTTGCCTGATGAGCGACCCACACCGGGAGACGGAGAGGGGGCCGAGATCAGGCAGGCTCTGCGATGATGGTCCAGGGCTCGTCAAACCGATGCTCTTCAAGGTTGAGCCCGGCGCCGCCCCGGTCGATCACCCAGAAGTCCTGGGACCGGTCGAGGGGCGTGAGCACGCCGTGCCACGTACCGACGTGGTAGCAGACGCCTTGGCCCGGCGCCGTGAGGAACGCCCGCGGCCGCCCGGGCGTCCCACCCTCGTCCGGGCAGACCACGACGACGAATGGCGCGGCGCTCACGGGCACGAAAGCCTGGGCGCCGAGCGGGTGGCGCTCGACGAGGCTCAAGTGCAGCGGCAAGGCATAGGGCTCGGCCTCGACGTAGCCGATCATCACCTGCCCGTCCCTCGCGCCGTACCCGCCCGCGATCGGTACCGGCGCGAGGTCGTGGAAGCGGCGCGCCCTGCCGCCGTTCATCGGTCGCGGCGCGACCGCAGCCTTGTCGATGACCGTGCCGAAGGGCGCGAAGGCGCCTTGCGTCAGCGGTACGATGGGAATCCGCCGGTCGCTCATCGGGCGGACCGGAAGGGGGCGAGGGCGGCATGCCGGTTCACGTCCTTGTAGAGCAGGTAACGGAACGGGCCGGGACCGCCCGCGTAGCAGGCCTGGGGACAGAAGGCGCGCAGCCACATGAAGTCGCCGGCCTCCACCTCGACCCAGTCGCGGTTGAGCCGGTAGACCGCCTTGCCCTCCAGCACGAACAGGCCATGCTCCATCACATGCGTCTCTTCGAACGGGATCGAGGCGCCGGGTTGCAACGTGACGATGTTGACGTGCATGTCGTGGCGCACGTCCTCTGGCGAGACGAAACGGGTGGTGGCCCAGGCCCCGCCCGCGCCCGGCATCGCCCGCGGGGCGATCTCGGATTCGTGGGTGACGAGGCTCGGCGGTACCTCCATTCCGGCGACCGGCTCGTAGGCCTTGCGGATCCAGTGGAAGCGGGCGGGCTCTGGCCCGTTGCCGCGCAGGCTCCAGGCCACTTCGGGGGGCAGGTAGACGTAGCTGCCGGGACGCAGGGCCTGCGCCCGTCCTTCGAGGACGAGGCGGAGCTGGCCGCCAACCACGAACAGCACGCCCTCGGCCCGCGGATCCGGCTCCGGCCGCTCGCTGCCGCCGCCGGGGGCCACCTCCATCAGGTATTGCGCGAAAGTCTCGGAGAAACCTGAGAGCGGGCGTGACAGCATCCAGGCCCGCGTGCCCTCCCAGAATGGCAGGACGCTCGTGACGATGTCGCTCATCACGCCCTTCGGGATGACGGCGTAGGCCTCCGTGAACACGGCCCGGCCCGTCATCAGCGCAGTCTGGGGGGGCAGGCCGCCACAGGGCGGATTGTAGGGGGAAGCGGTCATTTCGGAGGGTTCCGCTGTTGCGCCGTCGGGCAGCGATCGCGCCGGGGAAAGGGGCTCTCATCGCGCGGTGCCCTTCAGCCAGGCCGCGAGCACACCGCGCTCCTCGTCGGTCATCCCGGTCACGTTGTTGGGCGGCATGTTGTGCGTCAGCACGACCTGCAGGCGGATCGCCTCGGCCTGACGGCCGATGGCCTCGGCGGTATCGAGCCGGACGCCTTTCGGCGCAACGCCGATCCCGTCCCAGATCGGCTCGGCCGCATGGCACATGGCGCAGCGCCCGGCGACGAGTTCGACGATGTGATCCGGCGGCGTCGCGGACGCCAGGGTGACGGCCGGCGGGCCTTCGGCCTGCGGCGGCAGGCCCAGCACCGAACGGCCTCCGGCGCTTCCGACGAGGGCGAGGACGAAGGCGGTGGCCAGCCCCGCGGAGGCGACGGCCCAGGCCCACCAGGGCGAGCGCGCATGGTCGGCATGGCGCACGTTGTAGAAGAAGCGGATCACCGCGCCCGAGGCGGTGACCAGTGCGACGATGAGCGGGATCGCCGCCTTGGAGTCGAACAGCAGCGGATAGTGGTTCGCGATCATCATGAGCACGACCGGCAGGGTCAGGTAGTTGTTCTGCGCCGAGCGCTGCTTGGCCTGCCGGCCGAGGCTCGGGTCCGGTCGCTCCCCCTTGAGCAGCGCGGCGACGACCTTGCGCTGGTTCGGGATGATGATGAAGAAGACGTTGCCGGCCATCCAGGTCGCCATCAGGGCCCCGGTATGGATCAGGGCGCCGCGGCCGCTGAACACCTGCGAGAAGCCGAAGGCGGAAAGCGTGATGGCCAGCAGCCCCACGGCGGCGAGGCCCGTTTCGCTCTCGCCGAGCCGCGAGCGGCAGATGCGGTCATAGACCAGCCAGCCGAGCGCCAGGGCCCCGATGCCGAGCGCCGCCGCGACCGGAGCCGGCAGGTCCATCACCGCCGGGTCGACGAGGTAGAGGCGCGATTGCGCGTAGTAGATCCAGGCGAGCAGGACGAAGCCCGACAGCCACGTCGTGTAGGCCTGCCACTTGTGCCAGGTGAGGTCGGGGGAGAGATGGCCCGGCGCGACGAAATACTTGCGCATCTCGTAAAAGCCGCCGCCATGCACCTGCCAAGCCGCAGCGCCTTCGCCGGCCGGGATCTCCGGCGTCCGCTTCAGCGACGCGTCGAGGTGCATGAAGAAGAACGACGAGCCGATCCAGGCCATCGCCGCAACGATGTGGAGCCAGCGCAGCAGCATGCTCCCCCATTCCCAGACGAAGCTCTCCACGGCTGCTTCCTTCCCTGTCCGGCTGCGATCCTACCGCTGCGAGCGGGCTTGTATGCCCATCAAATTCCTTGCCAGTTTTCGAAATTTTCGTGAAATCCGAAGGCAGTATTGGGCGGCGGCAGGGCGCGGAGGGGAGATGCTGTCTCTGGAGAGTGTCCGCATCTTCATGCGCGCGGCGGAGACCGGCAGCTTCTCGGCGGCCGGCCGCTCGCTTCGCCTGTCGCCCTCGGTGGTCAGCTACCGCATCCAGACGCTGGAGGCGCATCTCGGCTGCCTGCTGCTCACTCGCACGACACGGCGGATGAACCTGACGGAAGCCGGCCGCGTCTTCTACGACCGCTGCCTCGACATCGCGGCGTCCGTGGAGCGGGCGGAGAAGAGCGTCGAGACCGAGGGCGCCGCGCGGGACGCTGAAGGTCACCGCCCCGCTGAGCCTGGGCCGGCGCGTCGTGGCGCCGCTGATTCCCGCCTTCCGCGAGCGCCATCCAGAGGCGGACGTCCACCTTCGACTCTCCGATCATCTGCTCGACCTCGTGCAGGAGGCGGTCGACGTGGCGGTCCGCCTCGCGCAGATGCGCGATTCGACCTTCACCCTGCGCAAGGTCGCCGAGATCGAACGGATCCTGTGCGCGTCGCCGGACTATCTCGCCGAGCATCCGGCGCCCGAGAGCCCGGCCGAGCTCATCGATCATTCCTGCCTGCTGCTGCGCTTTCCCGGATCCGAGCAGTTCCGCTGGACCCTGCGCGACGGCGATGAGGCCGTGACGCTGCCGGTCTCCGGGCGCATCGACGCGGATGACGGCGACGTGCTGACCGAATGGGCGATGAAGGGACAGGGCATCGTCCTCAAGCCCGTCTTCGAGGTCGCGTCCCACCTTGCCGACGGCCGCCTCGTGCCGATCCTGCCGGGCACGCCGCCCGCGCCGGCGACCCTCGGCGTGGTCTATCCCTCGCGAAAGATGCTGCCCGCGCGCGCCAAGAGCTTCGTCGAGATGACGACCGAGGCCCTGCGCGCCCATGTCGGCGCCCAACTTGCCCTGATCGGCCGGCGCCTGATGCGGTAGGATTGCGGAGCGAAAGCACCGTCCCGGATCGGGGAGGAGACTCCGGAAGGCCGCTCGCGCGGATTAACCCGCCGCGGGCAGCCGGTCCTTCAGGCGCAGCCACGCGATCCGCTCGATCTGGCGCAAAGCCTCCTGGAACTCCTGCTCGGGCTCGTTGCGCAGCCGGGCCTCGAACCCTGCCAGGATCGCCTCCCGGCTGCTGCCCTTGATCGCTATGACGAAGGGTAGATCGAAGCGCGCGCGGTAGGCCGCGTTCAGCCGCTCGAACCGCGCCAGCTCCTCGACGGACAGCGCGCCGAGGCCAGCGCTGCCCTGCTCGGCGGTGGAGGCCTGCGTCAACTGCCCGGCCTGGGCGAGGCGTCCGGCGAGTTCGGGATGGGCGCGGATGAGGGCGCGCTGCCGCTCGGCGGCCAGGCCGCGCAGGGCGGCGACGAGGGCGGCATGGAGCCCCTCCGCGCTGTCTTCGCGCGCGGTCAGGCCGGCCTGCCACGCCCGGAGCGCGATCTCCGGCGTATCCTCGAAGATGTCGCCGAACCGGGTCAGGAATTGCGACGCGCTCATGGTGCTCGGGCGCAGGGTCTCGGCCGGGTGCCGCACCGTCCAGTGCCGGGCGATGTCGATGCGGCGCGCCAGCCAGACGTCGTCATGGGCGGCGACGTGGTCGAGGAAGCGCGAGAGCGCGGCGATGCGGCCGGGCCGGCCGACCAGACGGCAGTGGAGGCCCACCGACATCATCTTCGGCACGGTGGCACCCTCCGCGTAGAGCGCGTCGAAGGTGTCGCGCAGGTAGGTGAAGAAGTGGCCGCCGGTGTTGAAGCCCTGCGCGGTGGCGAAGCGCATGTCGTTTGCGTCGAGGGTGTAGGGCACGACGAGGCCGGTGCCGGCCCGCCCGTACAGCCAGTAGGGCAGGTCGTCGGCGTAGGAATCGGCGAGATAGGCGAAGCCCCGTTCCAGGCCGAGTTCCAGCGTGTTGACCGAGGAGCGGCCGGTGTACCAGCCGAGGGGGCGCTCGCCCGTCACCGCCTCGTGCAGGCGGATCGCCGCGTCCATCTGCGCCGCCTCCTCCGCCCGGGGCATGTCGCGGTAATCGATCCACTTCAGGCCGTGGCTGGCGATTTCCCAGGCCGCCTCCCGCATCGCGGCGACGGCCTCCGGGTTTTGCGCCAGCGCCGTGGCGACGCCGAACACGGTCACCGGCACGCCGCGTTCCGTGAACAACCGCCACAGCCGCCAGAAGCCGGCGCGCGCGCCGTACTCGTAGAGCGATTCCATGTTCATGTGGCGCTGGCCCGGCCAGGGCACCGCCCCGACGATCTCGGACAGGAACGCCTCGGAGGCGGTATCCCCGTGCAGGATACAGTTCTCGCCCCCCTCCTCGTAATTGAGCACGATCTGCACGGCGATGCGGGCACCGCCGGGCCACTCCGCCCGAGGCGGCGTACGGCCGTATCCGATCATGTCGCGGGAGGTGTGCATCGGTGATCCCCGGATCTGCCGCGTGGGCTGCACGGATGGGTGGGCGGAGCGCAGGATAGCGCCCCTTGCTCCGAGGATCTGTCGGACTTTTCCGAAGTTGCTCCCGGAAATCCGGGATGGTGCGCGGAAAACGATCTGCCACTGTCGCGGAGCCGGCACGGCGCGATGGTATGGGAAAGAGGGTCACGATCGCGGGGTGGCCTTGGAGGAACTGCTGGCATGGCCGACCCGACACCCTCCACACCCTCGGGCGCGCCGCCGGACACGAGGCGGCTCACGACCCACGTGCTCGACACAGCCACAGGACGTCCGGCGGCGGGCCTGACCCTTCATCTCGTGCGCGTCGAGGGTGCCGCCCGCACGCATCTCAAGACCGTCGCGACCAATGCCGACGGCCGCTGCGATGCGCCCCTCCTATCGGGCGAGGCGATGGAGCCCGGTACCTACGAAATCGCCTTCGAGGTCGGCACCTACTTCGCCCGCTCGGAGAGGGGGAGCGCTGGCGGCCCGCCCTCCTTTCTCGACACCGTGCCCGTGCGCTTCCTGGTGGCGCCGGAGGGCCCGGACACCCCTGCTCATCTCCACGTGCCGCTCCTGATCTCCCCCTACGGCTACAGCACCTACCGCGGCAGCTAGGGACTTAACATCATAGGGCTATGGCGTGGACATAGTGCTCATTCGGCTCTGGCGCGGCCCACCACCGTTTTCACGCTCTGGCCCGCCAAGGCTACACTGAAGCCGCCGATCGCAGCGCGGTGCCCACCTGTATCCCGTGCCCAAGAGCAGGACATATGCTGCCGGCCGCCGCGCCTTTCGTTCAGCGCGTGCTCTTCGCGCAGGAAGCGGCCGAAGAGCGTGAAGATGAACTCGGCCTGCCGACAGGTCTTGTCGTCCCAATCTCGATCCTGACGCTTCTCCGCGATGAGCTTCTCACCGATCGCCTCGATGGTGACAGTGGATGTTGGGGCTGGCGCGAGCGGTGATGCATTCGACGCGATCGGTAGAAAACCGACGGTACCGTGATCGGGTCCGCCACGGCGACAATCGGTTCGGCAACAGGCCGTTCCGATTCGTTTTCGCATGCTTCCGTACCGAAGTCCGCCATGAGGTCCTCGTATGGCAGCGCGTCCGAGACGAAACGGTCGCGCGTGCGCAGCAGAGCGTCCCCCAGGGCACGCAGGTAGATCGGCTCGGCGCGCGCCACGTTGCCCGGTGTCGGCAGTGCCCCGATCTCCTCGACAATCTCGCGGATGCGTGCCTGCGAGGGTGCCAGGGCGCCGCTCTTCCGCATGGCGTCGAGGCAATCGCCGACACAGGCGATCTCAGCTTCCGCAAGCCCCGCCTTCGCCATAGCAGCGCGGTCATCCTCTGTCAGGCGCCCGTTCACGCCCCGGCTAGAGGCGACCCGATAGCTCCAGCCCATTGCCTGTTCCGCGGCCATCTCGGCCGCCGGATCGAAGTCGGGTTCCTGGCGCGAAGGCTGCAATACGATCGAGCTTCGCCTCGTGGCCGAGGAGGGCCTTCCTGAACAGCGTCGCGAGTTGCTCCTTCGTGATGGCATCGGGCAGGCTCGTCATGAACAGTTCGGCGGCGGTCGCCAAGGCGAATGTCGCCGGCACGCGTCGTCGCCAGTGGTAGACGGCGCCCCGGCGGTTAAGGTTCGTTGCGAGCGCCACTCGGCCCGCCTCCTGTGTCCCACGCGTGTGACCCACCTCCGTGACCCAGTTGGACCACAGAAATACCCAGCCACAGGAGACACGAGCGAGATCAGGGACTTAGGAGGCTTGGCTGGGGCGCCAGGATTCTCACCCAGCATGACCTCAGCAGAAGGCTCTGACTAAGTTATTGTATTTGCAGGCGCTTTATCTTCGTGCGCACACGCAGTGGATACGATCCTGCGCTCATTGCCAAGGGCGCTCTCTGGCAATCCACAGGCGGCGGAAAGGCATCGCTTTCTTACCCGCTCAGGTCGATTTGAAGCATGTCGAGGGTCGGCAATGCGTCGATTTTGTTGAAAAACTCGGGACCGACCCGAAGCAGCATCACGAGCCGCTTTGGCTGGAGAGGGCCCTACTATCAGATCGCTTTGATCCCGCTGCTATCTCGGGATCTCATCGTCGATAGGAGGAAAACGTTCTGCAGTGGGCCCTCCTGAGCAACGCTCAGATTGCCGCCTGCGAGTTTTCAACGAAATCCGCCACTTGCAGACATGAGGTGCCTGCCCGAGATCGGACGTTCGCTGGCCGAGCGCGCCGATGGCTGCTTCGCCTCGATTTCGCGACCTTCATCGCTAAGGGGCGTCCTGGCCGGGGCTGGCTGAGCCGGCAGCGTGTCCAGTGTTGACGCCTAAGTTACTCCAATATGACCAGATCGATGTTTGAGCGCGGAACCCGTGCTGAGCATTCTCGCTGCGTATCCGAATGGCGTTCGCCATTTCGATCATCGTTCGTGCGCGGGGATGAAGGACCGGTAGCTTGGTTTTCGCCTAGTCATAGTCGCAGAGTTCAAGTGCGTTGTGCGCGGCTTCTGCCTCTGTGTCCCGATATGTCGTAGTTCCCGACTGATCGGATCGGATCGAGGCAAGCATCTGATTGCGTGCGTCCAGATCCTGCTGTGTGCGTGGGAAGATGATATTCGCGGCGTCCCTCACCGCCAACGCTTGGTTTGCCTCCATATATGGACGAACGATGCGTTCGTAGGCGGCGAAGGCTTCCTCGGGATTGTCGTGCGTGGCCAACTCGCCCGCCAGAACATAGGCTCCGACCAGCGCCATGCTCGTGCCCTGACCGGCCCGGAAGGACGGCGCACAGGCAGCGTCACCGACCAGCGCCACGCGTCCCTTAGACCAACTGGGCATCCGGATTTGGCTCACGGTATCGAAGTAGAGATCGTCGGCATGCCGCATCGCCTCCACCAAGCGGGGCACTTGCCAACCACCGTGTTCGAACAAGGCGGCGGTCCGCTCGATCTGCTCCGCCCGGTCGGCATGTGCGCTGAACGGCGGCCTCTCGGCCGCGAAGATCAGGAAGGCGAACAGATCCGGACAGTCGCGGATGGCAAAGACGCCTGCGATGCGCCCCGGTTCCGCATAGAGGACCGCCTCCTGCGAAAGGCCAAGGTTGTTTGGCACGGAAAAGATATTGAAGGCGAACCCAAGATAATGGCTGTATGTTTCCTCTGATCCGAACACGAGGCGACGCGTGTTTGAATGAAGCCCATCGGCTCCGATCACGACGTCGTATCGATCATGTATGCCGCTTCTGAAGCGCACGTGCACGCCGTTCTCGTCGCCGTTGATCGCCTCAATCGTGTCCTCGAAGCGGTAGCACACCGCACTCTCGCGGGTCAGGCTATAGAGCATGTCTGTGAGCGTACCGCGCGGGAGTTCGACATCCCGGCCAAGATCGTTGGACGTGAGGTCGTAGATCGGCACCGTCCCGATTGTCTCACCCTGAGCGTCGACGAAGGTTAAGCCGCGCGACGCGATATGGGCGGCATCGATCTGCGGTCGCAAGCCCATGCGCTCTACCACCCCGAGCGCCGTGCCCCGGATGTCGATCGCATAGCCGCCGCTCCGGACTGCCGGCGCCCGCTCCACGACGGTGACGTCGAAGCCGTATCGGTTGAGCCAGTAGGCGAGCGTCGGTCCGGCGATGCTGGCGCCGGAGATCAGGACCCGGCGACGGGTGCCCGGCGATGAATGCACTAAGATCGACATGGCCTGGCTCCTGCCATAAGATGCGTGCGTGCATCCAATACGCATCGTGGCACGGTGTCAAGATGCAGCATTGTATCTTATAGGAGGCCATGTGACTGGACGCCGACGCGGTGCAGACTTGGAGCAGGCGATCCTCGAAGCCGCTTGGAGTGAGCTGAGCGAGCGAGGATATGCTTACCTAACGATGGACGCCGTTGCGGCGCGGGCCGGCACGAGCCGGCCGGTCCTCGCCCGCCGCTGGGATGGGCGTGCAGCGCTCGCCACCGCCGCACTACGCCGTCGCATGGCTGATTACCCTGTCGATGTACCCGATCGCGGTGACGTGCGGACCGAACTGGCGGAGATGCTTGGTCTCGCCGCAGAACGCGCCACAGCGCTGGCGGCGACTTTCGCCCTTTTCTCGACTGAGTATGCCCGCGACAAGGGTGGGACACCGAGCGATCTGCGTGCGACACTGCTGGCCGGAGAGACCAGCAGCCTGGCTTCGATCCTCGAACGCGGCGTTGCCCGCGGGGAGATCGATGCCAACAAACTGACGCCGCCGATCGCCAGCCTGCTAGCGGACCTCTTCCGTCATCATGCCTTAATGACTTGGTCGGCGCCCGACGAGGATCTACGAGCAGCATGGATCGATACGATTTTTTTGCCACTTGCTAGCGTTCGTGTTGGGTAGGCGCGAAAGACACATCGAGCACGACGCGGTGAAGCTGCGTCTGCGCTGGCCTTTCCTGCTTTGCAGTCCTCTTTGAGAAGGTGGCAGACGGCCGTTCCCGCCTTCTGCAAAGCCAGAAGCCGCCGGACAGCTTTACATCCAACGTAGCCGATCAAATCGGTGCAGTTTGGTCTACCCACGACGTACCAGGGCATGCGATCTGCTTTGAGTATCCATAGGAAACATCCATAGAGAACCGGCGATGTGGAATGCCCTATAGTGGACATCGCGAGGGTCCGCATGGGGGCGAAAGTGGCCGATCCTCACTGCCAAATAAAGTTGACTGGTACGGACTAGAGCTGCACCCGAGCGTGTTGGGACGGCTGGGGGTTTGAAACGTTGGAGGGTGGAGGAGGATGCCGATGCCTTCACCCTTGTCTGTCGATCTACGCCACCGTGTCGTCTCTGCCGTTTCGGAGGGTGCCTCCTGTCATCAGGCTGTTGCCGAGCAGATGCCAGGGCACGCCGAATGCTTCGTCAGAGATGTTCGACAAATGCTAGGATGAGGGAGCATCAGGCGGTGCCCCAGCCTGCATGCTTACTGAGATTTTAGAACTGAGGAAATCGAGACCGGCGGTACTAACGGAAGGCCTGCCGGAGGCAACGGGCGACCTAGCCGGAGAGGGACGTGCGGTATCACGCAGCCCAGTAGAGCGGTCGGAGCCATGCAGAGGGCGCGCACACGGCCGTTCGTCAGCACCGATTCAACCGACGTTTGTCCGTCACGGATAGCGAATATGAACCGCCTCCTTCAGCGACGGGGAATTTCATGAGCGCTGCACAGGCGGAGACGGTGGCAGACTGGCGTGCGCGAGGCTACCGCGGCCTACGCGTCATGCGCTGCCCCGAATGCGGGTGCGGGACCCACAGCACGTGGGAAGACCTGAGCGCTGCTCCGGACGAGGATGTGGTCATCGTGGCTCAGCGTGTGCGCTGTCACGAGTGCCTACAACCGCCTGCCGGGCTCGCCGTCGTCACCTACAGGGAGGCTGCATAGGGATGAGTTGCTAGCCCGCGTGCGCTTGAGCATCATCGAGTCACGCGGGAGGCACGCAAGTCGCCGACGACGCCGTTTTGGCCTTACCGAGAATTCCCACGAGGGTCAGATCATGGTCCGCGGTCATGCTCACGCCCCTGCCGCTGCGGCTTGTCCGACCGCAGTTGCTCGACGGCACAGTAGGTTCTTAGACGTTCCCCTGCAGGGCGCTCAGAAGCCTGAAACTACTCTCCTGGAAGGCTTTGAAACGCTTCGCTAGGGAAAGCCCAATTGGAACGTCTCGCTCAACAGTTAGGGCAGCCGCTCGGAACTATCGGGAGGATGGACCCGCTTCCCTGCGTGTCGGCCATGTGTTGAGACCAGAAGCTCTCTTGAGCCGTGTGTCCGCCTTGGCGAGGAGCTTGGCCGATTGCTCAGCGTCACCCTTTGCTGCTGCGCGGTCGGCAGCCACCACGTCGCGCCTGGCGAGGCGGCAGCGGGGCCGCGCGCCCTCTCCACCCACGACGATCAGCGCGTCGAGGTCAGCCCAAGCCGAGGACGTCAGCTTCTGTGACGGTCGATTGGACGGTGAGGCCGGCGGTCGTGGCAGGTGAGTTGGGCTCAGAAACGATGAGGCAAGAGACCGAGTAGAGTGGGGCTCGACCATCGACGGCATTAGGGCCCTTCCTGTGCCCCATGAGTTGACCGGCTTGTGTGAGAATCTCGGCCGGGCCGGCGATGTTCAGGAGCTGACAGGGGGCGGCGCCGAGGATGAGGACACGACGAGGCGGGGGCTGGGCATGTGCAGGATCTTGGTATCCAACCGCCACCGCACCTATGACGATGTCCCCTCGATTTCTGCCATTTGCACGTCTCGCTGCCGCCCGCTGTCCGTTGCTGCCGATAGAGCGATCCGTTGGAAGCGCCTTCTCGGCCATTTCACCAAGCGCCGTTCCAGTGATGTCGTGAGGCTTGACCTCCATTCACCCAGATGCGGTCTGCCCGGTGAATCCTGGCATGGTCAGCGCTTCCTCAAGCACCATCCCAGCCATCGAGGCGACGCCTTGTAGGCGATCCAGGCTGTGGCCTTCGCGGGCCATGGCAGAGAGGCCGATCATCACTGTGACAACATAGTCGGCCAGTCGCTCGGCCGCCTCCGGATGGGTAGCGGCGACAAAGCGGCGGATGGTGTCCTCACCCGCGGCTGTCAGGGCGCGAGCGGCCTTGCGGGCATCGGGATCGTTACAGCGCGCTCCCTCGATCGCTAGGCAACCAGCGGCATCAGAATCCGCGGCATAGCGACGGGCAGCATCCGCCAGCACGACGGCAAGCGCTTCTGCCACTGGGCGATCAGGGCGGAGGATATCGCTTAGAGGAACGCCCGCAGTGGTCGTGTAGTGGCGGAGAGTTCGAGCGAAGAGGCCGGCTTTGCTCCCGAAGGCGGCGTAGAAGCTAGGCGGGTTGATCCCGAAGGCTTCTGTCAAATCGGCAACACTGACAGCATCATAGCCACGTTCGTGAAAGAGGCGCTGAGCGGTGCCGATGGCCTGATCCGGATCGAAGCGACGGGGCCGACCACGCGGACGTGGCGCTTGTGTAGTCATGGTTACAAAAAGCCTTGACCTAGCATGTAGGTCATTTATGTAGCGGACACTACGTTTCTTCTCAAGGATGGTGTGATGGCTGGTTTTCAGGACAAGTCCGTTCTCGTGCTCGGCGGCAGCCGAGGTATCGGAGCAGCAATCGTACAGCGCTTCAGGACGGGCGGAGCAAAGGTGACCTTCACCTATGCGGGCTCACACGAAGCTGCGCAGCGGCTGGCAGCTGAGACGGGCAGCACGGCAGTGGTGACGGACAGCGCGGACCGAGACGCGGTGATCGCTTGCGTCAGGAACGCTGGGCCACTGGACGTGCTTGTGGTTAATGCCGGGGTGGGTGCCTTCGGCGATCCGCTGGAGCAGGAGCCGGACGCAGTGGATCGGCTGATCCGCATCAACGTCAACGCGCCCTACCACGCGGCCGTAGAGGCGGCGCGGCAGATGCCGGAAGGTGGCCGGATCATCGTAATCGGCTCGGTCAACGGAGACCGGATCCCATTTCCTGGGCTGTCGGCCTACGCGATGAGCAAGTCGGCCTTGCAGGGCATGGCTCGGGGTTTAGCCCGGGACTTTGGACCGCGCGGAATCACGGTCAATGTCGTACAGCCCGGACCCATCGATACGGATATGAACCCGGCGGATGGTCCGATGAAAGACATCCAGCACGCCGTCATGGCCCTCAAGCGCCACGGCCGTCCGGAGGATGTGGCGGGGATGGTGGCCTGGTTAGCAGGTCCGGAAGCGACGTTCGTCACAGGCGCGATGCACACAATCGACGGCGGCTTCGGCGCCTGAGCCAACGCGGCCGGAGCAACAGCAACTCCGGCCCGGTCTTCCTACCCGGCTGCCTCGCAATACGGTCGAGCTTCAAGCCGTCTGCAGCTGGGTTCCTCCTGCCACAGCGGCCATTGTGGGTTGGCCTGAAAGCAGTCCGACCGCGCTCCATCCGGTGCGGTCATTCTGCTTGCAATCCGACCCAAGCTTTCGCGGAGTTCCAGGCCTGAACTGAAATTATTCGTTCGATCAGTTGTAGCTGACGGCGCCGCCTATCTCGTCATGGCAGCTTGTCGATTGACGCAATCTATTGGTTCGGGAAAAATAAGAACGATTTTTTCTCAGCAGGAATGCCGCGATACTTAGGTCTTAGAATGGTCGTAATGACCGCCTCAACATAGGCTTTCTATCATGTGAGCTTTTTGTCTGCAGTGAAACGATTAGGCAGCATGAGGGCACCAGATTTGGAAAACACGGATCGTCTCGCGGAGCTGATTGAACGTGATGCATGGCTCGACTTGTTTGCCGCAGCCCCTGATCAGGTGCGTGATAGCCTTGGCCTAACCAGCACAATAGTCGGTGATATGGGGCTTCTGGGCTGTCAAAAGGTCCCAATTACCGAGTTGAACCGGGCGATGGCCGTGGGCGTGGTGAGTGCACCTTCAATCGACGACCTTGATGCTGTGGCCTCATGGCTGGACAAACATGCGGTTTCTTGGGCGCTGCAAATCGCACCTGGCGCCGAAACGCCTATGCTAGATGACTATCTGGCTGGGGCCGCTTTGTCGAAGGCGGGGTCCGGCTGGGCAAAATTCGTCACGACGGATGCTCCGCGGCCTCGCAGCCCAATTAAGGAGTTGGCAAAAATAGAGTCCGTAGGTGAGATAGGCGCGGACAAGTTCGGTCAGGCGGTTGTAGAAGGATTTGGCCTGCCAGCGGTGTGCGAGGCTTGGTTTGCTGCACTTGCCAACCGCCCGTCATGGCAATGCTTCAGCGCCATCGTGGACGGTGAGGTTGCCGGCGTTGGAAGCATGTTCGTGCGCAACGGGGTCGCCTGGTTCGGGATCGAGGCGACCCGACCGGCCTTTCGGGGCCAGGGGATCCAACGCAGCATCGTCGCAGCACAAACGAGCGCCGCCGCAGCAGCAGGGGCTACCATCCTCACCTGCGAAACGTCGCAACCGGCCGATCACGCCGACAAGGGGTTCTCGTCATATCGCAATCAGGAACGGGCCGGTTTACTTCATCGGTACGTCCGCGTGAACTTCAAGCGAGCAGCCTGACCAATCCGTCATCGTTCCGTTTCGAGAACTTGATCGTTTTCACGGCTGATCCGTGCAGCGGTAAGCGGCAGCTTTTAGCGACTACGTTCCCAAGAGCAGCCTGGCGGGTTGCCACCCTTCTCGGACGTTCGCTGCAGGTACCAAGTGTCAGAATCCTCTCGCTAGGCGACGCGCTAGTAAGGCCACCGGGCTCAGGCGGCCTGGACCTCGATCTCGGCCTGCAGCTCGTCGAGGAACGCCTCGCGTCCGACCTCGCCTAAGTCGACGGCCTTCGCGCCGCCCGCGGCTATGACGCTCACGTCCGTGATGCCGAGGACGCTGAGGATTAGGCGGAGGTACTGGGTCGCGATATCCCGGTCACGGATCGGCGAGCCTGCTGTGTAGACGCCGCCGGAGGCGAGCAGCACTGTCGCCTTCTTGCCGAGTACGAGGCCCTTGCCGTCGTTGCCCAGGGTTAGTCCCTTGCGCACGACGTGGTCGACCCAGGACTTCAGCGCGGCCGGGACGTTGTAGTTGTAGACCGGGGTGGCGATTACGATGTGGTCAGCCGCCAACAGCTCGGCGGCGAGTTCGTCCGACAGGCGCAGCACTTCCCGCATTTCGTCGGAATGTCGCTCGGGCGGCGTGAAGTAAGCCTGGAGCCAGGGCGCGTTCACAAACGGCAACTCGGTCTGCATGAGGTCCCGCTCGACCACGTAACCGTCCGGGTGCGCGGCTTGCCACCGGTCGACGAAGCGGCGGGTGAGAGCTCGCGAGATCGAGTAGTCGCCGCGCGGGCTGGTCTCGACGACGAGGAGGCTAGGCATGAGGGGGCTTTCTGTTGCGGGAGCAAGGCGGGGTTCGAAGAAGATCTGCGCCGAGGTGGTCGCGGTAGACGGCGCCGGACTTGCGAACGGGTCAGCCGGAAACTGAAGGCTGGACCTTCTTCTCGGAAGCGATAAAAAACCGATCAACTCTATCGGCTGAGGTGATGGATGATCGGTAGCCTCACGCTCGACCAGCTTCGGGTGCTGGTCACCATCGCGGACACGGGCAGCTTTTCGGCCGCCGGCAGACGACTGCAGCGCGCGCAATCGGCCATCAGCCAGACCGTGGCGACGCTAGAGGGCATCCAGGGCGTCACGCTGTTCGACCGCTCCGGCCATCGCCCCCATTTGACCGAGGTCGGCCGCGCGCTCGTTGGGCAGGCGCGCATAGTTCTCTCGGGGGCAAGCCGGTTCGAGGCCATGGCGGCGGGCACGCGCGAGGGAGTCGAACCGGAGCTTACGGTCGCCATCGACCCACTGGTCCCAACGGCCCCGCTCATCGAGAGCCTGCGCGCGCTGCGCGACGCCTTTCCGCACTTGGCGGTCAGCTTTTCGACCGAAGGGCTGGGCGGCGCCGAGCGCCGTCTGCGTCGGGGTGATGCTGCGCTCGCCTTCTGCATCCTGCTGCCGTCCGTGCCCGAGGACCTGACCGCCCTGCCGCTGCTCGGGGCACGGCTCATACCGGTCGTGGCACCGGGGCACGCGCTCGCGAAGCTCGGACGCCCCGCAACGCGCGCAGACCTGGAGGAGCACGTCCAACTGGTGCTTTCCGATCCTTCCGCGCCGGATGGTCCCTGCCACGGCGTGATCGGCACGCGGTTCTGGCGCTTCGTCGAGCTCGCCCGCCGGTTGGACTTCCTCCTGGCCGGACTGGGCTGGTGCCGCATGCCCGAGCACCTCGTCGCGCCGTACCTCGCCGACGGGCAGCTCACGGCGTTGGCCATCGACGACGACCCGGCCGGCCGGGCCGGGCCCCTGACCGTCTATGCCGCGCACCTGCGTGGTAGGCTGCTCGGCCACGCGGGCCGCTGGCTCCTCGATGACCTGCGAGCCCGCTTTGACGATGGCCCCGCTGAGAGCAGGTTAGCGGTCCTGCAGCCTCGTTGATTGGCGATCTCAGTGGTTCCCTTTCGGTCCCTCCTCTGAGGGTAGACTGAAGCCGCTTGGTCGCAACGACCGCCATGCATCTTGTGTGACGCATAACAGGTTATGTAACTGTCCTCCTGGAGGACGACATGGCCGCAGATATCCTCGATGACCTAGGACCTCTGTTCCTGGGGAGCCGCCTCAAGCGCCTCGCCGACCGTTTCCAGGCAGACGCCGCCAGGATCCTGCGCGACGAGGGACTGGGCATCCAGCCGGCGCAGTTCCCACTCCTCGCTGCCATCGACCGCTACGGCCCTTTGACCATCAACGATGCGGCCGCCCTAGGCGTCAGCTGACCTGACCGGTATTTTGGACCGGGCCAGATGGGAGGCTACTGCATGGTAATGGCCATGGGTAGCCGGTAGGCCAGATCCGGGAAGCTGACAGGCGCGGGCGGCCGGTAGCCCAGCGACGAATGCGGCCGGACACGATTGTATGTGTTCTGCCATAGGCCAATCACGACCTGTGTGTGATCAGCCTCCAAAAGGGACCCACCTGCTTCGTTTTGGATCAGACACTTAGTGCGCCGATCGGCGTCCAAAACGCACTCTGAGTCACACGCTCACCGGATCAGGGCGCAACCGCGTTGATCCAGCCAACTCGAACGGTGCTCAAAAGGGAATTTTGATGGTAGGTCGGCTAGAACGTGTAAGTCTGAGGCAGGTTTGGGCTCATGAAGCTCTGGACCTAACGCGATGGCTCGTCGACAATCCCGATGTCCTAACTGAGGCTATTGGGATCGAGCTCTCAAATGTGCAGCGTGAGCAAGCTGCTGGGAGCTTCAATGTCGACATACTTGCCGAGGACGCCGATGGAAGAGTGGTCGTAGTCGAAAATCAACTTGAGCGGTCCGATCATGACCATCTTGGAAAGCTCATTACTTATTTGTCGATGTTCGGAGCGAAGGTTGCAGTCTGGATTGTCTCGGAGCCACGCCCTGAGCATGTCACCGCCGTCAGCTGGCTGAACGAAAGCGGACTCTGTGAGTTTTACCTCATCAAGCTTGAAGCTGTAAGGATCGGCAGCTCAGAGCCTGCCCCGTTGCTTACTGTTATTACTAGACTCAGCGAAAGCCAGCTGGAAGTTGGCGAGGTTAAGAAGGAACAGGCAGCTCGTTACGACGAGCGACGAGAGTTCTGGAAAGAGTTGCTAGAGCGTTCAAAGAGCAAAACAAAACTTTTTTCGACGATTTCACCCAGCAGCTATCATTGGATTGGAACGGGAAGTGGACGGGCCGGAGTAGGCTTCAATTACGTTGTTAACTGACACTCTGCATCGGCCGAGCTATACATCGATGTGCGTGATGCTGCGGAAAATGAAAGAATCTTTGCTAATCTATATGGCCAACGTGACGAGATAGAGGCGAAAATCGGCAAGCCCTTATCTTGGGAGCCACTCGAAGGTAAGCGCGCATGCAGAGTCCGATATCCGATGGGGACCGGAGGCTACCGCACGCCCGAGACGCGGCAAGCCGTTCAAGACGAAATGATTGATGCAATGATCAAACTCGAGGCTGCGCTTCGAACCCGGTTGGCACGCATATAGGACAGCACTTTGGTCCTGTTGGATCTTCGTTCAGTAGAACGTGACGCATAGCGGAGCGAAAGCTGACACATGGCTGGAGCGCTCCGACTGCGGGATCTCCATCTGGACTGGGGCAGGAGGGATCTTGAAGCGGTGTCCGCTGCCACGAGCAAGCACGGTCTGCGCCTCGCCAAGTAGATCGCCATGCCGGCCAACAACCTCAGCGTCGCATTGAGGAGGGCTAGGACTTAAATCATCGTTGTGAGCCTCCGACCCAGGGCACTTTGCAATCGGCTGGTCGACTAATCGCATAACGTCCTGTGGCTTCCTCGGGCCTAACGGGACGCCTGATGGAGGCATCGCCGTGGCATGAGGGGAGAAGGCAAACCGTATGCGCAGAAGTGAAATTTCGGGATTCCGCTTCCGGGCAGTGCCGGACCATTAGAGAAGGCTTTACCCAAGCCTCAATCGTATCTTTGTTGCAGGTCGATCCGAGCATAACCCAATGAGGAGCATACTATGAAGCGCACTTGCGCGGCACTTGCCGCAGTCATCTTCGCGATCAGCACGCAAGCTTTCAGCAAGCCCAAGCTTAAAGCCGAGCCTGGTCCCGACCAGAAGACCTCAAGCCACGATATTATGGTTTTTATGTTTCCATACGACGCCGCAAACTAAAGCGCTCTGCTCAAGCAGGGCGACCTGAAAGCTGCTCGGATGCTCTGGCTTAATAAGGGATCAAGCTACGCCTCTTCCTTCAAGGCGGGTGAACCATTTATCGTTATGAAAATCGGCTTGAAGGATGACCAACTTGTCAGCTGTCTGCGCATGCCAGGAAAGCCTGACTGTTTCTGGGCCGCCTCGGTTGATATATATTAATTGAATTGCTGCATGTCCAATTATGGCCGTCTTTGCCTGCAGCCTCAATCCATTGCACGAGCGGTTGCAGTTTGCTTCGTAACTATCGCTCTGCGCCTAGGCTTTTGGGGAAGCGCCGAGCCACCTCCCGCACGGCTTCTCCGGCACAGTCACCGCCGTCAATGCATTCGAAGAAACTCGCCCGGGGTCCTGTTCAGCGGCCCCACCTCGACATCTCGCCACCTTGTCAGGTGCGGATCAGGTCGCGTTTGTTGAGAATCGCCCGGGCCGAGGACGGTGCTCCAAGGATCCGGTGAGGATCGTCTTGAGCCCAGGAGGCACTCCCAAGGCACAGGTCCGGATCGTCTAGGACTTCGCACTCACGTTGACCGAACGCTGCCTCCAGAGTCCCGCCCCGCGGGATTCAAGCGGCAAGCCATGCTTCGCAGGAGGGTGCCGCACTGCGACTGGCTTGTCCGGCAGAGCTCCCGCTCAACGCATGTGGTGTGTTCGACAATCCGCCTTGATCAGGCTGCTTAAGCTTGTTCAGGGATGTGGAGCGGACCAGCTTGGCAGTGCGTTACACTCAGTCCTCGTGGCTGGCATTCCAGATTGGAACATGGACGAAGAACGCCTTGGCGACGATGTTGCGCCTCCGGTCCTGCCACCGGACTTCGTCACTGACCTTGCGCAGGGTCATGACTCCCTGAAGCTCGGTCTGGCTCTTGGTTCGGGTGCTGCGCGGGGCTGGGCGCATATCGGCGTTCTGCAGGCGCTCCTAGAGGCGGGCGTCGTCCCCGATATCATCGCCGGCTGCTCTGTTGGGGCCGTTGTCGGAGGCTGCCACGCAGCAGGAAAGCTCGACGCGGTCGAGGGTTTCGCCCGCTCTCTTACGAAGCGGCGCATCCTCGGCCTGCTCGATTTCCAGCTGGCCGGCGCAGGTCTCATCGGAGGCGAGCGACTGCGTCTGTTGCTGGAGCGCGATCTCGGGCCTCTCACAATCGATGAGCTAAGGCTGCGCTTCGCTGCCGTCTCGACGGAGATCGCGACCGAGCACGAGGTCTGGCTGACGCAGGGCTCACTGGTCGACGCGATCCGCGCCTCCTACGCGCTTCCCGGCATCTTTGAGCCGATTGTCTCAGGTGGGCGCGTGTTGATGGACGGTGCGCTGGTGAACCCGATCCCGGTCACGCTTGCGCGGGCCTTGGGAGCGGACGTCGTAGTCTGCGTCAATCTGAATGGCGATCCACGGTCACGGGGATCAGTCATACCAGCTCATGGATGCGATCGCACTTCGCAGTCGCCCGTCCCGATGGCGACAAGCTGGTGGTCAAGGCTGCAGACAAGGCGCCGGATGTCCGAGGCGCTCCAGGCGCGGCCAGCGATCCGCGTCAGGCGTCCTGCTTCGATCCTGACCGACGCCTTCAATATCGCTCAGGACCGGATTGCCCGATCCAGGCTGGCTGGCGATCCACCGGACATGATGATCTCGCCCCGGCTTGCTGAGGTCGGCCTCTTCGAGTTTCACCGAGCTGCGGACACGATCAGCCTGGGGCGTGCAGCGACGGAAAAGCTCCTTCCTGAAATCCAGGAAGTCCTCGCTGTTCACGCCGCAAGCCGTTGAGCCCCATCCCCAGGGGACAAGCTGGAATGTTCGTATTGGCCTGCGGCGGACAATTCAGAGGCAATTTGTCTGGCGATCGACTAAATATCTGATCTACTAAGCTATGGCGTCAAGCTCCGCCAAGGGTTCGAAATGGGAGATGGTGAGCACAGATGGCAGCCCTACGCGCGCCGACCAGATTTTTAAGACTTCCTTTCTAACTAGAACAAGCGATCGCAGCTGCCCGGACGAGCGTTCGATCATCTGTGTTGCTGCGGTAGATGAGCATCTCCGCTGTGCCAATGTTGACATCTTCGATGTCTGCGGGAACGACTTGATCGAGTCGCATGAGCAAGGATAGTAGCGAGTTTCCGTGAGCAACGACGAGCACGCATTCGCCACTTCGAACGCGACGTGCGATGGCACGCTCGAAGAACGGTCACAGGCGCGCTGCCGTCATTGCCAAGCTCTCACCGCTGGGCGGCACCGCGTCGTAAGATTTCCGCCAGGAGCGGACCTGCTCGACGCCAAACCGGGCACGAGCCTCCGTCTTGTTCAAGCCGGCAAGCGCGCCGTGCACACCAACCCGGCACCCCATCATCATCGTCTTCACCGGCTCGAGCGGCGAGCAGCATGGCTACGCCAATTGTTGGTCGCCCGAGGCGTGTTCCGCTATCTCGGTGAGGGCTAAGTCGGCGACATGGTGTTCGAGCGAGGCAATCGCGCGATCCAGGATCATCTCGCCGACGGCAAAGACCTCGTGGTCTTTCAGACACGCGACCGGGAGGGAGTGCGGTTCATCGGCTGGTTCGAGTGTGCCGGCTACAGCATTGAGGCCTGCATCCTGCGTTTCAAGCCGGGCCGCTGAATGACCTGACCGGCTGGCTTTGGGCCGAGTTGCCTACGTCGCTTGGGGCGACGGCTCTCGGCGGGCACTCGCCTCGCAAGCAGCCCGACGAACTTCTTCGAGACCGGCCAACACTCTCTGCGGTGCAGTGTGATGAACCATGTGGCCACACTCCTCCACAAGGTGCAGGCTGCTCTGCAGCACCTCGCCGTGGAGGCGACGTGATTGACCGTCGACATCGACCATTCTGTCACCGATCCCGGCGATGATGGCGATAGGCATCCTCAGCTTACGATAGTGCCTTTGGAGCACCGCCGCGTTCGGAACCATCAAGGCGGACTCTGCCGCACTCGTGTGAAGCTGCGACGGACGCATCGCCATCGATGAGGGAAATCGTGCAAACGACGGAGCGACGGCGGCTGGGCTGAACAGGTTGCGCCGCATGATCGGCCACAGCAGCCGCGCTGTCAGCGGATATGCCGTGTAGCGCAGCACGTCACCGATCAACGGGAGGGCCGCTATCGAGAACAGGGCAAGGTCGGCACGGGGCGACGGATAGTAGTAGCCACTCTCCAGAACCAGCCCGCGAACGGCTTCTGGGTGGCGTAGGGCTGCTGCGATCGCAACCGAAGCTCCCCAGGAATGGCCGAGGGCAATCACTCGGTCGACACCAATCTGAGCGAGAGCACCGATCAAGAGGTCGGCTTGCGCCGCTGGCGTCCAGACTTTGCTGTGCGGGCGCTCGCTGTAGCCGTAGCCCGGACGATCGAACACGATGACGCGGAAATGCTGCGCGGCCAAGGTGACGAAGCCGCTGATGATGAATTCCTCCGCCATGCTCCCGTTGCCGTGGAAGATGACCAGCGGCTCGCCGGCACCGCACTCAATATAGTGAAGGCGCACGCCGTCGGCCTTGACGAAACGGCCCAAGGGCGGATGCGCGTCCTCGGCCTGTTTTGCCCGGGCACGGACGATGAGACCGGTGACCATGGCTGCAGCCGCCACAGTTCCGAGAGCGACACGGGAGTGCACAGACGGTCTTCGTCGCGGAGACACGGTTGCGATTACCGAATGGAGCAGCCGGAAGGCAGGGAGATCGCTGGTGATCCCGTCTATGTTGCTCCGCAGCCAAAGGGCGCAATAAGCAGATCGTTCGCCGCTGAAAACCTAGCACGCGCAAAGCTCACGCCTTCGCATCGGGTCGGGTGCAGCAGGGCGTGGCCGCTCAAGCATCATGACGTTGTGCATACGCCGGACAGCCGATAGACCAGCGGCTCGGCGCCGTTGATTGAGATATCCACCTGACCTGCGGCGGGTAAGTCCGCGCCCCGCGACACAGGACCTATTGCTCTACCGCCATGAGCGTCGGCCGCGCTAATACTGGCAACCGTATCAGCTGCTCTGCTGCTTCGTAAGAGCACTCTCATCGCCCGACATGTCAGTCATTGGACCTGAAAGCCCGCTCGTATTCTCATCGCCCGCAGAGCGTGCTTGTTCGTTGAAGTTCCGGCGGTTGCCTGCGTGATCGTGATACTGCTCAGTTTGAACGTTCTTGCTATCAAGCCCACGCTCATCGCTATGCTGTGACTTGTCGCGGTTACTCAACACCATGTTCTCTGGGAGAATGCCCTCCGGGAGTTCGGTCATTGCGCCAGTCCCTGAGTGTTTGCCCTGTGCGCCTGCGCCCATGCTGCGCTTGCTGGCGTTTGCCATGTCGTGCATCCCTTTCCAAATTCTCTTCAACAGACCTCAGCAATGACAATGGAGGCAACCACGACCTCTACAAGCTTCGCTGAAGAAAATATAATTCCGATCCTTCTGGGAACTATTTCGAATAAGGCGGCGCCGGGTCCATAACGGTCTTAGTCGGCGGCGCTGACGATCCGAGGAGCTGCGGAAGCGATTTGACCCGCATCTTCACGCACGTGCCTGATGTTGCCCATCACGCGCTCTGTGTCGCGTGCTGCCTCCTGCACGTTGCGTGCGATCCCACGTGTGGCCACACCATCTCCGCCAATGACAACCGCAACCGGGACCGAGATGCCCGAGACGGACACATACATAGAACAAAACTCGAATTGCATGGTTGGCAAAGTGTCTGAACTGAAACGCTGGCGGGGACGTGAGGCGACGAGACACATTTGTTCGAGGCAAGAGATGAAGCGCACGATCAACGGCATCACCTGTGACACCGTCACAGCTACGGAGATTATCGCTGAAGGTCACGGTTGCTCGCTCGCATGGTGGGGCTTGTATCAAACGCCCGGCGGCTCCTTCTTCAAGGTCGTTGTGGGCACGGACGGCGAGGTGGCCGATTGGGCACTCATGGCGGCTGAGCAGACGAAGAAGATGGTTGAGAAGTATGCTCCTCACATGATCGAGAAGGTCTTTGGCTCTGCTGCGGCGGCTTCGGATGCCGCTTCATCCGAACTACGTATTACAGTTCAGGTGCCTGTTTGTTTGGCCCAGCGCATCGAGACTGTCGCGGCGGACCAGGGTATTAGCGTCCATAATTACGTGGTGCACTCTATCGAGAAGACGCTGGCTCAGGAGCTGGCCAATTTTTGTTAGGGGCAGCAGACTCGAGAGATTGCGGCAGATCTGCGGAGTGTGATGATCGTGGTCCATGATTTTCATGCCCGAGTTGATGCCCAAGAATGTTGAGGAGTTGAGGATAGGCCCGGCGGCTGCATACATAGCTGCGATGTTAGCTTGTAGGCCTGGTGTTCGCGGAGTGGGCGGGCGCCTGCGCGGATCGGACGGAGCAAGATCACCGGGCGTTTCGAGCAGCCATTCAGGCCAGCCGGTTGAAAGTGGCGGATGGCCCTACTCTATAACCGTCCTCTCGTTCTCTACTGACGTAGGTAGTCGTTGGCGTCTGCAATCGAGTGCGCCAGGGAGCAGCAATAGCGCCACTCGAACGCCGGTAATGTATCCGCGGATGCGGGAGGGTCCGCGGGGGGCGCCGCCGTTACGACCGTCAGCACGAGTGCGATGAAGGGTTAGGATGAGCACAATCGATCGCGCAACACTCGACCGACTGATTGTTCTCGGTCGCGAGCGCGGGGAACTGACGGCCGAGGAGTTACAGGCGGCCTTACCCGTCGACAGCCTGGATGTGGACGCTCTCGTCCTGGTGATACTGGAGTTGGAGGCGGCGGGCGTCAGCGTCGAGCCGGACGTGCTTGGCCCGCGAGTGGATCGGCCCCTGCCTGCCACGCCGGAACTGCCGCCCGGTGCCGCCGGTCTTTCGTCGCCGATCGTGACAGCCGCAGAGGGCGAGCTGACGGCGTCTCGGCCTGCAGCCAAGGTAACGCAAGCGCCTGTCGGGGACGGCGCTTCCGGCGAGAGGACCGGGATCGATCAGATCGTGCTCCTCTCCGGCCTCGTGGCTTTCCTGATCCTGACCGTCGTGCTTGTTCTGATCTTCTGAAGCCACGCTTGCGAGGTTGTTCGAGTCGACCTTCTTGGTCTCCGACGAGACTTGTAGAACCAGCGGGAGCCGAACTGGCTGCCCTTCCCCAGCGCGATGAAATGCCTTCGGTGCGCCAAGGACAACTCGCCCAAGTTCACGGGCGCAGAAAGCACTCCCTTGCCGGGCAGGCGGATACTCTAGGACTTCGCTCTCTCGATCCGAGTATGGCTAGCGGTCCGCGAGGAGGTCCCGCCACGCTCCCCCGCGATGGCATCCGACCGCGACGCCTATGAAGTGGGCGGTGTGGCGCTTCAAGCCTTCATCCACTCGCTGAGCTTCGTCCAACGCCGCTTCATGTTGCCGCCGCGCACCGCGATGCCAATCGCCTTGCGCTGCCCGATCAGCACTACCAACCGCTTACCGCGCGTCACCGCTGTGTAGAGAAGGTTGCGAGCCAGCATGGTCCAGTGTCCTGTCGTCAGGGGGATGACGACGGCTGGGTATTCCGAGCCCTGAGACTTATGGATCGTTGTGGCATAGGCTGGCACAAGCGTGTCGAGTTCCCCGAATGGGTAGATCACTTCACGCCCCTCGAAGGAGACGATCACGGCTCCCTCCTCCTCATCGAGGCGGTCCACCGTGCCGAGGTCGCCGTTGAAGACTTCTCGGTCGTAGTCGTTCTGGCTCTCCATCACCCGGTCGCCGGGCGAGAAGCGCCAACCGAACCGCTCGACCGAGGTGCGCGGGTTTGGATTCAGCACCGCCTGAAGTTCGTGGTTGAGGTTGCGTGCGCCCAGCACTCCTCGCTGCATAGGCGTCAGCACCTGCACGTCGCGCACTGGATCGAAGCCGAAGCGAGCAGGGATGCGTTTGGTCACCACCTCGATCAGCTTCGCGACGCCAGCCTCCGGCTCATCGATCTCGATGAGATGGAAGTCGCTCTCTTCACCGCGCGGCGCAGGCTTGGGCATTCTGCCCGCGTTGATGCTGTGCGCGTTGATGACAATTCGACTCTCTGCTGCCTGCCGGAATACTTCTGT
Organism: Methylobacterium sp. R2-1; assembly: GCF_014191355.1. GTDB lineage: Bacteria > Pseudomonadota > Alphaproteobacteria > Rhizobiales > Beijerinckiaceae > Methylobacterium. The sequence continues at coordinate 223,364 of NZ_JACHWM010000009.1, forward strand.
GAGCCGCGCGACCGGCACGCGTCCGGAGGCGATGATGTCGGCCAGGACCTGCCCCGGGCCTACCGAAGGGAGCTGATCAACATCGCCCACGAGCAGCACGGCCGCACGCTCCGGCACTGCCTTTGTCAGCGCATTCATCAACGGCACGTCGACCATAGAGGTCTCGTCTATCACGAGCAGGTCGCAGCTGAGCGGGTTCTCCTCGTTTCGTGAGAAGCCGCCGTGCTTGGGGTCAATCTCGAGGAGGCGGTGGATCGTCTTGGCCTCAAGACCCGTTTGCTCGCTCATGCGCTTAGCTGCCCGGCCAGTTGGCGCCGCCAGCAGCACCTGCACGCCCTTCGCTCGCAGGATGCGCAGGATCGTGTCGAGCGTGCTTGTCTTGCCGACGCCTGGTCCACCGGTAATCACTGCGAGCTTCGCGCCGAGCACGAGCTGCACGGCCTCAGCTTGTGAGGGTGACAGCGACTTACCAGTCTTGCCCTCGACCCATGGCAGCGCCTTAGCAAGCTCGATCTCTTGCCACGGTGGCTTGCCCTGATTGCGCCGGAGTAGCCGCTCAGCAATGACGCGCTCGGCCGCGTGCAGGCCGGAGAGGAAGATGCAGGCTTTGTCGCTGATGATGTCCTGCACGACCTCGCCGGTCTCGAGCACATCGAGGAGCGCGGAGCGTATCAGCCGCGCCTCAACGTCGAGGAGCCCGGTCGCCAGCTTGACGAGATCGGCCACCGGCAGAGCGCAGTGACCCTCATCGGTCGCGGTCTGCAGCGCGAAGGAGATGCCGGCCCGCAGCCTCTGCGGCGCGTCTTTGGTAAGCCCAAGCTTCATCGCGATAGCGTCGGCCGTCTTAAAGCCGATGCCGCGGATGTCGCGGGCGAGCCGGTAAGGATCCTCGGTCATGACGCTGATCGCCTCATGGCCGTAAGTCTTGAAGATGCGCACCGCGCGCGCCGTGCCGACCCCGTGTGCGTGGAGGAACAGCATGATCTCCCGCACTGCCTTCTGCTCGGCCCAGCCGGCGACAATGCGGGCGGCGCGCATCGGACCGATGCCTGCGACTTCTTTCAGGCGGTCGGGCTCGGCCTCGATGATTTCGAAGGTGTTTTCGCCAAAGGCCGCGACGATGCGCTTGGCCATGGCCGGACCGATGCCTCGCATGTGGCCGGAGGCGAGATACTTTTCGATACCCTCAACTCCGGTCGGCGGTGTGACCTTTAGGGTATCGGCCTTGAACTGCAGGCCGTGCTGCCGGTCGGTGAACCAAATGCCGACGGCGGTGATCCACTCTCCCGCGCTGATAGTCGGTGCATGGCCGATGACGGGCACGAGGTCACGCTTGCCGCGCGTCTGGACTTTTAGGACGCAGAAGCCCGTCTCGGCATTGTGGAAGGTCACCCGCTCGATCGTGCCGGCGAGCGTCTCCTTCTGTGGGCCCGATGAGGGGGCTGTCTTCAGCGCGGCCGCGATGGGCATGAGCATTCGAAAACGTAGGAAGGCAGACAGTGCAAGCTACTGGCCGCCGAGCCAAGACGATATGGGTATGCTCCGCCACTCCCACACATCTATGAAGCGTCGCGCCTGCCCCAGGTGAACGGCTCCCGCACGCGACCGCCGATGAAGGGGATAAACGGAAAGAACCGGCGAACTTCGTAGGTGAAGCGGTCGGCCGCTTCTTTACCGTCCGCAACGGCCGCACGCCGGTCCGGATGGTCGTGCAGCGCCATCGCGGAGAAGACGATGTAGCGTGCATTAGCCACCGTTGGCCTCAGCACATTGATGAGTTCGACGGCGCCCACCCCGGATCTCGGAGATGACTTCTCGCATCCAGCGTTCCGTGCGGGCGCGAAAGAGATGTCCGCGCCAGTTGCGAGGCCCGATCGCACCGGTGCCGTCAACCATCGCGGCGAACTCGCTGGCGTGCGCCTTTGCTTCGGTCAAGCTGAGTGGCAACCCGACCCACTCGCAGATCGCGGCGGTGAGGACGACATGCGCCTCGTCGAGCAGCACGACCTCGTCCATTTGCGCCCAGCGCAACACCGCATCACGCCAATGTCGCTCAGCAAGATCGGCCAGCCGCTGAAGCGCATCTGCGCCCATGAGAGAGAGGAACATCGCCTTTCGCGCACGATGGGCCTCGCCATCCATAACCATGACGCTGCCATGGTCCTGGATCAGCGCGAAGGATGTTGGCGGCAGGGCGTGACGGCGGGTGAATCGGTAACCGTCGTAGAAGTGGCGCGCGGCCTCGGCTCCCGACATGCAGATCACTGGGCTCAGCATGAGCCGCGCGGCGAAGAAGTCGGAATCGTAGCGCCGGCAACGGTTGGGGATGAAGCCGTAACCCTCGCCCATGAGGGCGAGCGTGCTGTCGAGAGCGGGATCCTGTGGCAGTGACCGGGCTTTACGCAGCCGATGCGAGGTGATGGCAGCGGGCATGAAACATCCGGGCTTGGGGGAGGTGCGAAAGGCTTCGGTCGGACGAACTCCGGCCCTGGGCCAACCAGCCGCCGACAACGCCGGTTCAAATGCACGGCTGACGGCTTCTCCTGCCGGTTCCGCTTGCCGCCCGGCGCTGCGCACTTTCAGGGTTCAGAGCGTCTGGGGCCGTCCACCGGCATCTGAATAAGAGCCAAGCACAACAATCGACCGCGGGCAGACTGTCCGGAAAGCAGCGCGCACCGGATCTCACACCTGCGCCGAATGCCGAACGAAAGCGGCGGCGCTCGGTTGACCCAATGAAAAGGCGTCAGCGCGTCCGAACATTTCAGCGAAAGCAAACCAGCCGATGAGGGCCGCTCCGAGTGGACGAGGGCAATTGCTGTCACTGTCAGCTTTGCTCTTGTCGCCGCGTGCGGCGCTCAGAGCGACGCGCTCGCTGCGAGCTGACCGAAGGCGCATGTCCGTGTCGAGCAACGTCGCGTGCACGATCTGGCCTACCTCGTCCGCCATGTGTGGTAACTTCGATACGAGCGGGTGCCGGGCGCAGGGCAGCAGTCACTATGGCGGGAACGGATTTGTGAGATCCTGCAGGAGGCGATGCTCGTCCATCACGGGCCCCCTGAGGCTTCTAGGTCAGAGCTCAGGAGATCACAGGATCAGATGATAGGTTGGGCGCCGGTGACTGCGATGGTCGCACCTGAGACGTAGCTCGCTTCCGGGCTCGCGAGCATGACGTAGACCGGAGCGAGCTCGCAGGGCTGGCCGGGCCGCTGCATCGGCACCTGCGAGCCGAAGGTCCGCACCTTCTCCATCGGCATCGTGGAGGGGATCAGGGGCGTCCTGATAGGTCCTGGCGCAACGCAGTTCACCCGGATGTCGCGCTCAGCCAGCATCTGCGCGAGGCCACCAGTGAAATTCTGGATCGCTCCCTTCGTGGCTGCGTAGGCGAGGAGCGGTGCGCTCGGCGAGTCTGCCTGAACGGAAGTCGTGTTGATGATCGAAGCCCCGGCCTTCATGTGCGGCAGGGCAGCCTTCACTAGGTAGAACATCGCGTGGATGTTGGTGGCGAAGGTGACCTCCCACTCCTCGTCTGAGATGTCTTCGGGTTTGGCAAAGGTCTTCTGGTGGGCGGCGTTGTTGACCAGCACGTCGACCTGCCCGAACTCGGCCACCGCCGTGTCTATGATCCTGCGGCAATGCCGGGGATCCTTGATGTCGCCCGGCATTGCTACCGCTTTGCGTCCGGCTTCCTCCACAAGGCGACAGGTCTCCTTCGCGTCGTCATGCTCGTCGTAGTAGCTGACCAGCACGTCGGCGCCCTCGCGGGCAAAGGCAAGAGCCACCGCTCGACCAATACCACTGTCGCCGCCAGTGATGATCGCCTTACTATGGCCGCGACGCGCTCTTGAATCTACAGCCGACGTTGTACCCAAGAATCCTGCCGGAATCGGCTAGACTCACGGACGAGAGGCATGCGGGATCGAAGTCGCAGGCTAGCAGGATGAGTCCGACGCCTAAAGTCGACTTCAGCACCAGCGGTCAAAGCAGCCTAGAATGCTACACTCTGAATCGATGCGGCTGATCAGTCCTTTAAGTTCAGAGCAATCGCGTTTGCTGTGCGCGGATGATGATGCTGTCTTGCCTGAAGCGCGCCTCCAACACGCGCCGGTAGCTCGCCCACCACGCCTCATCAAGCTCGACGGTCATTACCTCGAACACGACGATGTCGTCGTGCGCTGTCCCACCCTTCTCCGTCCAAAAACCCTCAGCGGGGCCACGCGTGAAAGCCGTGAGCCCGCCAAACTTCTTCGTAAGTTCCGATCGCACGCCCTCGTACTCGACGCCGGGGAAGGCTTGGCCGTCTTTGTCGGAGAGGGGTAGGAGGATCTGGATCAAGTGATTCTGCATCAGCGGTCCATGGGGACGGGCGAGGCTAGCGAGAGGGGCTGTGGGTCTGCCGCTATCTGGCAAAGACTCTGGTACCTTGCAGCTCATGACGTGCATGAAGGAAAGCCGCGATAGCCTGGGCAATCTTCTGCCCACCTTGCACGGACGGCTCGATGGGGTTGGCGAAGTCCGCGTCTTCATTGCACAGCAGGCGTAGGTCCACCAGCGAGAGCCGCCGCGTGAAGGCCTCGCGCGTGATCACGTCGTTGAGCAGCGCGAGGGCCGTCTTGATCAGCCGCCTTCGCTGAGAATCCGGATAACGCGGGTCGTAAATCGTGCAGAGTGCCGTAGGGCGTGCCGCCGCCTGGACCGCGTCCAGCATGGCGCTGTACGCGGTCTGAAAGCGCTCTCGTACCTCAGCTAACAGGTGCAGCGCCTCAGCTACCGACCGAGTGGGGCGCTCGATCACGCCTGAGGCTCTCAGCGCATCATTGCCACCCACACTCACCACGAGGTGGGTCGCTTTGCCGGGGAGCCGGCTCAGCTGGCGCGGCACGTCCGAGATCACATGACCATCGACGGCCAGCAGTGTCGCCTGCGAGCCTTCAGACAACATTGTCCTTAGCTGCTGCACGACATCAGGACTGCCTCTTACATAAGTGGCGTTATCAAAGACTGAGTCTCCGAGGAGTACAACGTGCGGCATGGTTGTCTCACCTGAAGTGCACGTCTGGGACCGTAAGGGAAAAGGGAGCGTCAGGGCCATTGCCGCCAGGATCTTGCGACGGCCGATAAGGTAGTCCGGTGAACGCATCGGCCTTGTCTCCGAGCTCTTACGGTTCTGGTCCCTTACACCCAGCTCCGAAGTAGGGTGTCGGTCGTCACCGTCTCGACCTGCTGGCCATAGCGGCTATGATAGAGGGTGAGCATCGCGTCATGTGCCTCGTCCGAAGAGCTACAGAGCGCGTCCGTGACGATGATGATGCGGTAACCGCGATCGACAGCACCTAATACGGCACTCAGAACGCATACGTCGGTTTCACCACCCGTAACTACGAGTGTGTCGATGCTCCGGACGCGCAAACGTTCATGGAGATCTGTGTCTAGCCAAGGGGAGTAGACGTTCTTGTCCACAACCTCGGCTGGCGGGACAAAGCGGGCAAGCTCTGGGACCAGATCGATTTTGTCAACACCCAAGTGCTCGATCGTCATGGAAGCCCAGCGCTCGTAATAGCGCTTCCACGTGCCTTCTCCCTGCCCCGAGGTCTGAGCAGGAACGAAACGGGTGAACACGGTTTCGCGCGGATGGGCCTCGACGATCTGCACGACCTTCGGCAGAACGCGCGCCATCCAGGGTGTGCACCAGTCGGTTCGCTCAGCAAACATCCGTTGCATATCAATACATAGATGCGCACAGCTGTGGCTGAGTGGCCCGAAACGAAGCTCGTCATCGCCTGCCATGTGCCGACCGCCCTGATGTGTTTCTTTGTCTCTGGGCTAAGTGAACCTGACGGGCTGAAGGCGAGTTCCGCGACCCGCATGGGTTAAGCTACCGCCGCAGAGCACCACCGGCGCGTTCACTGGCAAATTATTACCAGTCATATTCCGAGAAGCTGCCACCGCATCGGGCCTTTCGGCCAGCACCTAGACCAAGTTGGAGCGCAGGGAATGTCTGATCACGGGCTCAGGAAGCTAATAAGCGCATTATTAACGTGCTGCGGCTCCTCGTGGTGCAGCCAGTGGGTAGCGCCCGGCAGCCATTCGATCTTCCCTTGATCGCAAAGCTTGAGGCTCTCGGTCGCGAGATGCGGGCTGAGAGCCGGATCCTTCTTGCCCCACACGATCAAGGTAGGTGAACGGATCGGCTTCAGTTCCGAGCGGTGCTTAAGCCGCAGAGCACGATACCAATTCAGCATCCCCTCGAGGGCACCAGGCTGTGCCCAAGCCTGCTGATAGCGTTTGAGATCAGCATCGCTGAATGTACCGGCCCTGCTCGTCAAACGGAGTGCCTGACGCATGGCCAGGAAGTTGGCGGCACGCAGGCCTGTCTCCGGTAGCCAAGGCACCTGGAACGCTCCAAAGTAGAAGACCCGTAGAGCCTGAGTTGGGTGGCGGCGCGCATAGCTGGCGAGCACATCTGGATGAGGTGCGTTCAGGATTGCGAGGCGCCGCACGCGATCTGGCGATCGCGCGGCTAACCACCAGCCGACGATACCGCCCCAGTCATGCCCCACCACATCAAATGTGCCCGCACCGTAGCTGTCGGAAAGCGCGATGACGTCGTCCGCCACACGATCGAGATGATAGGCCTCGATGCCTTCTGGCTTGCTGCTGAGGTTGTATCCGCGCTGGTCGGGAGCGGCGACGTGCAATCCTGCCCCGGCAAGCGCATCGATCTGGTGACGCCACCCAAACCAGAACTCCGGAAACCCATGCAGGAGGATGGTCAGTGTGCCATCCTTTGGTCCAGCTGAAGCGACGTTGAGCGTCACCTCGGAGAGGCGAACAAGGGAGAGGCTGGGCTCTCTTTGAAGCGCCATGGCCGCGTTCCAAACGTTGAGGCTGGGTCCTTCCGGAAACGCCTCGGACGTAGTGCTGGATCCTAGGACGCCCTAGTGGTCTGAGTCAGAAGAGGTTTGACAGTTTGGTTGGGCGGGTAGAGCGTTTGGTGCTTCCTGATGGAGGTGCGCCATGTCGCGTGGTCCGAAGGCAGTCTCTCTCGATCTCAGCCAGCACGAGCAGGGTGAGATAAAGCGCCTGCTGCGCCGACACGGGACCGGGCAGGCGCTCGTTCAGCGTCTGCGCATCATCCTCGCCTGTGCCGAACCGGGCGCGACCAACTTGGGAGTGGCTACGGCGCTGAAGGTCAGCCGTCAGACCGTGGCGCTGTGGCGGGGCCGCTTCGCCGCGCATCGGCTGGAGGGGCTGGTCGATGCGCCACGCTCCGGCGCACCCCGCAGCATCGATGACGAGGCCATCGAGCGCCTGGTCGCCCTCGCTCTGGAAGAGGCACCGGCCAACGCCACGCACTGGAGTACCCGCTCGATGGCGCGCCGCACCGGCACGAGGCAGAGTGCGGTGTCACGGATCTGGCGCGCCTTCGGTCTGCGGCCGCACCAAGCTGACACCTTCAAGCTCTCTACGGATCCAGCGTTTATCGAGAAGGTCCGCGACGTCGTCGGCCTCTACCTCGCTCCACCCGATCGCGCGTTGGTGCTGTGCATCGACGAGAAGCCGCAGATCCAGGCGGTGCAGGGCACGGCTGCAGCCTTTCCCCTCCGGCCGGGCCAAGCCGAGCGCGTGACGCACGACTATCGCCGGCACGGCACGCTCGACCTGTTTGCCGCCCTCGACGTGAAAGCTGGAACGGTGATCGGGAGCTGCAAGCCGCGTCATCGCAGCGTCGAGTTCCGGGCCTTCCTAGAGCAGGTCGAGAGCAGCGTCGCACGCGATCTGGAGGTGCATCTCGTGCTCGATAACCTGACGACGCACAAGACCAAGCTGATCCACGACTGGCTGCTGCAGCATCCCCGTTTTCACCTGCATTTCACCCCGACGAGTGCGTCGTGGCTGAACATGGTCGAGTGTTGGTTTGCGTTGCTAACCCGTCGCCGTTTGGAGCGGGGTGCCTTCACCAGCACGGCAGATCTGGAGGCTACGATCCGGGGCTACATCGCTGAGACGAACGCCCATCCCAAGCCGTTTGTCTGGACTAAGCCCGCCGATGACATTCTCACCAACGTCGCGCGGTTCTGCCAACGAACTTCCAACTCAAACCACTAGTAGCCCTTCCAGAGCCCGGGCGTGGCAAGCTCCAGCAGGTGACCGTCAGGATCGCGAAAGTAGATGCTGATGCCGCCCCTCGGCCATTGAGTGCGTCCCTCGATGGCCACGCCAGATACTACGAGGTGGTTCTCCCATTCGGCGAGCACCTCAGCGTCAATCGAGAAGGCTATGTGGGAAGGTCCGCTGCCGTCATGGGGCGGGATCGTTCCTCCTGGTGTATCGATCGGATGCAACGAACTGCCCTGCGGAAAGAGCAGGACTACGCTGCGGCCGCCGACATCATAGCCGCGCATTCGGAAGTCGGAGTGGATGCACATCAGGCCAAGCGTATCGCGATAGAAGGCGTCAGCGCGCTCGAGATCCTCGACGTACAGCACGGTCTCAAGGACACCGTTGAGCTTCGGCATAGACATTTCCTCCCGTGAGCCAACGCGGAACGACCGATTATGGACTATGCCTCCTGCCCCGCCACCGCTTGAAATCACTGTGCAAATGATGTCCAGCTCACACGATGGATCAGGCATCAGAGTACCCCTCCCAACCCCGTTCTCTGACAGCAGAACGTCAAGCCGGCATGTGGCGCGCTCAGCTTCCAGCAGGTCTTCAAGATGCTGTGTCAGCAGCACTTCGCGAAGCGGCACGATCGCTCGTGGTTCCAAGCTTGAACAACCCTGGGGGTGCGGAAGTTTCACGGAAAGCTGGCGGCTCAGTCGTGACGCAGATCGACCGTGAAGTTGAACTTCAGCTGTCCGAAGTTGTTATGGCGCTTCTTCCAAACTCGCTGGTGATCGGCGAGGAGAAAGTCGCGGCGGATGCTACTTTGCTCAGACGCATCGATGAAGAGTGGGTGTGGCTGATCGATCCCGTGGATGGCACCGCGAACTTCGTAGAGGGCAAGGGGCCAATCGCGATGATGATCGCACTTCTGTACCGCGGCAAGGCTGTCGTGGCTTGGATCCTCGATCCCGTAAAGGACGCCCTTCTGACCACTAGCAAAAGTGAGCATGCTTTGCTGCAGCTCAAATCAACGACAACTCCTGCGGCAAGTAACCTCCGCGGCGCAGCCTGGACGCGCTATTATGACGATGAGCTGCGGAGCGCCATTGAGCGCCGCTTTCTTAGCTTGGGCGACGTTTCACCGGGCAGCAAATGCACCGGAGCCGAGTATCTTGCTGTCCTCCAAGGTCGCCAGGACTTCGTGCTGTTTTGGCGGAGTATGCCCTGGGACCATGCGGCTGGGATTCTCTTGCTGCAGGAGAGCGGCGGCTATGCAGCCTATTTAAATCGGGACCCATTCAGGCCGGGAGCTAAGCGCTTGGGCCTCCTCGTCGCACGAAGTCAGGCGGTATGGAACCAGGTCTGGACAACCCTCATCGAGGGCGTCCCAGATCCTGAGCGTCTGCTCGTCCGGGAGATGAATACGTCCTGAAGCCGGCTGGAGGTCTCGGCCGCAAACCGAACTCCCGAAGGGCCTCGTGGATAAGTTGCCTCATGTTCTCTCCGTCGCGAGCGATGAGCTACAGACGTCCATATGCGCACCTAGCCGGTTGAGAACGTTCCACTCTCAACATGTCCGCGCCGTTCCCGGCATGCACAAGGCAATCCACCCACCTGCAACGGCTCGCAGGTTGGTATGCCTCCTCATAGAAGATGCAAGCCCCCACAAGGCGGGCTTGAACCACCGAGGCTCTGGCATTCGAGTGAGCGGAAGAGCGGCCAGCAGCAAATTGTAGCCCGAGTACCAAGGCATGGCAGGGCACCCGCAGCAGGTAGCGCAGTCCTACTGCCACGCCAGTCAGACTAATGGCTTAGCCGCGCTCGCGCTCAGATCCAATCGTTGTGCGCGGATCTCAAATCCATGCTTTAAGCTTTTGAGGACCGCTCTCGGACCACGATCAGCCGAGGAGCTGACCTGATCGGGATCAGCTTTAGGATCGTGCCAGGCTCATGTAGATCAAGCCTCCTGCTAACGTACGGGAGCAGATCGCGTTTACGCGGCAAGCACGAGCCTGATGACGTAACGTAGCTGCCGCTTCGTTATACCCTTGACTTTCAAGGTCGTCCGCATTTTGCGCCAGCTCCCAGGCTGCTACCTCGCTCCTGTTCGCGAGTTGCTGCAATTCATTGGCGCGCCTCTGATGCATCGGCCCAAGATGGGCCGACCGTCGCCCGACCACAATGACTGCGCTCCGAAGCGGGCGCAACGCTGGCCAGTGCTGTAAGCTGGGATGGACCATTCTGCGGTGCCTGTAGGTGTCATCCGACGTTGGAGACAACACCCGGCCAAGGTGACCCTGAGGCCCGGCGGACAGGCACCTAGTTCAGCGCAGGCGGATGTGGGCGGCGTAGACGAAAAATACGTTCCAAGGCCTCATGGAAGGAAAGATCCCAAACAAGCTGCCCCGCCTCGTTCATGACCTCGAAGGTGTAATGATTTAGGTCACCGCCTTGACTGACCACCTCCATGGCTAGGAGCGGAGCGGCCCGATATGCCTCCAGGAACGCCTCCTCAGCGCTCCGAAGGTCACGGCCCTTTCTGTCCACTTGCCGTCCCCGCGGAGTCTGCAAGTTGAAGTAGAAACGCTGCATGTATCCCCGCGCTCGATATAACCTTCATTACAGCACGTAAACAGCACTGACACGCTCCGTTCAATCGAGTAGTCAGAAGTGTCTGGTTCCAGACAGAGCCGAGCTAAAAAACATGCGAGGAGCCGGATACAGGAGGAGCTGGCGGGACAGGTATGCCTTGAGGAACACAGCCGTCGACGGCGGGCTTGAAACGCTGCGATGCACAACAGTCGGAGCGGCACTTCAAGAATCGGGGCTTCTGAGCTCGGAGATATCCCGCTGCCAGGCTGGGCCATTCTCCTACGGTTCTAGACGCCCAGCCCTTGAAGGTCGTCGAAAGGACGAAGAGGTTCGCCTCGTCTGTGCTCTTCACCGAGTAGCTTGGTCATATGCGGATCAGCGCAAACAGCCCGTTGCTTGGAGCTTTGTGCGGTATCGGACCGAAACATCTTGGGTCTGCGCCCATTAACAATCCATGGGTGTAGCCGACGAACTGCCCTGAAGCTTCCCAGCAACTTAAGGGCTCATGCCTTCAGTCCAAGGTTTGTTTAGGCCAGATCTCGGTGGCAACACGCGGGTACGGCCTAGGAAGAGGTAAGGATGCTCACATTGGAAGAGATGGGCACTGAGCCGAACCCAGCCTCTCTGAGGAGGCGGGATGCGATCGTGTGCCTCACTCATGCAGCACAGGCGCGAAAAGCGGTGCTCCTTGCCCGCAGGTCGGGCACTGACGCACAGATGCCTTTAGAGCGTGCTCATGAATGTCTGCGTCGTGCGAAGCACTACGGAGCCGCGGCTCGGCACTTAGGATGGCGTTTGCCAGGCCGATAACTACCTTCTCCTCAATGCAAAATGCCAAGAGGGAGTCGATTGTCTCTGTACGGCCTCGAGACCTCCTCGGTGTCTGGCAAATACTGCAGGACCAGACGGCTGTGATGTGCTTATCATACGCTTCTACATCTCGGCCGGGCGCTGTCTCGGCTTGGATGGGAGATGCCAAAAAAGGTGCGCCAATTAGCATGGATCATGAGTCGCTAGAATTCCTGAAAGCTCTTGCCAACGTTCCGTCCCCTAGCGGTTACGAGCAGGGAGCTGCAAAGCTCTTTCGAGAATACACGCAGCGCTATGCGGATCGCGTGAGCCTAGATTCGCATGGTAACATCATAGCAGCGGTCAATCCTGACGCGCCGATGAAGATAATGCTTGCGGCGCATATGGATGAGATCGGGTTCGTTGTGCACTACATAGATGAGGCCGGGCTTCTCTATTTTAGCGCCATCGGCGGGCACGACAGCACTATTCCGCCTGGCCAGAGGGTCTGGGTATATGGAAGTGAGCGCACGCCTGGCGTTGTTGGACGCAAGGCTAGTCATCTTCTCGACGAAGACGAGCAAAAGAAAAAACCAAAGTTGACCGACTTATGGATTGACATAGGTGCGACCTCACGCGCGCAAGCTGAAGCTGTTGTGCGACTTGGCGATCCGATTACATATCAGTACGAATTTCAGTCCTTGCTGGGAGATCGCGCTGCGGCAAGAGGGTTTGACAACAAGGCAGGCCTGTTTGTTGTGGCTGAAGCTTTGCGCAGCCTCAGTGAGGAGGGAGGTCTCGCTCCTGGCGTTGGCGTTTATTTCGTCGCGTCGGTTCAGGAAGAAATCGGATCGCGTGGCGCGCGAACCTCAGCCTTCAGCATAGCTGCACAAACTGGACTTGCCATCGATGTGGATCACGCAATCGACTATCCGGGCGTGAGTAAGACACAGCACGGAGAGCTCAAGATTGGCGAGGGTCCGAGCGTGTCCCGCGGACCTAACACGAACCCGGTTGTTTTCGATCTTTTATCAAGGGCAGCAAAGGAAGAGGGCATCCCATTTCAGGTGAGTGTCTCACCTTCTGCCACGCCGACAGATGCCAATGCGATGCAGCTTAACAGGGAAGGAATGGCAGTTGGACTCGTAGGAATTGCAATCCGCTACATGCATACTCCCTGTGAATTGTTGAGCCTAACAGATTTGGATCAGTGCATCCGCTTGACGTCTGCGTACTGTCGTCGAGTAACACGAGAAACAGATTTTTCTCCTTACTAGCAATCACTTCTCGCGATCCATAGTTGGGCAGCGTTTTGGGCTCGACATCGCGGCGGTGAGATCGAAGCGTAGTGGCGTAGCCGGTATTCTGCTCTGAATGTATTAATGGGAGCAACAATTGAGCTTCATCATCGAGGCGCGCGTATCCGCGAGGAGGTTCTCCTATCGCCGCGCAACGCTGCTCAGCGCTCTTGAGCATGGCATGTCGCTGCAAGCCGCGGGGATGGCTGACGTTCGGATCGTCGATGATTGTGGCCGCGAGCGCAGTCCTGGAGGTGCAACAGCTGCTCGTCGGACCGCGCCTCGCGGTTAAAGTAGCTGGCAGCGATGCCGAAAGGCCTTCGGAGGCAAGAGCGGCTTAGCTAGGCGACGAAGTGGAGAGTTGGCCCTGCAAGTGCCGCGAATCGGATGCCGGCAGCTTAGGCGCAACATTGAAACTCCGCTGCCGTTAAGCCAGCCGAGCAAAGCCGATGCATCTCGGCAATTCTGCCGCCATTCAGCTCACGGGTCCGTGAGGAACCACTTTCTTTGGTGTGAGCTTCCCATTCAAACTAGAAACCTTCGGAGGAACGCATGCTCAATATCTCAACCTTCCTCAGCGCGACGGCGATCGTTGCCCTCACGGCTACCTCTACCATCGCAGCACCGTGCAACACTCAGGGCAAGCAGACCGCCGGCGACAAGAGTTCCAGCGCCGATCATTCCACGAAGAACCTTGCTGACGGTCAGCAGCCGAGTGCGCCGAAAACAGTTGGCGCAATGAACAACGTTGGCGCCAATCAGCTTCCGGGCAAGCAAGCGCAGAGTGCCGACGGCTGCTGATTGAGACCTGAGCAGGTAACGAACGATGGTCCGCCTTGCCTGATGCGAGCGGGTCATCCACACCTGTGAGCAGCATAATCACGTCACCGACTGGCATCGGCTTGTTGATTGCGCACGGGGCACTCAGCACCTCGACCGGCGGCTCCGTGATGTAGAAGTAGCGCTACCGTTCAGCGCAGCTACAAAAGAGCCTCGCCGCGGCTGAGCCGGGCGGGGTGAGGACGCCAGTGAACGATATGTCCGTGGGAGTAGAACTCTGATCGCATGACGTGGTTCAGGCATGGCCTGGAAGTACACACTTCACCGTCTCGGAGCTCACATCGCTTCGGCTGAAGCCTTCGCGACATAGTCAACTCGGCTGCAAATCATATGTGCAGCCATAAGTGTGCGACGATGACAGAAGAGGAGTTTGCTAAACTGGTGCTAGTGATCCGGGCACGAGAGACACATGTCGCTGCGCAGATCGTAGTGCTGCTGTCCCTCGCGCATACAGGCTTCGATACGACCGAGGCTGAAAAGGCACTGCGGTCTGAAGCGGATGTTCTTACGGCCTTGCGCATCTATCATGCGACAGTCGTCGAGGAACGGGATCCGTGACCGCGGACGAGGTCGTCCTGTAGCCGCGGCGGACCGGCAGAGAAGTTTTCGAGACTGAAACTGAGCTTTGGATGCACCTCAGGACGCGCATAAAGGAAAGCTGTGATAGCCTGAGCAATCTTCTGCCCACCTTGCGCGGACCGCTCGATGGGGTTGTCGAAGTCCGCGTCTTCATAACACAGCAGGCGTAGGTCCACCGCGAGAGCCGCCGCGTGAAGGCCTCGCGCGTGATCACGTCGTTGAGCAGCGCGAGGGCCGTCTTGATCAGCCGCTTTCGCTGAGAGTCCGGATAAAGCGGGTCGTAGATCGTGCAGAGTGCCGTAGGGCGTGCCGCCGCCTTCACCGCGTCCAGCATTGCGCTGTACGCGGTCTGAAAGCGCTCCCGTACCTCAGCCTGTCGATGATCTACGGCTTCGCCAAGCAGTCGGGCGGGCAGGTCCGCATCCACTCCACGGTCGGCGAGGGCACCACGGTCGGCGTCTACCTACCTCGCCACCGGGCGAGGCGGAGCGTGAGGTCGCGGCGCGGGGGTCGGGCTGCGGCTGGTCGCCGAGGCCGGGGAGACGGTGCTGATCGTGGACGACGAGCCCAGCGCGCGCATGCTGGTCACGGACGTTTTGGCCGACCTCGGCTACACCGCCGTCGAGGCAGCGGACGCGGCCGGCCGCCTCAAGGGTCTGCAGTCGGATGCGCGGATCGACCTGCTCGTCACCGACGTCAGCCTGCCCGGCGGCCTCAACGGTCGCCAGATGGCCGACGCCGCGCGGGTGGACCGCCCGGACCTGAAGGTCCTCTTCATCACCGGCTACGCTGAGAACGCTCTACCCCCGATGGGCAGCTCGAACCGGGCATGGCCGTTCTGACCAAGCCTTTCGCCGTGGAAGTCCTGGCGGCCCGTATCCGGGAATTGATCATGCGCTGAGGAGCCACGGGCGCGGCGGAGGTGCCGTGCCCCCTTGGGCATCCAAGGACGGCAACCGGGCCGGCCGTCCCAGCTTAGAAGCCGTACGGCCGCCGCGGATGGCAATTCGGATCGCACGTCAAGGGACGTCGGCAAGCGCGGGGATGACTGGGCGGAGTACAGACGACGGAGAAAGGAGGAGGGGTGATGGCCCTGACCCGCAGCTTCTAGGACACCGTGAAGGCGCGCGCCGAGCGCGACCCGTAGTTCCGGGCTGCCCTTTTGACCGAGAGGGTCGACCAGTTTCTGGCAGTCGACCTCGAAACCGGCAAGGCGGTCCTGCGCAACTACATCAACGCGACGATCGGCTTCGAGCGTCTGGCTGAGGAGACCGGCTCCTTGTCCAAGAGCCTGATACGCATGCTCAGCCCGATGGGCCATCCGACCGCCAGCACCCTGTTCAGCGTCCTGAGCACGGCGCAGAAGGCCGCGGGCGTGCACCTAGCGGTTGCCGCAAGCCGTTAGCGGCGTACGGTAAACCGTATGCGGCAGCAAAGGTGGGCCTCTGATCGCAGACGCCCACCTTCTTGGATTCAGGCGATCTGCTCGCTCTGGGCGCCACTGTCAGGCCGCGCCGGGCCTAGCACCGGCTCCTCACCCATCGGTGCGTTCTGCACCGCGTTGAACTCGCCTTTGCCATCCAGGGACGGACCGTTCGTCCAGCGGCCCTCGGGCGGCGGGGAGCCGTCGTTCGAGGTCGAGAAGAAGCTGTAGTTGTATTTCTGGTTCTCTTCCGACTGCGGAAAGGAGTTCGGGATCGGCAGCGCGCCCTCCTTGCCGCCGAGTTCTTCGATCACGGAGAGCCACTGCTGCTGGTGCATGGTGTCGCGCGCGATCAGGAAGCTCCACATGTCCTTCATGCCCGGGTCGTTCGTTGCCTGCCACAGCCGTACCGCCAGCGTCCGGCCTGTCGCCTCGGCAGCGACGTTGCAGTACATATCCGCCGCGATGTTCCCGCTGGCGTAGATGTGGTTCATGTCGAAGGGAATACCGTCCGAGTTGCCCGGGAAGGCAGCCATACCGCAGGAGAGCAGGTGCTTGTGCAGCATGCCCTCGGCGATGTGGCGCGGGTTCTCGCCGCCCATGACGGCGCCGACGATGGCGTCGGCGGCGCCTGCCTCCTGAACCTTGGTCGGAGCAGTCTCCAGGTTCATCGCAACGGCTGTCGCGAGCATCTCGATATGGCCGATCTCCTCCGTCGCGGTATGGAGGAGCATGTCGCGGTACTTGGCGTTCGGCGCGCGGTTGCCCCAGGCCTGAAAGAAGTACTGGAAGCAAACGCGGATCTCACCCTCGATACCGCCGATCGCCTGCTGGAGCATGCGGGCATAGACCGGATCCGGGCTGTCAACGCGCACCGGATACTGGAGCCGCTTGTCATGATAATACATGATGGATCCTCAGTTCAGGCAGGCTCACGATCTCGCGCACCAGCCTGGTGGCGGCCCGCGACGTCTGCCGCCTTCGGTCTGCCTAACCCAACCACGTCATGCAGGTTCATTCGCGCGAGGTGGTTTCAGGTCCAAGAGCAGTTCCGTCAGGCGCGGTCGTGAGTCAAATGCCTCAGAGCTCGTAGGCGCTCACGACCACCGGCACAGATATGTTGTGCAAGACGCGGCGCAGGGCGCTTGCTGTAGGCCATTCCCGGGGCGCTAGAGCTGTTCCCAGCGTAGCGATGCTACGGGTTCGGGCGCGATGGGCGGCTCCGACGGCACCGGATCGTCCCGCTGAAGCACCGGAAGGTCCAGACACCATCCTCACCTACTACTAAAATCCACGGGCAAGTCGGTCGCGGGACAGCTTGGGCGGGGGGGCCGCCGGCATTAGTTGGGTGACGCTGACACCCCCATGCGACGCAGAAGAGCGCGACTGTCGTTTCGCCCTCAGCGAGCCAGTCGACAGCAGCAGCGGTTGTCTGGGCGACCTCACTCAGCTTTGCCACCAAGCCCATATCTGCGATGCTGGCCTCATGAGCGACATCGCGATAGGCGTTCACTACGTTGTCGTCCGGCATCCCGAGGCGGAGGGGCGGCTTTCGCCAACGCGGCTTTGGATCGCTGTCCTTCCGCGAGAGGAGGCGGTTGAGGCGGTTCGACGGCAGGCACCTGAGGGATGGCAAGTCGAACTCGCGCCAGAGCAGCCGACGTTTGACCAAGTCGCAGCGCTCAACCTGCGCTACGGAGAGGTGCGCGAGATCACGGGCCGGAGCTGATCGCCCTGCGGCCTGAACCCAGGCAGGAAATCGGACGAGCACTGCTAGGGGCCGCAGTCGGAACGCCTGTTGGGGTGAATGCTAAGAGCTTGGCGCTCGCATGCAATGAGGCAGAGATCTCCGAGCAGAGCTACGCGACGAGTGCCTGCGCCAAGAGATCTTCTACTCGCTCAAGGAAGCCCAGGCCGTAATCGCCCTGTGGCAGAACACCTACAACCGCGTCCGGCCGCACTCGTCCCTGGGCTACCGGCCGCCCGCGCCTGTCAGCTTCCCCGATCGGACCTTCCGGCTACCCATAGCAGCGGCCATGCAGTAGCCTCTCACTCGGCTCGGTCCAAAATACCGGTCAGGTCATTGTTCGAGGCCGGCAGGCGTTTCAGCGAAGCTGATGCGGCCCATGAAGCAGCGGATCCAGAGACTGAAGGCGAAGGCGTTGTCGCCAACCTGACGCGGTTCTTCAGTAGCTTCCGACGCAGCTAGCGCGGATCGGGCACCCGCCAGATAACGGCGAGCCGGTCCATCTGAGGAAGATCGACCCGGCTCGCCAGCCGCCCGCCTAAACCCCTGACCGGCGCTCGGCAGGGCGGCAGAGGGCCGGCCGCCCAGCCTGAGGCCGGGCTCTTCCTAACCTTGATCGTGGCGGTCCCGGGCGTGGTCATGACCGTGCTCGCCCTCCTGGACTAGCGGCGCACGGTCCCCGAGACCGAGACCGTACCCCACAACCTCGACGAGGGCGCGCTGGAGATGGTAGCCGACATGCCGGACAACGCGTCGGACAAGCGGCTCCTCAAGCAGCACGGCATCAGCTTCGATTAGGCCGGACCAAGTGTTATCGTCATCGATGAGGCGGTGATTGGACTTAAACCTGCATCGAATTCGTGGTCGCCGTAGCCAGCGTCACCGGGTAAACATCGTGGCCGTCTGCGCGGTCGAGACCATGGTGTTGTAGTCGTTTACGATCCAGGTCACGTCGCGCCCGGCACCGCGGCGCGCGTCACCCTTGGCCTTCGCCAGCTTGTCGTCAAACTCCCGCAGCTTGCCGAGCAGCGAGCGCGGCCGGCCCTCGAAGACGTGGAAGGAGTTCGGATTGGCGGCGCTGTACCCGTCCATGTCCTTCACGGCGATCCCGTAGCGCGCGAGCGCGGTGTCAAAGACAGGCATATTGACCACCGGCTTGGCGTCCGTGGGCAGCAGGTCCATGACCTTGCGCGCCTCGATCATGACATTCGCCACGTGCCAACGCGCCTTGCGGCCCTCGCGCGCCTCGATGGCGGTAAGCTCCGCCACGTCGCTCTTCTCCTTCTCGACCCGGAACAGCGCGTCGACCTTGGCGCGCTCGGCCTGGAAGGCCGGACCCGCAACCGCCAGCTTGGCATGCAACGCCTTGCCCTGCTCCATCTTGTCGGTACGGTAATCCTGCCGCTCGTAGTAGCCCTCCGCCTCCGTGACCGTTGGGGCGAGCGCCTGGTAGGCGGCGATGTAGTCCTTCATGGCGCTGTCGAGCCCCGGCATCGCGGGCGGCTGGGCCATGGCCGCCTCGGCCTTTGCAATCTCGCCGCGCACGTCGTAGAGCCCGTAGAGGCCGTAGATGATGCGCTCGCGGCCCGTGGGCCCTGTCTTCATGTTGACCCAGCTCTGGTAGCGGGTGAGCGACTCCTGTGCGCGCAGTGTGCGGTTCAGAAACCCGACATAGGCGTTCAGCTTGCGGATCGTAGCCTGCTCCGGGCTCTCGCTCGCCGCGGCCGGCTTGGCCGCCGGCGCCTGGGCGGGTGCGGGCGTGGTGGCGAGCAGCGCGGTTAGGGTCAGCCAAGTCGTCGTTCTCATGGGTCAGGCGCGTCCTCCAAGTAGACCCGGCCGGTGTACCCGTCCCGTGGTGACAAGGCCACGCGCCGAGGTCGGCCTGGGCGAGAGCCGCGCGGCGAAGAACTCGGCAAGTGCTTCCACCTTGGCGGGATGTGCCTGGGCACTGGGTGGTGAGGAAGTGGTCGCGGATAGACGCCTACCGAGCCGTGAAGTTCAGTTCGCCGAAATGACGATGATCCGCCCCAACCTCGAACGCCATCTTGATCAAGCGGTGCACCTCGCCGATAGCCACATGCCTTCCGTATGACCCGCCAAGGTCCAGCTGCGGGAAGTCCATCAGAACGATGCAGAGGTGACTGGCATCGTCGACGCCGTCAGGGATGCCAGCGTCAAAGTAGAATTGGATCGTCCTGCCCTCGTCATCAATCAGGCCGAGGAAGTTGCCCTGCACTCCCCGGATCTCGTCCGACCAGATTCTGCTGGCCTCCCACAGATTGACCGGCGTCGCCTGATCAGAGGGAATGCCCTGGCCGCAATCGTCCCAGAATGCCCTCACCGATACACCTTTAGCTAAGTTGCCTGCGCTACCAAGGGGCATCGTGAAATGTAGCTAGGTGAAGCCCTCGCCGAAGTTCCCGGAAGCGGTCAGCCCCTTCTCGTGAGCGACGAGATAACCGCGGCCACTCTGGTCGAATCTCATGGCCCTGGAGAAGGCTCGGGAGCACCGCCTCGCCGCTGGGGCGTCGGACAGGTGCGGCAGGGGCGAGCATCCCACTTCAGAACACGTGGCGCAGCATGAAGAACAGCGTGCCGGCGATCAGGATTGCCGCTGGCAGCGTGGTGATCCAGGCGAGCGCCATGTTGCGCATCGTGGAGAGCTGCAGGCCCGAGCCGTTCGCCGCCATCGTGCCAGCCACACCCGAGGAAAGGATGTGCGTGGTTGAGACCGGCAGGCCGTAGACTTCCGCGAAACCGATCGTCCCAGCCGCAACGATTTCGGCTGAGGCACCTTGCGCGTAGGTCAGGTGAGTTTTCCCGATCTTCTCGCCGACGGTGACGACGATGCGCTTCCAACCAACCATGGTGCCGAGGCCGAGCGCCAGCGCGACGCAGACCTTCACCCAGTCGGGGATGTAGCGGGTGCCTGCGTTGAGAAGCTCCGTGTAGCCCTTGAGCGTCTTTGCCTCGGCCTCCGAGAAGGTCGCGCCGGATTTCGGCAGCAGCCGGATCGCGTCGGCGGCGAGATACATGTCGTTGCGGACGTTGGAGGTCGCCGCTGCCGGGACCTGGCGGATCGAGCCGTAGTTCTTCACCATGTCGGCGATGTCCGTCGATAGCGCGGCCAGAGCGCCAAACACCTCCGGCTTGTTCAGCTCCTTCGTTTTGAGCGCGCTGGCGACCGTCGTGCGAGCTAGGGCCGCCTCGGGCTGCACCGTTCCGTCGGAGCGAGCCGCGAAGACCGTGCTGGCAGCCTGCGAGTTCTGCACGAAGGCTGGTGTCGCATCGGCGGTCATGGTGCGGTTCAGGGCATAGGCAGTCGGTGCCGCGCCGATCAGGATGAGCATGATCAGGCCCATGCCCTTCTGCCCATCGTTGCCGCCGTGGAAGAACGAGACCAGGGTGCAGGTCAGGATCAGTAGGCCGCGGATCCAGAGCGGGGGCGGCGTGTCGCCTTTCGGGGCTTCGTAGAGATCCTTGCGGCGAACCGCGAACTTGAGGGCGAGCAGCAGGAGGGCTGCGAGCACGAAGCCGCAGACAGGGCTGAAGGCGAGGGCCTTGAACACGCCGAGCGCCTGGTTCCAGTCGACGCCCGAGGTGCCGTCCTGCCCACCCATGAACTGATTGGCGAGGCCAACACCCAGCACCGATCCGATCAGGGCGTGCGAGGAGGAGTTCGGCAGGCCAAGGGCCCAGGTGCCGAGATTCCAGATGATGGCGGCCAGCAGCAGGGCAAAGATCATCGCGTAGCCCGCGCCCGACCCGACCTGCAGGATCAGCTCGACGGGGAGCAGCGTGACGATGGCGTAGGCGACAGCGCCCGAGGAGAGCAGGACGCCAAGAAAGTTGAAGGCGCCCGACCAAATCACCGCGACGAGCGGCGGCAGTGAGTGCGTGTAGATCACGGTGGCGACCGCGTTGGCGGTATCGTGGAAGCCGTTCACGAACTCGAAGCCTAGTGCGATCAGGAGCGCGAGGCCGAGGAGCACGAAGGCGCCGACGGCGAGCGGCTCCTGGTGCACGGCATTCATATCAGCGATCAGGCTGACGACGGCGTAGCCGAGGCCGGCTACGAGCACGAGCAGGAAAGCGATGACGCCACCGGGATGGATGCCGTGGTCGAGGCGTGGCTTGCTGGTCGGCGCATGGCCGGCCGTTCCGCCTGGGGCCAAGGCTGCGTCGGACATGATCGCCTCAAATTAATTTTGCTGGGCAAGCAGGGATTAAAGGTGCGCCATGACGAGCGGGTGACAACTTGGCTGCGGCCGGAGCGAGCACGTGGTGTGGTCGCTTGGTGCCGATCTACGTGGGAGCATTGCCTGAGACACTGCAACTCCACTGCCGAAAGGCAGATGCCAACCAGGCAGGTCGTCGGGCTGCTGTTGACGGTCCCCCGGATTTTGGTCCGGCTGAAAGGTGAGCCTCCGGGACTCATCCGGCGACTTGTTGAGCCGCCGCCAAGGCGAATTCCTGGGGCGTCAGCCACCCCAGGGCTGTGTGAGGACGGCTCTCGTTGTACTGCCGCCGCCACGTCTCGATCTTGCTCCTCGCGTCGGCCAACGACAAGAACCAGTTCGCGTTTAGGCACTCGTCGCGCAGGCGGCCGTTGAACGACTCGACCAGCGCGTTGTCGGTCGGCTTGCCAGGCCGCGAGAAGTCCAGCTGGGT
This sequence comes from Methylobacterium sp. R2-1, assembly GCF_014191355.1. Lineage (GTDB taxonomy): Bacteria > Pseudomonadota > Alphaproteobacteria > Rhizobiales > Beijerinckiaceae > Methylobacterium. Next base: position 245,409 of record NZ_JACHWM010000009.1, read on the forward strand.
ATCGGCGTCCAAAAGGGGGTCTGGCGCACTCTTGATGCAGTCGGCGTCACCCAACGCCGATCAGCCGCGCTTCGAGCAGATCGAGCTTGGCCCGACCG
>NZ_JACHWM010000010.1 GCF_014191355.1 Methylobacterium sp. R2-1
CCAGTCGCCCGGATCAGCTCCGCTCCACCCACAAGCCCGAAGACCCCCGAGAACCCCGCTCCACCCACTGGTGAGCCGCGGCGCCCCGTCGGTGAGGCAGCATTTATGGGTCCCTCGGTCCGGCGTCAACGGGCCGATCGAAAAAAGTTCCGCAACCCACCACACCGACATCACGGCGATGCGACAGCGCTCCTCCAGGGACGGGTGCGGGGCACGGGCGTGAAGAGCACCCTATCGCCTCAATCTGGACATGCTGGCCTCGGACATCCGACTCGTCGGTCACCCTTCGTGCCTCGAAGTCCCCTGTCGCTCGCGTTGCGTGAGTCTGGTAGGACGGAGCGGCGAAATCCGGTCCGAAGCGCCGACGCAGAGGAAGTCCGTGACGCGCGAGCGACTGAAGATCGGGGGAACGGCCGGGACGGCGAAGCAGCGCTCGCCGACGCTGCCGCGGGGCGTCGAGCCGCCGCTCAACCTCCTGGGTGCGGACGCCCGGCAGATCGACCGCCGCGACGTCAACCTGCGCTGGCTCTGTGCCAGCGCACTCACCGGCATCACCGGCGTGCTCCTCATGGGCGCGGCGATCCACGTCTCGCTGCAGGGCGAGGTGTCGCTCGCGGCCGTCTCGGACCGGCCGAATCTCGGGCCCCGTCCGCAGACGCGGGCTCCTTCCATCGAGGAACCGGGCATCGCCTCAGCGCAGAAGGGCGACCGGCTGGTGCGCAATCTGATGATCGCCTCGGCCAAGCAGAGCTTCCGCACCCCGGTGACGGTGCGCCTCGGCGACCGGGAGATCATCAAGGTCCGGCCTTTTGTCCGGATCTCGTCCAACCTGTCGATGTCGACGGGCGTGTTCGCCAGCGACATCCCGCGCTTCGATCCGATGAAGTTCGTTTCCGACGAGCCGCAGGAGCGTGCGCCCGATCCCGGCGCAGCGGACGCACCGGGTGCCGAGGTCACCGTCGTCAAGCGCGATCTCGCCGAAATTGCCCTCGATGCCGGTGCGCCCGCGCTGTCGGACGAGGACGTGACGGCCCAGATCGAGGAGGAGCGGCGCCTCGCGGCGGAAGCCGGTCGCCGCACGGCCCTGCCGCTGGCGCCGCAGATCCTGCTCTCCCGCACTCTGCAGCAGGGCTCCGCCTTCGGCGGATTCGGAGACAGCAACGGCAAGGGCAAGCTCGGCGAGGACAACAGCCCGTTCAAGTCGATCGAGGTGCTCGTCGTCCCCGAGAACGTGACGAAGCTCGCCAAGGTGGAACTGCGCTCCGGCGAGGCGCCGCTCGTCGAGGAACGCGATCTCGCGCTCAAGCGCGGCGAGACTCTCGACGGCGTGCTGAAGGCGACGGGGTACGCCTCCGATCCGGCGATCGCGGGCATCGTAACGGTGCTCGGCGGCAAGGCCAAGGTCGCGGCCCTGTCGGAGGGGCAGCAGTTCCGTGTCCAAGTCGCGCCCGGTCCGAAACCCGGCGACGGGCGACAGGTGACTCGGGTCGTGCTGTTCGGCGAGAGCGGGGTCCAGGCGATCGCCGCGATCAATGATCACGGGGCCTTCGTGCCCGTCGCGCCGCCTGTAGACGAGTCGCGGGGACGCGCTCGGGAGCAGCCCCAGGCCGAGTCGCCGGACGACGAGGATGAGGACGAGGGCAGCGGCCCGCGGCTCTACCAGAGCCTCTACGAGACGGGCGCGCGCCACGACGTGCCGCGCTCGACGATCGAGGACATCATCCGGATCTTCAGCTACGACATCGATTTCCAGCGCCGCATCTCCTCCGGCGACGGGATCGATCTGTTCTACACCTACGACGAGGAGGCCGGACCCAGCGCCGCCGAGCGACCGGAACTGCTCTACGCCGCGCTCAATCTCGGGGGCGAGTCGCGCAAGGTCTACCGTTTCCAGTCACCGGACGACGGCTCGATCGATTATCTCGACGAACAGGGCCGCTCGCTCAAGAAATTCCTGATCCGCAAGCCCATCGCCGACGGCATCATGCGCTCGGGCTTCGGCTACCGGCGCCATCCGATCCTCGGCTACGCCAAGCTGCACACCGGCGTCGACTGGGCCAACCCGATCGGCACCCCGATCGTGGCCGCCGGCAACGGCACCGTCATCAAGGCGGAGTGGGATTCAGGCTACGGCCGCCGGGTCGAGGTCCAGCACATCAACGGCTACGTCACGACCTACAACCACATGTCCCGCTTCGCCCGCGGGATCAGCGCGGGCAGCCGTGTCCGGCAGGGGCAGGTGATCGGCTATGTCGGCTCGACCGGCCTCTCCACCGGCGCACACCTGCACTACGAGGTGATCATCAACGGCCACTTCGTCGATCCGATGAAGATCCGCGTGCCGCGCGGGCGCGAACTCGACGGACGGCTGCTCGCCGAGTTCAAGCGCCAGCGCGAGCAGACCGAAGCGACGATGCAGAAATCGAAGACTGCCACGGCGATGGCGCAGCGCGACGCGATGCGGTGAGGCGACGAGCGAGGGCGGGTGCGGCGGGCGCCCAGGCCGACAAAGTCAGGACCGTCTGAGTCGATCGCATCGTGCCAGGCTCCCTCACGGTCGCCCGCCGCCTGTGACGCATTCCTGATGGGCCGATGCGGCACAAACCGCGGTGAGACACTGGATCAATCGACGGTTCCAAACCCGAGCATTGTCCGTACGTCTTCGGCCGTGATGCCACGGGCGCGCAGATCGGCGAGCGACTCGGAGCCCTTCGACTTGGCAAGCTTCTCGCCGTCCTCCGCCCGGATCAACGCGTGGTGATGATAGGCCGGCGCGGCAAGGTTCAGGAGATGCTGGAGCAGGGCGTGCAGGTCGGTGGCCGCCTCCAGATCCTGCCCGCGCACGACATGGGTGATCCCCTGCTGGGCGTCGTCGCAGACCACCGAGAGATGGTAGCTCGTCGGCACGTCGCGCCGGACGATCACCGCATCGCCCCAGCGGCCGGGATCGGCGGCGACGGTCTCCAGCACGCCGTCATCGGGCGAGAAGCGGCGGATGACGGGAGGCGCGGTGAGGGACCGGAGCGCCGCGGGCATGTCGAGGCGCCAAGTATGCGGCTCGCCCCGCTCGCGGCGGGCCTTCGCTTCGCCGGCCGACAGGTGGCGGCAGTTGCCGGGATAGAGCGGGGCTCCGTCGGGATCGCGCGGGACCGGTTCGCCGCGCGCCTCACGGGCCGCGACCTCGCTTATGATCTGACCCCGCGAGCAGAAACAGGGATAGATCAGGCCGCTCTCCGCCAACGCATCGCGCGCGGCGGCATAGTCCGCGAAATGTTCGGATTGGCGGCGGACAGGCGCCTCGAAGCGAAGGCCGAGCCAGTCGAGGTCGGTCAGGATGCCGGCCACGAATTCGGGCCGGGATCGGCCGAGATCGATGTCCTCGATGCGCAGGAGCAGGCGCCCGCCGAGGCGCTCGGAAATGCGGGCGTTCAGAAGCGCGGAATAGGCGTGGCCGAGATGCAGGCGGCCATTCGGACTCGGCGCGAAGCGGAGCACCGGCCCTCGTGCCCGCCTCGTCCTGTCAGGCAACCCGCCGATCACCACCCACGGAGCGTGGTCCCGGTCACGGCTCTCCGGCATTGCCCAGGCAGGTCACGGGACCGGGCGTGCAGGCGATGCCCGGCAGCGAGCAGGCGGTCTCCTCCCCGATGCGGCGGCAGACCTTACAGCCATCGCCCCACTCGGCGCAGCTCTGATCCTGTGCCGGATCCGATGCGGGAACCGGCGTCGGCGCGGCGTGGTGGGAGAGCCGAGGCGCCAGGGCTCCGATCAGGACGGTCGCGGCCACGAGGGCCACCACACCCCAGGTCACCCGGCGGTCGAGGCGGGCGGTCTGCGGATCGGGCGAGAGGTCAGCGGCCATGGCTGCGGTGTTCGCGCGGATACCGGAGGGCTGTCAACGCCGCCGGACCGGGCAGATCATGGTCGGAGACGGGGCCGGACTCTCGGCCGCCGCTCACGAACCTGTAGGCGTTGCACAAAAGCGTCACAGGCAATCTGTGCATGCGAGGCGGGAACTTCCGGCACGCTCGTTGCGATGACGCAAACCGGCAAACCAAGAAGCGACCCTGGGAGGAGAGACCCACGCCACCACGGAGCCCCACGCATGCTCTACGGCCTCTACTTCCTGACCTGCATGGTCGCGAACCCCACCCACTGCGTCATGCGGGTTCATCGCTTCAACGAGGATATCATCACCCCACAGCAATGCCTGTCGGTGGCCCAGCCGCAGATGGCGGCATGGCAGAACGTGCACGGCGATCGCTGGCGGGTCGCCCGTTTTCGCTGCGGCGCCCCGCCCCGGGATGACGGGACGCGGATCTGATCGTCCGCATCCCGCCTCTCCTGCGAGCCTACGCCGCCGGCTTCGCGGGATTGCCGGCCAGCGCCGCGGCGACGGCACGGGCGAAGGCCACCGGGTCGCGGGGCGTATCGCCGTCCTGAACACGGGCCAGGTCAAGCAGTGTGCCGGCCTCCGCCTTCAGATCCTCGCCGGCCTCGGCCCGGTCGTTGAGCGACCGGATCAGGGCGTGGCGCGGATTGATCTCCAGGATCGGTGCGGAACCGCCGAAGCCGCGGCCGGCCCGGCGCAGCAGGCGCTGCATCTGGAGGTCCGGCCCCATGCCGGAGGCGGCGAGCACAACGGCGCTGTCGACGAGGCGGTCGGTGGTGCGCACATCGGACACGTCCGGCTCCAGCGCGAGCTTGAGGGCAGCCACCAGCTTGTCGACCGGCGGCGCCTCAGCCTGCTCACCCTCGGGCTTGAACTTCGAGAGATCGGCCGCGCCCTGCGTCACCGAGCGCAGAGGCTTGTCCTCGAATTTGGCCAACTGCTCCGGCCAGAAAGCGTCCACGTGGTCTGAAAGCAGCAGAACCTCGATGCCGCGGGCACGGAATCCCTCGAGCTGGGCGGAGTTCTTGAGCGCCTCCACGTCGTCGGCGACGAGGTAGTAGATCGCCTCCTGCTCCGGCTTCATCCGCGACACGTAATCAGGCAGCGAGGTCCAGCCCTCCTGCGTGGAGGAGCGGAAGCGCAGGAGCGGCGCGATCTCGGCGCGGCGCTCGAAATCCTCGTAGATGCCTTCCTTGAGCACAGATCCGAAGTTCTCGAAGAATTTCTGGTACTCGTCCGTCTTCTCCGTGTTCTTCGAGCGGCTCGACAGCTCGTTGATGACACGGGTGGTCACGGCGCGGCGGATCTTCTGAAGTGCCGGGGTGGATTGCAGCATCTCGCGGGAGACGTTGAGCGGCAGGTCGTCGGTATCGACTACGCCGTGGACGAAGCGTAGCCAGTTCGGCAGCAGTTCGGCCTCGTCGGTGATGAACATGCGTCGCACGTGCAGCCGCACCTTGGAGCGCCGGTCGTCCTCCACCGCCATGAACGGCTTCATGCTCGGCACGAACAGGAGCCCGGTGAATTCGAGCGCGCCCTCGGCCCGCCAGTGCAGAGTCGCCCAGGGCTCGTCGAAGCCGTGGCTGACGGTGCGATAGAACTCCTTGTACTGCTCTTCCGTGATCTCGGATTTCGGCTTGCGCCACAGGGCAGTGCCGCGGTTGGCCGCCTCCTCCTTGCCCTCCGCGTCGCGGATGGCGATCGGCACGGCGATGTTGTCGGCCCATTTGCGCACGACGTGGTCGAGCCGGTAGCTCTCCAGGTACTCGTCGGCATCCTCTTTCAGGTGCAGCACGATATCGGTGCCGGCCTGCTCGCGGGCGGCCGGCTCCAGGGTGTAGCTGCCCTTGCCGTCGGAGGCCCAGGTCCAGGCCTCGTCCGAACCTGCCCGGCGGGAGGTGACGGTGACACGATCGGCCACCATGAAGGCCGAGTAGAAGCCGACGCCGAACTGCCCGATCAGGCTCGGGCGCAGATCCTCACCGCCCTCACCCGTCTTCGTCTCGCCGAGGGCCTGGGAGAAGGCGCGGGTGCCGGAGCGGGCGATGGTGCCGAGATTCTGGGCCAGATCCTCCTTGCTCATGCCGATGCCGGCATCGGAGATCGTGAGCGTGCGCGCCGCCTTGTCGGGGGCGATCAGTACTCGGGCGTCGGAGGGAAGCGCCAGAGCCTCATTGGTCAGCGCCTCGAAGCGGCGCCGGTCGGTCGCGTCGGCGGCGTTGGCCACCAATTCCCGCAGGAAGATCTCGCGGTCGGAATAGAGCGCGTGGACGACAAGATCCAACAGGCGCCCGACCTCGGCACCGAATTCGTGCCGTTCCACCGTCTCGCTCAAGAGCATGCCTCCGCAGTTGGAGCGCCTCGGAACACGCCCGCGACGGCGCGGCGGGCCGGTCCCGGAGGACACTCGAAAAAGCGGGGGCGATATGCCCATGACGGAGCGGCAATTCAATTCCCGCACGCGGGGGCTCGCCACGAAAAATTCGCGCTTCAAAGGTGGCTGCGCTGAGGTGGGTGCCGGCTCGCCCTGAAAGGTCACGGCAAAGCATCGATCCAGGGGTATCATCCGGCCGGCCGGATCAAGTTAGCTCCCGGCGATGCCTGGATCGTTTTCGAAAAATGTCGAACATCGGCGGCTGACCATCAATCGATGCCATCCTCGGCCGTTGCACCCGCAGCACGATCATCGAGCCGGATCACGTCACGCCGGCCGGCGACGACATGGCTCCCCTTCACGAGCAAGATGCGAGATCTTCGGACGGCCCCTCACATCACACGGCGCGAATATTGACATATAGCTTTTTGTGTAAATTTTGCCGGTTTACGAATTTTAGAGGCGTCCAAAATCACAATTGAGAGATCAGCTTGCCGGACACGAGAAACAGACTATGCGCTCGCCGAATGCTTGGTTCTCCCGTCTCTCGATCGGTCGCCGGCTGGTCCTCACCCTCGGCATCGTGATCGGCTGCCTGCTCCTGATCAACGCGGAGAGCTTTCACGCGGTCACCAGCATCGCCGGGAACGGGCGCGAACTCGGATCCAGCGTCCTGCCGAGGATCCGCTATGCCGGCAAGCTGCGCGGCGATGTCATCGACGTCCGGGTCAGCGTGCTCAACCACATCCTTTATTCCGAGGCCGAGCGGATGCGGAAGGAGGAAGAGGCTCTGTCCGGCAAGAGTACTCTGGTTGCGGAGGGGATGCGTGCCTACGAGCCGCTGATCAGGAGCGTGCGCGAGCGCGAATTGTTCGACACGTTCCGGCGCGAATGGCAGGGCTATGTCGGAGCCGTTCCCGCGGTTCTGGACGCGTCGCGGACCGGGCGGAAGGATCTCGCCCTGCGCGAGAACCTCAACACCGTACGGCCTCGAATCAAGGCGGCCGCCGAAGCCCTGGATTCGATCGTCGCCCTCGACAACGCCGCCGGCGACGCCACCGTGTTGCAAGGAGAAGCCACGGCCTCGGACGCGTTCGCGCTCATGCTCATGCTGAGCGTCGCTTCGCTGGCTTTTGCCGTGTTCCTCAGCGTGGTGATGGTGCGCAGCATCGGCGCGGGCCTGCGTGCGGTGCTGGAGCCGATGCGCCGGCTCGCCGCCGGGGATTTCTCGGTGACGATCTCGCATCAGGGCGAGCCCAACGAGATCGGCCAGATCGCCGACGCCGTTCAGGTGTTCAAGGAGAGCGGCCTCGAAGCGCGGCGGCTCGCGGCCCTGCAAGCCGAAGCGGATGCGGCCAAGATGCGCCGCGCCGAGCTTCTCGATCGGATCACCCGCGGCTTCGAGGCGAAGGCCGGCAGCTTCACGGAGGATCTCGCCGCGGCGGCGAACGAGATGGAGGCGACGGCCGCCTCGATGACGGACATCGCCGAGCGGGCAAGCCGCCAAGCCGTCACCGTCTCGGCCGCTGCCACGCAAACGGCCGGCAACGTCCAGCAGGTGGCGGCCGCGACCGAGGAACTCGCGACCTCGGTGCAGGAGATCGGCGGGCAGGTGACGCGATCGACCGAGATCGCCGCCACGGCCGTCGCCCGGGCACGGCAGGCCGACGGCATCATCCGCGACTTGGCGGCCAGCGCGGATCGGATCGGCGCCGCGGCGAGCCTGATCTCGGGCATCGCGGCGCAGACGAACCTTCTCGCCCTCAACGCCACCATCGAGGCCGCGCGCGCCGGCGAGGCGGGACGGGGCTTTGCCGTGGTGGCCGCCGAGGTCAAGCAGCTTGCCGATCAGACAGCTCGGGCGACGCAGGAGATCTCGGAACGGATCGGCGCGATCCAGTCCGCCACGACCTGCGCCGTCGATGCGATGCAGGGCGTCGGCCGGACGATCGACGACATGTCCGGCATCACCACGCACGTAGCGGCCGCGATCGAGGAGCAGAGGACCGCGACGCAGGAAATCGCCCGCAACGTGCAGCAGGCAGCCCGTGGGACCGAGCAGGTCACCGCCCATATCGATGCGGTGCGCCAGGGAGCGGGCGAGACCGGCTCGGCCGCCACGCAGGTCCTCGGCACCGCTCGCGTTCTGGCGGCCCGCTCGGACAATCTCAGCCTGACCGTGCAGACCTTCCTGGCGGAGGTGCGGGCGGCGTGAGCGCGCCCGGGACCGGACAGCGGACCCGGGACGAGGCGCGCGATCGTCTGGCCGGCGCCCTCTCTCCGGACAATCCGGCAGCGGCCGTCGGGATGATCCGTCAGGCGGCCAGCACCGTCGGCGATGCCAGGCTCACGGCCGGGACCGCCTCGATGCGCTGATGCACGGTGTCGAACGCAGTGCGAATGGCTTCCACCGCATCTTCAACGGCGACCAGGGCGGCGAGCTGCACATTGCCTTGAATTTCGCCGGCCCGGCGCGCCGCGAAGACAATAGAATGCTCGAGCCTCAACAATTCTTCTTCCGCGGTCGCGTCGGAAAGGCGGGCCAGACGCTGAAGCGCTGCTTCCAGGGCATAGCGCAAGACAAGTGTTCTCACGCGATCCTGAAGGATCGCCCGGTCGTTCTGCTTCATGTGCGGAGATACCTGCCGATTCGCGAGGATGATCATGTCACCCCGCCTGCATCGGCGCAGTTCCTTTTCTGCAACATTTGCAAAAAGGCAAGAGCTGCGGCGGAACTGTTTCGGATTTCGGGAATCCGGCGATGTCGGCGGCACCGGAAGCCGGCCGCGCGACCGGCGAATGCCGGGCCTGCATCGGGACTGGGAGCGTGGCGGTTGCCCTTCGCGCTCACGCGTGGTCCTGATCCTGCACTCGGCCCCGCTGTTCCCGACCTCAGGTTTCGTCAGAGTTCCTTCATGCCCGATACGCCCGTCTTCGCCCATGCGGCCGTCGCCGCTCCCCACGCGCTGGCGGCTTCGGCCGGGCAGAACGTCCTGGCGCAGGGCGGCAACGCCATCGAGGCGATGGTCGCCATGGCCGCCGCCATCGCGGTGGTCTACCCGCACATGAACGGCATCGGCGGCGACGGCTTCTGGCTGATCCGCGAGCGGAACGGCCGGGTGCGCGGCATCGAGGCCTGCGGGCCGGCCGGCCGGCTCGCCATCCGCGCCCGCTACCTTGAGAAAGGCTTTGAGGCGATCCCCTCCCGCGGCCCCGACGCGGCGGTGACGGTCGCCGGCACGATCGGTGGATGGCGCCTTGCCCTCGACATGGCCCGTGCCTTCGGCGGCCGGCTGCCCCTCGACGCGATCCTCGCCGACGCGATCCGCCACGCCCGCGCGGGCTGCCCGGTCTCTGCCTCGGAAGCGCGCTACGTGCCAAAGGAACTCGACACGCTCCACGACGCACCGAATTTCTCGGCAACCTACCTGAACGAGGGCAAGCCCTACGAAGCGGGCGCGATCCGGGCGCAGCCCAAGCTCGCCGACACCCTGGCCCAGCTCGTCCATGCCGGGCTCGACGACTTCTACCGCGGCGATATCGGCAGGGAGATCGCAGCCGACCTGGAACGCCTCGGCGCCCCCGTCACCCGCGACGACCTCAAGGCCTACGCGGCCAAGGAGCGCCCCCCCCTGACCCTGCGGCGGCGCGACGCCACGCTCTACAACTTCCCGCCGCCGACCCAGGGGCTCGCGGCGCTGATCATCCTCGGGATCTTCGACCGCCTGAATATCCGCGAGCCGGAGAGCACCGCCCATTACCATGGGCTGATCGAGGCGACGAAGCGCGCCTTCGCGATCCGCGACCGCTTCGTCACCGATTTCGACCGCCTCAAGGGCGACCCGGCCGCCTTCCTCGATCCGAAGCGCCTCGACCGCGAGGCTGCGCTGATCGATCGAGGACGCGCCGCGAGCATCCCGGTGCGCTCGGGCGAGGGCGACACGGTCTGGATGGGCGCGATCGATCGCGACGGCATGGCCGTCTCCTACATCCAGTCGGTCTACTGGGAATACGGCTCCGGCACGGTGCTGCCGACCACCGGCATCTGCTGGCAAAACCGCGGCATGTCCTTCTCGCTCGACGCCAACGCGGTGAACCCGCTGGAGCCGGGCCGGCGCCCGTTCCACACCCTGATCCCGGCAATCGCCGCCTTCGACGACGGACGGGTCATGTCCTACGGCTCCATGGGCGGCGACGGGCAGCCGCAGTTCCAGGCCCAGATTTTTTCGCGCTACGCCGATTACGGGATGTCGGTGGCCGACGCGGTCGACGCGCCGCGCCTGCTCTACGGCCGCACCTGGGGCGCCGAGTCGCTCAGTGTGAAGGTCGAGGACCGCTTCGATCCGGACTGCATCGCGGCGCTCCGTCGGCTGGGCCACGATATCGAGGAACTGGGCGGCGCCTATATCGATTCGCTGGGACATGCCGGCATGCTGGTGCGCCACGCCAAGGACGGGCGGATCGAGGCGACCCACGATCCGCGCTCCGACGGCGGCGCGGCGGGACTTTGAGCTGAAACGCGGCTTGCCCCGCGCATCGTGGGCGGTACCCTTCGCGCAAACGCCCGCCCGACAAGCGGGCGCGACGGGAGGAGCAATCCTTGGCCCACTTCATCAACGACCGCGCCGGGCTCGTCACTGACGCTATCGACGGGCTCGTCGCAGGCAGCGGCGGGGCGCTGGCACGGCTCGACGGCTACCCCGAGATCCGCGTCGTGCTGCGGGCCGAACCCGAGCGGGGCCAAGTCGCGGTCGTCTCCGGCGGCGGCTCGGGGCACGAGCCGGCCCATGCGGGCTTCGTCGGGCCAGGGCTGCTCGCGGCGGCAGTGTGCGGCGACGTGTTCGCCTCGCCCTCCGTTGATGCGGTGCTCGCCGGCATCCTGGCGGTGACGGGCGAGGCGGGCTGCGTCCTCGTCGTGAAGAACTATGCCGGCGACCGGCTGAATTTCGGCCTTGCCGCCGAGCGCGCCCGGGCACTGGGCCGCAGGGTCGAGACCGTGCTGGTGGCCGACGACATCGCCCTGCCGGATGCGGCCCGGCCGCGGGGGCTTGCCGGCACGCTCCTCGTCCACAAGGTCGCGGGCCACACCGCCGCCTCCGGCGCGTCGCTCGCCGAGGTGGCGGCGTTGGCTCGGCGCACGGCCGGTGCGGTGCGCACCCTCGGCATCGCCGTCTCCACCGCGACGATCCCCGGCTCCAGGCCCGAGGCGCGTCTGGAGGAGGGCCAGGCGGAACTCGGCCTCGGTATCCACGGCGAGCCCGGCATCGAGCGCATCGACCTGCCCCGCGCGAACATGCTTGCCGAGCGCATGACCAAGCGCTTTCCCGATCCCATCGCGGGGGCCGACAGGCTCGCGCTGCTCGTCAACAATCTCGGCTCGGCCACCGCCTTGGAGATGGCGGTGCTGACGAAGGCGGTGCTCGCGACCGAACTCGGGAAGCGGGTGCGACTGCTCTTCGGCCCCTCTCCGGTCATGACTGCCCTCGACATGCACGGCGCCTCCCTCACCTTCCTGGCGCTGGACGACGCCATCGAGGCGGCCCTTCTCTCCGAGACGCCGGTCGCCGCCTGGCCGCGCGCACGGATCCTACGCGAACCGAGCGTCCAGCCGCTACCGGAGGGGCTGGTCGGTGGGCCGGCACCGACACCCTCGCGGGATGCGGCCGTCGCCGCGCGGATCGAGGCGGTGGGCCGGGCACTGATTGCGGCGGAAGCCTCGCTCAACGCCCTCGACGCGCGGGTCGGCGACGGCGACACCGGCTCGACCTTTGCCGAAGGCGCCCGCGCCGTGCTGGCCGATCTCGACCGGCTGCCCCAGGCCGAGCCCGCCGCGCTCTGCCGGGCGCTCGGCGAGCGCCTTGGGCGCGCCACGGGCGGGTCGAGCGGTGTGCTGCTCTCGATCTTCTTCGCCGCCGCCGGCTCGGCGCTCACCGGGGGTTCGGACTGGGCGAAAGCCTGTGCCGCCGGTGTGGAGCGGGTGCGCGAGATCGGCGGCGCCGGACCCGGCGATCGCACGATGCTCGACGCGGCGATTCCGGCAATCGAAGCGCTGGCGGCCTCCGGTCTGGGCGCGGCGGCGCAGGCGGCCCGCGCGGGCGCCGAGGCGACCGCAGAGATGGAGCGGGCCGGCACCGGCCGCTCAAGCTATCTCGCCAGCGGTGACTTGAAGGGCCATCCCGATCCCGGCGCGGTTGCGGTGGCGATCGCCTTTGAGGCACTGGCCTCTGAATCGAGGTGAGACGATCGACGATGAGCACCCTGAACCAGGACCAGAGCGACTACTGGAACGGCGAGGTCGGGCAGCGCTGGGCCGCCCACCACGAGGCGCTCGATACCGCCTTCGCGCCCTTCACCGAGGTCCTGTTCGCCCGCGCCGCACTCACGCCCGGCGACCGGGTGCTCGATATCGGCTGCGGGGCGGGCGACACCGCGCTCATCGCTGCGCGGCAGGTCGGGAGCGGCGGCCACGTCACCGCCGCCGATCTGTCGGAGCCGCTGCTGGCCGTCGGTCGCGAGCGAGCGGCGCGGGAGGAGCCGGGCGCCGCCCCGATCGATTGGGTGCGGGCCGACGCCCAGGATCACGCCTTCGGCACCCGCTTCGATCACGCCCTCTCCCGCTTCGGCGTGATGTTCTTCGAGGATTCCGCCGCCGCCTTCGCCAACATCCGCCGCTCCCTCGTGGCAGACGGGCGGCTGAGCTTCCTCTGCTGGCGAAGCATGGCGGAGAATGCCTGGGTCACGCTGGCACGGGACGCGGTTCTGCCGCTCCTGCCCGAGGCCGAGGCGCCGCAGCCCGACGCACCGGGCCCCTTCCGCTTCGCCGCGCCGGAGACGCTTTTGCCTATTCTTGAGGCAGCCGGTTTCCGCACCATCGCCTGCGAACCGGTAGATCGGCTGATGCGGGTCGGCGAGATGCCCGAGGCGGCGGCCGACTTCGTGGCGACCCGCGGTCCCATCGCCCGCCTGCTGCGCGAGCGAGAGCCGGCCGTAAAGGAAGCTGCCTTCAAAATCATCACGGAGCTTTTTACCCACCGCTTCGGGTCCGGCCCCGTCGAACTCGGCGCCGCCTGCTGGCTCGTCACCGCCCGAACCTGAGGTTCGTTCCTGGCACGCCCCTTGCTGAGCCCCGGCGCCGCAAGGGAGTGAATGATGCATGCAATTTCCGATCGGACGCGGTGGATCCAGCTCGGGCTCGGTCTCCTCGTCATGATGACGATCTCCAGCCCGCAATATGTCTGGACGCTGTTCGTGAAGCCGTTCCAGGCCACCACCGGCGCGAGCCTCGCCGCCGTGCAGGTCGCCTTCACGATGCTGATCGTGCTCCAGACCTTCTTCTCGCCGGTGCAGGGCTGGCTGATCGAGCGCTTCAGCGCCAAGGCCATGATCGCGTTCGGCGCCGCCCTGTCGGGGCTGGGCTGGGTCGCAGCCTCCTACACCGACACGCTGTGGGGCCTCTACGCAACTTACGGTTTGCTCTGCGGGCTGGGCACCGGCATCGTCTATGTCGGCGTCATCGGGCTGATGGTGCGCTGGTTCCCCGACCGGCGCGGCTTCGCGGCCGGCGTCGTGGCAGCGGGCTATGGCATGGGCGCCATCGCCACTACGTTCCCCATCACCGACATGATCGCGGCCTCGGGCTACCGCCACACCCTACTGGTGTTCGGCGCGATCATGGCGGTCGTCGGCTTCGTCGCGGCGCTCGGCCTGCGCACGCCGAAGGCCGGTGAGACCCCCACGATCCCCGCCGAAAAGGTCGCGAGCGCCGCCCGCGACGTGGCCCCGGCTCAGATGCTGAAGACCCCGCTATTCTGGCTGATGTTCGCCATGATGGCGATGATGTCGACCGGCGGCCTGATGGTGGTCGCGCAGTTCGCCGCTTTCGCGCGTGAGTTCGGCGTCGCCGACGCGATGGTGTTCGGCTTCGCCGCGCTGCCCTTCGCGCTCACCTTCGACCGCATCACCAACGGCCTGACGCGGCCCTTCTTCGGCTGGGTCTCGGACCATGTCGGCCGCGAGAACACCATGGCGGTCGCCTTCGCCCTGGAGGCGGTGGCCATCGGCCTGCTGCTGATGTTCCGAGAGAACGCCTACGCCTTCGCGCTGCTCTCGGGCGTCGTGTTCTTCGCCTGGGGCGAGATCTTCTCGCTGTTCCCCTCGACGCTCACCGACACCTTCGGCACAAAGCACGCCACCACGAACTACGGCTTCCTCTACATGGCTCAGGGCGTCGGCTCTCTGCTCGGCGGCCCCGTCGCCGCGCTGATCCACGACGCGGTCGGGAGCTGGGTGCCCGTCTTCGGCATCGCCATCGTCCTCGACCTCGTCGTAGCCGCGCTCGCCTGGTTCGTGCTCAAGCCGGCCCGCCGCGCCTATCTCGGCGTGCCCGGTCCGGCCGTGCCGGAGATGGCCGCGCCGTTGAGTGTCCGTCCGGCAGTGTGAGGCCGAAACGCACCGATCAGCCCCTGGCCGTCCAGGCCGGGGGCGCGTAACGAGGTCCGCGCGACGGCTCTTCCGTCATCGCGGACCTTTTTCATGCACACGATCCTGCGGCAGCCCGCTCCGTGTCCCCTGCCGTGACGGCCCCGCTGTCCCCCGCGCCGGGCCGCGCACCCTGGCTCGCCATCGTCGGCATCGGCGAGGACGGACGGGCCGGCCTCTCACCCGCCGCCATCGCTGCCCTCGACGGGGCGGACGTGATTTATGGCGGGCGCCGCCACCTTGCCCTCGCCGCTCCGCTCACCGCCGAGACTCGCGCGTGGCCGAGCCCGATCACGGATGCCTATCCCGGCATCCTGGCGCGGCGGGGCCGGCCGACCTGCATCCTCGCCACCGGCGACCCGTTCCATTACGGCATCGGCGCCGAGATCGCCCGGCTGGTGCCGGCGGCCGAGATCCGCGCCTTCCCGCAGCCCTCCGCCTTCAGCCTCGCCGCCGCCCGGCTCGGCTGGTCCCTGCCCGGGACCGCCTGCCTCACCCTGCACGGGCGCGACCTTTTCGGCATCGTGCCGCATCTCCAGCCCGGCGCCCGCCTCCTCGCCCTGTCCTGGGACGGCGCGACGCCGGCCGCGCTCGCCGCGCTGCTGACCGAACGCGGGCTCGGCCCCTCGCGGCTCATTGTGCTCGAAGCGATGGGCGGTCCGAACGAGCGGGCTCGCGAGGCGCGGGCGGACGGCTTCGACCTGACGGAGATCGCCGCCCTCAACACCCTCGCGGTCGAGGTGGAAGCGGCACCCGGCGCCCGGATCGTCCCGCTGAGCCCCGGCCTCGACGATGCGTGGTTCGAGAATGACGGCCAGCTCACCAAGGCGGAGATCCGCGCGGTGACGCTCGCGGCCCTGCGCCCGCGGGCCGGCGAGACCCTGTGGGATCTCGGCGCCGGCGCGGGCTCGGTCTCGATCGAGTGGTGCCTGCGCCATCCCGCCAATCGGGCCGTCGCGGTGGAGCGCCGCCCGGACCGGGCCGAGCGGATCACCCGCAACGCGAAGACGCTCGGCGTCGATGCCCGCGTGGAGGTCGTCGTCGACGCCTCGCTCGCGGCTTTGCCCGCCCTCCCCTCCCCTCGGGCGGTCTTCGTCGGCGGCGGCGTCGCCGAACCGGGCCTGCTCGCCGCCTGCCGGGACGCGCTGCCGCGCGACGGCCGCTGCGTCGCCAACGCCGTCACCCTGGAGGGCGAGGCGGCCCTGCTCGCGGTTTTCAGTGAGGCTGGCGGCGCGCTGCGCCGGCTCTCCGTCGCCCACGCGGCGCCGGTCGGCGGCCTCACCGGCTGGCGCCCGGCCATGCCGATCACGCAATGGGTCTGGACGAAGCCGTGAGCCCGCCCCGCGTCGTCGCCGGTATCGGCTTCCGCCGGGCGACGGCGGCCGCGGAGATCGTCGCCCTCCTGAACCGGGCACTTGCCGAGGCCGGGCTCCCATCCGAACGGCTTTCCGCCATCGCCACCGCCTCGGACCGGGCCGCCGAACCGACGGTCCGCGAGGCCGCAGCCGCCTTCGGCCTCGCGCCGACGGCGCTCGATGCGGCGGCCCTGACGGCGACGGATGCGCGGGTCGTGACCCGCTCGCCCCGGATCGAGGCGAGCCGCGGCGTCGGCTCGGTAGCGGAGGCGGCCGCTCTGGCCTGCGCCGGCCCGGAAGCACGCCTCCTCCTGCCCCGCATCACCAGCGGGGGCGCCACCTGCGCCCTCGCCGTCACGGACCAAGCATCAGGCTTCCCCTGACCGAGAAGGGGCCTGGCCTGCCCGGCGCGAAGGGACCGTTCACACAGCTCGAGCCAACATGGGACCGCACAATGAGCCTTGGCGTCGCGATGCTCGGAGCGGGGGCTGCGCCGTCTGATAGCCGCTGCAGCCTCCCGCGAAGCCCGTTCCTCAACCTGCCCGGCCGCCTCCTGAAAGGCTGCCGACCCTCTCCGCCGCGAAGCGCTCGCGCAGCCATGAAGCGGCCGGGCCGCAGGGCCGCTGCTTGTGCCAGACCAATTCGAGGGCGATCGGCCAATCGCCCTTGTCGAATTGCAGGTCAGGCGTGACGAGGTACGGCGCGGTTTGGGAGGCGGCGATGACGTGGTCGGTAACGAAGGCCCAGCCGATTCCGTGCTTCACCATCTCCAGAATGACCCAGTGACTCTCCACCCACCACACCTCGGCGGCCACCCGCAGGCGGCGCTTCTCCGGTCCGTCGCTGCGCGCGGCCACGAGGATCTGGCGGTGGCGCTTCAACTCCTCCCACTCCACCCGCGCCTTCGCGAGCGGATGGTCGCGTCCGCAGACGAGTTTGAGCGGCACCCAGCCGATGGTCTGGAAGCCAAGCTCCGTCGGCAGGACTTCCTGGCGCCACATCACGCCGAGATCCGCGGCCCCCGATTGCACCATGCGGCTGACATCCTCCATCAGCGGGAAGAGCAGCTCCAGTTCCACGAAGGGGAAGTGCCGGGCGAAATCGGCGAAGAGGGCGCCGAGCGCGTGCTCGGGATAGAGTTCGTCGATGGCGACGACCAGCCGGTTCTCGACCCGCTGCTCCAGGCTGCTCGCCACACCGATCAGGTGCTCGCGCCGGTCGAGCACGACGCGCGCCTCCAGGAGAAGCCGCTCCCCCGCCGGAGTGAGCACCGGGTTCCGGCCCGTCCGGCTGAACAGCGCCAGCCCTAGATCAAGCTCGAGGTTGGCCACCTGGGTGCTGACGGCCGATTGCGCCTTCCGCAGCCTGCGGGCCGCGCCGGAGAAGGAGCCGACCTCGGCCGCGGCCACGAAGGCCTGAAGCTGTTCGAGCGAGACGGCCATCCATCTGGTTTCCAGATACGTTCCAACTTGGCAGCCGGTGTATCGCAGATAGAAGGCGGCGGACCAACCCAGGCGTTCCAGGGCAAGTCCATGCGCACCACACGTGACCGTATCCGCCACGCGATCCTGTTCGAGCTGTTCGGCCTCGCGCTGATCATCCCGTTCGGGACCGTACTGTTCGGGCTGCACGCCTCCGACATGGGTGTGATCGGTGTCGGCAGCGCCCTCGCCGCGACAGCCTGGAACTACCTCTACAATCTCGGCTTCGATCGAACGATGCAGCGGCTGGCCGGACACACCCGGAAGAGCCTCATCCTGCGGGTGGGTCACGCCGTGCTGTTCGAGGCGGGGCTGCTCGTGATCCTGCTGCCGCCGATCGCCTGGTATCTCGGCATCGGCCTCGTCGAGGCCTTCGTCATGGATCTCGCGATCGCGGCCTTCTACGTGGCCTACGCCTTCGTCTTCAACCTAGCCTACGACCGGGCCTTCCCGCTGCCGGGCTGGGGCGAGGCCGCGGCGGCGTCCCGCTGACCCGGCCTGCCACCGCGATCATCGTCTCTCCCCAACGGGCGCCCCGATGCTGTAAGCGGGCGCCATGACCGTCCACTTCATCGGCGCCGGACCGGGCGCCGCCGACCTCATCACCCTGCGCGGCCGCGACCGGATCGCGGCCTGCCCGGTCTGCCTCTATGCGGGCTCGCTGGTGGCGCCCGAGATCCTGTCGTGGTGCCCTCCGGGCGCGCGCATCATCGACACCGCCCCCCTCGACCTCGACGCGATCATGGACGAGATCGGGCGCGCAGAGGCCGCCGGCCAGGACGTGGCCCGGCTGCATTCCGGCGACCTCTCGGTCTGGAGCGCGCTCGCCGAGCAGACCCGTCGGCTCGACGCACTCGGCATTCCCTACACCGTGACACCGGGCGTCCCCTCGTTCGCCGCCGCCGCCGCCCTGCTGCGGCGCGAGCTGACTGTGCCGGGGCTGACGCAATCGGTGGTGCTCACCCGCACCTCCGGTCGGGCGAGCCCGATGCCGGACCGCGAAAAACTCTCCGCTTTTGCGGCCACCGGGGCGACCCTGGCGCTGCATCTCTCGATCCACGTCGTCGAGCCGACCTGCGCCAGTCTCATCCCGTTCTACGGAACGGACTGCCCAGCGGCCGTGGTGTTCCGCGCGACTTGGCCCGACGAGCGGGTTCTGACCGGAACGCTGACCACGTTGCCCGAGCGCGTGCGTGCGGAAAACATCGAGCGCACCGCCCTGATCCTCGTGGGACCGGCGCTCGACCCATCGGATTTCCGCGAGAGCGCGCTCTACGCGCCCGACTACGACCGCCGCTTCCGTCCCCGCGGCGTGGTCGGCACCGGTGGCGAGACATCGGACGAGGCCGCATCGTGACCTCCGCCCCCGGCCTTCTCGTCGCGGCGCCGCGCTCCGGCTCCGGCAAGACCACGGTGACGCTCGCGCTGATGCGAGCCCTGCGTCGCCGGGGCGTGGCGATCCGCGGCGCGAAATGCGGGCCGGACTATATCGACCCCGCCTTCCACGAGGCGGCGACGGGCCTGCCCAGCCTCAACCTCGACAGCTTCGCCATGCCCGACGCGCTGCTCGACGCCTGCGCCGGCCTGAGCGCGCAGGAGGCCGACCTCGTCGTGGCCGAGGGTTCGATGGGGCTGCACGACGGCATCGTCGCGGGCGAGGGACGCACGGGCGCGAATGCCGACATCGCCGCGCGCTACGGCTGGCCGGTGCTCCTCGTGCTCGACGTGTCGGGTGCGGCGCAATCGGCGGCGGCCGTCGCGCTCGGCTGCGCGGCCTATGATTCCCGGATCCGGATCGCCGGCGTGATCCTCAACAAGGTCGCGAGCCCGCGCCACCGCCGCCTCGTCGAGGCGGGGCTGTCACGGATCGGGCTGCCGGTGCTCGGCGCCTTCCCGCGCGAGGCGGGTCTCGTCCTGCCCGAGCGCCATCTCGGTCTGGTCCAGGCCGGCGAGACCGCCGATCTCCATGCCCGTCTCGACCGGCTCGCCGACCTCGCGGAAGCCTCCCTCGACCTCGACGCGATCCTGTCCGTGGCCGGCGGGCACGCCCCCGCCGCCATCGATGGTCTGCCGAAGCCACCGGCGCAACGGATTGCGGTGGCGCAGGACGCCGCCTTCTCGTTCCTCTACCCGCACATGCTGGCGGGCTGGCGCACGGCCGGCGCCGAGATCGTGCCGTTCTCGCCGCTCGCGGACGAGGCGCCAGGAGGCGATTGCGACGCCTGCTGGCTTCCGGGCGGCTATCCCGAACTGCATGCGGCCCGGCTTTCCGCGGCGGGCCGCTTCCGCGACGGAGTGCGGGCCTTCGCGCAGACGCGGCCGGTCCACGGCGAGTGCGGCGGCTATATGGTTCTGGGCGAGAGCCTGGAGGATGCGGACGGGCTCACCCATCCGATGTGCGGCCTGCTGCCGGTCGCGACCTCGTACCGGCGGCGAAAGCTCCATCTCGGCTATCGCGTCGCGCATCTTCTCGCCGATGGGCTGCTGGGCGCCGCCGGCACACGCCTCGTCGGTCACGAGTTCCATTACGCGAGCGAACTCACGCCAAGCCCGGAGGACGACCTCGCGCTCGCGCGGGTGACGGATGCGGAGGGCGTGCCGCTCGGCCTCGCCGGCCACCGCCGGGGCCGCGTCACCGGCAGCTTCTTCCACCTGATCGCCGAAACGGCCGGCGCGTGACACAGGTCCCGACGGTCGCGATGGCGGGAGCGCCACCCGGTCGGATAGGGCAGGATGGGCAACGAGGGGAACGGCATCGCGCCGAAGGCGGGCGCGTCGTGCTTTCCTCGCTCCTTGCGAAGGCCGGCAGCCGCCGTTCGATACGATGATCGAGAGCCGCAACCGATCCGTCGGTGGATCGCGGCTCTCAGTCCTTGTGGTCCGACACACTCTTGGGCGCCGAGCCCGCACCGGCTCGGCGAAGTGCGGTCAGGCCTCGAGGACTTCCGCTTCCTTCTTGCGGCCGAGACGCGCGGCGCTTCGCACGATCGCCAGTACCTCGCGGCGAAGCTGGTCGTCCTCGATCGTGGCAAAGGCGCGCAGCAGATCGACGGCACCGTGGGCACGCAGGAAGCCGAACACCTCCGTCTGCTCCTGGGCGGCGGCGCCGTCCCCCTCCTCGAAGAAGGCGGAGACCGGGACTTCGAGCAGACGGGCGATCTCGCGCAGGCGCCCGGCGCCGACGCGGTTCTGGCCCTTCTCGTATTTCTGGACCTGCTGGAAGGTCACCCCGACCGCGGTCCCGAGCGCGGTCTGGCTCAAGCCGCGTGCCTTGCGCAGCGCGGTGATCCGGAGCCCGACGAGGCGGTCGACATCGGTTGTCTGTTTCGGCATCATCTTACGGCACGGTCCCTGTTCGACGTCGCGGACCAACCCAAGGACCTTAGGTCGGCAGCGCTTGAGCATTTGCCAGCGTCTTCGGGCATCTCAAAACGCTTCTACTACCGAAGCAGGTCGGGCAGATGCGTTGCGAGGCTACCGTATCGCTGTGGTTTAGCCTAGCTGCAGCATCACCATGAAGTGCATACGCAATGCAAGTGCCTACCTGTTGCCGGATCGGAGTTTTCAGTTTGCTGCTCGGTTTCTGTTCTCTAAACGTTCCTGCGGCGAAATCGGCATGCCGCGCTTGAGTTTGGTGGGATTTCTCACGAATTCGCTGCGAGAGGGGCATTCACACTGCAGGCGGTGAAGCCGCGTCGGCTTCAGCTTACGAGCGAGACTACGTAGAGTCATCAAATTCGGTCGGTCGCGCGGCGATCGGCTCAATCAGATCGGGAGCATTCGGGCATGTTCATCGCGATGAACCGGTTCAAGGTCGTCAAGGAATCGGCGCAAGACTTCGAGCAGGTCTGGCTCGGACGCGACAGTCATCTGGGTGAGATGGAAGGGTTCGTTGAGTTCCATCTGCTGAAAGGGCCGGAGGCCGAGGATCACATCCTCTACGCCTCGCACACGATTTGGCGCTCGCGTGCCGATTTCGAGGCCTGGACCCGCTCGGAACAGTTCCGCAAGGCGCATGGGCGGGTGCCGGGCACAAAGCCGCTCTATCTCGGCCACCCGCAATTCGAAGGATTCGAGGCGATCCAGACCGTTGCCGGGCCCGAGAACGAACAGGCGGCCTGACCCTGCCTCGCTGACGCCTCGTCCCGGTGCGCAGATCCGCGACGAGGCCGCAACGTCTTGTCATTCATGAAGATTTAGGAAAATATCCCGGCCCCCCGGTCGCGATCCGGTCCCGGATGGCGGCCGCCCGGCTTCGCTCCGCCCATGATCTCAGCGAAGCCGCGGCAGGAACACCGCCATCAGCCCGAGGGCGGGGAGGTAGGCGCAGAGGTCGTAGACCTGCTCGATGCCGACATGATCGGCCATTTCTCCGAGCAGGGCGGCGCCGAGGCCGCCCATGCCGAAGGCGAAGCCGAAGAACAGGCCGCCGACGAGCCCGATCCGTCCCGGCAATAATTCCTGTGCATAGACCAGGATCGCCGGCATGGCAGAGGCCAGAATCAGGCCGATCGGCACCGAGAGGATCACCGTCCAGAAGAGACTCACGTGCGGCAGGGCGAGCGAGAAGGGCAGCACGCCGAGGATCGAGATCCAGATCACGAGCTTGCGCCCGAATCGATCACCGATGGGGCCGCCCAGAATCGTGCCCGCCGCCACCGCTCCGAGGAAGACGAACAGGTAGACCTGAGCGAGCGCCACAGGCACTCCGAAGCGATGAATCAGGTAGAACGTGTAGTAGGACGAGAAACTCGCCATGTAGAAGTATTTGGAGAAGATCAGCCCCAGCAGGATCGCGACCGTCACCACGATCCGCGCGCGGCTCAGCCGGCCGGACAGGGTCCCGGTGCTCATCCGGGCGATCCGCGGCACCCCAGCGAGATGCCGCGCGTACCAGCGCCCGACCGCGCCCAGCACGAGGATGCCGGCCAAAGCTGCGAGGCAGAACCAGGCGACGCTGCCCTGGCCGTGCGGCACCACGACGAAGGCGGCGAGGAGCGGCCCGAGCGCCGTGCCGGCATTGCCGCCGACCTGGAACACCGATTGCGCCAGCCCGTAGCGGCCGCCGGATGCGAGCCGCGCCACCCGGCTCGCCTCGGGATGGAAGATCGCGGAGCCCAGCCCGATCAGCGCCGCGGCGGCAAGCAGGGCGCCGTAGGCCGGCGCCACCGACAGGAGAGCGAGCCCGGCGAGCGACAGCCCCATGCCGGCGGCCAGCGAGTAGGGCAGCGGGCGACGGTCCGTGTAGAGGCCGACCGCCGGCTGGAGCAGCGAGGCTGTCCCCTGAAACACGAAGGTGATGAGCCCGATCTGACCGAAATCGAGGTGAAAGCCTGCCTTGAGCAGGGGATAGAGCGCCGGCAGGAGCGACTGCACGAGGTCGTTGAGGAGATGCGAGAGGCTGAGACCCAGGAGCACCGCCAGGGCCGGTCCCGAGGCCTGCTTGGGTGCCTGCGCCGTCACCACCCCCGCGGGCAGGCCCTGCAATCCCAGACTCTCACCCGCCTCGACTGTCATGCCGCACTCCGTCCGGACGGCTCTCCGGCATCGATTTGTCCGGAGAATCGGCGCTGATTTCGCGAGGCCTCGCGCCGCGACGCCACCGATTCCCTCGCAAAAATCACGACTTCCATCTCACATCGGCACCGCACCCGAAGCCGGCTGGATCGATACGGGCCGGATCCGCGTTCGGCCGGCGCCGACGCAGCGGACGAAGGCCTTTCGAAGGATCGGCCGAGCTTTCGTCCGTCGGTCGTATGTCAGTCCGCTGTCGCCCCGGCAACGTCGTTCGGGCGCATCCGGTGCGCGGCTTGCGCAGAGAGGCGCAAAACCGAGAACGGCGACCGAAGACGTCCCGTATCGGGACAGATCATCGCCTCAGGGCAGCACAGCGCGGGACACATGTTTCACGAGCGCCCCCCTCAGCAGTACCAGCGCCTGCCCGACGACCGGACACGCCGTTCCGTCTGGGCCTCGCTTCTACCGCAGCGGCGGCGCACGGCCCTGCGCGTGGGCATGGCAGCCGCGCTGCTCACGGCCGATCTCCTCGCGATCCTTGCGGTCGGCTTTGCGGTGGATGCGGCCTACCACGCGTATATCGGCGACGGGGCGCTGATCCCGCTGACGCAGAGCATGAACCTTCAGACGGCCGTGTTCCTCGCCCTGATCGTGGTGCTGACCAACCTCGCCCGCGGCGAGTACAGCATCGAGCGGTGCCTGTCGCAGACGCCGCACCTGCAGCGCCGGGCGACGCTCTGGCTGATGGCCTGGGCGGTCGCGCTGCTGGCCGGCTTCGCGACGAAGACGACGCAGGACTTCTCCCGCGTCGCCTCGGTCGTCTTCTTCCTCACCGGCCTGCCCGTCACGATCCTCGTCCGCGCGGCGGCGGTGGCGCTGGTGCGCCGTAGCAGCACCTCGGCCTCCCCCTCGGTCAGCCGAGTCCACCTCGTCGGCTACGAGGAGGACGTGACGAACTTCTATGCCAACAACGACGTCGATGCGCTCGGGCTTCGGATTGTCGGCACGAGCTATCTGCGCCGCTACGATCCCGCCTCCGGCCCCGGGAGCGCGGAGACCCTGCTCGCCGAGGATCTCGACCTCGCGGTCTCGGTGGTGCGCTTCCTGCGGCCGGACGACGTGTTCGTGCTGGTGCCCTGGTCGGAGCCTGCCGACATCGAGCGCTGCATCGATGCCTTCCTGCGGGTGCCGGCCGCCCTGCATCTGCGGCCCGGCACGATGATGGACCGCTTTCCCGACCTGCAGGTCACCCGGGTCGGGCGGCTGTCGGGCATCAATATCGGCCGCCGTCCGCTCTCCGTCGGGGAGATCCTGCTCAAGCGCGCCTTCGACGTGACTCTGGCCGGGATCGGGCTCCTGCTGCTCGCCCCGCTGTTCGTCGCGCTCGCCGTGCTGATCAAGCTCGACAGCCCCGGCCCGGTCTTCTTCCGGCAGCGGCGCTACGGCTTCAACCAGGAGGCGTTCGGCGTCTTCAAGTTCCGCAGCATGAAGACCGCCCCCGACGCCCCGTTCCGGCAGGCCTCGCGCAACGACGACCGCATCACTCGGATCGGCGCCCTGCTGCGCCGGACCAATCTCGACGAGTTGCCGCAGCTCCTCAACGTGATCCGGGGCGACATGTCGCTCGTCGGCCCCCGCCCGCACGCGCTGGCGCATGACCGCAGCTTCGAGCGGCGCATCGCCCTCTACGCCCGCCGCCACAACGTGAAGCCGGGCATCACCGGCTGGGCGCAGGTCAACGGCTTTCGCGGCGAGACCCTGACCGATGCGGCGATGGAAGCCCGTGTCCAGGCCGACCTGCACTACATCGACAACTGGTCGCTCTGGCTCGACATCACGATCCTCTTCCGCACGATCGCATCGCCGCGGGCCTACCGCAACGCGTTCTGACCCAAGCGTTCAGCCCAGGGACCTACGGGCGATGCGGCTCTTCCGGCAGGTCTCCGCGCTCACGGCAGGTGCCGCACTCGCCCTCGACCTCCAGAATCCGGCTCGTGGGGGTAAAGCCAGCCGCGGCCAGCGTCTGGTCGAGGGCACTCTCGACCGCCGGGGCAGTCATCTCGCCGATGCCGCCGCAAGTGCGGCAGATCAGGAAGACCAGGCCCGCCCCCGCGCCGTGCTCGTGCCCGCAGGAGACGAAGGCGTTCCGGCTGGAGATGCGGTGGACAAGACCTTGCTCGGTAAGGAAGTCGAGTGCGCGGTAGACCGACACCGCCGCGACCCGCCGCCCGGGCGCGCTCATCCGCTCGGCGATGTCGTAGGCGCCGAGCGGCCGATGCTCCGCCGCCACCGCCGCGAGCACGTCCCGCCGCAGCCGCGTGAATTGCAGGCCGCGCGCTTGGCAGACGCGCTCCGCCCGCTCGATCACGTCTCCGGCTTCGTGGCCCCCGCCGCAGCCGGCCCCGTCATGACCATGATGGTCATGCGCGTGCCCGTGGTGGTCGCCTTGGCCGTGCTCCTGCTGCGCGTGACCGCGCATCCCGACCTCCCCGGTATCGGCGTCTGAGATCGCCGCATGGTATCGCCGCTTGTACCGCCACTTGGCACGGGCCGATTGAACTCAATCCGTGTTACAGTGTATCAGCCCCACCAAGATAGGCGTCCGGCCGCAATCGGGCAACGAGGCGGAGAACGGCGCGGGCCGCGGCATCCCCAGCCTCCGCGACACCGCCCGCTCCGGCCATCCTCGGAGATCCCATGACCCGTGCCGGCGGGACCGTCCGCCTCCCGCGCCGCTCGCTGTTCCGCAGCGGAGTCGGCCTTCGCCTGGCGGCGGCCCTCATTCTGTCGAGCCTGCTCTGGGCGGTGATCCTGTGGGCCAAGTCATGAGCGGAGCCGTGAGCGGTGGGACGGCAGGGGCGGGCGCCATCCGGTTCCGGAGCCTGACCCTCGGCTATGACCGGCATCCGGCAGTCCACCATCTCGACGGCATCATCGCGGCCGGCGACCTTCTCGCGGTGGTGGGACCGAACGGCGCGGGCAAATCCACCCTCCTGAAGGGCATCGTCGGCGAGATTCGTCCCCTCGACGGAACAGTCGAGGCGGGGCCGCGCTCCGGCGCCGTCGCCTACCTGCCGCAGGCGGCTGAGATCGACCGCAGCTTCCCCTTGAGTGTCCTCGACCTCGTGGCGATGGGCCTGTGGCGCCCGCTCGGCGCGTGGCGCAGCCTCACACGCCAGCGCGCGCGCCTGATCGAGGCGCTCGCGGCGGTCGGGCTTACCGGCTTCGAGGACCGGCCGATCGGGACCCTCTCCGGCGGACAGTTCCAGCGGGCCCTTTTCGCCCGGCTGATCCTGCAGGATGCCCGGATCATCCTGCTCGACGAGCCCTTCACCGGCATCGACGAGCGCACCACCGGCGACCTGCTCGCGCTGATCCGCGGCTGGCACCGCGAGGGCCGCACCGTGGTCGCGGCCCTGCACGACCTCTCCCAGGTGCGCGCGCATTTCCCCTCGACCCTGGTGCTCGCCCGCCGCCCGATCGCCTGGGGGCCGACCCGCGAGGTGCTGACGCCGTCGGTTCTGGCGCGGGCGCTGCGCCTGTCCGAGGCTTGGGACGAGGCCGCCGCCATCTGCCGCCATGAAACGCATCATGAGGCGCACCCCACGGATGGTGCCGGCGCAGACGGGACGCACGATCACGGCCATGGCGATGATCACCACGATCACCACGGGCACGGCCATGCCCATGCGCATCACGGGGCCGTCTCGTGACGCTCGCCGACCTCACTGACATCCTGGTCGGGCCCTTCGTCGAGTTCGGCTTCATGCGCCGGGCGCTCGCCGGCTGCCTCGCCCTGTCCCTGTCGGCGCCGCCGCTCGGCGTCTTCCTGATGCTTCGTCGGATGAGCCTGATGAGCGAGGCAATGAGCCATGCCATCCTGCCCGGCGCCGCCGCGGGCTTCCTCGTCGCCGGGCTGTCGCTGCCGGCGATGACGCTGGGCGGGCTCGTGGCCGGGCTCGCGGTGGCTTTGGCCGCCGGGCTCGTCACCCGCTCGACCGTGCTGAAGGAGGATGCGAGCCTCGCCGCCTTCTACCTGATCTCGCTGGCGGGCGGGGTGTTCCTCGTGTCGCTGCGCGGCTCGCAGGTCGATCTTCTGCACATCCTGTTCGGCACCGTGCTGGCGCTCGACGACGACGCACTCACGCTGCTCGGCGGCATTGCCAGCCTGACGCTGGTCGCGCTCGCCCTGCTCTACCGCCCGCTGGTGATCGAGTGCGTCGATCCCTTGTTCCTGCGCACGGTGAGCCGCGCCGGCGGCCCGGTCCACTCCGCCTTCCTCGCGCTCGTGGTGGTCAACCTCGTCGGCGGCTTCCAGGCACTCGGCACGCTGCTGGCGGTCGGCCTGATGCTGCTGCCGGCGATCACCGCCCGGTTCTGGGCCGCAGACCTGTCGGGCCTGATCCCGGTGGCGATGCTGGTCTCGATGCTCTCCAGCGTGACCGGCCTGCTCGTCTCCTACCATGCCGGCATCCGGCTCCCGACGGGACCGGCGATCGTGCTGGCGGCGGGCGCGCTCTACCTCGTCTCGATGGTGGTCGGCCCCCGCGGGGGCCTGATCCACCGCCTCGTGCGGCGGCGTCACCTGGAGGCGTGATCCGCTTCCGGCGTCGCACGGCGGAGCGGATGCCGGTGAAGTCGCAGCGCAAACGACGCGAGTGCCCTTTCCGGCATCGTCGCGGTGCTGGATCGCTTTGCCCAACAGCTCACGACGACGGTGCCGCACCTCCTCCTCGTCCATTGCGAGGCGAAGCCGAAGCAATCCAGCGCCGCTCCTATCCGGGAGGATCGCGCCCTTGCAGCCCGAGAACGTCGAGAAGAGAGAAGGGCCTACAGCCCGAGGCCGGGGATCGCCTGCGAGATCCAGGCGAAGGCGCCCATGATGCTGGCGAACAGGGTGTAAACGAAGCCGATCGAGATGCCGACGCCGACACCGCCGATCAGCAGCCCGATCAGCACCACGAACCCGTCGCGCTCCACCAATCCGAGGCCGATCAGCGAGACGGCAAGGCCGAGCGGAATCTGGCCGAAGAAGGGCGGCGCCACGATGAGCGCCAGCGCGAGCGCCAGGATCAGCACGCCCATGCCGCGCATGCCGATGGCGCCGTCGAACACGCTCAGGCGCGGACGCGACCAGCGCTCCAGCCGGCGCAGGAGCGGCACGGCGCGGTTCACCGCCTTCTCCACCGTCGCACGGGCGATCGACTGGTCGAGCAGCCGCCGCGGCAGCCACGGCGACGACATCCCGGCCACGATCTGGATGGCGATGACGAGCAGGACCAGCCCGCAGACCAGCGGGATCGGCGGCGGCATCGGCAGGCAGTTGGGCAGGCCGAGCAGCACCACGAGCAGCGCGAAGGCGCGGTCCCGCAGCACGGCGACGATGTCGCCGACGGTCAGCCGCTCGCTCTCCTGGCTCGCAAGCATCGTGAGAACGTCGGAAGTGCGTGCAGCGGAGGACAAACCGGCTCGGCCGTTGATCTTTCGGTGAGCGCGGCTCTAGCCCAACCTGAACCATCCGCCAAGCGCCATCGCCCCCGCAGGCGTGCTGTGCCACACAGCAACAAACCACGCTCAGGTTTGTCAGTTAAACTCGTCCCACATCTCAAGTAAGTTCGCACCGATAACTTATCTTGGATGACAGATTTCTCTTAACCAACGCTCCCACCTATGACAACCATTGGTCGTTCCGCCGGCTTTCGCGCGACCTCCAATGTCGAACCGTCTTCCCTCGAACGAAGGTGGACGCCATCCGGCCACGTTCCGGCGGATAGCGGTTCGCTACACCCAATGGTGGCTCCTCCTCGCCATTGTCGCGGGCCTCCCGCGCGATCGGGCCCGGGCCAACGAGGCGGCCCTGCGGGCCGTTCTGTTCGGCAGCATGGAGGCCGGCGCCTCGACCTTTTCCGCCAGCGGGGCGAAGCTCGTCTTCGACCGGTTCGACCGGGACGGCCCCGTCGCACTGGTGACGGCCGGCGGCGGCGTGCGGCTGGAGGATGGCGGCCGCGCACCGACGATGATGCGCTTCACCGCCCTGGGCGCCGCGCTGGCCGGCTACCAGTTCATCCGGGACTGGGGAGCGGTGACGGTGTTCGCCGGCCCGGAGGCGTCCTGGGAGTCGCTGTCCGGTCCTGGCTTCCTACAGGCACTGCCCCTGCGGACGGGCCTGCGCCTGCACGGCGAGGTCTGGGCGCGGCCGACGGAGACGACGCTGGCGACCGCGACAGTCATCCTCGGCTCCGCCCGCGGCGACGCCTATGCTCGGCTATCCTGGGGCACCGCGCTGTTCGGCGCCTATCTCGGCCCGGAAGCTGCTGTCTTCAGCGACCGAACCGATTACCGGAAGTGGAGCGTCGGGCTGCATGCCACCGACTACGCGATGGGCGGCTACCGCTTCCGCCTGTCTGCCGGTTGTCAGCTCGAGACGCCGCTCAACCAGTGGAGCCCCTACATCTCCCTCGCGATCTGGAATACGCTGTGAGGCGGCTTAACCTTTGGTGCGCAGCGAGGAGCGCCCGCCATCGACGCCGATCACCTGCCCCGTGACGTAGCTCGCCTCCGGGCCGACGAGGAAGGCCGCGAGCGCGGCGGCATCCTCGGGCTCGCCGAGGCGCTGGAGCGCGTGCATCGAGGCGATGCCAGAGGCCAGCGTCGCGTTGCGAGTGATGGCCTCGGCGAGCGGCGTACGGGTCAGCGAGGGAGCGACCACGTTCACCCGGATCGCGGGCGCGAGCTCCGCAGCGAGCGAGAGGGCGAGCCCCTCAACCGCCCCCTTGGCCATGGCGACCGAGGCGTGGTGCGAGAACCCTTGCGCGGCGGCCACGGTGGAGAACAGGACCACGCCCGCGCTCCCCTCCCCTGCACCCGCCTTGAGCGCCGGAGCCGCCGCCTGCACCGCAAGGAAGGCGCCGAGCGCGTTGATGCGGAAATCCGCCTCGATGCGGCTCGGATCGAGCTTGGCGAGCGGCGCGAGCTGGATCGTGCCGACCGCGTAGACGAGGCCGCCGAGGCGCGTGCCCGCTTCTTCCGTGACGCGCGGGAACAGTGCCGGATCGGTGACGTCGCCAGCGGTGAAGCCGGTCTCGCCCAGTTCGGATGCCGCCCGCTCCAGACGCTCCGGATCGCGCCCGACGAGGTGGAGGGCGGCCCCCCGCGCGCGCAGGGTCCGCGCCGTGGCAAGGCCGATCCCGCCCGTTCCGCCGTAGATCACGACCCGTTCCATGAAGCCCCCCGGCCGAGCGATCTTCGCCCGGCGATTTCGCCAACCTCTGAAATCCACTAGCTAAGGCGGAGCCGGGGGGCGTGGAGCCGACCGGCGCCGCCATATGCCCGCGCCGAACGTCGCAGGGCATTTTTCGCCAGCCACGGGACCTCGCCACCCATGAAATTCGCCTTCGCCGGCATCGACTTCCTCGGCGGCGTGTTCGACGTGCTGATCGAGGCCGGGTGGACGCCGGTGAAGCTGTTCACCCGACCCTGCGACGGCATCTACGATTTCAACGAGGTCGTGGTGGCGCAAGCCCGGCGCCACCGCATCCCAATCCAGCTCTCGCGGCTCCTGCCCGACGACATCGAGCGGCTCGCCCAGGAGCACGGCCGCGACGTGGCCCTCGTCGTCGCCGGCTATCCCTGGCTCGTGCGGGGCTGGTACGGGCGGGTCCGCTACGCGCTGAACGTCCATCCCTCGCCGCTGCCAACGGGGCGGGGCCCCTACCCGCTCTTCAAGGCGATTCTCGACGGGTACGAGAGTTGGGGGGTCACCGCGCACGTGCTCGCCGAGCAGGGCTTCGACACCGGCGACATCGTCGCCCAGGACATCTTCACCCTCGACAGCCATGAAACCCACGAGACACTGCTCGCCAAATGCCAGATGGCGGCCCGCCGCCTCGTCCTCGGACCGATCGGGAAGGACTTGGCCGATCGCTGGCGCAAGGCGGAGCCGCAGGGCGACGGCTCCTACTGGCCGCGGGTGAACGACGCCGACCGCACCCTCGACTTCCGCAAGGACGTGGCCGAGGTGCTGCGTCGCGTGCGCGCTTTCGGCGCGATCGAGACCATCGCGCGGCTCGGCGGCACCCGTGTCTTCGTCGCCGCCGCCGAAGGCTGGCAGGAGGCGCATCGCCACGCCCCCGGCACGGTCGTGCACCGCTACCGCCGCCACGTCGTGGTCGCCGCCCGCGACGGCTACGTGCAGTTCACCCGCTGGAGCCCTGTGCCGCTCAACGAGGCCGCCCAGATCGGGCGCTGAGTCCATGCCGCCGATGCGCCGCAAGGGCGATCTGCCCCAAAAGATCTGCGCCCGGTGCGGCCGCCCCTTCACGTGGCGCAAGAAGTGGGAGCGCGTCTGGGACGAGGTGCGCTACTGCTCGGACCGCTGCCGGGCGGAGGCGAAGCGGGAGGCGCGCAAGACCTGACCTCGGTCTCAGCCCCCCAACGCCTTCGGCGTGTCGACATCGAAGATCACCGCCGGATCGGCCGGCACCTCCAGCAGGTCGTCGCGGCGTTTCAGGATCGGCCCGGCGCCGCGGTCGCCGGACAGCGCGGCGAGGTCGGCGCCCAGATGCGCGAGATCGAGCAGCACCGGATTGCCGCGGCGCCCGCCGCTCACAGGTACCACCGCGGATGGACGCGGTGTCGCGCCGGCATAGGCCGTGATCAGCGCATCGATATGGGCTGCCTCGATCCGCGGCATGTCACCGAGCAGCACCACCGCCGCCTCGGTTTCCGGCGGCAGGGCGGCCAGCCCGAGGCGCAGCGAGGCCGAGAGGCCGGCGGCGGGGTCGGGGTTCTCGACCAGCGTCAGGTCGAGGCCGGCCAACGCCGCCCTCACGGCCTCGGCATGCGCGCCGAGGACCGCGACGACCGGCCCGGCGCGCGAGGCCAGAGCCGCCTCCGCGGCGCGGCACACCATCGGCCGGCCGGCATAGGGCGCGAGCATCTTCGGTGCCGACCCGAAGCGGGAACCGAGGCCGGCGGCGAGGATCACCGCACCAACGCGCAACTCAGACGCCGTCACCACCCGACCTCGGCTGGCCGCGCAGGGGAATCTCGGTCAGCAGACCGCCGACGCCGAGGCGCACGATATCGGCCCGGGACACGGAGAGCCCCGCGAGCAGGCGGTGCAGGACGAAGTCGAAGCCGTTCTCCTTCGGCGAGCGGGCGCAGCCCGGCGCTCCGATCACCGGGACGGCGCCGAGGGCGCCGAGCAGCAGCAGATTTCCGGGATCGACCGGCATGCCGAACTGTTCGACCCGGCCGCCCGCAGCCTCCAGGCCGGCCGGGATCACGTCGCGCCGGTCGGCGATGGCCGAGGCGCCGAACACCACGACCAGCTCCACCCCTTCCGCGACTGCACGCGCGATGGCGCCCGCGACCGGGTCGGCCTCGTGCCGCACGCGGGTTTCGGTGACGATCCGTGCCCCCGTCGGCGCCAGCCGGTCGGCTAGCACGCGCAGGGTCTTGGCGACGGTCGCGGATTTCAGGCCGGGCAGCAGCGTCGAGACGACGCCGACCCGCTTCAGGCGGTAGGGCGCCAGCCGCATCGGCGGCGCGTCGGCGGCGGCGAGCGCGCGCTCCAACGGCGCGGCGGCGACCGCATAGGGGATGATCTTGACCGTCGCGACCATCTCGCCCGCGGCCACGGGCCGGAAGGCCGGCAGGGTCGCCACCGTGATCGCCTCGTCCACGGCGTTGACCGCATCGATGCAGGCGGGCTCGACCACGAACACGCCCGCGGCGTCAGCGAACAGGTTGCAGCGACCGGTGAAGGGAGCCTCCGGGCGGAGGCCCTTCCCAGCGAGGTGGCGAGCGAGGCGGGCCGCCGCCGCGTCCTCACCGACATCGCCGGGATCGAGCCGGACGGCCAGGATCTCAGCGACTCCGGATTCGGCGAGCCGCAGAGCCTCCGCCTCGGGGATCGGCCGGCCCTTCTTAAGGCTCGCGCCCTCGGCGCGCACGGTATGGGCGGCGATCAGCCCCGCACTGTCGCGGGTCGCGACGGGTCCGAACTGCATGGGCTCAGCGTCCCGCTGCCGCGTCGCAGCCCTTGCGCAGGGTCGCGACGAGTTGAGCAAGAATCGACAGCGCGATCTCCGCGGGCGAGACCGCGCCGATATCGAGCCCGATCGGTGCGTGGATCCGGCCGATCACCGCCGCGTCGAACCCGGCCTGCTCCAGCCGCTCGACGCGGCGCGCTTGGGTTTTCCGCGATCCGAGGGCGCCGATATAGGCGCAGTCCGCCCGCAGGGCCGCGATGAGGGCGGGATCGTCGATCTTCGGATCGTGGGTGAGCGCGGCGACAGCCGTGTAGGCGTCGAGAGGCCCGACCTCCTCAAGCGCCTTGTCCGGCCATTCGGCGATCAGGCGCACGCCGGGAAAGCGCTCCGGGCTGGCAAAGGCCGTACGGGGGTCGATCACCGTGAGATCGAGGCCGAGTTGCGCCGCGAGCGGCACCAGGGCCTGTGAGATGTGCACGGCACCGACAACGACGAGGCGCACGGGCGGCGCGTGGACGGCCACGAAGACCGGACGCCCGTCGGGCCCCTCGCCGAGGCCGCTACGGCCGCTGCGCAGGCGCTCGCGCAGCAGGGCGGCGAGCGGGTCGGCGGCGATCTCAGCGGCGCGCACGAGGCGCTGATCGCCATCCTCGGGATCGGTGACGATCAGGGCCGGGCGGCGCGCCGCGCGCTCCGCGTTGAGGGCCGACAGGGTGTCAAGGCGCATGAGGTCTGTCGCTTGATGCGAGTCGGGCCGCTCACGATAGGAGCGGGAGCGGGTTCGAAAAATCAGTCGATGCGTTCGACGAAGACGCGGATGCGGCCGCCGCAGGAGAGGCCGGCCCGCCACGCGGTTTCGTCGGCGACGCCGAATTCCAGGGTGCGGGGGCGCCCGTCCTCGATCACGTCGAGCGCCTCGGTGATGACCTCGCCCTCGACGCAGCCGCCGGAAACGGAGCCGAGGAAGCGGCTGTCACCGTCGATGACGAGGTGGCTGCCGACCGGGCGGGGCGCCGAGCCCCAGGTCTCGATCACAGTGGCGAGCGCGACCGCGCGCCCCTCGCGCCGCCAGCCCTCGGCGGCGCGCAGGATATCGTCCTCGGTGGAGAGCATGGGCTTCGCGTCCTGAACATTCCGGTCCCGCCGCCCCCGACCGTCCCGTTACGGGAGAGGTAGGCGTGCCGGCTCGTTCCGCAATGCGGCCGACGGTGGCGCTTGCAAGCCCGCGAGGCGGACTTCATCAAGGTCCGGGGATTTTTTCCAGCAGCCGGACGGGGCTTGGTGTGACGAAGCGGACCGCATTGGCAACCCTCCTCGCCCTCGTGCTTGCGAGCCCCGTCGATGCCGCCGAACCGCTGAAGATCGGGCTCGCCGCCCCCATGAGCGGGCCGGATGCCGGGTTCGGCCAGGGCGCGCGGCTCGGCGCCGAGCAGGCAGTCGCCGAGATCAACCGCGCCGGCGGGGTGCTGGGGCGGAAGCTCCAGCTCGTGGTGCAGGACGATGCCGCCGACCCGAAGCAGGCGGTGGCCGTGGCCCGCCGGTTTGCGGCAAGCGGCGTGCGCTTCGTCATCGGCCCGCTCACCTCGGGCGCCAGTGCTGCGGCGAGTTCGGTCTATGAGGAGGCCGGCATGGTCTCGGTCACGCCCGGTGCGACCTGGGCGCCGCTGACCCGCCGCGGCGCCGGCCTGCTGTTCCGGCTCTCGGGCAGCGACGCGCAGCAGGGCGCGCTCGGCGGCACGCTGCTCGCAGAGCGGTTCCGCGGCAAGCCGGTCGCCATCGTCCACGACAAGACCAGCTTCGGCCGCGGCCTCGCCGACGAAGCCGTCCGCGCCCTCAAGGCCCGCGGCGGGCAGGAGCGGCTGTTCGAGGGCATCACCCGCGACGACCGCGAGATCGCTGCTCTCGTCGCCAAGCTGCGGGCGCTCGGGATCGAGGCGATCTATTTCGGCGGCCTGTCGGCCCCGGCCGGAGCGCTGATCCGGGCGATGCGCGAGGCCGGCCTGTCGACGCAGGTGATCGGCAGCGACGGGCTGCTCGACAGGGACTTTTCGCAGGTTCCCGGCGCCGAGGGCACGCTGATGACGGTGGCGCCCGCGCCGCCCCGCCTACCCGAGCCGAGGGGCGCCAAGACACCGCGGAGTGCGGAGGCCGAGATGTTCGCAGGCCCGGCCTATGCGGCGGTCGAGGTCGTGCGGCAGGGGATCGAGGGCGCCCGCTCGGTCGAGCCGTCCAAGGTCGCGGCCTTCCTGCATGGCGGCGCCACCTTGCGGACGGTGCTCGGCGAAGTAGCGTTCGACGCAGGCGGCGATCTCGTGAAGCCGCCGTTCTCGGTCAGCGCATGGCGCCGGCTTCCCGACGGGCGGCTCGACTTTGCCGGCAACGACATCACGCCATGAGCTGGCGGAGGCCGCAAAATTCCACCCGGCGTTGAGGTTAAGCGGACCTTGCGTGGCGGATATTCTTGCACAAACCGCGTCTGACGCTTAAGTCGCAGGATTGGTGCCCTTCGCGAAACACCCGTCGTGCCGCTTGTCCGGCCGGAGGGAGGACTCCCCGATCCGGGAGTTTCGCGAAAGGCACCCGACGCCCGGCATCGCTGACGCCTCTCGTCCCGAGCGGATCGGACCCGCAGCGCCGCGCGTTTCGCACGATAGACCGATTTTTTGATTTTGCCGGAGCGCCCCGTGCAGGCAGCCCGGCCGGAGATAGATGTATGGCAAAAGAGGAATTGATGCAGTTCGACGGCTTGGTCGTCGAGATCCTGCCGGACGCGCGCTACCGCGTGCAGCTCGACCAGGGTCACGAGATCGTCGCCTACACGGCCGGCAAGATGAAGAAGAACCGCATCAAGACCCTGGCCGGCGACCGCGTCACCGTCGAGATGTCGCCCTACGATCTGGAGAAGGGCCGCCTCGTGTTCCGTCACAAGGACGAGCGTTCCGGTCCGCGTCCGCCCCAGCGCGGCGGTCAGCAGTTCCGTCGCCGCTAACGGCGTCGAACCACTTTCGGTTCGATCGAGCTTGCCGAGCGGCGCCCCACAGGGCACCGCCCGAAAGTTCCAAGAATTACTTCCCGAACCGCTCGAATTTCGGGAAGCTGCGGGTCATCAGGGCGCCAGCGTCGGAGCGGTGGCCCATGAACTTCTCCAGCATCGCCGCCTGATAGAGCCGTGCCTGACCCGAGCCGTCGCGCCAGGGTAGCCCCTCCGCCAGCGTGAAGACGCAGGCGTCCGTGAGCTGGCTCTGGCGGCAGCGCTGCAGGCGCACGCCCTTGCCGCGGCCGAGTTCCGTGACTTCGGAGGCCGGGAAGACCAGCATCAACTTGTCGGACGAGCAGACGGCGATG
The DNA here is from genome assembly GCF_014191355.1 of Methylobacterium sp. R2-1. Classification (GTDB taxonomy): domain Bacteria; phylum Pseudomonadota; class Alphaproteobacteria; order Rhizobiales; family Beijerinckiaceae; genus Methylobacterium. The sequence continues at coordinate 36,438 of NZ_JACHWM010000010.1, forward strand.
TGATCGCCCTCGGCCGGTACCAGCAGCACCGCGCGCGTCCCCTCGTCGAGGCCGAGAATCGCCTTGCCCTTGCGGGTGTTGGCGACCAGCGCGTCGGAGGGCGCGATGAAGCCGCGCCCGTCCGAGCCGGCGACGAGCAGCTTGCTCTCCGGCTTGTAGGGCAACGCCGCGACGATCTCGGTGCCATCGTCGAGATCGACCATTAGCCGCACCGGATCGCCGAAGCCGCGCCCGCCGGGCAGCTTCGAGGCCTCGATGGTGAAGACCTTGCCGTTCGAGGCGAGCAGCAGGATCTTGGCCGTCGTCTCGCTGAGGAAGGCGACCTTCAGCGTGTCGTCGCCCTTGAAGGCGACGCCCGACAATTCGGTCACGTGCCCCTTGAGCGCACGGATCCAGCCCTTCTCGGACAGGATCACCGTGATCGGCTCGCGCTCGACCATGGCGGCGGTGAAGTCGATGCCGGCGGTGTCGGGCGGGTTCTCCAGGGTGGTGCGGCGGCGGCCCAGCTTGGTCTCGGGCCCGAAGGTCTTCTTCACCGCGCGGATCTGCTTGGTGATCTCGGTCCACTGGAGCTTCTCGGAGGCCAGCAATCCTTCGATCCCCTCCTTCTCCGCGGTCAGCGCCTCGAACTCGCGCTTCAGCTTCATCTCCTCGAGCTTGCGCAGGGAGCGCAGGCGGGTGTCGAGGATCGCGTTGGCCTGGACCTCGGTGAGTTCGAACCGGGCCATCAAGGCGGCCTTCGGCTCGTCCTCCTCGCGGATGATGCGGATCACCTCGTCGAGGTCGAGATAGACGATGAGCAGGCCGCCGAGGATTTCGAGGCGCCGCTCGATCTGGCCGAGGCGGTAGCTTGAGCGGCGCTGGAGCACGACGCGGCGGTGATCGGCCCATTCGCGCAGGCACTCGGCGAGACCAATCACCCGGGGTACGACCCCGCCGACGAGGACGTTGAGGTTCAGCGGAATCCGCGATTCCAGCTCGGAGAGCCGGAACAGCGACTCCATCAGCATCACCGGATCGACCGAGCGCGAGCGCGGCTCCAGCACGACGCGCACATCCTCCGCCGATTCGTCGCGCACGTCGGCGAGCAGCGGCAGCTTCTTCTCCTGGAGCAGGTCGGCGAGCTTCTCGATGAGGCGGGCCTTCGGCACGCCGTAGGGAATCTCGGTGACGACGATGTTCCATGTGCCGCGGCCGAGATCCTCCTTGGCCCAGCGCGCCCGCACGCGGAACCCGCCGCGGCCGGTGCGGTAGGCCTCGCGGATGGTCTCCGGCGTGTCGATCAGGATGCCGCCGGTGGGGAAGTCCGGCCCCTGCACGAAGGTGCAGAGCTGCTCGGAGGTCGCCTCGCGGTTCTGGATCAGGTAGAGCGCGGCGTCGCAGAGTTCGGCGGCGTTGTGCGGCGGGATCGAGGTCGCCATGCCGACCGCGATGCCCTGGCTGCCATTGGCGAGCAGGTTCGGGAAGGCCGCTGGCAGGACGATCGGCTCCTCCTTCTCGCCATTGTAGGAGGCGCGGAAATCGACCGTGTCCTCGTCGATCCCGTCGAGCAGCAGGCGGGCGACCTCGGTCAGCCGCGCCTCGGTGTAGCGGTAGGCCGCCGGACCGTCGCCGTCGATGTTGCCGAAATTGCCCTGGCCATCGACCAACGGGTAGCGCTGGGCGAAATCCTGGGAGAGGCGCACCAGAGCGTCGTAGATCGCTTGGTCGCCGTGCGGGTGGAAGTCACCCATCACGTCGCCGACGATCTTCGCGCACTTCTTGAAGGCCGAAGTCGGGTCGAGCCGCAACAGGCGCATGCCGTAGAGGATGCGCCGGTGCACGGGTTTCAGGCCGTCTCGGGCATCGGGCAGCGCGCGCTGCATGATCGTGGAGAGCGCATAGGCATAGTAGCGCTCCTCCAGCGCCGTCTTCAGCTCGACGCTCTCGATGCCGTCGCTCGGCGGCGGCAGGACGGGCTGGCCCATCACTCACTCCACATCGTCAGTTCAGTCCGGGCGCCGACCTTGCGTCGGCGACCGCCACCGCTCCCCGTCTTGACGGGTCACGGCGCCTCTCGAAATGCGCCGGAACATAACACGAACACGGTCAACTCTGGCCAGTGCCGAGTGCGACGAATCGTGCGCGTTCCTCCGGCGTGTCTTGCGCCCGCGGGCGCCAGACATGCTGATCGAGGAAATAGCCCGTCAAGGTAAACCCCTCCCGAACGTCATGGGTATCAGGCGTGCGCCAGCCGCTGCCGGGCTGGTTGCGGTCGCGCAGAAAGGGCGGCAGCGCCAGCAACCGGTCGCGATAGGGCTCGCCCGCCGAGGCGCTGACCGCGCGCCCGCTTTTGGGCGAGACGTAGACCAGGGCGTCGTTGGCGCCGGTGGCCGCGCAATGCGAGAGATCGAGGCCGAAGCCGAGCCCGGCGAGCAGCGCCAGTTCGAACCGCACCATCAGCGCGGGGGCGATCGCGGGATCGTCGAGATGGGCAATCAGGATCTGCGCTGCCTCGTAAAGCGCCGGATGCGGGTCGCGCTCCGGCAGGAGCCGCAACAGCGAGGAGAGGTGCCCGATGCCGTAGAGTGCGAGGCCCGAGCCCATCAGCCGGGAAGCGTTCGTTTTCAGAGGCTCGACCGCGTAGGAGCCGAGTGCTCCATCAAGCCGCGCCCGCCACGTCGCGCGAAGCGTGTTGCCGGGCTGGAGCATCGGCTGCATCCGCCGCGAGCGCCCGCCATGGACGAGCCCGAGATGGCGCCCGTGCTCCGGGGTCATCAGTTCGAGCACGATTCCGGTCTCGCCGTGCTTGCGCAGGCCGATCACCAGGCCATCGTCGATCCATTGCATGACGAACAGATAATCATTCCGAGGTCGAAACGGGACTGCTCGGCGCATCGAAATCGGGTTGCGGCAGCGGATCCGTTTCCCGCCTTGCTCGAAACCGCTAAGCTTTCGCCGCTCGGGAGATTCGGCGATGATCGGACGGCGCGGTGGAGTGATGCTGGCGATGGCCCTCACGGCCGGGGGCTGCACCACGACCGCGGCACCTCCCGCCTCGTCGTCCACCGGGACGGTCCGCGAGCGTATCGCGACGCTGGCCTTGCGTCAGGTCGCCTTCGGCTCGGTCTCGCTGATTCCGGTGCGGTTCGCGCACAGCCGGATCGCGGGCCCGTTCGAGGATGGCGGCCGCCGACTCTATTGTATCTCAACCCGGATGAGCGGCCGCACCTTCGGCAAGCCGGAACGGCCGAAGCTCGTGGTACGGGAGGAGGCTGCCGCGCTCACCGTCCTGCGGGACGAGGAAGAGGTCTGCGAGGGGCACCGCAGCGAGCCGTTTCCGGAGCTGGATTCTCCGGGCACCTGAACGGGGTTGCGCTCGCACCCACAAAAATGGTCCGTTCCGGCCCGATGGCCCCTCGTACCCTGTCGCTCTCGCTCGACCTGATCGCCCGTGCCCATCCCGACGCCGTCGCCGACGACCCGAACGCGCTGACGTTGCTCTCGGACGAGGACCTTACGCCCGAACTCGATGCGATGCTGGCCCGCCGCGCCGCGCCGGAAGAGGGCCTGTGGGTGTTCGCCTATGGCTCGCTGCTGTGGAGCCCGGAATTCGCCTTCACCGAGCAGCGGGTCGGGACAGTCCGGGGCTGGCACCGGCGCTTCTGTCTGCTGCAGCGGCGCTTCCGCGGCACGCCGGAGAATCCCGGCTTCGTGCTCGGGCTCGACCGAGGCGGGATCTGCCGGGGCGTCGCTTTCCGTCTGGACGATGCCGACCCACACGCAGCGCTGATGCCGGTCTGGCGGCGGGAGATGAAGGGCAAAGGCTACGAGGGACGCTGGGTCAGGGTCGAGACGCAAGGCGGCCCGGTCACAGCGCTGACCTTCATGGTGAACCGGCAGAGCGACCGCTATACCGGCCGCCTGTCCGACGCCGAGATCGCCGAGAGGATCGCGACGGCCTGCGGACATCTCGGCCCGAGCGCCGAGTATCTGTTCCGCACCGTGGACGCCTGCGCCCGGCTCGGCATCCACGACCGGCACCTGTGGTCGCTCCAGGCGCTCGTCGCCGAGCGCCTGCGCGCGGGGTGCGCCGCCTGCGCGTAGCGGCCTCGTCGTCACTGCGAGCGGAAGCGAAGCAGTCCAGCGGCGCGCCCTGTCCGGAAAGGATCGCGCCCTGGATCACTTCGGCTTCGCCTCGCGATGACGGAAGAGGCTGCGAGAAGACCTACTGCCCGTCGATCCGGGCGCCGAGGAGGGCGATGGCGCGCTGGTAGACGCCGGCCGCGTTCCAGCCCTGGATCGCCGCGAAGTTAGGCTCGCCGGGCTGGTAGCCCGCGCCACGCTGCCACCCGTGGCCCTTCAGGAAGTTGGCGGTGGAGTTCAGCGCGACCGGCGCGCTGTCGAGGCTGCCGCCGACGCCGTAGGTCAGGACGTTCTTGGGCAGGAACTGGGTGTGGCCGACCTCGCCGTGGGCCGCCCCGCGGGTCGCCGGCGTCAACACGCCGCTGTCGACGAGCTTGAGCGCGGCGTAGAGTTGATCGGTGAAGTAGGCCGAGCGGCGGCAATCGTAGGCGAGCGTGGCCACCGCCGAGAGGGTGTTCACGTTGCCCTTCACGGCGCCGAAGCCGGTTTCCATGCCCCAGATCGCCAGCAGCGGGCCCGCCGGCACGCCGTAGCGCTGCTCGATCGAGGCGAAGAGCGCCGCATTCTGCTGCTTGAGGGCGCGCCCGCGGGACACGATGGTGTTGCCACCGCGCTTGGCCAGGAACTGGTCGAGCGAGAGCTTGAAGCTCTTTTGCCCGCGATCCGCGGAAATGGTCGCGCTGGAGTAGGAGGTGTTGGCGAGCGCCGCGAGCGCGGCCGGGCTTGCCCGACCCTTGGCCTCGGCGATGAACTCGTCCTTCCAGGCCTCGAAGCCGGCGGCATTGTTGCCGCACTGCGCCGCCTGCGCCGCGCCGGCCAGCCCCATCAGGGTAGCGGCCGCCACCATTCTCAAACCGTGTCCGGACATCCCACACTCCATCAGGCGGCAACCTCACGCGGCACCGCAGCAATCGCAGGGCTTCGGCCGAACCGCGGAGCCGGGCGAGCTCCACCCGTCGGAGCCCACGCCCGTTACCGTAAGTTTGGCCGAACCATACCTTGGCAGAATCACCGAGCTGTGGCGGCGGTGAGGCACGAAAGGTGCTGTAACGCCAATATCCTGCGGACGTGGTCGGATTGGTTACCGGGAGATTGGAGGGGTGGCCCGCTCAGTTCACCTCCACCTGCACCACACCCGGCACGGCGCGCAGCGCCCCCGCGACCTGCGGCGTCGCCTGATAGCGGTCCTTCAGGCGCACCTCGACCTCGCGCTCGCCGCCGTCGAGGATCAGGATCAGCGAGACCTCGCCCTCGCCGCGCAAGGTCAGTCGCTGCTGCACTGAACTCAGTGCCCGGTCGTCGCGCAGGAAGATGCGCATGCCCTTCTGATGGCGGGCGGCGGCCTGATCCAAGGGCTCGGCGGTGGTGATGCGGGCGCGCACGTCCTCGCCCTCCAGGTTTGCCTGGATCGTCAGCACCAGTGGGCGGCCGGGCTCCAAGATGTCGCGGTACTGGTTGAGACCCTCGGAGAAGATGATCGCCTCGAAGTGGCCGGTCTGGTCCGAGAGGATGACGATGCCGAGCTTGTTGCCGCTCTTGGTGCGCCGCTCCGAGCGGTCGAGCACGGAGGCCGCGATACGGCCGACGCTGGCCGTGCCCGCCCGCACCGCCCGGCAGAAATCGGCCCAGGACTGGACCCGCAACTTCTCGAGGATCGGCCCGTACTCGTCGAGCGGGTGGCCCGAGAGGAAGAAGCCAATGGCGTCGCACTCGCGTTTCAGCTTGTCGGTGTGGGTCCAGAACTCGTGCGGCGGGATGCGCAACGCTACATCCACCGAGGCGACGCCGCCGAACATGTCGGTGATGCCCGAGGTCTCGGCCTCGGCCGCGCCCTGGGCCATCTTCATCATCGGCTCGACCGCGGCCCAGGCCCGCGCCCGGTCCGGCTCGATGCAATCCAGCGCCCCTGCCGCGATCAGGTTTTCCAGCGTGCGCTTGTTGACGTGGCGCGGGTTCAGGCGCCGGGCGAAACAGGCGAGATCCTTGAACGGCTTGTCGCCGCGCGCGGCGACGATCGATTCCACCGCCGAGCGGCCGACCCCCTTGATCGCGGCGAGCGCGTAGAGGATGCGCCCCTCCCGCACGTCGAACACCACGCCGGAGGTGTTCACCGAAGGCGGCTCGACGGTGATCTTCAGGCGCTGCGCGTCCTGACGGAATTCGGCGAGCTTGTCCGTGTTGTCGATGTCGAGCGTCATGGCCGCGGCCAGGAACTCGACCGGATGGTTCGCCTTCAGATAGGCGGTCTGGTAGGTCACGAGCGCGTAGGCCGCCGCGTGGGACTTGTTGAAGCCGTAATCGGCGAACTTCGCGAGCAGGTCGAAGATCTCGTCAGCTTTGGCCTTGGTCAGGCCGTTCTCGGTACAACCCTTCACGAAGCGGTCGCGCTGGGCGTCCATCTCCGCCTTGATCTTCTTGCCCATGGCGCGGCGGAGCATGTCGGCCTCGCCCAGCGTGTAGCCGGCGAGAACCTTGGCGACCTCCATCACCTGCTCTTGGTAGACGATGATCCCGAAGGTCTCCTTCAGGATCGGCTCCAGCATCGGGTGCGAGTACCAGCTCGCCTCGTTGCCGGCGTCGCGCCCGAGCTTGCGCTCGCAATAGACCGGGATGTTGGCCATTGGGCCCGGCCGGTAGAGCGCCACGAGCGCGATGATGTCTTCCAGGCGGTCGGCCTGCATCTCGCACAGCGCCTTGCGCATGCCGGCAGATTCCACCTGGAACACCGCGACGGTCTCGCCGCGGCCCATCGGTTCGTAGGTTTTTTTGTCGTCGAGCGGGATCTGGGCGAGATCGACCTCGATGCCGCGCTGCTTCAGCAGGTCCGTGCAGCACCGCAGCATGGTGAGGGTCTTGAGGCCGAGGAAGTCGAACTTCACCAGCCCGGCTTGCTCGACCCATTTCATGTTGAACTGGGTCACCCGCATGCCCGTCTTCGGGTCTCGGTAGAGCGGCACCAGCTCTTCGAGAGGGCGGTCGCCGATCACCACGCCGGCGGCGTGGGTCGAGGCGTGGCGGTGCAGCCCCTCCAGCTTCTTCGAGATCTCGATGAGCCGTGCGACGATCGGCTCCTCCTCGATCGCCTGCTGGAGCTTGGGCTCACCCTCGATCGCCTGGGCCAGCGTCACGGGGTTGGCTGGGTTCTGCGGCACGAGCTTGGTCAGCTTGTCGACCTGCCCGTAGGGCATCTCCAGAACGCGGCCGACGTCGCGCAGCACGCCGCGGGCGAGCAACGTACCGAAGGTGATGATCTGCCCGACCTGCCGCTCGCCGTAGCGCTTCTGCACGTAGCGGATCACCCGCTCGCGGCCCTCGACGCAGAAATCGATGTCGAAGTCCGGCATCGAGACGCGTTCGGGGTTGAGGAAGCGCTCGAACAACAGGCCGAAGCGAAGCGGGTCGAGGTCGGTGATGAGAAGCGACCACGCAACCAGCGAGCCCGCGCCCGAGCCGCGGCCCGGTCCGACCGGGATGTCGTGGTCCTTGGCCCATTTGATGAAGTCCGAGACGATCAGGAAGTAGCCTGGGAACTTCATCTTGACGATGACGTCGAGCTCGAACTTCAGCCGCGCGCGGTAATCCTCCTCCGTGAAGCCGGGGGCGGTGCCGTGCTGCTTCAGGCGCAGATCCAGCCCGGCTTCGGCTTGCCGGCACAGCTCGGTCGGCTCGTCGGCGGCGATCGCCTGCACCGGCGCCTCGGAGGACTCGGCCAGCGCTTCGGCCATGGGCGGAGCCTCGCCCGCCGCGACGCTGGCGAAGTTCGGCAGGATGGGTTTGCGGGTGCGCGCCCGGTAGGAGCAGCGCATGGCGATCTCGACCGAGGCCGAGAGCGCGTCCGGCAGATCGCGGAACAGCTCCTTCATCGCGGCGCGCGTGGTGAAGGCGTGGCGCGGGGTCAGCCGGCGGCGGCGCTCGTCGGAGACGAGGCGGCCCTCCGCGATGGCGAGCAGTGCGTCGTGCGCGTCGTAATCGCCGGGCTTGGCGAAGAACGGCTCGTTGGTGGCGACGATGCCGAGGCCGTTCGCGTCAGCGAGCCGCAGCAACTCGCGCTCGACCGCACGCTCGTCGTCGAGGCCGTGGCGCTGGATCTCGACGTAGAGGTGCTCCTCGCCGAACGCCCCTTTCAGGATTTCCAGGCGGCGCACCGCCTGATCGGCGCGGCCGGCGCGCAAGGAGGTGTCGAGCGGCCCCGTGAAACCGCCGGTCAGGCCGATCAGTCCCTCGACGTTGCCCTCCAGCGCCGAAACGGCCAGGTTGGGAGCGGCGCCGAGCGGACCGTCGAAATGAGCCCGGCTGCCGAGCCGCAGCAGGTTGCCGTAGCCGGTCTCGTCCTGGGCCAGCAGCACGATGTTGGCGCAGCCGGCCTGAGGCAGACGCGCCATCGGGTCGGGCGCCTCGAAGCAGATCGTGAGTTGGAGGCCGGCAATCGGCTGGATGCCGGTGCCGGCTGCCTTCTCCGAAAATTCCAGCGCGCCGAACAGGTTGTTGGTGTCGGTAAGCGCCAGCGCCGGCTGGCGGTCGGCAGCGGCGGCCTTCACCAGATCGGCGACCTTCACCCCGCCTTCGAGCAGGGAGTAGGACGAATGGACGTGAAGGTGGACGAAGCCGACGTCTGTGAGTGTGCGCGCCATGGGGACCCTGCTCGGAGCCCGCTAAGATCGCGCCTCAGGACCTTGCGAGTCTGTCACCGACGCGCCGCACTACGGCCGATATCCACTGCTCCTCGCATCCGAAGGTCCCTGAGGGGGGGGTGAGACGGGCGGGATGACCCTGCCTGTTCCCATTTCCTGTGAGCAACGTCTCCGGCGAGGGAACAAATCGCGCTCGAACGCGAGCCATTAATGGATCGGCGCCAAAGCTACCGCCCAGAGAGCCACTGCACCGAAGAGCAGGCCGAAGGCGGTGAATTCGACGAGGCTGGTGAGGAACACGCGCTTGGTCATGGCTTCCACTCCGTGTTGATGGAGCGATCTTTGTTCCTGTTTTGTTCTGTGTAAAGCCTGGGAATACCGCGACGCGTTGGAATGGTAAACGGTGTGTTGCCGAGGTCACGGATGGGGGCACGGGTGGGCATAGGCTCTCACCGACAGAGGCGCCCGCAACGCATTCAGGTACGATCACCGCACGGTCCATCGCGATCTCGCAGCGGACCTGAATGGCTCCGCGGAGGCTGACGAGGGAGGTCGTAGATCGGCCGATCCGCCTGACGTCCGGCAATGCGGCCCTCGCCGGGCGTTTCCGACGCCCGCCCCTAGACCAGTTGCTCGATCATCCCGTCGCGGATCGTCACGCGGCGGTCCATGCGGGCGGCGAGTTCCATGTTGTGGGTTGCGATCAGAGCCGCGAGGCCCGAGGCGCGCACGAGCTGGAGCAGGATGTTGAAGACCCGTCCCGAGGTCTGCGGATCGAGGTTGCCGGTCGGCTCGTCGGCGAGCAGCAGGCGGGGGCCGTTGGCGACGGCGCGGGCAATGGCGACGCGCTGCTGTTCGCCACCCGAGAGTTCGGCCGGGCGGTGCGGCAGGCGGTCCTTGAGGCCGAGGAAGCTCAGGAGTTCGGCGGCGCGCGCCTCCGCCTCCTTGCGGGCGAGCCCGCGGATGAGCTGGGGCAGCACCACGTTCTCCAGCGCCGAGAACTCCGGCAGCAGGTGGTGGAACTGGTAGACGAAGCCCATCTCCTCGCGCCGCAGGCGGGTGCGCTCGGCATCCGACATGCCCGCGGTGGGCTGCCCGCCGATATAGACTTCGCCGCCGTCGGGCCGTTCCAGCAGGCCGGCGATGTGAAGCAGCGTCGACTTGCCCGCGCCCGAGGGAGCCACCAGGGCGACCAGCTCGCCCGGCCAGATCGCGAGATCGGTGCCGCGCAGGATCTCGAGCGCGCCCTCACCCTGATGATAGCGGCGCTGGACGCCGGCGAAGAACAGGGCCGGCACGGGCTGGGCGCCGCCGGCATTCGTCTGAGCCATATCGGGGACGTTCCGTCAGCCGTAGCGCAGGGCTTGCACCGGATCGAGCCGGGCGGCGCGCCAGGAGGGATAGAGGGTCGCCGCCAGCGACAGCAGAACCGAGGTGATCACGATGATGACGACCTCGCTCGTGTTCATCTCGGCCGGGATCTCGGCGAGGAAGCGCACGGTGGGGTCCCAGGCGGTGGGAAACAGGGTGCGCTGGATCGGCTTGATGTTGAGGGTGAACAGCACCCCGCCGATCAGCCCGATCGCCGTGCCGACGAGGCCGATCAGCGCTCCGTTGATGAGGAAGACCCGCATGATCGTGCCCGGCGTCGCCCCCATCGTGCGCAGGATCGCGATGTCCGAGGACTTGTCGCGCACGAGCAGGATCAGGCCGGAGATGATGTTGAGGGTCGCCACGATGACGATGAGGTTGAGGATCAGGAACATCACGTTCCGCTCCACCTCCAGTGCGCCGAAGAAGGTGCGGTTGGTCTGGCGCCAGTCGGTGAGCAGCACCGGGCGCTCGGCCGCCATTTCGAGCGGTTCGCGCATCTCGCCCACCGCGTCGGCGTTGTCGAGATAGATCTCGATGACGCTGACATCGCCGTCGCGGTTGAAGAAGGCTTGCGCTTCGGTGAGCGGCATGAAGGCCATGGTTGTGTCGAAATCCGTCACGCCGATCTCGAAGATCGCCTTGACGGTGTAGGACTTGGTGCGCGGAGCGGTGCCGAACGGCGTGCTCGCGCCCTTCGGCGTCGAGAGCGTCACCTGATCGCCCGCCTGGAGGCCGAGGGCGTCGGCGAGTCGCTTACCGAGTGCCACGCCCTGGCCGTCGTCGAAACCCTCCAGCGTGCCGCTCTTGATGGCGCCGGAGACCGCCGGAATCTTCGGAAGGTCGGATTCGCGCACGCCGCGCACGAGTACGCCGGAGCCGCCGTAGGGCGAGGAGGCGAAGGCCTGCCCCTGCACCATCGGCACCACGGCGCGCACGCCCGCGACCTTTTCCAGCCGGTCGGACAGATCGACGTAGTCGGTGAAGAGCCGATCGATCGGCGCGGCGAAGACGTGGCCATTGAGGCCGATGATCTTGGAGCGCAACTCGGTGCGGAAGCCGTTCATCACCGAAAGCACGATGATGAGGGTGGCCACGCCGACCGCGATGCCGAGCACCGAGAACAGGGCCACCACCGAGACGCCGCCGCCCCGCCGCCGCGCCCGCAGGTAGCGGCCGGCGATGATCCACTCGAACCCCGCGAACGGCGGCGTCGAGGCGCTCGCGCGGGCGTTCTTCAGCCGTGTCAGGATGCCCCGCAAGGAGACGCCAGCCTTACCCAACGCAAGCGTCATCGCGGCCGGTCCTCAGATGCGCCGGATGCGAGCGAGGAGATCGACGGGATCGAGGGTCTCGCGCTCCCCGCTGGCGCGCCGCTTCAGCTCGATCTTGCCCTCGGCCAAGCCCTTCGGGCCGACGATCACCTGCCACGGCAGGCCGATGAGATCTGCGGTGGCGAACTTGGCGCCCGGCCGCTCATCGCGGTCGTCGTAGAGAACCGACAGTCCTGCCGTCTCCAGCGCCGCCTGGATCTCGGCGCAGGCCGCGTCGCAGGTGGAATCACCGACCTTGAGGTTGATCAGCGCCACGTCGAAGGGGGCGATCGCGTCCGGCCAGATGATACCGGCCTCGTCGTGGCTCGCCTCGATGGTCGCTGCCACGAGCCGGCTCGGGCCGATTCCGTAGGAGCCCATATGAACCGGCCGCTCCTGTCCGTCCGGGCCGGTGACGACCGCCTTCATCGGCGTCGAGTACTTGGTGCCGAAATAGAAGATGTGGCCGACCTCGATTCCGCGGGCGGAGAGGCGCGAGGCTTCCGGCACCTCGGCGAACACCGCCTCGTCGTGCATCTCGTCCGTGGCGGCGTAGTGCGAGGTCCAGGCATCGACGACGCCCTGAAGACCCGCCACGTCGTCGAAATCGACGGAAGGCGGCGGCACCGGCATGTCGAGATAGGCACGGTCGCAGAAGACCTCGCTCTCACCGGTCTTGGCGAGGATGATGAACTCGTGGCTGAGATCGCCGCCGATCGGCCCCGTGTCGGCGCGCATCGGGATCGCCCGGAGGCCGAGCGTCTCGAACGTCCGGAGATAGGAGACGAAGACCTTGTTGTAGGAGTGGCGCGCCGCGGCCTGATCGATGTCGAACGAGTAGCCGTCCTTCATCAGGAACTCGCGCGAGCGCATCGTGCCGAAGCGCGGACGCACCTCGTCGCGGAACTTCCACGAGATCTGGTAGAGGTTCTTCGGCAGATCCTTGTAGGAACGCCCGCTCGCGCGGAAAATCTCGGTGACGACTTCTTCTGCGGTCGGGCCGTAGAGCAACTCGCGCTCGTGGCGGTCCTTCAGGCGCAGCATCTCCTTGCCGTAGGCCTCGTAGCGGCCGGACTCGCGCCACAGGTCGGCCGCCTGGATCGTCGGCATCAGGATCTCGATGGCGCCCGCGCGGTCTTGCTCGGCACGGATCACGTCGCAGACCTTGTTGAGAACGCGCAGACCCAGCGGCAACCACGCATAGATGCCGGCCGCCTCCTGGCGGATCAGGCCGGCGCGCAGCATCAGGCGATGCGAAACGATCTCCGCTTCCTTGGGCGTCTCGCGCAGGATCGGCAGGAAGTAGCGGGAGAGACGCATCATTCGACCTTGGAAGACGGCGGGCGCAGCCGGGAAACGAGCTAGGCCAGCGTGCGGAGGCACACAACACATTGCCCCCGCAAAACACAAGCGCCCTGCGAACACAGGATCGGCCGGCAATGAGGCGGAACGAAGCCGGCGAAGCGCCGGTGAAACGTCCCCTCGACCGGCGAAGGAGGTGGTTTGCCGCGCCCCTTGCAAAAAAGCGCTGCGAACCGTCTTTCACCTGATGACAAAGGGAAATCTTCTTCCTATAAGCAGCGCCGTGATGGTCGCAGCCCACGAGGCAGCGCACGGTCCGGGTCTTGGGAGGAACAATCAGCCAACGCGCCGCAAGCAATGCGCGATATAAATCAGGCTGAAAAATACTTCGGTTTTCCAAAGCAAGGCCTCGTGCCTTGCTTTTTGTTTTTGGACTAAGCTTTTTCTTGCGCTCGTTGGGCCTCTATCGCTTGAGGCCGGATCGCGCCTTCGCTGCTACAGGCGGGCGAGCGGAAAGATCAGCAAAGCCGCGAAGAACGCGACCGCAGCCAGGACCGTCGTCAGCAGAGCCTTCTCGCGCAGACGCGGGCTCGCGGGCGCTCCCGGATCCTGGCCCGGCACCAGCCGCTGCGGATCGGCCTCGGCGGCATTGCCCAGCGGCAGGATCGCGAAAAGGAATGTCCACCACAGGACGAAGTAGAGCGCGAGCGCACCGAACACCGTCAGCTCGAACACCTTCACGGCGACGGTCGCGAACATCGCGATCAGCGCCGCCACCGTCAGGATGGTCAGCGGCGTCGAGGCGGTGAGGGTGCGAAGGGGCGAGCGGGTCATCGTTTTCGAACAGCAGAGGAACGGTCAGGCAGATGCCCGACCGATAGACTTGAAATGGAGGCGGCCTCTCAGACCTGCTCCAACTCCACCAGTGTCCCGAGGAAGTCCTTGGGGTGAAGGAAGATCACCGGCTTGCCGTGAGCGCCGATCTTCGGCTCTCCGGTGCCGAGCACGCGGGCGCCGGCCGCCTTCATCTGGTCGCGGGCCGCGATGATATCCTCGACCTCGTAGCAGACATGGTGAATGCCGCCCGCCGGGTTCTTGTCGACGAAGCCCTGGATGGTCGAGTTCTCGCCGAGCGGCGACATCAGCTCGACCTTGCTGTTGGGCAGCTCGACAAACACCACCGTCACGCCGTGCTCCGGCTGCGGCAGCGGCTCGGTCACCTTGGCGCCGAGCGTGTCACGATAGATCGCGGTCGCCGCGTCGAGATCCTTCACCGCGATGGCGACGTGATTGAGCCGTCCGATCATTTCTATCTCCTCCCTGCCCGAACCCGATCCCGTCATTGCGAGGCGAAGCCGAAGCAATCCAGCGCTCCGCAGCACCCGAAGACGTCGCTGGATTGCTTCGCTGCCGCTCGCAATGACGGACGAGCCTATCACACCTCCACCACCTGCACGTGGCAGGCGGGCTTCTTGCCCCAGGCCTCGTTGACGGCCGAGCGGACGGCGCGGTCGACTGCGATCTCCACGGCCTCCGAGTCCTTCATCTTGCCCCGCGACAGGCCATTGATCGTCCGGTTGACCGTATCGACCACGGTGTCGAGCAGGGGCTCACCGCTCCGGCCGCGATTGGGCAGACCCATAATGTCCACCGCCGGCTCGCCAGCCATCTCGCCGCGCTCGTCGATGGCGAGCGCCACCGAGACGAGTCCGGTCTGGGAGAGCTTGCGCCGCTCGGGGATGGCCCGGTCCTTGGAGTCGATGAGAACGTTGCCGTCCTTGTAGAGCCGCCCGGCACGGACGTGCTCGACCACCTCCGGCTTGCCCGGCGCGAGGCGCACCACCGCGCCGTTGCGGGCCTTCACCACCGACTCGACACCCTGCGCCCGGGCGAAACGCGCGTGCTCGTCGAGGTGCAGCGCCTCACCGTGCACCGGCACGACCGCCTTCGGCCGCGTCCAAGAATACATCGCCACCATCTCCTCGCGGCGCGGATGGCCGGAGACGTGGACGAGCTCGGTGCGATCGGTGATGACCTCGATGCCGTCCTCGATCAGGTCGTTGATGATGGCACCGACGTCGCGCTCGTTGCCGGGGATGGCGCGGGAGGAGAAGATCACCCGGTCTCCGGCGGTAAGCGAGATCGCCGGATGGTCATGGCGCGAGACGCGCGACATCGCCGCGCGCGGCTCACCCTGCGAGCCCGTGAGCAGGCAGACCACCTTGTCGCGCGGAATGTGTGAGTAGGAATCGGCCGAGAGGAAGTCCGGCAGGCCGTCCAGGTAGCCGCATTCGCGGGCGACATCGATCACGCGATCCATGGCGCGCCCGACGGCGATCACCTGACGGCCGCAGGCCTGAGCGGCCTCCGCCACGGCGCGGATGCGGGCGACGTTGGAGGCAAAGGTCGTCACCGCCACGCGATGGGGCGCGTTCTCGATCAGCTTGCGCAGGGTCGCCGAAACCTCTGCCTCGCTCGGCGAACGACCCTCGCGCAGGACGTTGGTCGAATCGCAGACGAGCGCGATGACCCCCTCGTCGCCGAGCGCGGTGAACGCCTCGGGCGAAGTCGAGGCGCCGGCCACCGGGGTGTCGTCGAGCTTCCAGTCGCCGGAATGGAGCACGAGACCGTGCTCGGTGCGGATCGCCACCGCGTTCGATTCAGGGATCGAGTGCGCCACCGGCACGAACTCGATCTCGAATGGCCCGACGGTCACGCGCCGGCCCGGCTTGATCTCGCGCAGATCCACCTTCGGCGCGCCGGGCTCGGAGAGCCGGCGGGTCTCCAGCAGGTTCTTGGCGAAGCGCGTGGCGTAGACCGGTGCCTTGATCCGCGGCCACAGCTCGGAGATCGCGCCGATATGGTCCTCGTGCGCGTGGGTGATGAAGATGCCGAGGAGGTCCTTCTTGCGCTCCTCGATGAAGGTAAGATCGGGGAACATCAGGTCGATGCCCGGCAGGCCTTCCTCACCGGCAAAGCCCATCCCGCAATCGACCATGATCCATTTGCGCTGCTTCTCGGGTCCGATCCCGTAGAGGCCCGCATTCATCCCGATCTCGCCCACGCCGCCGAGCGGCACGAAGACGAGTTCGTCTTGCCGTGTCGTCATCTTGTTCGTCTATCCAGTCTCAAGCCGCCGTCGCGGCACTTCCAAAATGCACCTCGCCCGCCGTCACGGTTCGTCGGGTTCCATCCGGGGCGAGGATCACGAGCCGCCCCCCCTCGTCGATCGTTTCAAAGATGCCCGTCAGCGTGGCCTCGGCCATGCGAACCGACACGGGGGCCCCCACCCCCGCCGCGCGCTCCAGCCACCGCCGCCGGATATTCGAGAATCCGCGCCCCTTGTTCCAGATCCGGACGGCTTCGACAAACCGTTCCGACAGGAATTCGAGCAACATCGGCGCACCCGCCGCGGAAAATGCCGAGAGCGCCGTCGCCGGATAGGGCAAACCCTCGGGTGCCGCCGCGACATTCACACCGAAGCCGGCCACGACCGCCCGTCGCCCGCCCGGCAGTGTCTCGGCCTCCAGCAGGATGCCGGCGAGCTTTTGGCCGTCGGCGAGGACGTCGTTGGGCCATTTCAGATGGATGGCGGCCTGGGATGCGGCAATGCCCTGCGGCAGCGCTGCATTCCCAGGCTCCACTTGCGGGGATTGGGCCGGTCCACACGCATCGCGCAGGGCATCCACCAGGGCCACTCCCGCCACAAAGCCGAGGGTCGCGACCATTTCCGGCGCCACACCGGCCACCGGCATCAGCAGGCTCGCGGCGAGGTTGCCCTCCGGTGAGGTCCAGGCATTGCCGCGTCGGCCGCGGCCCGCTTCCTGGCAGCGAGTCGTGACCCAGAGCGGACCGGTCTCGCCGCCATGGGCGAGGCGCATCGCTTCGCTGTTGGTCGAGTCGAGCCGGTCGTGGCTGTGAAGCCGGTGTCCCTCGGACCGGGCCGCCTGACTCAGTCGGAACTGCATCCGCCTCAGAACAGCGCCTTCGCCGCATCACCTGCCGCCGCGACCAGCGGAGCCGGAACGAGGAAGAACAGCACCACGACGGCACTCGACACCCCGAGCACGATCGCCGAGCCAGGCGGGATCCGCTCGTAGGGAGCCTTGGCCTCGTCGAAGTACATCACCTTGACGAGGCGCAGATAGTAGAAGGCGCCGACGACGGAGGTCACCACGCCGACGACGGCGAGCGTCACCAGCCCCGCCTTGATCGCGGCGGCGAAGACGTAGAACTTCGCGAAGAACCCGGCGAGCGGCGGGATGCCGGCCAGCGAGAACATCATCGCGGCGAGGCAGAAGGCCAGCCAGGGATGGGTGCGCGAGAGGCCCGAGAGATCCTCGATCGTCTCGAACATCTTGTCCTTGCGGCGCAGCGACAGCAGCACCGCGAAGGCGCCGAGCGTCATCGCGAGGTAGATCACCATGTAGATGATGACGCCGCGCACGCCCTCCTCCGAGCCGGCGGCCAGCCCGATCAGGGCGTAGCCGACGTTGCCGATGGAGGAATAGGCCATCAGGCGCTTGATGTTGCGCTGACCGATCGCGGCGAAGGAGCCGAGCGCCATGGAGGCGATCGAGACGAACACGATGATCTGCTGCCAGACCGCGGTGACGTCGGGGAAGGCGCCGATGAAGACGCGTACCGTCATGGCCATGGCGGCGACCTTCGGCGCGGAGCCGAAGAAGGCGGTGACCGGCGTCGGCGAGCCCTCATAGACGTCCGGCGTCCACATGTGGAACGGCACGGCGGCGAGTTTGAAGGCGACGCCGGCGGCCACGAACACGATACCGAGCACGATGCCGAAGCTCGACGGGCCATTCAGCGCCGTGACGATGCCCGGGAACGAGACCGTGCCGGTGAAGCCGTAGACCAGCGAGGCGCCGTAGAGCAGCATGCCGGAGGAGAGCGCGCCGAGCACGAAGTACTTCAGGCCGGCTTCCGTGGACTTCACGTCGTCGCGGTGGAAGGCGGCGATGACGTAGGCGGCGAGCGATTGCAGCTCGAGCCCGAGATAGAGCGAGATCAGGTCGTTGGCCGAGGCCATGACCAACATACCGACGGTGCAGAGCACGATCAGGATCGGGTACTCGAACCGGTCGATGCGCTCACGCTGGAAGTAGTCGCGTGAGAGCAGGATGGTCGCCGCCGAGCCGATCAGGATCAGCGCCTTCATCACCCGCGCGAACGGGTCGGCGATGAAGGCACCGTTCAGCGTCGTCACGTTGCCCGTCTGCGAGACGACGAGGAAGAAGGTGAAGATCAAGAGGATCAGCGCGCCGACATTGACGCCCTCGGACGAGCGCTCGCCGCGCCACGCCCCGTAGAGGACGAGCAGCAGAGCGCCGACGCTCAGGACGATCTCCGGCAGGACCGGCGTGATCGCCGGCAGGACGGACTGGATCGGGGTCATCGCGCGGCGGCCTCGACGGTTTTTTGGGACTCAGGTCCAGCCATTTTCTCGGCCGCCGCGAGCTTCGCAGCTTTGGCTGCGGCTTCCGCGGCCTGCGTGTTCGCGAGCGCGGCCCGCATGTTCTGCATCAGCGCCTCCGTGGAGGGCGCGAAGGTGTCGAGCACGGGGGCCGGGTGGACACCGTACCAGATCGTCAGCGCGACGAGCGGCGCGATGATGATCTTCTCACGGCTATCGAGGTCGAGAATGCCCTGGAGGTTGGGCTTGTCGAGCTTCCCGTAGATCACCCGGGCGTAGAGCCACAGCGCGTAGCCGGCCGAGAGGATGATGCCGAACACCGAGAAGAAAGCCACGGTCGGGTTCGCCCGGAAGGCGCCCATCATCGCCAGGAACTCGCCGACGAAGCCTGACGTGCCGGGAAGGCCGACATTGGCCATGGTGAAGACCATCATCGCGGCGGCGTAGAGCGGCATCCGCTTCACGAGACCGCCATAGGCCGCGATCTCGCGGGTGTGCATCCGGTCGTAGACGACGCCGACGCAGAGGAAGAGCGCGCCCGAGACGATGCCGTGCGAGATCATCAGGAAGAGCGCGCCCTGGATGCCCTGCTCATTCAGGGTGAACAGGCCGAGCGTCACGAAGCCCATATGCGCCACCGACGAGTAGGCGATCAGCTTCTTGATGTCGGTCTGCATCATCGCGGTGAGCGAGGTGAAGATAATCGCGATCACCGACAGCGCAAAGACGAGCGGCGCGAACGCGGCCGAGGCGTCCGGCAGCATCGGCAGCGAAATCCGGATGAAGCCGTAACCGCCCATCTTGAGCAGGATGCCCGCCAGGATCACCGAGCCCGCCGTCGGCGCTTCGACGTGCGCGTCGGGCAGCCAGGTGTGGACCGGCCACATCGGCATCTTCACCGCGAAGCTCGCGAAGAAGGCGAGCCACAGCCACCATTGCAGGCCGACCGGGAAACGGTGCTGCAGCAGCGTCGGGATGTCGGTGGTACCGGCCTCCCAGTACATCGCCATGATGGCGAGCAGCATCAGTACCGAGCCGAGCAGGGTGTAGAGGAAGAACTTGAAGCTCGCGTAGATGCGCCGCTTGCCGCCCCAGATGCCGATGATGAGGAACATCGGGATCAGGCCGGCCTCGAAGAACAGGTAGAACAGCACGAGATCGAGGGCGCAGAACACGCCGATCATCGTCGTCTCGAGGACGAGGAAGGCGACGAAGTACTCCTTCACCCTGGATTCGACCGAGAGCCACGACGCCCCGATGCAGAAGGGCATCAGGAAGGTAGTCAGCAGGATCAGGGGCATCGAGAAGCCGTCGACGCCGAGCTTGAACCGGATCGTCTCGGCGAGCCACGCGTGGCTCTCGACGAGCTGGAAGCTTGGGGACGCGATGTCGTAGCGGGCCCAGGCGGCCAGCGAGAGCAGGAAGGTGACGATCGTCGTGATCAGCGCCGCCCAGCGGGCGTTGCGCTTCACGGCCGCCGTCTCCTCACCCAGCGTCAGGATGAAGGCGGCGCCCGCGAGCGGGACGATCAGAAGCCCGGAGAGAATGCCGAGGCCGAGCATCAGTGGGTCCCCCCAGGCACGCCGGAGACGAGGTACCACGTGATCAGGCCGGCGACCCCGACGAGCATCACGAAGGCGTAGTGGTAGACGTAGCCGGTCTGGAGGCGGACGACGCCGCGGGTGATGTCCACCACCCGAGCCGAGATGCCGTTCGGGCCGAGGCCGTCGATGATGCGGCCGTCGCCCTCCTTCCAGAGGAACAGGCCGAAGTTCTTGGCCGGGCGGACGAAGATCCGGTCGTAGATCTCGTCGAAGTACCACTTGTTGAGCAGGAAGCGGTACAGGATCGGCTGCGACTCCGCGAGGCGATGCGGCATGTCGGGCCGGCGGATGTACATCCAGAAGGCCAGAAGGAAGCCGAGCACCAGCATCACGAAGGGCGAGGCGGCGACCCAGCCCGGCGCGTCGTGGATCTTGTGCATGATGTCGTTGCCGGACCCGTGCGGGAGCGCATTGCCCCAGAACTTGTCCATGCCGTGCCCGATGAAACGCTCCTTGAAGATCAGGCCAGCGAACAGGGCGCCGAACGCCAGGATCGCCAGCGGGATCGTCATCACGAGCGGGCTCTCATGGGGCTTGTGGGGCGCATGGTCGTGGTGCTCGACCGCGCTGTGAGAGGCAGGCTCGACATCGTGCCCACGATCGTCATGGGCGACGCCCTCGTGGTGCCCCGGCGCACCGTCGGCCTCGTGCGCGGAGGCGGCGTGGGCATGGTCATGCGCTGCGTGCGCGTGGTCGTCATGACCATGGGCGCCGTGCGCGGCCCAGCGCTGCGGTCCCTCGAAGGTGAGGAAGAACAGGCGCCAGGAGTAGAACGAGGTCATCAGCGCGGCGATCACCGTGGCGAGGAACGCCAGCACGTGGCCGGGGCGGTCCGACATGTAGGCCGCCTCGATGATCGCATCCTTGGAGTAGTAGCCGGAGGTGAAGGGGAAGCCGATCAGCGCGATGGTGCCGATCGTCATCATCGCGGTGGTGAAGGGGATGTAGCGGCGCAGGCCGCCCATGTTCCGCATGTCCTGCTCGTGGTGCATCGCGTGGATGACCGAGCCGGCGCCGAGGAACAGCAGCGCCTTGAAGAAAGCGTGGGTGAAGAGGTGGAACACGCCGGTGGCATAGGCGCCGACGCCGAGGCCGACGAACATGTAGCCGAGCTGCGAGCAGGTCGAGTAGGCGATGACCCGCTTGATGTCGTTCTGCACCAGGCCGACGGTCGCCGCGAAGAAGGCGGTGATGCCGCCGATGACCGTGACGACGGTGAGCGCGGTCGGGGCCAGCTCGAACAGCGGCGAGAGGCGCGCGACCATGAACACGCCGGCAGTGACCATGGTGGCGGCGTGGATCAGGGCCGAGACCGGGGTCGGGCCCTCCATCGCGTCGGGCAGCCAAGTGTGCAGCAGGAACTGCGCCGACTTGCCCATCGCGCCCATGAACAGCAGCAGGCAGGCGAGCGTCAGGGCGTGCCAGTCGTGGCCGAGGAAGTGGAAGGTCGCATCCTTCAGCTCCGGGGCCTTGGCGAAGATCGCCTCGAAGCCGACCGAGCCGGTGAGAACGAAGACGAGGAAGATGCCGAGCGAGAAGCCGAAATCGCCGACGCGGTTGACGATGAAGGCCTTCATCGCCGCGGCGTTGGCCGAGGGCTTCTCGTACCAGAAGCCGATCAGCAGGTAGGAGGCGAGGCCGACGCCCTCCCAGCCGAAGAACATCTGCACGAGGTTGTCGGCCGTCACCAGCATCAGCATGGCGAAGGTGAACAGCGACAGGTAGGCGAAGAAGCGCGGCCGGTGCGGATCCTCGTGCATGTAGCCGATGGAGTAGAGGTGCACGAGGGTCGAGACCGAGGTCACGACCACCAGCATCACCGCGGTCAGCGTATCGACCTTGAAGGCCCAATCGACCACGAGATCGCCGGCGGTGAACCACTGGGCAACGGGCACGGTCTCGGCGCGGCCATCGCCGGTGACGAGGAAGAACGCGCCCCACGACAGCAGCGCCGCGAAGGCGAGGCAGCCCGTCGTCACGAGTTCGCTCATCCGCGCGCCGATGAACCGGCCGAACAGGCCGGCGATCAAGGCGCCGATCAGCGGGAAGAAGACGATCGCGTGATACATGGGTCGGTCGTGCCTCGCAGCAGGCGGACGAAGGGTCGGGGCTCTCTTGGGGGGAGCGTCAGCCCTTCATCATGCTCACGTCCTCGACGGCGATGGAGCCGCGGTTGCGGAAGAACACCACCAGGATCGCCAGCCCGATCGCGGCCTCGGCCGCGGCCACCGTCAGCACGAACAGGGCGAAGACCTGTCCGGTGATGTCGTTGAGGTGGGTCGAGAAGGCCACGAGGTTGATGTTCACGGCGAGCAGGATCAGCTCGACCGACATCAGGATGACGATGACGTTCTTGCGGTTGATGAAGATGCCGAGCACGCCGAGCGTGAACAGGATCGCGGCAACCGTCAGGTAGTGGCTCAATCCGATCATCGGCCTCAGACCTCCACGCCCTGCCGCGAGGGCACCTTGATGGTATCGACCGCCATGCCCTGCGTACGGGCGTTCTGGACGGTGATGTTCTGGCGCTTCACGCCGGTGCGCTCGCGCAGGGTGAGCACGATGGCGCCGATCATCGCCACCAGCAGGATCAGGCCGGCGATCTGGAAGGCGTAGACGTAGTCCGTGTAGAGCACGCGGCCGAGCGCCTCGGTATTGGTGGCGGTCTCACCGTGGGCGGCACGGCCGAGCGGCGCCTGAACGAGGCCCGGATCGATGGTCCAGGTGCCGACGACGAGCAGCAGCTCGATCAGGAAGATCGCGCCGATCAGACCGCCGACCGGCAGGTAGCGCTGGAAGCCCTGGCGGAGGGCGGCGAAGTCCACGTCGAGCATCATCACGACGAAGAGGAACAGCACCGCGACGGCGCCGACATAGACGACGACGAGGATCATCGCCAGGAACTCGGCGCCCATCAGCACGAACAGCCCGGCGGCGTTCACGAAGGCGAGGATCAGGAACAGCACCGAGGTGACGGGGTTCCTGGCAGCGATCACCATGAAGCCAGAGGCCACGGAGAAGCCCGCGAAGAGATAGAAGAAGGCGGCGGCTGCGGTCATGCGATTTTCAGCATCGGCCGCCCAAGCGAGCGGCTCCCTTCTGCCTCGGTGGACCCTCGGCCGCAGGCGGCGGCCCGTCTAGCGCATCGAGAGTGAGGCGCTAGGTTCCTGTTTCCGCATCGTCTTTTTCCGAAGGCCGGAAGCCGCCGTTCGGGACGATGCTCTATAGAACTGGGCTGTGCGGCGCACAACCGATGTCGGTGGCCGAACTAGCGGTACGGCGCGTCGACCGCGATGTTGCGGGCGATCTCGCGTTCCCAGCGGTCGCCGTTCTCAAGGAGCTTCTGCTTGTCGTAAAGCAGCTCCTCGCGGGTCTCGACCGAGAACTCGAAGTTCGGCCCCTCGACGATGGCATCCACCGGGCAGGCTTCCTGGCACATGCCGCAATAGATGCATTTCACCATGTCGATGTCGTAGCGCGTGGTGCGCCGCGTGCCGTCGTTGCGGCGGGGACCCGCCTCGATGGTGATGGCCTGGGCCGGGCAGATCGCCTCGCAGAGCTTGCAGGCGATGCAGCGCTCCTCGCCGTTGGGATAGCGGCGCAGGGCGTGCTCTCCGCGGAAGCGAGGACCCCGATGTCCCATCTCGAAGGGGTAGTTGATCGTGGCCTTCGGCTTGAAGAAGTATTTCATGGCGAGGAAGAACCCCGACACGAACTCCTTCAGGAGAAGGCTTCTGGCGACCTGATCGAGCTTCACGGCGCGATCTCCGATTCGTTGGAAGCATTTCCGAGCGAGGGGTGACCGGCTCGCGGGGAGGAAATGCAACCTCACAAGGGATGGGTCAGGCTCCCGGCGCGAGGCCGGTGAGCTTGAGGACGAAGGCGACGACGATGACCGAGATCAGCGAGAGCGGAAGGAAGACCTTCCAGCCAAGCCGCATGAGCTGGTCGTAGCGGTAGCGGGGCACCATGGCCTTCACCATGGCGATCATGAAGAACAGGAAGCTGGCTTTGAGCGTGAACCAGATCACGCCGGGTACCCAGGTGAAGGGCACGAACGGGATCGGCGAGAGCCAACCGCCCAGGAAGAGGACCGTGCCGAGCGCGCACATGGTCATGATGGCCACGTACTCGCCGAGCATGAACAGCAGGTACGGGGTCGAGGAATACTCGACCATGTAGCCCGCCACGAGTTCCGACTCGGCCTCCGGCAGATCGAAGGGCGGACGGTTGGTCTCGGCCAGCGCCGAGACGAAGAACACGCCGAACATCGGGAACAGCCAGAGCCAGTACCAGCCGAACAGGCCCAGCGCCGTGTCTTGCGCCATGACGATGCGCGAGAGGTTGAGCGAGCCGGCACAGAGCAGCACGCAGATGATGACGAAGCCGAGCGAGACCTCGTAGGAGATCATCTGCGCCGCCGAGCGCAGCGCGCCGAGGAAGGCGTATTTCGAGTTCGACGCCCAGCCGCCCATGATGACGCCGTAGACGCCGAGCGAGGAGATCGCGAAGATGTAGGTGATGCCGACATTGATGTCGGCGATCGCCCAGCCGTCGGCGAGCGGGATCACGGCCCAGGAGGCCAGCGCCAGCATGGCGAAGACCAGCGGCGCCAGCAGGAAGATCGCCTTGTTGGCGCCCGCCGGGATCACCGGCTCCTTCAGCACGAACTTCAGAAGGTCGGCGAAGGATTGGAACAGGCCCCAGGGGCCGACCACGTTCGGGCCGCGGCGCAACTGCACCGCCGCCCAGATCTTGCGGTCGGCGAGCAGCGCGTAGGCGATGAAGACGAGCAGTGCCGCCAGCAGCACGAAGCTCTTCAGCGCGATCAGGAGGACGGTGCCGAGCACTTCCCAGAAGGTCATCGCGGGCGTCCCTTATTCCGCCGCTTCGAGAGCGCGGCCCCGGGCAAGGCCGGAGCACTCGGCGAGCACCCGCGAGGCGCGGGCGATCGGGTTGGTGAGGTAGAAGTCGGCGATTGGCGAGGAGAAGGCGACCTTCGCGCTCTCGCCCGGCAGCGCCGCG
Source organism: Methylobacterium sp. R2-1 (assembly GCF_014191355.1). Classification (GTDB taxonomy): domain Bacteria; phylum Pseudomonadota; class Alphaproteobacteria; order Rhizobiales; family Beijerinckiaceae; genus Methylobacterium. The sequence goes on from NZ_JACHWM010000010.1 coordinate 61,240, forward strand.
AGCGTATCCAGCGTTGCCGCCGCGGCGGACGCTTCGATCTGCCCGACCGCCGCGAGATGCGGGTGCTCGGCATACATCGCCTTCCGCAGCGCGGCGAGCGAATCGTAGGGCAAGCGCTTGCCGAGCACATCCGAAAGGGCGCGCAGGATCGCCCAATCTTCGCGGGCATCGCCCGGCGGGAAGCCCGCGCGGTTGGCCATTTGCACCCGGCCTTCGAGGTTGACGTAGGTCGCGCTCTTCTCGGTGTAGGCCGCGCCCGGCAGGATCACGTCGGCGCGGCTCGCGCCGGCATCGCCGTGAGTCCCCTGATAGATCACGAAGGCGCCCGGCCCGATCACCCGCTCGTCGGCGCCGAGGTTGAACACCACGTCCAGCGCACCCGGCTCCAGCATGGCCGAGAAACTCAGCCCCCCCTCCCCCGGTACGAACCCGAGATCGAGGGCGCCGACGCGAGCGGCCGCCGTGTTGAGCACACCGAAGCCGTTCCAGCCATCGGTCACCGCATCGACATCCTTCGCCAGCGCGGCGGCGGCGGCGAGCGAACCGAGCCCGCCCTCACCGACGATCACGAGTGGACGCTCGGCCTTTTTCAGGATGTCGAGGAAGCTGTGCTCGCCCTTGGCGATGGAGGCCAGCGTGTCGGTGCCGGCGCCGAGATAGGTGTAGGGGTAGGTCAGGTCCGGCTGCTCGTCGAGGATCAGGCCGATCGAGACCGGGGCCATGCGCCAGCGCTTGCGGATGCGCACGTTGAGCAGCGAGGCTTCCGTGCGCGGGTTGGCGCCGACGATGAGAATGGCGTCCGCCTGCTCGATGCCGGCGATGGCCGCGCCGAGTGTGTAGGCGGCTCGGCCCCAGGCCGGGTCGATCGCCTCGCCGGTCTGGCGCGCGTCGAGATTCGTCACGCCGAGCGAGCCCATCAGCGCCTTGAGGGCGAAGATCTCTTCCGCACCCGCGAGATCGCCGACAAGGGCGCCGACGCGCTTGGGATCGGCGCCCTTCACCTTGGCGGCAATCGCCGAGAAGGCTTCACCCCAGGAGGCGGGACGCAGGCGGCCGTTCTCGCGCAGGAACGGACGGTCGAGACGCTGAAGGCGCAGGCCGTCGACCACGTGGCGCGTCTTGTCGGAGATCCACTCCTCGTTGATCTCCTCGCTGATGCGCGGCTCGATCTGCATCACTTCCCGGCCGCGGGCATCGATGCGGATTGCCGAGCCGACCGCATCCATCACGTCGACGGACTCGGTCTTGTGCAGCTCCCACGGGCGCACGTTGTAGCTCTGCGGCAGGTGGACGAGGGCGCCGACCGGGCAGAGATCGGCGACGTTGCCCTGAAGCTCCGAGCCCATCGCCTGTTCGAGGTAGCTCGTGATTTCCATGTCCTCGCCGCGGCCGATCGCGCCGAGATCGGGCACGCCGGCGACTTCCGCGAGGAATCGGACGCAGCGGGTGCAGTGGATGCACCGGTTCATCGCCGTGCGCACCAACGGGCCGATATACTTCTCTTCGACCGCCCGCTTGTTCTCCTTGTAGCGGGTCGAGTCGACGCCGTAGGCCATCGCCTGATCCTGCAGGTCGCAATGGCCGCCCTGGTCGCAGATCGGGCAATCGAGCGGGTGGTTGATGAGGAGGAATTCCATCACCCCCTCGCGCGCCTTCTTGGTCGTGCCCGAGCGCGTCAGCACCTCCGGCGGCTCGCCGTTCGGGCCGGGGCGGCAATCCTTGACCGCGTAGGCGCAGGAGGCGACGGGCTTCGGGGCACCCTTCAGCTCGACCAGGCACATGCGGCAATTGCCGGCGATCGACAGCCGCTCGTGGAAGCAGAAGCGCGGGATCTCCGCGCCCGCGATCTCGCAGGCCTGGAGCAGGGTGTAATCGGCCGGGACATCGACCTCGGTGCCGTCGATGAGGATTTTGGTCATCGGGTCATCTCGAAGGTGAGCATCGGGGCGGCACTCACTCCGCCGCCATCGGCACCGCATCCATGTGCGGGTTGGCGCTGTACTGGTCGATCCGCTTCTCGATCTCGGGCCGGAAGTGCCGGATCAGGCCCTGGATCGGCCACGCGGCGGCGTCACCCAGCGCGCAGATCGTGTGGCCCTCGACCTGCTTGGTGACTTCCAAGAGCATATCGATCTCGCGCTTCTGCGCCCGGCCGGCAGCCATGCGGGTCAGCACGCGCCACATCCAGCCGGTGCCCTCGCGGCAGGGCGTGCACTGGCCGCAGCTCTCGTGCTTGTAGAAGTACGAGATGCGGGCGATCGCGCCGACGATGTCGGTCGATTTGTCGAGCACGATCACCGCCGCGGTGCCGAGACCGGAGCCGAGGTTGCGCAGGGTATCGAAGTCCATCTTGGCGTCGATGATCTGCTCGGCCGGCACCAGCGGCACCGAGGAGCCGCCGGGGATGGAACACAGCAGGTTGTCCCAGCCGCCGCGCATGCCGCCGCAATGCCGGTCGATCAGCTCGCGGAAGGTGATGCCGAGCTCTTCCTCGACGTTGCAGGGCTTGTTGACGTGGCCCGACACGCAGAACAGCTTCGTGCCGGTGTTGTTCTTTCCGCCTAAGCCGGCGAACCACGCGCCGCCGCGGCGCAGGATCGTTCCGGCCACCGCGATCGACTCGACGTTGTTGACCGTCGTGGGGCAGCCGTAGAGGCCCATATTGGCCGGGAACGGCGGCTTCAGCCGCGGCATCCCCTTCTTGCCCTCGAGGCTCTCGATGAGGGCCGTCTCCTCGCCGCAGATATAGGCGCCCGCGCCGTGGTGGACGTAGATGTCGAAGGGGTAGTCGTGGACGTTGGACTTACCGACGAGGCGGGCTTCGTACGCCTCGTCAACAGCGCGCTGGAGCGCGAACTTTTCCGCCACGTACTCGCCGCGGATGTAGATGTAGCAGGCATGCGCTCCCATGGCGAAGCAGGCCAGCATGCAGCCCTCGATCAGGAGATGCGGATCGTGCCGCATGATCTCCCGGTCCTTGCAGGTGCCCGGCTCCGACTCGTCGGCATTGACGACGAGGTAGTGCGGGCGGCCGTCGGACTTCTTGGGCATGAAAGACCATTTGAGGCCGGTCGGAAAGCCGGCGCCGCCGCGGCCGCGCAGCCCCGAGCCCTTCATCTCCTCGATGATCCAATCCCGGCCCATCTCAAGCAGGAACTTGGTGCCGTCCCAGGCGCCGCGCTTCTTCGCGGCGTCGAGCCCCGGCGAGTGCTGGCCGTAGAGATTGGTGAAGATGCGATCCTGATCGGAGAGCATGATCGGCTCCTCAACCCTTGCTGCCGGCGAGGTCGGAAGCCTGTCCGACCCAGTTCTCCCGGTCGATCCGGCCGGGGAAGGCGAGATAGGCACCGACCCAGGCGATCTCTTGCGGCGACCACGCAGCGATCTGGTCGTAGTGCCAGACGCCGAGATCGTTGAGGCGGCGCTGATTGATCGGGCCGATGCCCTTGATCTTGGTCAGATCGTCGGGGCGGTCGTCGCGGGGTACGGCGAGGCCCTTCGGCCGTGTACCGACGGCATCGGCCCGGGCCTCGGGGTTCTCGCCCTCGGGCACGTCGTCCCCGGCGCCGATGGTTGCCGGATGATGCGGCGGCTCGGAGCGCAGGATCTTGTCGTCCTCGACAGCCGGGTCCTGGGCGGGCGGCGCCTTGGCGTCGCGCGCCTCGGCCTGATCCTCGGGCTTCACCGGCGCCTGGCCGGCGCTCGCCCGCTCGGCCGGCGCATCGACGGCGTTCGACTCGTTCGCGCGACCGGAGGACGGACGGGCCGGCTTGGTCTCGTCCTTGACGCGGGCCTCGGTCGAGGCGGCCTCGTCCTTCTTCACGCTCTCCTCACCGGCAGCCTCGGTCTGCTCGAAGCGCTTGCGCCACGCGCTGACACGGGAGCCGTCGAACAGGCTCTCGTCGGTCAGGGTGTTGACCGCATCCTTCGGCTCAGAGGAGATCCGGCCGATCTGCGAGCCGACCTTCACGGGGCGGCCGGCGGCGAGATCGTCGAGGAGCTTGTTGAGGCTCTCCGGCGTCAGATCCTCGTAATAGTCCTGGTTGATCTGCACCATCGGCGCGTTGCAGCAGGCGCCGAGGCACTCGACTTCGAGCCAGGAGAAGTTGCCGTCCGCCGTGACCTTGCCGGAGGGGCCGAGGCGCTCGTGGAGCGCGGCCTTCAGCTCCTTCGCCCCGCAGCAATCGCAGGGAACCGTGCCGCAGAGCTGGATCCAGAATCGTCCGACCGGCTCAAGGGCGAACATCGTGTAGAAGGTCGCGACCTCCAGGACGCGGATATGCGGCATGCCGAGTTCGTCGGCGACCGCCTCGATCGCCTTCTGCGGCAGCCAGCCGCCGTTCTGCTCCTGCGCCTTCCACAGCAGCGGGATCACGGCCGAGGCCTGCCGGCCTTCCGGATATTTCGCGATCTGGCCGCGGGCCCAGTCGGCGTTCTCAGGCGTGAACGCGAAGCTCTGGGGCTGTTCAGCGGCGGGGGCTAGCCTGCGGTTCGCCATGACGTTTCGACCCGTCTCCTCAGCGGTCCACTTCGCCGAACACGATGTCGAGCGTGCCGAGCACGCAGGACACGTCGGCGAGCAGGTGGCCGCGGCACATCCAATCCATCGCTTGAAGATGGGCGAAGCCCGGAGCGCGGATCTTGCAGCGGTAGGGTTTGTTGGTGCCGTCCGACACGAGGTAGACGCCGAACTCGCCCTTGGGCGCCTCGACGGCGGCGTAGACCTCGCCCTCGGGCACGTGGAAGCCCTCGGTGTAGAGCTTGAAGTGGTGGATGAGCGCTTCCATCGAGCGCTTCATCTCCCGGCGCGGCGGCGGCGCGAACTTGCCGTCGAGCGAGGCGATCGGCCCTTGGCCGGCGGGCTCGCGCAGCTTGGTGCAGCACTGCTTCATGATCTTCACGGATTCCCGCATCTCTTCCATGCGGATCACCTGACGATCGTAGGTGTCGCCGTTCTTCCCCACGGGGATGTCGAATTCCATCTCCTCGTAGGCCTCGTAGGGCTGCGACTTGCGCAGGTCCCACGGGATGCCGGAGCCGCGTACCATCACGCCCGAAAACCCCCAGGCCATGGCCTCGTCTACCGAGACGATGCCGATATCGACGTTGCGCTGCTTGAAGATGCGGTTGGCCATGACGAGGTTGTCGAGGTCGTCGACCACCTGCAGGAACGGATCGCAGAACGCCTCGATATCGTCGATCAGCGCAGGCGGCAGATCCTGGTGGACGCCGCCGGGGCGGAAGTAGTTGGCGTGGAGACGAGCGCCGCTCGCGCGCTCGTAGAAGATCATCAGCTTCTCGCGCTCCTCGAAGCCCCAGAGGGGCGGCGTGAGCGCGCCGACGTCCATGGCCTGCGTGGTGACGTTGAGGAGGTGGGACAGCAGCCGGCCAATCTCGCAGAACAGGGTGCGGATGAGTTGCGCCCGACGCGGCACCTCGATGCCGGCGAGCTTCTCGATCGCGAGGCAGAAGGCGTGCTCCTGATTCATCGGTGCGACGTAGTCGAGCCGGTCGAAATAGGGCGTCGCCTGCAGGTAGGTCTTGTGTTCGATCAGCTTCTCGGTGCCGCGATGCAGCAGGCCGATATGCGGATCGACCCGCTCGACCACTTCGCCGTCGAGTTCCAGCACGAGGCGCAGCACGCCATGCGCCGCCGGGTGCTGCGGCCCGAAATTGATCGAGAAGTTGCGGATGTTGTGTTCGGTCATCGCCGCAAGCCCTCAGCTCGACGTCTTCTCGTCGCCCGGCAGCACGTAGTCGGTGCCCTCCCACGGCGACAGGAAGTCGAAGTTGCGGAATTCCTGGGTGAGCTTGACCGGCTCGTAGACGACCCGTGCCTCGTCCTGGTCGTAGCGAACCTCGACGAAGCCGGTCAGCGGGAAGTCCTTGCGGAGCGGATGGCCCTCGAAGCCGTAGTCGGTGAGCAGCCGGCGCAGGTCGGGATGGCCCGAGAACAGGATACCGTAGAGGTCGTAGGTCTCGCGCTCGTACCAGTTCGCCGCCGGGAAGACGGGGATCGCGGACGGCACCGGCGTCGCGGCATCGGTCTGCACCTTCACGCGCACCCGCATATTATGGCGCAGTGAAAGCAGGTGATAGACGACGTCGAAACGGCGCGCCCGCTGCGGGTAGTCGACGCCGCAGATGTCGATGAAGCAGCGGAAGGCACAAGCCGGATCGTCGCGCAGGTAGGTCAGCGCGTAGACGATATCGCTGCCCTGAACGGTGACCGATAGTTCGCCGTGGGCGATGGTCCAATCCGTGACCGCGGGGCCGAGCGCCCCGGCGATGCGCTCACCCATAGCCCGCAGGGCGGTCTCGCCCTGGGCTGCCGCGACGGTGCGGCGGAGCGTGATGCCGTTGGTGGTGATGGCCTCCATCGCGCCCTTCCTCACCGCTCGATCGTGCCGGTGCGGCGGATCTTCCGCTGCAGCAGCAGGACGCCGTAGAGCAAAGCCTCGGCGCTCGGCGGGCAGCCCGGCACGTAGATGTCCACCGGCACCACCCGGTCGCAGCCGCGCACCACCGAGTAAGAGTAGTGATAGTAGCCGCCGCCATTGGCGCAGGAGCCCATGGAGATGACGTAGCGCGGCTCCGGCATCTGGTCGTAGACCTTGCGCAAAGCCGGGGCCATCTTGTTGGTCAGCGTGCCGGCGACGATCATCACGTCGGATTGCCGCGGCGACCCGCGGGGCGCGAAGCCGAAGCGCTCGCAATCGTAGCGCGGCATCGACATCTGCATCATCTCGACGGCGCAGCAGGCGAGCCCGAAGGTCATCCACATCAGCGAGCCGGTGCGGGCCCAGTTGATGAGCTCGTCGGCGCTGGTGACGAGAAATCCACGGTCGGCCAACTCGCTGTTGATCGACAGGAAGGTCGGATCGTTCGCGCCGATGGGGCGGCCGGTCGAGGGATCGATGATCCCCTTGGGTGCCGGCGCGATTTCAGGCGCGCGGGAGAAGGTCGGAGTCAGGGCCATCTCTGCCTCTGAGCGAGAGCGGAAGGGAAGCGACGCGGGAGGAGCCGCGCCGCTAGTCCCATTCGAGGGCGCCCTTGCGCCACTCGTAGACGAAGCCGACGGTGAGGACGCCGAGGAAGACCATCATCGACCAGAAGCCGAACCAGCCGAGTTCCCCGAAGGTGATCGCCCAGGGAAACAGGAAGGCGACCTCAAGGTCGAAGATGATGAACAGGATCGCTACGAGGTAGAAGCGCACGTCGAATTTCATGCGCGCGTCATCGAACGCGTTGAAACCACACTCGTAGGCGGAGAGTTTTTCCGGGTCGGGGCTCGAATAGGCCACGATGAACGGGGCGATCAGCAGCGCCACCGCGATGAACAGCGACACGCCGATGAATATGATGAGTGGCAGGTAATCTGCCAACAGGCCGGTCATGCCGCACCTCTCATATGGTTGCGCGTGAGGATCATGAGCGACGGCCCTCGCTACGATTTCCGGCATGCAGAATCCCTCGGATGGAATTCCTCCAATGCCAGACTGAGCGCGGGCGAGGCTTAGACGAGCCCCCCCGGCGAAACAAGGGCATTGCGCGTCGCACAATCACCTCTTTGGCTGACAGATGGGAGTATCCATGCCCCCATCCACGGGACGGATCGGCGCAGGCGCTGCCACGCTTGATACTTGCCGTTTCATCCCGCCCCTCCACAGATCCCGAGCGGTGGCATTTGGCATACCAGTGATGATGGCCGCAAGCGCGGGGCGGCAACGACTTATCAGTTTGACAAGATGGGTCCCTGCCTCCCCATTGATGGACCACTGGTTCCCAGTCCGAGCTCGGGGCGGGCTCTGCTTGAACCGTCGCCGAACCGTCGCATTCCGCGATCCTGCGGCTTGACAGCCCAAGGCGCCCCACCTAAACCCCGCCTCGTCGCCGACACGAGCCCCAAGCCGGCCGGCGACGCAGAACGCGGGCGTAGCTCAGTCGGTTAGAGTGCCGGCCTGTCACGCCGGAGGTCGCGGGTTCGAGCCCCGTCGCCCGCGCCATGTTCCCGCATCGATCGGGCATACCTCCTCCAAAATCGGTATCAAGCAGCCCATTCCAGCGTTGACGGTTGTCAGGCTGTGACTCGTTGCCGGCCCCCTCTGCGTGGCCGCTGTGCCACAAGCGGACGCCTCGTCCAGCGTTGGGATCGGGCCGCCGCGGTTTCGCCGCACCGGCCGGAGATGCGGGCGCTATCCCCTGGCCGACCGATCCAACTTCGATGCCGAACCTGCGCCTATCCGCCGTCGCGACGCTGATCGCTCTCATGCTCGCCGGCTGCGGCGGATCTCCCGTGCTTGACGCAGGGACGCCGACGCTGCCCATGATCCTCGACGAGCAGGCGGCCGCTGCCGCGATTTCCCGCTACCGGGCGCAGCACGGGCTCGGTCCGGTCACACTCGATCGCAGCCTGATCACCGCGGCCTCGTTCCAGGCGCAGGCCAACGCGAGCGCTGGGCGGCTCAGCCACGAGATCGCCGGCAGCTTCGACAGCCGCATGGCGAGCGCCGGGTTCGGCAAGCGCTACGCCTCCGAGAATCTGAGTGCGGGTTCGGAGACCTTCGAGCAGGTGCTCGCCCGCTGGAAGGCGTCGCCCGAGCACAATCGCAACATGCTCATGCCGCAGCTGCGCCGGGTCGGCATCGCCCGGGTCGATGCGCCGGCGACGCGCTACAAGCGGTTCTGGGCCCTCGTGATGGCGGGCGACTGAGGCGAACGGCCCAAGCCCCAAAGGCCCGGGCCGCCGGCATCACTGCACCTGGGCGAGCAGCGGCTCTATGCGCTTCTGCGTCAGCTTGTTGTGCTGGACGCTCTTGGCGGCTTCGAGGTTGTCGCGCTTGTCGCCGACCACGACGAGCGCAACCATGCCCATCATATAGTGCGGCGAGCACTTGAAGCCGTAGACGCCCTCACGCTCGAACGTAACGACGGCCTCCTGGCCCACGGCCGACTTCACGTATTCCGCACCGTCGGGCGCCATCCCCTTGATGGTCTCGACGTTGTGCCCCTTGTCGGTGGGCAGGAATTTGATGGTGTCACCGGGCTTCAGCCGCACGAAGGCGGGGTCGAACACCATCATCCCACCCGGCCCGCTGTTCAGCATCTTGACCGAAACCTCACCGGCCATCGCCGGCAGGGTGACGGCGAGAGCGACTGCGCCGGCAACAGCCCTGAAGATCATCATTCGTTTCATCATAATAATTCTCGATCCAATCGACGATAAAGGCCGACATTCATCGGATATCGACTCTCATACGATCTATCAAATCCACAATTTACTGCAAAATTGAATAATTACATTTTGAAATACGCTTCCGTTGCAGCCTATGGAGGCATGAGCCGAGCGGCCCTTTCAAACCTGCACGGCTGCGTGTAAACGCGGGGCTTGACGATCATCGCAGCGCCTGCGCCCCCTTGGCACCGCCCTCGAACCGGCGGCGCGCGAGGGCGAGCGCGCGCGAACCCGCTTCAAGGCGCTCAATGCCGAAACGCACCGACATCTCCTCCATTCTCATCATCGGTGCGGGCCCCATCATCATCGGGCAGGCCTGCGAGTTCGATTACTCCGGTACCCAGGCCTGCAAGGCCCTGCGGGAAGAGGGCTACCGGATCGTCCTGGTGAACTCGAACCCGGCGACGATCATGACCGACCCGGACATGGCCGACGCAACCTATGTCGAGCCGATCACGCCGGAGATCGTCGCCAAGATCATCGAGAAGGAGCGGCCCGACGCGCTGCTGCCGACCATGGGTGGTCAGACGGCGCTCAACTGCGCGCTGTCGCTCAAGCGCATGGGCGTGTTGGAAAAGTTCGGCGTGCAGATGATCGGCGCCACGGCCGAGGCCATCGACAAGGCGGAAGACCGCAACCTCTTTCGCGACGCGATGACCAAGATCGGCCTGGAGACGCCGAAATCGGCGCTCGCCAACGCCTCGGCCGCCAAGAAGGCCGACCGCGACCGCTATCTCGCCGAGAAGGCGCGCATCGAGGCCGCACAGTTGGACCCGGCCGCCCGCGTGGCGGCGCTCGCCGAGTTCGAACGGCAGTGGAGCGGCGGCGAGGGCGACCGCCGACGCCGCTACATCGAGCACGCACTCGGTCAGGCGCTGATCGCGCTCGCCGAGGTCGGCCTGCCGGCAATCATCCGCCCCTCCTTCACCATGGGCGGAACCGGTGGCGGCATCGCCTACAACCGCGAGGAGTTCCTTGAGATCGTCGAGCGCGGCATCGACGCCTCGCCGACCAACGAGGTGCTGATCGAGGAGAGCGTGCTCGGCTGGAAGGAGTATGAGATGGAGGTCGTCCGCGACAAGGCGGACAACTGCATCATCGTCTGCTCCATCGAGAACCTCGATCCGATGGGGGTCCACACCGGCGACTCGATCACCGTTGCCCCGGCGCTGACGCTCACGGACAAAGAATATCAGGTGATGCGCGACGCCTCGCTCGCCGTGTTGCGCGAGATCGGCGTCGAGACCGGCGGCTCGAACGTGCAGTTCGCGATCAACCCCGAGAACGGGCGGATGATCGTGATCGAGATGAACCCGCGCGTGTCGCGCTCCTCCGCGCTCGCCTCGAAGGCCACCGGCTTCCCGATCGCCAAGGTCGCGGCCAAGCTCGCTGTCGGCTACACGCTCGATGAGATCGCCAACGACATCACCGGCGGCGCCACGCCGGCCTCGTTCGAGCCGACAATCGACTACGTCGTCACCAAGATCCCGCGCTTCGCCTTCGAAAAATTCCCGGGCGCCGAGCCGACGCTGACCACCGCGATGAAGTCGGTGGGTGAGGCAATGGCGATCGGCCGCTGCTTCGCGGAATCACTGCAGAAGGCCCTGCGCTCGCTGGAGACAGGGCTGACCGGTCTCGACGAGATCGAGATCGAGGGGCTGGGCAAGGGCGACGATCACAACGCGATCAAGGCCGCGCTCGGCACGCCGACGCCGGACCGGCTGCTCAAGGTCGCGCAGGCGATGCGGCTCGGGATCAGCCACGAGGAGATCTACGCTTCCTGCGCGATCGATCCGTGGTTCCTGGAGCAGCTCCAGGCCATCGTCGATCTGGAGAACCGGGTGAAGGCGCATGGCCTTCCCAAGACGCCGGGCGCCTTCCGCCAGCTCAAGGCCGCCGGCTTCTCCGACGCGCGGCTGGCCGTGCTGACCGATACCGACGAGGAGGCGGTGCGCGCCGTCCGCCGCGGTCTCGGGGTTCGCCCCGTCTTCAAGCGGATCGACACCTGCGCCGCCGAGTTCAAGGCGCCGACCGCCTACATGTATTCGACCTACGTCGCGCCCTTCGCCGGCCAGACCGCCGACGAGGCGTATCCGTCGGAGCGGAAGAAGGTCATCATCCTCGGCGGCGGCCCGAACCGGATCGGCCAAGGCATCGAGTTCGACTATTGCTGCTGCCACGCCTGCTTCGCACTGACCGAAGCGGGCTACGAGACCATCATGGTCAACTGCAACCCGGAGACGGTCTCGACCGACTACGACACCTCCGACCGGCTCTACTTCGAGCCGCTGACGGCCGAGGACGTGCTGGAGATCATCGAGACCGAGCGGCAGGCGGGCACGCTCCACGGCGTAATCGTGCAGTTCGGCGGCCAGACCCCGCTCAAGCTCGCCCGCGCGCTCGAAGGCGCCGGCGTGCCGATCCTCGGCACCTCGCCGGACGCGATCGACCTCGCCGAGGACCGCGACCAGTTCAAGCGCCTCCTCGACAAGCTCGGCCTCAAGCAGCCGAAGAACGGCATCGCCTACTCGGTCGAGCAGAGCCGGCTGGTGGCCGCCGAGCTCGGCCTGCCCTTCGTGGTGCGCCCGAGCTACGTGCTCGGCGGGCGCGCCATGGCGATCATCCGCGACGAGACGCAGTTCGCCGAATACCTGCTCGGCACCCTGCCGAGCCTGATCCCCTCCGACATCAAGGCACGCTACCCCAACGACAAGACGGGGCAGATCAACACGGTACTGGGCAAGAACCCGCTCCTGTTCGACCGCTACCTGTCCGACGCGACCGAGGTCGACGTCGATGCGGTCTGCGATGGCGAGAGCGTGTTCATCGCCGGCATCATGGAGCACATCGAGGAGGCGGGCATCCATTCGGGCGATTCCGCCTGCTCGCTGCCGCCCCGCACGCTCGCGCCCGAGGTCATCACGGAGCTGGAGCGCCAGACCAAGGCGATGGCGCTGGCCCTCAAGGTCGGCGGCCTGATGAACGTGCAGTACGCGATCAAGGATGGCACGATCTACGTGCTGGAGGTGAACCCGCGCGCCTCACGCACGGTGCCGTTCGTGGCCAAGGTGATCGGCGAGCCGATCGCCAAGATCGCCGCACGGATCATGGCCGGCGAGCGCCTCGACAGCTTCGGCCTCAAGTCGAAGCAGCTCGACCACATCGCGGTGAAGGAGGCGGTGTTCCCCTTCGCTCGCTTCCCCGGCGTCGACGTGCTGCTCGGGCCGGAGATGCGCTCGACCGGCGAAGTGATCGGGTTGGACGTCGGCTTCGGCGTGGCGTTCGCCAAGAGTCAGCTCGGCTCCGGCACGGCGGTGCCGCGCACCGGCACGGTGTTCGTCTCCGTGCGCGACGACGACAAGCCCCGCGTGCTGCCGACGATCCGGCTGCTGTCCGAGCTCGGCTTCACCATCCTCGCAACTGGCGGCACGCAGCGCTACCTGGCGGATGAGGGCATCCCGACCCAGCGCATCAACAAGGTGCTGGAGGGTCGTCCCCACATCGTCGACGCGATCAAGAACGGCGACATCGCGCTCGTCATCAACACGACGGAGGGGGCCGGCGCCCTCTCCGACTCGCGCTCGCTCCGGCGGGCGGCCCTCTTGCATAAAGTGCCGTACTACACCACTCTCGCCGGCGCGATGGCGGCGGCCGAGGGGATCAAGGCCTATCTTGAAGGCGATCTCCAGGTGCGTGCCTTGCAGGAATACTTCGCGGCCTAAATAGACGTTCGTGTGCTGGGTCGCCCGCCGAGCGAAGGCGGGCGGCCAGAGGCCACACAATCGAGAGCCGTTATCCCGGCCCGGAAGGAGCGTTTCGCTCCGGCCGGGCCTCTTCATTGTGGCGTGAGACCATGAGCATCGACAAGCTTCCCATCACGGCACGCGGCTACGCAGCCCTCGAGGAGGAGCTGAAGCGGCGCCAGCAGGTGGAACGTCCCCGGATCATCCAGGCGATCTCCGAAGCCCGCGCGCTGGGCGACCTCTCCGAGAACGCCGAGTACCATGCTGCCAAGGAGGCCCAGTCCCACAACGAGGGGCGGGTGCTCGAACTTGAGAGCATGATCGCGCGCGCCGAGATCATCGACACCTCGAAGCTATCGGGCTCCAAGATCAAGTTCGGTGCCCGCGTAAAGCTGTTGGACGAGGACACCGAGGAGGAGAAAACCTATCAGCTCGTCGGTGAGCCGGAGGCGGATGTGCGCGAGGGCCGCGTCTCGATCTCCTCGCCCATCGCCCGTGCCCTGATCGGCAAGGCGGTCGGCGATACGGTCGAGGTCACGACGCCCGGCGGCGGCAAGTCCTACGAGGTCGTCGCCGTCGAGTGGGGAGCCTGAACTCCATGCGCGCCCCCGGTCTCGCGGCCGCGCTCGGCCTTCTGGCCGGGGCCGTGCTCACCGTCCCGGTCGCGGCGCAGGATTTTGATCGGGTCGGCGGCATCGCCGTCGATGTGCGGCCGTTGCAGGCCTATGCCAGAGGCCCGCAGACGGAAACGCTGCGAGCGGACCTGACCGAGGCCCTGCGGCGCAGTTTTGCTGACCGGATAACGCGGGGCGGCCCAACGCTGGTGGTGCGCGTGACCGGTCTTTCGCTCACACCCTATGCCGGTGGAGAGGGCTTCGGCCGCGGCGGCAGCCTCGGCGGCGGCGGCGCGACCGACTACCTCGACGGCGAAGCCCTGCTGGTCGGGCGCGGGGGCGAGATCCTCGCGCGTCATCCGCAGCTCTCGGCCCTGCCCGCGAGTTCCGGTGGCGCATGGTACGATCCGGCCTCCGAGCGGCGGCGGGTCGCAGCGCTTGCCGAGCACTACGCGCAGTGGCTGCGGCGCAGACTTCCGGCTCAATAGGCCGGCTTTGGTGGGACCGGAGGTTTGCGTCGCGTGAACGAACATGGGCCGGTGAAGGCCGACGGCAGCGTACCGCCGGAACTCGCGCGGGCTCGCACCTGGATTCTGACCGATGGCAAGGCCGGCGACGAGAACCAGTGCGTCGGCATCGCCGAGGCGCTCGGCCTCACCTACGAGACGCGGCGGATTCCGGACGGACGGCCTCTGACCTGGATGGCCCCCTGGGGGCCGATCGATCCGCGGGACGCGCCGGGCCGGGTCGGCGGCCTGCTGCAAGGCCCGCTTCCCGATGTTCTGATCGCGTCGGGACGGCGTGCCGTGCCCTATCTGCGCGCCGTGCGCCGCGCCTCGGGCGGCAAGACCTTCACAGCCTTCCTGAAGGATCCGCGCACCGGCCACGACACGGCGGACTTCATCTGGGTTCCCGATTACGACGACCTGCGCGGGCCCAACGTCTTCACCACGCTGACGGCGCCACACCCCGTCTCCCGCGCCCGGCTCGATGCTGCCCGTACGACACCCGATCCGCGCCTCGCGCGCCTGCCCTGGCCGCGCATCGCCGTGCTGATCGGCGGGGACAGCCGGCATCTGCGCTACCGCAAAGCCGATATGCAGCGACTCGTGCGCGACCTCACCAAGCTCGCCGAAGGCGGCTGCTCGCTGATGCTGACGGTCTCGCGGCGCACGCCGCCGGACCTGCGCACTGCGCTTGAAAACCTGGTGAAGGACAAGGGCGGCTTCTTCTGGGACGGCAGCGGCGAGAACCCCTATGTCGGCATGCTGGCGATCGCCGACCATATCGTCGTCACTTCCGATTCCGCCAACATGGTCGGCGAGGCCGCGAGCACCGGCGTGCCGCTCCTGCTGTTCGACCTTCCGCGCACCTATATTCGGCACAGGCGGATGTTCGCGGGCCTCGCCATGGCCGGCGCGCTGAAGCCCTTCATCGGGCGCCTGGAGGCCCTGCGCTACACCCCGATCGACGCGACGCCGGAGATCGCCGCAGCCCTGGCCGAAGCGTATGGACAGCATCGTCGGCGCTTCGCATCAGAACGGTCGGACGACGATCGAGCTGCGCCGGCTTCGACTTTGCGCGCACTGTTCTGAGGCGGTGGCCGAGAAAGACGGGACGTTCTCACGCGCCCCGATCTTCGGAAGGAATTTTTTTGCCCGCGCCGTGCAGGATCGGGCGCGACGGAACATAGGACGAGTGGACGGCCGGCCCTTCAGGGACCGTACCCGCCCCTGACAGGAGACGGCACAGATGGCGCACACCCATGCGAGGCTCGTGATCATCGGCTCGGGGCCGGCCGGCTACACCGCCGCGATCTACGCCGCTCGCGCCATGGTCGAGCCCCTGCTGATCTCGGGCTTTCAGCCCGGCGGGCAGCTGATGATCACCACCGACGTCGAGAACTATCCGGGCTTTGCAGAGGCGATTCAGGGCCCCTGGCTGATGGAGCAGATGCGCCTTCAGGCCGAGCATGTCGGAACGAAGATCGTCTCAGAATACATCACATCAGTCGATCTCAACGTCCGCCCGTTCCGGCTGGAGGCTGATTCCGGCGAGACGTACACCTGCGACGCGCTGATCATCGCCACCGGCGCCCAGGCGAAGTGGCTCGGCCTGCCCTCGGAGGCGAAGTTCCAGGGTTTCGGCGTCTCGGCCTGCGCCACCTGCGACGGCTTCTTCTTCCGCGGCAAGGACGTGACAGTGGTTGGTGGCGGCAACACCGCGGTCGAGGAGGCTTTGTATCTGGCCAACCTCGCGAAATCGGTGACCGTGATTCACCGGCGCGGCGAGTTCCGGGCGGAGCGCATCCTGCAGGAGCGCCTGTTCAAGCACCCCAATGTCGCGGTGAAGTGGCACCACGCGGTGGAGGAGATCTGCGGCTCCGATACCCCGCCCTCGGTCACGCATCTGCGCCTGAAGGATCTGCGCACGGGTGAGATCGTCGAGCACGCCACCGACGGCCTGTTCGTGGCCATCGGCCACCAGCCCGCCACCTCGATCTTCGAGGGCCAGTTGCCGATGCGGCATGGCGGCTACATCGCGGTCACGCCGGGCACCACGGCGACCGAGATCCCGGGCGTGTTCGCGGCGGGCGACGTCACCGACGACGTCTACCGCCAAGCGATCACCGCGGCCGGCATGGGCTGCATGGCCGCGCTCGAGGCGGAGAAGTTCCTGGCCAATCTCGATGTCGGCGAGAGCCCGGCCAAGGCCGCAGCCGAGTAGGCGCGCGGTGTCGTGCCTCACGGGCGAGCGGACCTTGGGTGTTTTACGGGCGTTTCAAGTACTGTTCAAAAGAACGCCCCCTTCACCACCATGTCGGACGCGGAGACCGAGCGGGAACAGGCGCTGTCGAAGCATTCAAACCGTTGTTCGATACGCATTTCCCTGTTGATGGCGGCAAAGACGCAACCAAATCGCAAGCCTGTCGCCCTAACCTGAATGCTGCGGGAGCCGGCAGGTTTCGCGAAGAAGCCTCTCGTCGGGCACGGCGGGGCAACAGACTGGCGTCGTGCAACGCCCGAAGGTCGTGGTCCCCGCAACGGGCTGACCGCGACGGGCCGACCTCGACGGGCGGGAGTGACGGCCTTGGATTGGGACAAGATCCGGATTTTCCTCAATGTCGCGGAAGCCGGGAGCTTCACGCGAGCAGGGGACGACATCGGCCTCAGCCAGTCGGCAGTGAGCCGACAGATCAGCGCCCTGGAGCGGGAACTGAAGGCGCCGCTGTTCCATCGGCATGCCCGCGGCCTGATCCTCACCGAGCAGGGCGACCTGCTGTTTCGCGCCGCGCGCGACATGAAGCTTCGGCTGGAGAACACCCGCGCCCGCCTCGTCGAGACCAGCGAGCGCCCCTCCGGCGACCTGCGGGTGACGACGACGGTGGGCTTGGGCACCTCCTGGCTGTCGCAGCGGGTCTCCGAATTCCTCGACCTCTATCCGGATGTGCGGATCGAGCTGGTGCTCACCAACGAGGAACTGGATCTCGCCATGCGGGAGGCCGACATCGCGATCCGCATGCGACGTCCGGCCCAGCCCGACCTGATCCAGCGGCGGCTGTTCACCGTGCATTATCACGCCTTCGCGAGCCCCGATTACGTCAAGCGCTTCGGCGAGCCGAAAACCATCAGCGACCTCGACGAGCACCGGCTCGTCTCGTTCGGCGGCAACGAGCCGTCCTATCTGCTCGCGACCCACTATCTCGCCAGCATCGGCCGCGAGGGGGACGAGCGCCGTCCGGTCCACTTCACGGTCAACAACATCACCGCCCTCCACAAGGCGATGGAGGCGGGCGTCGGCGTCGGCATCCTGCCTGACTACGCGGTCGACGGGAACGAGAGCCTCGTCCAGGTGCTGCGCGAGAGCGAGATGCCGACCATGGAGAGCTATCTCGTCTATGCCGAGGAGATGCGCTCGGTCGCCCGCGTGCAGGCCTTTCGCGATTTCCTCGTCAACAAGGCACAGCGCTGGACTTATTGAAAGCTTGGCCGGGCAACCGGCCGGCAACCGCCCTTGTCGCGCCCCGACTCCCTCGTCTAAGACCGCCCCTCCTGCCGGGCGGTTCGCGAAGCCTCCGGCCGACGCAGCCGGACGGCATGATCGCGATTCACTGCCTCAACGGGCCGAACCTCAACCTCCTGGGCCAGCGCGAGCCGGGCATCTACGGCGCCGCCACGCTCGCCGACATCGAGCGGAGCCTGCGGGATCACGCGGCCCGCCTCGATATCGCCCTGACCTTCCGTCAGACGAATCACGAGGGCGAACTCGTGACGTTCGTGCAGGAGGCCGGCGCCGCCGGGGCCGGAGTGCTCATCAACGCCGCCGCCTACACGCACACCTCGATCGCGCTCCGCGACGCGATCAAGGGAGCGGCGGTGACGGCGGTGGAGATCCACCTCTCGAATGTCCACGCCCGCGAGGAATTCCGACACGTGTCGCGGATCGCTCCGGTCTGTGCAGGTGTGATTTCGGGCTTCGGTCCCCACAGTTACATTGTCGGGCTCGACGCCCTCGCCCATCTCCTGCGCGGACAGCTCCCGTCCGCCTCCTGACGTGAACCAAGAGCCGATGGCCAAGAACGAACCCTTCGATCCCGAACTGGTGCGCGAGCTCGCCCGGATGGTCGCCGAGACCGACCTGAGCGAGATCGAGGTCGAGAAGGGTGACTTGCGCATCCGCGTCGCCCGCAAGATCGAGGCGGTCTCGGTTCAAGTCGCCCCCCCGGTCGCGGCCGCGGCGCCCGTCGCCGCCCCCCCCGCCGCCCTCGCGCCGCCCCCCGCCAAATCCGGCGCGGGCCATCCCGGCGCGGTTCCCTCCCCCATGGTCGGCACCGCCTACCTGCGCCCCTCGCCGGACGCGAAGCCGTTCATCGAGATCGGCACGAAGGTCCAGGCCGGCGACAAGCTGCTGCTGGTCGAGGCCATGAAGACCTTCAACGAAATCGTCGCGCCCCGCGCCGGTACGGTGACCGCGATCTTCGTCGAGGACGGGATGCCGGTCGAGTACGGCGAAGCCCTCCTCGTTCTCGAGTAGCCTCCCCGCGATGTTCGACAAGATCCTGATCGCCAACCGCGGCGAGATCGCACTCCGCATCCTGCGGGCTGCGAAGGAGCTCGGTATCGCCACCGTCGCGGTCCACTCGACCGCCGACGCCGACGCCATGCATGTGCGGCTGGCCGACGAGAGCGTCTGCATCGGCCCGCCGGCCGCCCGCGACAGCTACCTCAACATCCCCTCGATCATCGCCGCCTGCGAGATCACCGGGGCGGATGCCGTTCACCCCGGCTACGGCTTCCTGTCCGAGAATGCCCGCTTCGCGGAGGTGCTGGCGCACCACAACATCGGCTTCATCGGCCCCAAGGCCGAGCATATCCGAATCATGGGCGACAAGATCGAGGCCAAGCGCACCGCAAAGCGCCTCGGCATCCCCTGCGTGCCGGGCTCCGAGGGCGGCGTCAGCGATCCGGACGAGGCCAAAAGGGTCGCCGCCGAGATCGGCTATCCCGTTCTGGTGAAGGCGGCCTCCGGCGGTGGCGGACGCGGCATGAAGGTCGCCCGCTCGGAGGGCGAGCTGGAACAGGCCCTCGACATGGCCCGCACGGAGGCCAAGGCGGCCTTCGGCGACGACGCGGTCTACCTGGAAAAGTACCTGACCAAGCCTCGCCACATCGAGGTGCAGATCCTCGGCGACGGGCGCGGCGGCGCGGTGCATCTGGCCGAGCGCGACTGCTCGCTCCAGCGGCGCCACCAGAAGGTCTGGGAGGAAGGCGGCTCCCCCGCCCTCAACGCCGAGATGCGCGCCGAGATCGGCGGCATCTGCGCCAACGCGATGCGGGAACTGAGCTATCTCGGTGCCGGCACCATCGAGTTCCTCTACGAGGACGGCCGGTTCTACTTCATCGAGATGAACACCCGCATCCAAGTGGAGCATCCCGTCACCGAGATGATCACCGGGATCGACCTCGTGAACGAGCAGATCCGGGTCGCGGCCGGCGGCGGCCTGTCGGTGGCTCAGGAGGATATCAAGATCGAGGGCCACGCCATCGAGTGCCGGATCAACGCCGAGCACCCGGCGACCTTCCGGCCCTCGCCGGGGCTGATCACCTACTTCCACCCGCCGGGCGGCCTCGGCGTGCGGGTCGATTCGGCCGCCTTCCAGGGCTACCGCATTCCGCCGCACTACGACTCGCTGATCGGCAAGCTGATCGTGCACGGGCGCACCCGCAACGAGTGCCTGATGCGCCTGCGCCGGGCGCTCGACGAGTTCGTGGTCGACGGCATCGACACGACGCTGCCGCTGTTCCGCACGCTGGTGCGCAACACCGACGTCCAGAACGGTCAATACGACATCCACTGGCTCGAAGGCTTCCTGGCTCGCGAGGAACTGGCCGGCGTCGAGCCGCGGCGTTGAGAAGACAGGGCTTCGCGGCCCTGTCACGCCCGCCTCCTCGTAACGCCTGCGCCCCGGTGCCGGCTGGCGTCAGGGCCGGGAGCGCGCGACAACGCTCCGATGCATGACAGGCATCCCGTGGACATCACGCCCGACATCCTGCTGAAGGCCTACGCCGCCGGGATCTTCCCGATGGCCGAGGATGCGGATGATCCGACGATCTACTGGGTGGAGCCCCGCGCTCGCGGCGTGCTGCCCCTCGACCGCTTCCACGTGCCGAAGCGGCTCGCCCGCACCGTGCGCTCCGACCTGTTCGAGGTCGTCACCGACCGGGACTTCGACGCGGTGATCGACGGCTGCGCCGCCCCGCGGCGGGACACGGCCCGGACCTGGATCAACGCCCGCATCCGCGATCTCTACGGCGCGCTGTTCGATCTCGGTCATTGTCACACGATCGAGGTCTACCACGAGGGGCGTCTCGCGGGCGGGCTCTACGGCGTTTCGCTGGGGTCTGCCTTCTTCGGCGAGAGCATGTTTCACGAGGTGCGTGACGCCTCGAAGGTCGCCCTGGTTCACCTCGTCGCGCGGCTTCGCGCGGGCGGATACAGGCTCGCCGACACGCAGTTCCTGACGGATCACCTCAGCCAGTTCGGCGTCGAGGAGGTGCCGCGCCACATCTACAAGCGCCAGCTCGCCGCCGCGATCACCGAGCGCGCCGATTGGGGGCCGCGGGACCGGGTTTTTCGCGGCGTCGAGGCGCTGGCCGCCCTCGGGATCGGCAGCGCCGAGGCGTAATCGAGGTTTCGAAAGGACGAGCCCTTTCGCGTATCCAGGGCGGAGCCCGGGTTGAAGGGAAGCCGGGCTTCCACCGCGGCGCCCCGCCAGAGGGATGATCCCTTTGGGATCCCACTTCTTTCAGCCAGGAATCGGCTCGAGCCGCAGCAAGCGACCAGCAAGGGCTGCGGCCGCCTGCGGGTCGATCCGCACAGCCTCACCGACCAAGCCGTCGATGACGAGCGAGGCGATGCCGTGGACGAGTGCCCAGGATCGTAAGGCCTCGTCGGCGGCGCTCGCCCCCGGCACCAGCGTGGCAACCCGCGCGGCCAGCACCGCGTAGGCTGCGGCGGAGGCTTCGCACAGCGCTTGAGGCCGTGCTCCGGGACGCGTGCCGCCACCGAACATCAAGCGAAACAGCCCAGGCTGTGCGCAAGCGAAGGCGACATAGGCCGCCCCTTGCGCGTAGAGGGCTTCACGGTCTGCCCCCTCCCCTCCCTGATCCGCCGCCGCCAGCGCCGCGCGCAACCGCTCGAATCCGACAGTGGCCACCGCCGCAAGCAGAGCATCCTTGTCGGGGAAGTGACGGTAGGGCGCCATCGCCGAGACGCCCGCGCGGCGCGCGGTCTCGCGCAGGCCGAGCGAGGTCGGATCGCCCCCGTCCTCCAGGATTGAGAGGCCGGCCGCAACCAGCGCCTCGCGCAGATCGCCGTGATGGTAGCCGCCCTTGGTCAGGCTCGGATCGATCGTCGATGTTGACACTGTAAGCAACGCACCTATGATTACACCGTAAACATGAGGTTGGTGCCATGCAGAGGTCGAACAGGCAAGCGGCCGTGAACGGCCGACCCCGGCGGGACTCGGTCGATCTCTCCGCCTATCCCGGCCTCGTCGTGGTCTATCTCGGCTTCCGGGTCGGCCGATTTCGCGGGCTGAAAGCGCTACTCGGCATCGGGCGCGGGCTCGCCCAAGTGCAGCGGACGATGCCGGATGGGCTGCTGGCGCACGAGAATCTCGTCTATGGCCTCAACCATATCGGCATGCGGCAGTATTGGCGCGATTTGGAGAGCCTGGAGGCTTTCACCCGCTCCGAGCCGCATAAGACATGGTGGCACGATTTCAGCCGGGATTTCGCCGGTAACGGCTTCTGGCACGAGGCCTACCGTCTCTCTGGCGGGATGGAGGCGATCTATGTCGGCATGCCGCGTCCGATCGGGCTCGGGACCTTCGCCGCCGCCCGCCAGCCGCAGGGACCGTTCATGACTTCTCGGCAGCGGCTGGCTTCGTAAGAGACGCCCGAAGCATCGTCTTTTCAGACAAGCCGGCGGCCACCTTTCGGGACGATGCTCTACCGGAAGATCGCGTCGAAGATCGATTGCGGCTCGCGCGGGGGCGGCGGCGCCGGCGCCGGGCCCTCGTTGTTCGGGAAGAACTTTCGCGAAGGCTTCTGCTTGGGCTGAACCGGGACGCCGCGCGGCCCCTCGACATCGACCTGACCGTTCTGGTTGACCTGTTGCGCGGTCTTGGTCGGATCCGCGCCCTTCTTCTTCGGCTTCTCCTGGCGAGAAGCGAGCGCAGGCACGTCCTCCTGCTCCTTCGCCTCGGCGATCACGTCGGTGCCGCCCTTACAATCGGTCAGCCACACGTCGTAGATCGGGTGCTCGATAGCGTGCAGGCCAGGGCTCGCCGCGAACATCCAGCCTGTGAAGATGCGCCGGTACTTGCTGTCCAGCGTCACCTCGTCGACTTCGAGGAAGGCCGTGGTCTTCGGCGTCTCGGTGGGCGGGCGCGAGTAGCAGACCCGCGGCGTCATCTGCAGCGCGCCGAACTGCACCGTCTCGTCGATGGCGACCTCGAAGGTCACGATCCGGCCGGTGATCTTGTCGAGGCCGGAGAACACCGCGGTCGGGTTCTTGATCTTGTCGGCGGAGGCCGGCAGCGCGGACAGGATCAGCGCCAGCGTGCCGAGCGCGGTCCGGCGCAGAACGGTTGCGGGGATGCGGCTCAAGGCGCCCTCTTGAGTCTGACTCCGGCCGCCACGGCCGGCAAACGATCCGGTCGTTCCAACACCCGAAGGGTGGTGGAAAAAGGGCGGCCGGGTCATTTGCGCCTAGTTCCGCACCGGCTTGGCGCCGATCGACATGCGGAAGATCGTGGTCGGGAAGGCGATCATCGAGGTGCCGCCGTTCATCGCCTTGCTGCGGTTCATCTGCGCGGCCGGGATCCACAGGCCGCCCTCCTCGTCGATCCACATCGCGTCGCCCCAGACCAGCCGCGGGTCCTGCACCAGCGTGCTCTGGCTGCCGTCGGGCGCGAATTTCAGGATGCGCAGATTGTCGGTATCGGAGGCGTAGATGTTGCCGTCGGCGTCGATCGCGGTGCCGCCGGTCGAGACGGTGGCGGCGAACAGCTCGACATGCTTAGCCCGCTCGGCATCGCTCGCCTCTGCGTCGTCGAGCCACTTGGTCTCGACGCGGTAGAGCGGGCCTGTACAGGCTTGGTAATAGAACCACTTGCCGTCCGGCGAGACTTCGAGCTGGTCGGCGTGGATCGCGACCGGCTTGTCCTTCGGGTCGAGCAGCACCTTGTTCTCGCCGGTCAGCGGGCGCTGCGACACGGTCGAGGGATGCCCGTCGAGCACGCGTCGAAGCGCGCCGTCGTCGAGGTCGAGCACGATGATCCCGGGTTGGCCGGCATCGGTCAGGTAGACCTTGCGGTTATGGAAGCGGAAATCGTCGATGAAGCTCTTGTCCGTGGTCGCCTTCTCCAAGGAGAAGACCTTGCGGACCTTGTTCGCCGAGAGATCGATCTGCACGAGCTTCGGCCCGCCGGGCAGCGGCGCCCCACCGAGTTCGGCCGCGCCCTTGTCGACCACCCAGAGGTCGCCGTCCGGGCCGATGCGGATCGCGTTGGCGCCGACGAAGGCTTTTGAAGCATCCTCGCCGGTCTTCCAGCCGTTCCAGGCCGCATCCGGATAGGGCACGGGCTTGCCGTCCACCCACTCGCCGAGCTCGATCCCCTTGTCCTTCTGCTGGCGCTGAAACGGCGAGAACAGCCGCCCATCCTTCGAGCGGGTGACGCCGTTGAAGACGAGGTTCTCGGATTTCAGGACCGGCGTCAGCTCGGAGGGCGCCTGCGCGTCGGCCTCCTGGGCCTGCACGGCGCTCGCGCCGAGACACAGCAGCAGGGCCAAAGTCGTCGCTCGCATGGCTCTCACCCCTTCATCCTTCGATGGAGGGACAAGGCCCGACGCGTCGATCCGTTCAGCTAAAAAAAGCTGAAGCGAGCGATCACGGGTTCGTCTATTCGCCCGGCGTCCACGGCACGTAGTCGCCGGTGGCGGCGGGGCGCTGACCCCAGGAGAGCTGCGAGCCCTTCGGCCGGTAGGCGGCCGCCGTGCCGGTGAGGTTTTCCTCGTGGGCCTTCTGCCACTCACGAGGCTTGTAGTCCTCCTCGCTCGGGGCGACGTCGCCGTTGTGGCACAGCCATGCGCGCCAGCCCGGCGGCACGCGGGAGGCGTCGGCGTAGCCGTTATAGACCACCCAGCGCCGCTCCGAGCCGACCGAGCGGTCGATCAGCGGGCCTTGCGCCTTGTAGTACTTGTTGCCGAGCTCGTCCGAACCGACGAACGTGCCGCTGCGCGCCGTGTAGAGCGCGAGCGACATGGTTTGCCCGTTCCACCACGTGAAGATGCGCAGCAGCGTGTCCTTGAGGGCCATGGTTCCTCCGGCGGGCAACGGGTCCGCGGGCGCCGTCGCCGGGTCGTTATGGTCGTCACGCGCGCGCGAGTCCAGCGCCCTGCGGCGCTGTCGCATTTTCGGCACGCCTGCCCCGTCTCGTGCGACCGTTAACGTTATCAAATTGATCGGCGACTGGCCCGAGTCCAGCCGAGCCTGTGAATCGAAAAAATTTCGCGCGCGATTCATCCAGGCCGAAAGGCCACTTAGCGCGGCGCTCCGGATATCCACAGATTTATGGCGCAGAACACAACATCTAGCGCGGAACACGGGTAGCCGGCACTAGTTATTGACGCAGATGGCCACCCGGACGTAATGTTCGGGCATCGCTTCGGACGGCTCGGCGGGGTTTCTCAAAAACCCCGTTTCCGCATGACGGACAGGCCCGCACTTCGTCGTATGCGGGGCTACGAACCGGCCGGGGCCACTCCGGCTTTTCATCCATGAACTGCGGCCCGCGCCGCGGCACGGGGCCGCTTGGCTCCGAGGGAGAGGGATTCATGCGGTTCGAGCGGCGCTACACCACGGCAGGCCAGTCTCCCTACGCGTCCATCGCCTTCCGCGAGGCGGTGAGCGAGATCCGCAACCCGGACGGCTCGATCGTCTTCCGCCTCGATGGCATCTCGGTGCCCGAGAGCTGGAGCCAGGTCGCCGCCGACGTTCTGGCTCAGAAGTATTTCCGCAAGGCCGGCGTCCCCGCCCGCCTGAAGAAGATCGAGGAGAACAGCGTCCCCTCCTTCCTCTGGCGCTCGGTGCCGGACGAGGCCGCGCTCCGTGAACTGCCCGAGGAGGAGCGCTTCGTCTCCGAGATTTCCTCCACCCAGGTCTTCGACCGGCTGGCCGGCTGCTGGACCTACTGGGGCTGGAAGGGCGGCTACTTCTCGTCGGAAGAAGACGCCGCGGCCTTCATGGACGAGTTGCGCTTCATGCT
The DNA here is from genome assembly GCF_014191355.1 of Methylobacterium sp. R2-1. Lineage (GTDB taxonomy): Bacteria > Pseudomonadota > Alphaproteobacteria > Rhizobiales > Beijerinckiaceae > Methylobacterium. The sequence goes on from NZ_JACHWM010000010.1 coordinate 86,665, forward strand.
CGCCCGTCAGATGGTGGCGCCGAACTCGCCGCAATGGTTCAACACCGGCCTGCACTGGGCCTACGGCATCGACGGACCGAGCCAGGGCCATTTCTACTGCGACCCGAAGACCGGCGCGCTGACGAAGTCGGCGACCGCCTACGAGCACCCGCAGCCGCATGCCTGCTTCATCCAGTCCGTGCAGGACGACCTCGTCAACGAGGGCGGCATCATGGACCTGTGGGTGCGTGAGGCACGCCTGTTCAAGTACGGCTCCGGCACCGGCTCGAATTTCTCGATGCTGCGCGCCGAGAACGAAAAGCTCGGTGGCGGCGGCAAGTCGTCCGGCCTGATGTCCTTCCTCAAGATCGGCGACCGGGCGGCGGGCGCGATCAAGTCGGGCGGCACCACGCGGCGCGCCGCCAAGATGGTGATCGTCGACATCGACCACCCCGACATCGAGGCCTTCATCGACTGGAAGGTGAAGGAGGAGCAGAAGGTCGCCGCTCTCGTCACCGGTTCCAAGGTCGTCTCGAAGCACCTGACCCTGGTGATGAAGGCCTGCACCCAGTGCGAGGCCGAGGGCGATGCCTGCTTCGATCCGGAGCGGAATCCCGCCCTCAAGCGCGAGATCAAGGCCGCCCGCAAGGCGATGGTGCCCGACGCCTATATCAAGCGCGTCGTGCAGTTCGCCCGTCAGGGCTTCACCAAGATCGAGTTCCCCGTCTACGACACCGACTGGGATTCGGAGGCCTACCTCACGGTGGCTGGCCAGAACTCCAACAACTCGGTCTCGTTGACCGACGAGTTTTTGCGCGCTGTGGAAGCGGATGGGGACTGGAGCCTGACGGCCCGCACCACGGGCAAGGTGACCAAGACGCTCAAGGCGCGCGAGCTCTGGGAGAAGATCGGCGAGGCGGCCTGGGCTTCCGCCGATCCCGGCCTGCACTTCAACACCACGATGAACGACTGGCACACCTGCCCGACCGGCGGGCGGATCCGGGCCTCGAACCCGTGCTCCGAGTACATGTTCCTCGACGACACGGCCTGCAATCTCGCCTCGGCCAACCTGCTGACGATGTACGATCGTCAGGCCAAGCACTTCGACGTCGAGGCGTTCGAGCACCTCAACCGCCTCTGGACGGTGGTGCTCGAAATCTCGGTGATGATGGCGCAGTTTCCGTCAAAAGAGATCGCCGAGCTTTCCTACAAGTACCGCACGCTCGGCCTCGGCTACGCCAATATCGGCGGCCTGCTGATGACCATGGGCCTGCCCTACGACTCGGATCAGGGCCGGGCACTCGCCGGCGCGCTCACCGCGATCATGACGGGCGTGGCCTATGCCACCTCCGCCGAAATGGCGGCCGAGCTCGGCACCTTCGAGGCCTACCCTGAGAACGCCGAGCACATGCTGCGGGTGATCCGCAACCACCGCCGCGCCGCTCACGGCGAGGCGGCCGGCTACGAGGGCCTGAACGTCGCCCCCGTGCCGCTCGACCACGCCAACATCCCGCAAGACGACATCGGCGCCCATGCCCGCGCCGCCTGGGATCGTGCGCTGTCGCTCGGCGAGCAGCACGGCTACCGCAACGCGCAGGCCACGGTGATCGCGCCGACCGGCACGATCGGCCTCGTGATGGACTGCGACACCACCGGCATCGAGCCCGACTTCGCCCTGGTGAAGTTCAAGAAGCTCGCCGGCGGCGGCTACTTCAAGATCATCAATCAAGCCGCCCCCGACGCCCTGCGGGCGCTCGGCTACCGCGAGGCCGAGATCGCCGAGATCGAGGCCTACGCCGTCGGCCACGGCTCGATGGGCCAGGCGCCCACGATCAACCCCGGCTCCCTGCGGGCGAAGGGTTTTTCGGACGACAAGATCGCGGCGGTGGAAGCCGGGTTGAAGTCGGCCTTCGACATCAAGTTCGTGTTCAACCGCTGGAATCTCGGCGACGATTTCCTGAAGGACACCCTCAAGGTGCCTGCCGAGAAGCTTGCCGATCCGACCTTCGAGCTGTTGCCCTTCCTCGGCTTCTCGAAGAAGGAGATCGAGGCCGCCAACACGCATGTCTGCGGAGCGATGACGCTGGAGGGCGCACCGTTCCTCAAGCGTGAGCACTACGCGGTGTTCGACTGCGCCAATCCCTGCGGACGCACGGGCAAGCGCTACCTCTCGGTCGAGAGCCACATCCGCATGATGGCTGCGGCGCAGCCCTTCATCTCGGGGGCGATCTCCAAGACCATCAACATGCCGAACGACGCGACCGTCGAGGATTGCAAGGCGGCCTACCTGCTGTCCTGGCGCCTCGCGCTCAAGGCGAACGCCCTCTACCGCGACGGCTCGAAGCTGTCGCAGCCGCTCAACTCGGCCCTGATCGCCGACGATGAAGACGAGGTGGAGGACGCGCTCGAGGCGATCATCCAGGCGCCGGCCGCGGCCAAGGCAGCAGCGGCGGCCGAGAAGATCGTCGAGCGGGTGATCGAGCGTGTCGAGCGCATCCGTTCGCGGGAGAAGATGCCCGACCGCCGCAAGGGCTACACCCAGAAGGCGGTCGTCGGTGGGCACAAGGTCTACCTGCGCACGGGCGAGTACGATGACGGGCGCCTCGGCGAGATCTTCATCGACATGCACAAGGAAGGCGCGACCTTCCGGAGCTTGATGAACAACTTCGCCATCGCGATCTCGCTCGGCCTTCAGTACGGCGTGCCTCTGGAGGAATACGTCGAGGCCTTCACCTTCACCCGGTTCGAGCCGGCGGGCTTCGTGCAGGGCAACGACGCGATCAAGAACGCGACCTCGCTGCTCGACTACGTCTTCCGCGAACTGGCCGTGTCCTATCTCGGCCGGACCGATCTCGCCCACGTCAACCCGGCCGAGATCGGCGGCACGGTGCTCGGCGGCGGCGAGGGCGACACCACCCGCGAATCCGGCAAGCCGGCTCCGGCCGCCTCGGCGATCGTCTCCCGCGGCCTGCTGCGCGGCTCCGCCGACCGGCTCACCCTGATCCAGGGTGGTCCAGGGGGCGCCACGACGGGTGTGGCCGCCGCGGCCGCGGGCCAGTCGGCGCCTGCCGGCGGGACGGTCCACGCGGTGCACGGTGCGACGGCCCTGAAGGCGGAGCCGCAGAGCGTCGGCAGCGTCGAGACGCTGCCCTTCGCCAAGCCGGAGCCGAAGGCGGAGCGCAGCGTCGCGGATCGGCGGGCTGAGGCGAAGATGAAGGGCTATGTCGGCGAGGCCTGCCCCGAATGCGCCAACTTCACGCTGGTCCGCAACGGCACCTGCCTGAAGTGCGACACCTGCGGGTCCACGACTGGGTGTTCGTAACCTGACGGCTCGCATCTGTTTGTGCGGCGCGAGGCATAAGATGTTTGGAATTGCTTCTTGGGAGGCCCTGCTTGAGAGGCAAAATTTTCCGAGCCTGCCCTTAGGTTTATTCTCACAGCATGTGCCGATGCAGGAAGCCTGTCGGTCGAAGTACATTCACCTCGACCGACAGGCTTCCGTAGAGCGGGGCGTGTGATGAAAGTTTGAGTTCACCTTCATCCAGTCTCCTCTTGAGCAGAGGTGAATAGCTTCGACTGAATAGGTTCCAGGCTGCCATTGGGATGGCAGCCTGGAACGGCGCGGGGAACAAAACGTGAAAGCTTAGCTGTTGCGCCCGGCCGAAGCTGGACGAGCGTCATCGTCGCTCGCGCAGCCTGGGTTTCCAGTGTCGGGCTCAGCCAATCATTGTGGCATCGCAGCCATTACGATTTCTAGGAATAATCATGCAAAACCGTAGCCTTGGAATAAGTATGTTCCTTGAGAAATATTGTCCCGACCCGGCTGTGTTGACAGCCGCCCTCCACGACGAGCTTCGGGTTCAGACGCTCCACGAGGGCCAAGCCCTCTGTTCAGGCAGTGAAGAGGCGGACTGCCTCTGGATCGTCGAGGAGGGACTGCTTCAGGTCATGGCCGGCGGCCCCATCGCCCGCCGCGAACGGGGCGAGATAATCGGCGAGATGGCATTCCTACGGGGCGCGCCCGGCTCCTCACCCGTACGCGGCAACGACGTTGTGGCAGCCTACCGATCCAAGGTGTGGAGGATCGACCGATCGACAATCGACGCACTCGCCGGGGAAACCAGGGCCCTTTGGTACGAGACCGTCGCGCGGGCCCTGGTCGCGAAACTCGACGAGGCGAGCCTGCAGAGGGCGAGCCAGGCGCGGGATCTCAACAGGGGTGACCGGGCTATCGCGCGCTTGGTCTGCCCGGAGGGCGTGCAGGCGACCAGCGCCATCCTACTCAATGGCGCGGAGGCCATCCCGCCGGTCAAGAGGATGGCCGTGATCTGGTTCAGCGACCTCTCGGGCTTCTCCGCCCACTCCGAGGGGCGGGACGCCGTCGAGGTGGGAGCCACCCTCCGTCGGCTTACGGACCCGCAGGTGGAGGAGATTCAGCGGTCGAACGGGCAGGTCGATAAGCATATGGGTGATGCGGTGATGGCTTTCTGGCTATGCCCGGACGCCCCTCGCCTCAGTAAGGGCGTTGCCGGAGCCACAAGGGCGGCGCTCAAGGCCGCCCGCCGCGTCCAGGCGGCAGCAGCGGAAGCCTCGGCGCCAGTAGGCATCCGGATCGGCCTGCACCTGGGGGAGGTATCCGTCGGCGACTTCGGTGGCGGCGACCGCATCGCCTTCACCATCGTCGGCCAGCCCGTCAACGAGGCGGCGCGATACGAGCAGTTCAAGCCCGACACCCAACAGTCGGGCGGGCGGGTCCGCGTCAGCGACGCGGTCTTCGAGCTACTCCCCAATGACGTTCGCGCCTCCTTTCTACCGAGCCCGGTCGAATTCTTCGACAAGCACCGCAAGCGCTTCGTCGCCTTCCTGTCCTCGAATTAGCCTTAGGTGCCGACATGGCCTGGGATCCGATCCGAAGCCGAAACCGCATCGCGCGGTTCATGACGACCGTACCGCAGTCGGCCATCGACGTGCGAACCTTTGACCAAACGTACCTCTTGCAGCGTGTTCGGGACGCGCAGGCCCGCGGCAAGAGGCTCGGCTTCGATGAGTCGCCTATCTTTGCCGTCCCGCGGAACCGCGCGGTTCTCGTCGATGGTGTGCACGTCTACGTCCAGTTGCTCGACTACCACGATCGGCTTCAGGATCAGGGCCGCGAGACCGAAGCCAGCCATAAGCGCGTCCTACAGTTCCTGCACCTCCACTACTCGGCAACCGATAGGGTCGTGGAGGAGTTCGAGGCGCAGCGCGTCGACTACCACGGCCCCCGGCTGCACGCCGTCCTGGTGACGCCCGTCGGGGACGAGCGCCAACGCGTCCTCCGGGCCGTCGCATTCGCAGTGACCTTGAAGGAGACGATTGAGGCCGCCGGCCAGAACATCGGCGGCGCCCGCCTCCAGACCCGGGTCAGGATTGGTATCGACACGGGGCGTGCGGTCGCCGTGAGCAGCGGTCGGGGCGCGGATATGGAGCCGCTCTTCCTCGGCAGCCCGGCCAACCACGCAGCCAAGCTGGCAGAGGGTGACCATCCCGGCATCTATCTCAGCGACCGCGCCCGCGAGGTTCTGGGCGAACCAAGCGTCGGCTGGGCCTCGGAGCGCTCCACCTCGCTCGCGGAGGACCGTCAATACGGGCTTGCCAACGCGGGCTACGGCCAGGCGTGGTCCGGCCTCGATCCGGCGCCGATCCGGGCACGGGTGCTCGCCGCGGTCCGCGCTCTGCAAACGGACATGGATCTGACCGCGCTCACCTCCCCCGAGGCGACGTTCCGCTTCCACCGCCACGAGCCGCCGCTCAAGACCATCGACTTCGCCGAGTTGATGCCGAGCCGTTCGATCAGGATGGGGCTCGCCTCGGTCTTCGCCGATCTATCCGGCTTCACCGCCTACGTGGACGCGTGCATCAGGGGTCGACGCATCGCCGAGATGACGGCGAACCTGCACGTCATCCGGGGCGAGTTGGCGGCCTGCGCCCGGGACGACTTCGGCGCCAGGAAGGTACGCTTCATCGGCGATTGCCTCCACGGCCTTGTGGCCGTGGGCACGCGGCTGGCGACCGAGCCGGCGAGTACGGTGGACGCCGCCGTCATGCTCTGCGGGGGCCTTCGCTCCTCGTTCAACCTCTGCAAGGCGACGCTGCCCGGCATCCGCAAGATGGGCATCGCAATAGGCTCGGAGTTCGGGGAGACCCCGGTCAGCAGGGTGGGCATCCGGGGCGACAGGAGCGTCCGTTGCGCCACCAGCAAGGCAGTCTCGACCTCCGAGGCCATCCAGTCCGACCTGAACGGACGGCAGACCGCCCTCGGGCCGAACGCACTCGCCAACGCCTCCCCGGCGGTCAGGCGGGCATTCGGGGCCGGACCGGTCTATGACAGGGACCACGACCAGGCCGGTCACGTCGTCACGCCGGCCCCTGCCCCGTCGGTGGCGAGGCCGGCGGCGCTCTCGTCCGGCCTGCTGATCTCCCAGGGCGCGACCGCTGCCGGATCTGTGCGGGAGCGAGGCAGCGGACGCCATGCATGAGGCGTCGATCCGGCGGCATGCGGCTGTCGAGAGGATTCGCGAGTGCCTCCGGGAACTGCACGGTGTCGACCCGACACCGTTGGGACGAAGGGCCCTCGCCGCATACCACCACCGTTTCCGGATAAAGTCGGGTTGGCGACTGCCCGTCGACTTCGGCGAACCGCATCCACGGCACATCGACGTGCTGATACCCGAGGGTTTCCCGCTCGTACGACCGCAGTTCGGCCTGCTGGAACGGCCGCCGTTCCTCACGTGGCCCCACGTCGAGCGCGATGGCAGTCTGTGCCTACTCGCCAACATGAGCGAATTCGATCCCGACGATCCGGCCGGAGTGGTGGTCCGGCTGCTCGGAAAGAGCTGCACCCTCGTTCGGGACCTTTTGGAAGGGGGCATGGTGGAGAGGGACTTCCTCGATGAGTTCCTCACCTACTGGCGCTACGATCGGAACGCCTCGGACGGACGCCAGACGAGCATCCTGCGGCTAGAGCGGCCGTCACGCGAGATCGCCGTCTGGCAGACCACGGGCCTCCGCCTGCTCGGAGACACCGAGGAGCAGGTCACGGGTTGGCTGCGGAACCGTTATGGAGACAAAGTCCTCCGCCCGTCGCGACTGCAAAAGGGCCTGCTCGTGTGGCTCGACCGGCCGATGCTGCCGTCCGAGTACCCGAGGACGGCGCGGGACGTGCAGGTCTTGGTGGAGAGGTGTGGCGGCGAGGCACCGCGTCTCCTATCGGACCTCGTCTCCGCGCGGCAGGACAGCATCGTCACGGTCATCGCCGCGGAGGGACGGTTCGGCCCTGGGATTGTGACGGCCGCTATCGCGCCCCCGCGGGGCGCACGCAGCTGCGGCGGCTCGACAGCGCCACTTTACGACGGCTTCCGGCCCTCACGCCTGCCGAGCGGACTGCTGGTACGGCGATACCTTGGCAGCGATCCCGTCGTGCGCGACGAGCCGGCGCGAGCGGATGCCCCTTGGATCCACGGTCGCGGGCACGATCTGCGCACGGAACGGCTGACAGGCGCGACGGTCACGGTCTTGGGCTGTGGATCGGTCGGCGCGCCGGTGGCGGTCGCGCTCGCGCTCGCGCAGGCGGGCGTCGGGCACCTGAATCTTATCGACCATGATGCACTTGATTGGGCCAACGTCGGGCGCCATCCGCTCGGCGCCGCCTGCGTGCGCGGGAACAAGGCGGAAGGGCTGGCTGCGAAGCTGCGGATTGGCTACCCGCACGGGAAATTCGATGCCTTCCCGGTCGTGGCGCAGGCGATGTTGGCCGTCGATGAAGGAACGCTCCGGGGAAGTCACCTCATCGTGTCGGCGATGGGGGATTGACGCGCGGAAAGCCAACTCAATGACTGGCAGTGCCGGCTGGGCAGGCCGATGCCCGTCGTCTACGGCTGGCCGAGGCGCACGCTGTCGCGGGGCATGCGGTGGCCATCACGCCTGGGGGTGGCTGCCTCAGGTGCGGGCTGGACCGGACGGGGGTACCCCATTTCCGGGTGGTGGCTTGGCCCGACGAGCGGGCAGTCGCTTTTGAAGAGCCCGCTTGCGGCGCCCACTATCAGCCGTACGGGCCTGTCGAGCTCGGGTTCGTCACGTCGCTGGTCGCCCAGCTGGCCCTGGACTGCCTCCTGGGGAAGGTGACGCGTCCGTGCCATAGGATTCATGCCGCGCGGCGTGCTTCGCTCACCGAGGCGGGCGGCCGTTGGTCCGACCGGTGGATCGACCAGTACCCCACCATGACCGAGGGTGGAGTGCAGGTCGAGCGGGAATGGTTATCCGGAACCTGCGCGGCGTGCTCGGCATCCAAGATCGCGTGACGGGTATTGAGTAGCTGGTAACGTCGGGCAGGCGACTGTACTGCCGCATGTAGTTTGCTTGTCGGACGATGCCGATCGCAACCATGCCCAGAACAATCTAGACATAGATTACAGCCTTTAGAAGAAGCGTATGATGAGACGCCTCAACGCCGATCCACACTCATGAAGACAGATGGCGGACATCAATGCGGACGACGAACCGCCGGAAGCCAGATCACGAAGATCGATCCTCGCTCAAGCTCGCTGTGGACCGTGATTGTACCGCCGTAGCGGGCGATCGGCGTGTAGCTGATGGAAAGGCCTAGCACTACTTTGGCAGATTGTCCTTAAGGCGGCTGGTCGAGGGCGGCCTCACAGTACGGGCATCGCCGCGGCGGTGGCCGGCTGAGGTGATCCAGGATGGCTTGGCGGATCGCCGACATCGAGGGCTGGGGCGGTGGGCAGGCGATTCTTTTTTTTCCGTCCCGTCGCTGCGAGGCGCCGGGATTGGAGGAAGGCGTAGGCCATCATCGTCATCAGCACGTGGCGATGCAGCCCAGTCCAAGAGCGGCCTTCGAAGTGGTCGAGGCCGAGTTCCTCCTTCATCTGCTGGTGCGCCTGCTCGCAGATCCAGCGCGCCTTGATTGTTGCGGCCAGTTGCTTGAGGGTCGCGTCGGCGGGGAGGTTCGTGAGGTAGTATTTGCGCTCGCCCGAGCCGCGCTCCTCGCGCACCAGCCAGACCTCGTCTCCCGGCAGGTGTTGGTTGCCTTTTGTGCCAATCCGCTGGGTCGGACCATCGGCCATCCGGACGCGCAACGCGCAGAAGCGGCCCCGCAGCCGACCCTTGGTGCCGTGCCGCCAGGCCACCGCCCGGCCGGTCATGTCTGACAGGATCGTCTCGGCCGCAACCGAGACCTGATCTGGGACGTGACGCTTGCGCGGTCGTCCGCGCCCCGCGACGGGGAAGATCATCGTCGCGCCAGCCGGATTGACCTTGCTGCGCCCCGAAATCCTGACAGCCCAGGTCAGGCCACGCGCGCTCAGGGCCTGTCGGAACGGGGCGGACCCATAACCCGCATCGGCCAGCACGCAGCCGAAGCGTACGCCCCCCTCCCGGACCCGGTCGATCTCCGCGACGGCGATCTCCAGCTTGGTGCGGGCCTCGCGCCGATCCTCGGGGACACCGGCCCTGGTCATCCCGGCCTGCCTTCTCGAGGACTGCGCCCAGGCGTCGAAGCCCGAAACCGCCGCCTATGGGGGGGCCATCTGGCCGATCGCAGCGATTAAGACTTGCCGGAAACACGGCATGGCACTGGTCAAGCTCGAGCATCAGGAGACCTCGCGAAACCACGACTTCGCGAGGCTGCTGAAGCCACACCTGCCGGATCTCGGAGCGCTTTCCGAGAGGGCCACCTGCCGTACCGCCTCGAGCCTCGAAACCTATGTGCTCGACCGCCTCGACGAAGGACGCGGAAACATCCACTGGTTGGACACGCTGCCTCTGCATGTCGGCATCGGGGTTTGTGAGACCATCGGCGCCGTTGCACGCTTCGGCCGCGACGTCCGTTTCAACACCCTCGCGGACGACGACTGGTGCGCAGCCGGAACAACGGGTGTCGCGATCGCGGAAAAGGGCGAGGTCGGCATCCGCGAGTTCATGGACGGGCTCGTCTGCTCCTATCCCTACACCCGCAGCGCGACCGAGGGACCGCAGGCTGTTCTCGGGCGGTGGTTCAAGGTTCTGTCATTCGAGAAGTTGCACCCCGACTTCGACGTGGTCCGGGATCTCGTCGCGGAGTTCATCGCCGAGAGGATGCCGTTCGGTTCGGGAGACACGATTTTCGGAAAGCCGGTCGAGCGCCGCATCCTGCACTCCGTGTACACCGCGTCCCAGGAGTTGCGGATACATCCCAAACGTCTGCGAAAGATCCTCCAGGCGACCGGCATCCTAACGAAGGAGCAGGCTGAGCTTCCAAACGGTAGTGCATTGTTCGACGCCGTCGCAGCATCCCCGACTCTCGCGGACGCCGCCGACGGCTTGTTCATGACGGAGGTCAAGGAGTACCTCGGCGCTGGCCGCGTCCAGACGAAGCTGCTCGTCGACGGCGGGTTCATCAAGCCCATGTTCCCAAAGCGGCCGGAACTCGATCACCTGTTCAGGCGCCGCGACCTCGACACGTTCCTGACCAGGCTGTTCGCCGATGCCGTGCCCGTCGCGGAGCCCGACGAGGACATGGTCGACATTCAGAGAGCGGTGAAAAAAGTCTGCTGCAGCACCGCCGAGATCCTCGATCTCGTCCTCGGGCGCAAGCTGGCCTGGGTCGGTCGACGGAGAGACGCTCACGGCTTCTCGGCTCTGCTCGTTCGGGTGTCTGAGGTTCGTGATCGGACGCGGGGCTCCATGGACGGCTGTACGACAGCCCGAGCGGTTGAGAAGGTGATGCGCACGAACTCCGCGGTCGTCCGCAAGCTGATCGATCTAGGCTTTCTCCAGACGACAACGATCGTCAGTCCTTTGAACCGATGCCCCGTGAACGTGATCAGGGAAGCCGACCTCGAGGCATTCCGTGCGGAGCACGTCACCCTGTTCGAAGCGATGGCAACAACGGGGACTCACTTCCGGCAGATCCAGAAGCGACTGACCGCACTCGGCATCGAGCCACGAATCCGGCGCGAGGAGGTAGGGGCCGCCTTCTATCGAAGATCGGACTTGGCGCGCATCTAAAGAGATCGCGTGAACGAGGTCACAAGCCCCCGCCGAGAAATCCGCGGGGGCTTTTTCATCGTGTCGATTGTAATTCATGCGGGCCTTCGGCGATCCAATGGCCGGCCTGCCGAGCATCTTAATGTGCTGGAATGAGCATCTTTCGTTATTTCTCCAGATCGATCACAGAAATAATTACGATTTAACAATGACTTAGCTGATACGTAAATTCCATGTTTTGCCTCACGCCACAGGTACGTGCTGCGCGCCGTAGATCGCTGTTCCTCGCGCCTTCGCTGAGCGGGAGAGCAGCCTCGCTGTGACGATACCAGGGCGCACCGAGACATCGGTGCGCCCCTTCTTCATGTGCCGAGTTGGAACTCACGGTGATGCGAAGCAAATTCGCACGTCATGGGCACGTTGTGACTCGCACAAAACATCTTGCGGCAGAGATTGTACGCCGCAGCGAGTGTTCGTCCAGCAACAGATCAAATGATGATGGAGGATACGTCATGCGAAGGGCTGCTTTATGCGCCATTACTACGGAAATGCTGCTGGGAATAAATATCTACGCCGCGGCGCCTGCGCGAGTAGGCCGGAAAAGATCATGACGACCCGCGATATGAGTATCGAGTGTCACGGCAACGGGTGGGTCGGACGCGGCCCAATGGCTTGCTGCAGCGGTCGTCGCGAAGTGCTGAAACCTCACCGATGCCGATGCCAACAAGCCCTCATTCTGAAGTATCGCTCTACGAAAGTCGTCTCAGCCTCAGACAACGATGCATCATCCGGTGTGTCGAGCATCGCCTGAGGGCTCAAGGCCCAGGGTGATGCTCGACATGACGGAAGCAACGGCATCGCGGCCACCCGGTGGCGACAGGCCGAGGCCGTGGTCACCGGGTGTCGCCCGCTTCCGGGCTCAGTTGGTCTTCGGGTCGGTCACGGTGAAGGCGAGCGTCGCCCCGTAGCTGTCCGCATCGGCGAGCGCCGGGGTCTGCGAAGGGGTGACGCGGTGGCTGACGCCGAGCACCTGCGGGCCGGAACGGCGCAGCGAGACGACCGCCACGCCCTCCGAATCCGTCGTCGCGCGGGCCTGATCCGCATCGCTCTTGAAGTTGACGCCGTCGGTGGCGACCACGCTGGCCCCATTGAGCGGACGCCCCTCGAACAGCACCCGCACCCGGATCTTGCCCGAGGCCGAGGCCGGTTCCTCCAGCGGAACGATCTCCAGCGGCTGGCCGACGACCTTGTCCCACGGTGCCGTCGGGCCGGACACGGCCTTGGCAAACTTCACCGACCAGAGGCTCTTGTCGGCCTGCGGCAACATCCGCTTGCTGGCATTGCGGTAGCTGCCGTCCGGCAGGCGCACCCAGTAGCCGTTGTCGTAGGACGCCGCGAACAGTGCATCGCCGTGATGCGCAGCCCTGAGCGCCGGCGCCGGGCCGGATTCCAGATTGGCCTTCAGCGCCACCGTGCCGGACGGCTCATAAGCGGTCAGGCTCATCAGCTTGCCCGCGCTCGGCAGTTCCGGCTCGTGCGGGTGCCCGTAGAGGACCTGCACGCCGCTGCCGGTCGGGTCGAGCCAGATGTCGTGGGCGGAGGCCGGCGCGCCGAGGGCCAGGGGGGCGGCCAAGAGGGTGGCCAAGAGGGCGATGCGTCTCATCGTGTAGGTACTCCCGTTGCAAAGCCGTAGGTGATGCCGGCCAGCAGCGTCAGGCGCGGCTGCGGACTGGTGAAGATCTCGGCGGCCACGGCAGAGACCGACGAGCCGAAGTTGAAGATGCTCTCGCTGGTGCGGTCGCCGGGATACCAGGTGGCCTGCCCGAAGGTGGTCCAGCCGCTCTGGTGGAGGTAGGCGATCCGGCCGCTCACCCGCGGATAGGGCGAGGAGCGTAAGCCCCCGTCCTCGGTCAGCGGCTTGGCGCCGGTATAGGACAGGTAGGCCGCGCCGGTCAGGCGGCCGGGGCCGAGCAAGGCCGGCGCACTGACGTCGAACTCGGCGCCGACGGTGGCGAGGAAGGCCGGCACGTTGGGGACGAAGACCGACGGCGCACCGTTGAGCAGCCGGGCTGAGACGCCCGAGTAGTTGGCGAAGACGGCAACCCGGTCGAGGCCCTCGCGGTAGGCCAGGAGCTTCGCTTCGACCTCGAAGCCGTCGCGACGGGACTTGCCGAGGTTCTGCACCGGCAGGCCGGGCGCCGGCTGGAACACCTCGTTGGCGATGTCGGTAAAGAACACCGTGCCGAGGAGGCTGAACCGGTCGAACACGAGCCGGCCGCCGCCCTCCGTGCTCTCGATGGTCAGCGGGGTGAGGCGGGGATTGTTCGTCAGTTCGCTCGACGCGGAGGGGCTGCGGAAGCCCTGCCCGTAATTGGCGAACAGCTCCAGCCAGTCGAAGGGCGTGACCGCCGCCCCACCTTTAGGCGAGACCACGTTGGGGCTCACCTTGGGCGACAGGGCGGGGTCGAGACGGTTGCGCACGTCGTAGACGAACTGGTCGAAGCGGGCGCCGCCGGTCAGCTTGAACCAGGGCGCCGGCTTGATCTGCACCTGCGCATAGGCCGCGAGGTTGTGCTGGAGAAGGTCGAGATCGAGGGTGCGCGCAGTGAAGCTGCGCGCCACCGAGGGGCCGGTGTTCACGTCGAGTGCGTCCGTGCGCCAATCCCCGCCCACGAGGATCTGGGCCGGAAGAGCATCGAACAGGCTCGTCGTCCAGACCTTGCGGAGGCGCCCGCCGACGGTCTCACGCTCCTCGACCTGTCCGCGCTGGCCGCCGCCGAAATCCGAGAAGCGGCTGAACACGTCGTGGCTGACGTAGAGGAGCGCCGACAGCGCGTCGTCGGGCGCGCCGTTGACGTAATTGGCCACGAAGGTTTGCAGGGTCTTGCCGCCGCCATCGGTGACGTTGGTCGCCGCCCGCGGCGAGACGAGGCCGGCCCGCACGAGATCGCGCTCCAAGTAGCCCGGCTGCCCGAAGCCGGTGCCGTACATCTGCACCCGCAGCGACAGACTGGAGCCGAGATCGAGAGGGATCGTGACCTTGTTGAAGGCGTTGTAGCGCCCGAGATCACCGTTCTCGCGGTAGCCGCCGGTGCCGTAGCCCTCGTAGGCGAGGAAGGGCTGGAGCCCGGGGCCGAGTTGGCTGAAGGTGGCGAGCCCTCGCGCCGTGCCGAAGGAGCCGCCCGATACGCCGAGGGTCGAGAAGGGCTCAGACCGTTTTGTGTCGATGAAGATCGCGCCGCCGAGATTGGCATCGCCCGCCTCGACCGAGAACGGCCCGCGCACGATGCTGATCGAGGCGATGGTCTCCGGGATCAACGGATTGAGATCGACGTAGTTCGGCGTGTGGATCGAGGAGACTTCGTTGATCGGCACGCCGTCGATGAAGACGGCCACGTCGCGCCCGTGCTCGGCATCGCTGAAGCCGCGCAGCGCGATGCCGTAACCGACGCCGCCCTGACCATAGTTCGAGACGTCGAAGCCGGCCACCGGACGGAAAAGGTCGCCGTAGCTCTGCACGGGCAGTCGGGCGATTTCCGCCGCATCGATCACCGTGGTGTTGCCCGGCAGGGCCGAGACCGAGGGAGACAGCGCCGCCTTCAGGTTCGCGGTCGGGCCCGAGACCGTCGCCACCGGGTTCGCGGGTCCAGACTGCGCCGTGACCTGCAATTCCTCCAACTCCACCGCGGCCGGATCGAGCGCGTAACCGGGGAGCAGGGTCGCGCCCCAGGCACCGGCCGATGCGAGCAGGCGCGTCAGGAGCGACGACATCGTGCAACCCAGGGCTCAGGGCATCCGAGCGGCACTAGATCGCAAATACTTGGTATGCACAAGTCAGAAGTTTTTCATACGCGCATCTCAGCGGAGCGAGGCCCGCACTAACATTTGCTGCCCGAGCGCCACCGAAGAGGAAGCCTACGTTGGCCCGAATACCGACGCGATCGATCGGCCCGCCTCACCGTCCGGGCCAAATCCTGCCCGCCATCGTCCCTCAGGCCGCGACTTCGTCGCGCGGCTCCTGCATCGAAGCGAGGGAGGCTTCCAGGCGGCAGACGAGGCCGGTCGGCGCGTAGGTGAGCTTGACCTCTCCGCCCACCTCGACGGCGAAGCTGCGCTCGATCAGGCGCGAGCCGAAGCCGCGGCGCGACGGCTGGGCCAGGATCGGGGGACCGCCCTGCTCCGACCACGTCAGGCAGAAGCGGGGGGTCTCGCCCTCGTGCACCACGTGCCAGCGCAGGTCGACACATCCCTCCTCGTTGGACAGAGCGCCGTACTTGGCCGCGTTGGTGGCCAACTCGTGCAGGGCGAGAGCCAGCGCAAGCGCCGCCTTGGCACCGAGGAGCACGCCCGGCCCGCTCGCGCGGATGCGCGCCGTCGCGGCACCGCGATGGACCGCCAGAGCGCCTTCCACGACCTCAATGACGGGCGCCTCGGTCCAGCTCGACCGGGTCAGGATGTCGTGCGCACGACCGAGCGAGATCAGGCGCGCCGCGAAGGCCTCGCGGGCCGCATCCGGGTCCGAGGCGTTGCGGAAGGTCTGGCTGGCAATCGCCTGGACGAGCGTGAGCGTGTTCTTGACCCGGTGCTGCAACTCGCCGGTGAGCAGACGCTGGTGCTCCTCGGCCCGTTTGCGCTCACTGATGTCGAGCATCGCCCCGATCATCCGCACCGCCGTCCCGTGCCCGTCGCGGATGACGTAGCCCCGGTCGAGAATGTCGGCATAGGTGCCGTCGGCGCGCAGGAACCGGTACTCGTCGCTCCAGGCAGTGCCGGTTCCGTCGATGACGGCGTGGATGGACGCATCGATCCGCGCCCGGTCGTCGGGATGGATGTGGCTGATCCACCAGTCGCCCGTCGGATCGACCGCCTCCGGAGGATAGCCGTAGGCGACCGTGAGTGCCTCGTTCCAGAGGACATGGTTCGTCGCGAGGCTCCAATCCCAGATCGCGTCGTTGGTGGCCCGGGCGGCCAGGCGGTAACGCTCCTCGGTCTCGCGTAAGACCTGCTCGGCCCTCCGGCTCTGCATGACGTCACGCGCGGTGCCGATGAAGCGAACGGCGCGGCCGTCGGCGGCAAAGACCTGCCCCTTGGCGGCGACCCAGCGCTCGATGCCATCCTCCAGCCCGACGGTCCGGTAGGCGATGTCGTAGCTGCCGTTGCCGGCCGGGTCGAGCGCGGCCTTGACCGCCCTGTCGACCCAATCCCGGTCGTCCGGGTGCAGGCCTGCCAGGAAGACCTTGTAACTGACGGGCGCTCTAGGATTCAGGCCGAACAGAACGCGGGTCCGCGCGTCCCATTCCAGCGTGTCCGTGATCAGATCGTAGTCGAAGATGCCGGTTCCGGTCGCCTCGACCGCCAAGTGCAGTTGCTCCCGCGCCTTGCGCAGTTCCTCCTCGACTTGGCGCCGATCGTGGATATCGCTGTTGCTGCCGAGCCAGCCGATCACCACGCCGCTGGCGTCCCTCAGCGGCTCGGCCCGGATCAGGAACCAGCGGTAGGTTCCCTCGTGGTGTCGCAGGCGAGCCTCGGTGTCGTAGACGATCTCGCGGGTGCGCGCCGTGTCCCAGGCCCGGAGCAGACCGTCCAAGTCGTCCGGATGGACCGCCTCGCCCCAGCCGAGCGGCAGCGCCTGTTCTGCCGTCTGGCCGGTATAGGCGTACCAGCGGTCGTTCAGGTAGCTGAGGCTGCCGTCGGGATTGCCGAACCAGATGATGGCCGGGGCCAGTTCGGTGAGTGCCTCGAAGCGTTCCTCGGCGACCTTGCGCTCGTGGATATCGAGGGTGGTGCCGATCCAGCTCCTGAGGTCGCCCGCCTCGTCGCGCACCGGCTGCGCCCGCGACAGGAACCAGCGGTACTGTCCGTCGCCGCGGCGGAGGGGGAACTCGATTTCGTAAGGGCCCTGGCTCCGCGCTGCCGCGAGCCACGTGTCGCGAACGCGCTCGCGATGATCGGGGTGGATCGCCCCCATCCAGCCCACCTCACCGGTCTCGCCGGAGGGAAGCCCCGTATAGTCGTACCAGTAGGCGTTACAGTAGGTGATGTTGCCCGCCTCGTCGCCGAACCACACCACCTGCGGGCTGACCTCGACCAGGGAGCGGTAGCGCATCTCGCTTTCCCGCAGCGCCGCCTCCGAGACCCGCGGCCCGGTCCGGTCGCGCAGGATCTTGAGGAAGCCGATGAGTTCACCGCCCTCGGAGGTCAGCGGCATCATCTCGCCCGAGGCCCAGAAGCGGGTGCCGTCCCGGCGCATGTGCCAGCGCTCGTCCGGGGCGCTGCCGGTCTCCGCGGCCAGGCGCTTCTCGACCGCGGGCCTGCCATCCGCCCGATCCTCCGGCGTGAAGAACGCATCGACCGCTTGGCCCAGCATCTCGGCCTCGCTCCAGCCGAGGATGCGCTCGGCGCCGGTGTTCCAGCGCGTGATGCGGCCCTGGGGATCCATGGCCACGATCGCGTAATCGGTGGCGCTGTCGAGGATGCGCTCGTGCAGCAGACGCTGCTCCTCCTGCTCCCGCAGCGAGCGGCGCAGTTCCATCTGGGCCATGGCCTGGCGGGCAAGCCGCATCAGGCCGCGACGCTGCCGCTCCGAGAGTTCCCGCGGCCGGGTGTCGAGCACGCAGACGGTCCCGATCGGCTGCCCCTCGGCGGTCTTCAGCAGGGCGCCGGCGTAGAAGCGCAGGCCGGGCTCGCCGCTGACGAGGGGATTGCCCTCGAAACGCGGATCACGCGCCGCGTCCGGCACGTAGAGGAAGTCGTTGTGCAGGATGGCCTGCCGACAGAAGGAGGTCTCGAGCGGCGTCTCGCGCACGCCGAGGCCAACCTCCGCCTTGAAGAACTGCCGCCCGTCACCGACCAGATTGACCACCGCGATCGGCGCCTCGCACAGCTCGGCGGCAGCCTCCGCGATCTCGTCGAAATCCTGCTCGCGCGACGTGTCGAGCAACCAGTAGCGCTCCAGGGCGCGAAGGCGCGCAGCCTCGTGCTCGCTCGTCGTGGCGGGGGTCATTGTAAAGACAGGTTCGGGATAGCTGGAATGTTCCACCATGCCGGTCGGGCGGAGGCGAAAGTGAGGCCGACCTGACCGTGATGCCGGCACGTCAAAGCTCGGATGGCATTGAGGCCGTCCCTTTCCTCTTCACAACTGTCTTGCCGCAATGGGCGGCAACCGGCGACCGCCTCCCCCCGTTACAGTTCGCGAGATGGTGAAACGGGGCACGCCGAGATGCCCGCCCGCGATGAATCGACAGGTTATCTGACCGCCATGTTTGGTCGCCTCTCTCGAAACGCGAAGCGCCCGACGGGGGTGGTTCGATCCAACGTGACCGGTGGTGAAGCCGTCGTCGGCCGCAAAGCGATGGATGGGTTGGCGCGTAGAGATCTCCGGGTGCCCGGCTTCGTGCGTCATGGATGACGCCTTCTCGTTCCTGCCGCCCGGGGGACAGACCGGCGCCGAGATCCGCGCCCGCGATTGGTCGGCGACCTCGATCGGACCGCCGGAGCACTGGCCGCAATCGCTGCGCAGCACGCTGTCCCTGATGCTGTCCTGCCCCACGGCGATGTTTCTCGCCTGGGGACCGGACCTGCTCTGCTTCTACAACGACGCCTACCGGCCGATCCTCGGCTACCGGCTCGCGACGGCCCTCGGGCTGCCCTTCCGCGAGGTCTGGGCGAGCATCTGGGACGAGATCGGCCCCCTGGTGGACGCCACCCTCGCGGGCGAGAGTCAGACCCTCACCGACGTCATGCTGGACCTCTCGCGCGAGGGGAGACCCGAGCAGGGCTGGTGGTCCTTCACCTACTCGCCCGCCTACGACGACGCCGGTGCCGTCAGCGGCCTGTTCTGCGTCACGGCCGAGAGTACGGACCGCGTCCTCGGTGAGCGCCGCCTGCGGGAGAGCGAGGACCATTACCGGCACACGGTCGAACTCAATCCTCAGGTGCCCTGGACCTGCGACCCGAACGGCAACATCACGTCCTACTCGAACCGTTGGCTCGAACTGACCGGGCAGGCGCCGGGCGAGCCGGACGGCTCCGGCTGGGCCAAGTCGCTTCATCCCGACGACGTGCCCTGGACCATGACCGTGTTCGCGAGCTGTCTCGCCTCGGGCGAGCCGATCGATTTGGACTACCGCATCCGCATCGTCCGCACCGGCGAGTACCGGTGGATGCGGGCGCGTGCCCGGCCGAGGCGCAACGAGGGTGGCGCAATCATCCGCTGGTACGGCGTCGTCGAGGACATTCACGACCGCAAGCTCGCCGAGGAGCGCCTGCAGGACATGAACGCCACGCTGGAGCGGCGCGTCGCGGACGCACTGGTCCAGCGCAAGCTCTGGGCCGACGTGTTCGAGACGACCGACGCCCTCGTGGCCGCGCTCGACCGCGATTACCGCGTGCTCGCCGTGAACCGCGCCTATGCGAACGAGTTCGAGAGCCTCTACGGTGTGCGGCCCGGCGTCGGCGACAACCTCCTCGACCTGCTCGGCAGCCGGCCCGACCACCGCGCCGCGGCGCAGGCGGTCTGGTCGCGCGCTCTTTCCGGCGAGGAATTCACCCTCGTCGAGGCGTTCGGCGATTCCGAGCGCAAGCGGCCCTCCTACGAGCTGCGGTTCACGACGCTGCGGGACGCCGAAGGACGCAGGATCGGCGCGTTCCAGTATGCCCAGGACGTCACCGAACGGCTACGCGGCCAGGAGCAGCTCGCCCGAGCCGAGGAAGCGCTCCGCCACGCCCAGAAGATGGAGGCCGTCGGGCAGCTCACCGGCGGCGTAGCGCACGACTTCAACAACCTGCTGACCATCATTCGCTCATCCGTCGAGTTCCTGCGCAGGCCGAACCTTCCGGAGGAGCGGCGCAGCCGCTACCTGGAGGCGGTCTCGGATACCGTCGATCGCGCCGCCAAGCTGACGAGCCAGCTCCTGTCCTTTGCACGGCGGCAGCCTCTCAAGCCCGAGGTGTTCGACCTCGTCGAGCGGCTTGCCGGCGTTGTCGACATGCTGAATGCGGTGACCGGCACCCGCATCCACATCGCGGTGGAGGTGCCGGAGGCACCCTGCCACGTGCGGGTCGACCCGAGCCAGTTCGAGACCGCGCTTGTCAACCTCGCGGTCAATGCCCGCGATGCGGTGGCCGGCGAGGGCACGCTGACGCTCCGGCTCGCCTGCGGGAAGGCGCTGCCCTCGATCCGCGGCCATACCGACGCGGCCGGACCCTTCGCCGCGATCTCGGTCTCCGACGATGGGACCGGCATCGCACCGGAGCATCTGACACGCATCTTCGAGCCCTTCTACACCACGAAGGCGGTGGGCAAGGGGACGGGATTGGGCTTGAGCCAGGTCATCGGCTTCGCCAAGCAGTCGGGCGGCGACATCGACGTGACGAGCGAACTGGGAAGCGGCACCACCTTCACGCTCTATCTTCCCGAGGTCGGTGCGCCCGAGCCGGAGGCGAAGCGGGCGGATGACGCGGCCGAGTCCCCGCTCGAGGAGCGGGCGCTCTGCGTGCTCGTGGTTGAGGACAACCTCGATGTCGGGCGCTTCTGCACGCAGCTTCTGGAGGATCTCGGCCACTCGATCGTCTGGGCGCACGACGCCGAGACGGCGCTCGTCGAGTTCGAGAAGGCACCGTTCCGGTTCGATGCGGTCTTCTCGGACGTGGTGATGCCGGGCATGGGCGGGGTCGAACTCGCGCGGCGGCTGAAGGCCGACCACCCGAACCTGCCGATCATCCTGACCACCGGCTACAGCGACGTGCTGGCCCAGGACGACGCCCACGGCTTCGATCTCGTCCGCAAACCCTACTCGGCCGAACAGGTCGCACGGGCCCTGCGCGGTGCCCTGAACCGGCGCGCCCGGCCGGCGGTCGCCTCCAGCCACCGACCCGTACCGGCTTAGAGCATCGTCCCGAAAGGTGGCCACCGGCTTGTCGAGAAGACGATGCAAAAACAAGAAGCGAGAGGACCGTACGGAGCGACGACCCTTTGTCCACAGATTCGTCCGGATGACGCCGATCCCGTCGAAGTGCTTGGGGCGGGACGGCTCGTCTGATGCGTCCCATCGATGAGCCGCCACCCTTGCCGGGATCAGGCACCCGACGGACCCGTGGAACCGCCGGGAGACTGCGGGCTGCTGCCGGCAGCCGGCGTCGGGGTTGCCGGGCCGTCCGCGGTAGAGGGCGATGCCGACTCGGCGCTTCCGGGCATCGACACCTCCGGTCCCGACAACGCCGCCTGCAGCCGGCTCTCCTGCTCCGGTGAGAGCGAGGAGCGGATCACGCGCCCGCGGAACTGCGACATCTCCGCGAGGACCTTCTCCGGCTGCGCGCGGCGCACGAGGACGAACAGGGCCGAGGTGTTCGGCTGCAGGGCTTCGGAGACGGAGCGGATGAAATCATCGTTGATGCCGTAATCGCCGAGCTTGCCCGACAGCGCCCCCGCCCCTGCTCCGAGGGCAGCCCCCGTGGCAAGGCCGAGCAGCGGGTTGAGGAAGAGGAGGCCGACCAGTGAGCCCCACATCGCGCCCCAGATGCCGCCGGAGGCCGCCCCGGCGCCGACCAGATCGACACTCTGCTTGAGCCGCAGCTTGCCGTCAGGACTCCGGAGGGCGACCACCGCATCCTCCAGATCGATCAGATACTCGGTCTGCAGGCGTGCCAACTCGTTCAGAGCGCGGTCCGCCTCGTGCGGATCCTCGAAGCCAATCACCACAAGCTCGGCCATTCATTCCTCCTCGATGGATGCGACGCGACAGCTATTCCCGGCCGTGGCCGGGCCAGGATGTCGAACGAAGCCCGCTGAAGACGGCCATCCTTCGCCGATCACGGGCCGTTGAAGAAAATTCCAAATTTACAACGGATGCGGGCATGAGGATGCAGCGCCCGGAGGCTCTCCGACGGTTGAACGCGCGCCACGCTGTGACTTCTGAAAGTTTTCTGGCGCTACGCGTCGGTCGCAAAACCTGCCATCGAGGCCATGGCAATGCACAATCGCTCGCCAAGCCAATACCAGCTCAATCCATTCTGCCGATTACAAGCGATCTGCAGATGCATCGCTACACGTCATCCCATCGCTGCATGAAATCAGCCACTTTTTACCAACCTTTGAGGGCCGGCTCCCAACCGTATCCCACGATCTGGCAGCATCAATTGATCTGCCTCATTGGAATACCCAACAGGTCGACCAAGAAAGTGCTCCGGCCGGGAACCAAGGTTGCAACCATGCGTAGGGCAAGCACTCGTCCGGCATTCATGCCCGCGGCGTCGAACCGATGACTGCCTGATCCGTCGCGCCGCAGCGAACGACACCGCCCGCTTTCTGGGAGAAGCACAATGGCCGGGGCCCATCCAGGCGAAGAAGGCCGCGATTTCATCGTCGAAGCGGACGCATCGGCTGCCTATTGGCACCATCGGCCCGACAACACGCTGCCGCCTCCGGACATGATGGGCGCCTACATGCGCAATCGCCCCGTGCCCGCGCAGCGGGTGGAGGGGCGCAAGGCCTGGATCATCGGCAGCGGCATCGCCGGACTGGCGGCCGCCTTCTACATGATCCGCGACGGCGGCATGAAAGGCGAGGACATCACGATCCTCGACGCCTTGACCATCGAGGGCGGCTCCCTCGACGGCGCCGGCAATCCGGAGGACGGCTACATCATCCGCGGCGGTCGCGAGATGAACTGGAACTACGACAATCTATGGGACATGTTCCAGGATGTTCAGGCCCTCGAACTGCCCGAAGGCTACAGCGTCCTCGACGAGTACCGGCTCGTCAACGACCGCGACCCCAATTACTCCAAGGCGCGGCTCATGCACCAGCAGGGGCAGATCCGCGACTTTTCAAGGTTCGGACTCACGAAATCCCAGCAATGGGAGTTGATCCGGCTGCTGCTCAAGCGCAAGGAAGATCTCGACGACATCACGATCGAGCAATATTTCAGCAAGGGGTTTCTCGAGACCAATTTCTGGTTCCTCTGGCGATCCATGTTCGCGTTCGAGAATTGGCAGAGTCTTCTCGAAATGAAGCTCTACATGCACCGCTTCCTCGACGCGATCGACGGATTGACGGACATGTCAGCGCTCGTCTTCCCGAAGTACAATCAGTACGACAGTTTCGTCCGTCCGCTAGTCGAACACCTCCAGGCCCGCGGCGTGAAGGTGCGGTTCGGCGCGCGGGCGTACGATCTCGCGATGCGCGTCGATGGCGAAACCCGAACCGTCACGGGCATTCACATCAGGGCGGATGGCAAGGATGAAGTCATCCCGATCGAGAGCAAGGACGTAGTCTTCGCACTGACGGGCTCGATGACCGAGGGCACGGCCTACGGCGACATGGACCATGCCCCAGTCCTCGAGCGGGGTCAGCACGATCCGGGCGAAGACAGCGATTGGACGCTCTGGAAGAACCTGGCCGAGAAATCCCCGATTTTCGGGAAGCCCGCAAAGTTCTACGGCGACACCGAAAAATCGATGTGGGAGTCGGTGACGCTGACCTGCGAACCCTCACCCCTCGTCGAGCGATTGAAGGAACTGGCGGTCAACGATCCCTATTCAGGCAAGACCGTGACGGGTGGGATCATCACCTTCACGGATTCCAATTGGGTGCTGAGCGTGACCTGCAACCGCCAGCCGCATTTTCCCGAGCAACCCAAGGACGTGCTGGTCCTCTGGGCCTACGCCCTCCTGATGGACAAGGACGGAAACCACGTCGGGAAGCCGATGCCGGCCTGTACCGGCCGGGAGATCTTGAGTGAACTCTGCTATCACCTCGGGATTGCGGATCAGTGCGAGGCAGTTGCGGCGAAGACGAAGGTGCGCCTGGCGCTCATGCCCTACATCACGGCGATGTTCATGCCTCGTGCCGCGGGCGATCGGCCGCATGTGGTGCCGAAGGGCTGCACGAATCTGGGCCTGATGGGTCAGTTCGTCGAAACCTCGAACGACATCATCTTCACGATGGACAGCTCGATCCGCACTGCGCGTGTGGCCGTCTACACTCTGCTCGACCTCGCCAAACAGGTGCCGGATATCAGTCCGGTACAGTACGACATCCGCAACCTACTTAAGGCAGCGCGCGCGCTGAACAACAACGAGCCCTTTCCCGGCGAACGCCTGCTGCATCGATTGTTGGGCCGAACCTACTACGCGCATATTCTGCCGCCTCTGCCGGACCTTGAGGGCCCACCCCACGGATCGGCTCAGCTTGAGATGAAGCATTTGCTCAGCAGGAGACACCAAGCCCTGAACGCCATCAGCGCATCCTTCGAGCAGATCCGGGGGCGCCTCGGGTCGCACAAATGATCATAGCGACATGACTTATAAGCCAGCCTATCGCGAACGGATGCTTTTCGTTCCACGCATGAAAATCAAATCATCCATATCGATGCAGCCCGCCGATTGAGAAAAATATCCAAGCATCAACACACCCGGGACACAACTGCCAAGACCGGTCCCGCGTCGCATCAGTACGCTCCCCGAATGCAATCCGGCGCTATTCCGATGCCGGCCCGGCCCAAAGTCCGCTCCGGTTTTACCCCCGCCCGACCACGATCTCGCCCCAGAATCGCCGAGTGCGGCCGCACACTTGGTTGACAATCGATTGACCGGCTGCGGGGGCGTTGCGCCCGCGCCGACAGGGCGGTTCAGGAGCGAAGGCTGCTCCGGGACGAGATTTCGGGCGGCGCAGCATGGCACATCCTCTCTTCTCGTGGGCTCTGCCCACGGCCGCCTATCTGAGCGCGGCGCTGATCCTGGCCTCTTCCGCTCCGTTCGGATCGTTCGGTCTGCCGCCCCGGCAGGCCGTAGTGGCGCCTATTGCGGCAGAGCCCGTGCCGGATGTCCCCGTGAAGGCGGTGGCCGAGACCGCGGCCCCAGCGCCCGTCACCGCACCGCAGGCCGCAGAGCCGCCGGCTGAATTGCCCCTGGTCGAAGTGCTCACCGAGTGGACGCCGCAAGACCTGTCCGCTCCGGCCGAGGCCCGGTTCGGGATGGCGGCTCTGTTCTGGCTTCCGGACGCGCCGACGACGCCAACCCTCGCGCAGGTCGTGCCCCTGCCCGTGCGCCGTCCGCCCGAGCTTTCGCGCCTCGGAGCGGCGGAAGCCCTGCGCCGGGCCGAGCGGCTCGCCGCCCGCCGGTCCACGGTGGCGGCCGCGCCGACCCAGACGGAGGACACCCGCACGTTCTTCGAGAAGCTGCTCGGCGTCGAGAGACCAGCCTCCCCCGCGCCCGCTCTCGCCTATGCAGCCCTGGAGAACGGCGCGGCCGAGTCGGCCGCCCGCCGGCCGCTCACATCGCCGGTTCCGGCCTCACCGCCGGCCGGCGAAGGCGGTATCGCGGTCTACGACATCAGCGCCCAGAGCGTCGTCCTGCCGAACGGCGAACGGCTGGAAGCGCATTCCGGTCTCGGTGAGAGTATGGATGACCCGCGCTTCGTCCATCTCAAGATGCGCGGTTCCACACCGCCGGGCAGCTACGACCTGACCGAGCGGGAGGCGCTGTTCCACGGCGTGCGAGCCCTGCGCCTCACGCCGGTCGGCGGCAGCGAGGCGATCCACGGCCGCGTCGGCCTGCTCACTCACACCTACTTGCTCGGGCCGAACGGTGCCTCGAACGGCTGCATCTCGTTCAAGGATTACGACAAGTTCCTCCAGGCCTACCTGCGCGGCGAGATCCGCCGCGTCGTGGTCGTCCCGGGTCGCGGTCGTGATGCGAACTCGCTGGTTGCTTCGCGCTGAGGACGCGCAACACCCGATTTGCTTTCTTTCAAAGAAAAATTAATTCTCTTTACGCTCGATTGTGGCCCGATCTTCGCATAGGGTTCTAGGGGTAGTTGGAACCGCTCGGCGGTTTTGGCGCCCCGGGGACAACTCCGCCCGCTCGCCGGGCGGGGCAGTGTGTGTATCGGAGTCGTGGCGTATGCGTGTGATCCAACGCGTCCTTGGCAACCGGTCGGAGGCGGGGCTCGCCGAGCGCCTGCATCACCTCGAGCATCACGGCGCGGTGGACATCCTGCGCGTGCCGAGTGCCGATGTCGCCCGGCGTCGCCTCCGGGCGAAGACAGTGGCCGGCGAGGAAATCGCGCTCGCCCTGCCGCGGGATCAGGCCCTGTTCGATGGGGCTGTGCTCGTCCTCGACGATCATCATGCCCTGGTCGCCCGCGTCGGTGCCGAGCGCTGGCTGCGGCTCGTACCGGCCTCGGTCCCCGACGCGCTCGAGCTCGGCTATCACGCCGGCAACCTGCACTGGCGGGTCCGCTTCGAGGCTGGGGCCATCCTCGTCGCGCTGGAGGGACCGGCACAGGATTATCTCGTCCGCCTCGGCGCGCTGGTCACGGAGGGTCGCGTCACCCACTCCGTTGACGCGGGCGAGGAGGGTTGAGGCGTTGCTCGCCGCTCTCACCGCGCTTCAGCATGCCGATACCGCCTTTCCAAGCGGCAGCTTCGCCTTCTCCAACGGCCTCGAAGGGTTGATTGCGGACAACCCCGCCTTCGACGAGGCGGCGCTCGCCCGCACCGTCGCGGCCGCCTTACGCTTCCGCTGGGCCGGGACCGACCGGGTCGCGCTGATCCGCGCTCATCGCGCGGGTGGCGGGATTGAACGACTCGCGGCAATCGACGCGGCGGTCGAGGCCGCCTCGCTCTCTGAACCGATGCGGGTCGGCAGCCGTCGCAACGGCGCCTCGCTGCTCGCCTCACATAGCCGTCTCGGCACGCCGGGTGCCGCCGATCTTCGCGCGGCCGTACGCGGGGGCCGGCTTCTCGGGCACTTGCCTACCGTCCAAGGTGCTCTCTGGCCGGGGCTCGGCCTCGACGAGCGCAACGCGGTGTCCGTCTCCGGCTACCTCTTCGCCAGCGGCCTCACCTCGGCCGCCGTACGGCTCGGCGCTATCGGGGCGATCGAGGCGCAGCGGGTGCTCGGCGGCGCGCTGCCGCTGATCGCCGAACTCTTGGAGCAGCCCGTGCCAGAACCGGAAGGCCCGATCGAACTCACCGGCTTCACCCCTCTGATCGAGATCGCCGCCATGCGCCAAGCCCAGGCCGAACTCCGCCTGTTCGCGAATTGAAGGAGCCGAGCCGATGCTGCTCACGCCGACCGAACTCGAACGGCTCACGATCTTCACCGCCGCCGAACTCGCCCGCAAGCGGCGGGCGCGGGGGCTGAGGCTGAACTACCCGGAGGCGGTGGCGATCATCACCGACGAGATCCTGGAGGGCGCCCGTGACGGGCGCTCTGTTGCCGACCTGATTGGCTGGGGCTCGACCATCCTGACCACCGGCGACGTGATGCCAGGGGTGGCCTCCATGATGCCGATCCTGCAGGTCGAGTGCGTTTTCCCCGACGGCACCAAGCTCGTGACCGTGCACGAGCCGATCCGGCCCGCGGAAGGCGCGGAGCCCGATACGCTGGAGCCCGGCGCGATCCTGCCGGCGGAGGGCGAGATCGAGCTCGCCGCCGGGCGCCCGCGGGTGAGCCTCGATGTCGTCAACACCGGCGACCGCCCGGTGCAGATCGGCTCGCACTACCACTTCTTCGAGGTCAACCGGGCGCTCGACTTCGACCGCGGGCGGGCGCTCGGCTTCCGCCTCGACATCCCGGCGGGCACGGCGGTGCGGTTCGAGCCGGGCCAGCGCAAGACGGTGACGCTCACCGGCTTCGGCGGCGCCAAAGAACTCACCGGCCTCAACAACCTGACGCAGGGCACGCTCGACTCCGACGCGGCCCGCGCCGAGGCGCTGGCGCGCGCGAAGGCTCGCGGCTTCAAGGGCGCCTGAGGGAGACACGCACATGGTCACGATCCCTAGGCGCGATTACGCCGCCCTCTACGGCCCCACCACCGGCGACGGCGTGCGGCTTGCCGACACTTCCCTTGTCGCGGTGGTCGAGCACGACCATGCGGTCTACGGCGACGAGTGCCTGCATGGCGGCGGCAAGACCCTGCGCGACGGCATCGGCATGGCGCCGGGCGTCACGGCGGCGCAAGGCGCGCTCGATTTCCTGCTCTGCAACGTGCTCGTGATCGATCCCGTCCTCGGCATCGTGAAGGGCGACCTCGGCATCAAGGACGGGCGCATCGTCGGCCTTGGCAAGGCCGGCAACCCGGCGATCATGGACGGCGTCGATCCGCGCCTGATCGTGTCGGCTGGTACGACCGTGCGCGACTGCGAGGGGCTGATCGCGACGCCGGGCGCCATCGACGTCCACGTGCACTTCGATTCCGCTGGCCTGCCCGACCACGCCATCGCGTCCGGCATCACCACGCTGCTTGGCGGCTCGCTCGGGCCGATCACGGTGGGGATCGATTCCGGTGGACCGTTCAACACCGGAAAGATGCTCCAGGCGGCAGAAGCCTGGCCCGTCAATTTCGGCTTTCTGGGAAGAGGCAACACCCACAAGCCTGCGGCGCTCAAGGAGCAGCTCGAGACCGGCGTGCTCGGCCTGAAGATCCACGAGGATTGGGGGGCGATGCCGGCGGCGATCGATTCCTGTCTCGCCTTTGCCGACGAGCACGACTTCCAGGTCCAGCTCCACACCGACACGCTGAACGAGTCCGGCTTCGTGGAGGACACGCTCGCGGCGATCGGCGGCCGCACCATCCACATGTACCACACGGAAGGCGCCGGCGGCGGGCACGCGCCGGACATCATCCGCGTGGCGGGGCTGCCCCACTGCCTGCCCTCCTCGACGAACCCGACCAATCCCTACACGGTCAACACGTTCGACGAGCACCTCGACATGACCATGGTGTGCCACCACCTCAACCCGTCCCTGCCGGAGGACGTGGCCTTCGCCGAGAGCCGCATCCGGGCGCAGACCATCGCCGCCGAGGACGTGCTGCACGATATCGGCGCGATCTCGATGCTCGGCTCCGACAGCCAGGGCATGGGCCGCATCCACGAGGTGATCTGCCGGACATGGCAGCTCGCCTCCAAGATGAAGGACCAGCGCGGGAGCCTACCCGAGGAGCGGCCGGGCTTCGGCGACAACGCCCGGATCAAGCGCTACATCGCCAAGTACACGATCAACGCCGCGCGCACCTTCGGCATCGACGCCCATATCGGCTCGCTGGAGCCCGGCAAGATGGCCGACATCGTGATCTGGCGCCCGGCCTTCTTCGGCATCAAGCCGGAGCTGGTGATCAAGGGCGGCTTCATCGCCTGGGGCGCCATGGGCGATTCCGCGGCCTCCTTGATGACCTGCGAGCCGATCCTGATGCGCCCGCAATGGGGCGCCTTCGGGCTCGCCAAGCAGGGGCTGTCGGCCTGCTTCGTCCACCCGCTCGCGATTCAAGGCGGGCTTCGCGAGAGCCTGGGTCTTCGCAAAAGTCTGCTGCCGGCCAGCGGCACCCGCCGGCTCACCAAGGCCGACATGCTCTGGAACGATGCCTGCCCGGAGATCCGGGTCGATCCCCAGACCTTCGAGGTCTTCGTGGACGGCGAACTCGCCACCTGCGAGCCCGCGACCGTCCTCCCGCTCGCCCAACGCTACATGCTGCGATGACCGCTTCCGTCCTCCCCTCCCCCGCCATCCCCGAGTCCGTGACCGCCGCCCGTATCGGCATCGGCGGCCCCGTCGGTTCGGGCAAGACCGCGCTGATCGAGCGGCTGATCCCGGCGCTTCAGGCCCGCGGCGTCGATCTCGCCGTCGTCACCAACGACCTCGTCACCAAGGAGGATGCCGAGCGCCTGCGCCGCTCCGGGCTGATCGACCCGGCCCGGGTCGAGGCGGTGGAGGCCGGCGCCTGCCCGCACACGGTCATCCGCGAGGACCCGACCCTCAACATCGCCGCCGGCGACGATCTGGAGGCGAAGTTTCCGGGGCTCCAGCTCCTGATCTTCGAGTCCGGCGGCGACAATCTCGCCTCGACCTTCTCCCTCGATCTCGTCGATTGGTGGATCTTCGTGATCGACGTGGCGGGCGGTGACGACATCCCGCGCAAGCGCGGCCCCGGCGTGCTGCGTTGCGACCTCCTCGTCATCAACAAGACCGACCTCGCGCCCCATGTCGGCGTCGATCTGCCCGGCATGCTGGCAGAGGCCGCGCGAGTGCGTGGCACGAAACCGGTGGCCGCCACCAATGCCCGCTCCGGCGAGGGCGTCGAGGCGGTGGCCGACGCGATCTGCCGCGCCGTGCTGTTCGCGCCCTGATGGCCTTGTCGCTGGACGGCCTGCCCGAAGATCCCGGCCCGAAGACGTCCGTCCCGACCGAGGCGCCCTCCGCTCCGGTCGGGCGCCGGGTCCAGGCGTCCCTCGTCTTCGCCCGCGGCGGGGGCACCACCGTGCTGTCGCGGCAGGTGGTGCCCTACCCGTTCCACATCACCCGCGCCTTCCGGATGCATCCGGAGAGCCCCGACCTTGCAACCCTCTACCTGCAATCGGCCTCCGGCGGCCTCTACGCCGCCGACCACCTCACCCTCGACATCGCCGCACGGACGGGCGCGCGGGTCCACGTCACGACCCAAGCCGGTACGGTGGTGCATCGCGGCGGCCCCGAGCCCACACGCCAGGAGACGCGGCTGACCATCGCGGCGGACGCCTTCCTCGCAGTCAATCCCGATCCGCTGATCCTGTTTCCGGGCGCGCATCTCGCGGTCTCCACCGACATCACGGCCGAACCGGGCGCCCGCGCCATCGTCACCGAGAGCGTAGCCTGCCACGACCCTCTCGGCGAAGGTCGGCCGTTCGACCGGCTCGATCTCGGCCTGACGATCCGTGACCCCGAAGGCCGGGCGCTGGTGCGGGAGCGCGGCCGGATCGACGGAGCCGCGTTCATCGCACCGGCCTCGCCGATGGGACATCATCGCGCCTACGGCACGATGGTCGTACTCGGCGCCCCCGCCGATGATCGCTTGGCCGGCCTCCACCTGAGACAGGCGGCCGATGCGGCGGGTTGCTTGACCGGTGTGAGCCCGCTGCCCAACGGGGCGGGACTGGGCCTGCGCCTGCTCGCGCCGGACGGCGGCGCTCTCTCGGCCGGTATGGAGGCGGTGTTCCGGACCGTGTTCGAGGTGTTGAGCGGGTGCGAGCCGGGTCGACGCCGCAAGTAATATACTTCCAAAAGGCCAACGAGGCGGCACATCGCAAGGAATATGGGCAGGACGCCCAGCGAATATCCTTGATGCAGATCGATTTCCTGAGACGAAATACGGACGGGGGCACGGCCTCGTCTGGCGACCGGATGGCCGTCATTCGAGCCAATCTACCGGATGACGTTCGAAGGATTTCGAAGAGACATGCGCTCGCGTGACCGAAACGACGCCGACTTCCATCTCCGCCGCCGGCTTCTCCTGGGCCTCGCCGCCTCGCCGCTGCTGAGTGCCCTCCCTGGGCGCGCCTTCGCGGAGACCGGCGCCGGCGCGCTTGCCGTCACCGACAAGGAGGTGACTGTCGGCATTCTGCACTCGCTGACCGGCACCATGGCGATTTCCGAGACCGGAACGACGCAAGGCGAAAAGCTCGCCATCGAGCAGATCAACGCGGCCGGCGGCGTGCTCGGCCGGCAGATCAAGATCATCCAGGAGGACGGCGCCTCGGACTGGCCGACCTTCGCCGAGAAGGCGCGCAAGCTCGTCGTCAACGACCACTGCGCCGCCGTGTTCGGCTGCATGACGTCGGCTTCGCGTAAGGCGGTGCTTCCGGTCTTCGAGCAGTATAACGGCCTGCTCTACTATCCGACCTATTACGAGGGCCTGGAGCAGTCCAAGAACGTCATCTACACCGGCCAGGAGGCGACCCAGCAGACGCTGGCGGGTCTGGACTGGGTAGGCAAGGAGAAGGGCGCCAAGACCTTCTTCATGGTCGGGTCGGACTACATCTGGCCGCGCACCACCAACAAGATCGCCACCAAGCACATCACCAGCGTGCTGAAGGGCACGGTCTCGGGCGAGGAGTATTTCCCGCTCGGCCACACGCAGTTCAACTCAGTCATCAACAAGATCAAGCTCAAGAAACCGGACGTGATTTTCTCCACCGTCGTCGGTGGCTCGAACGTGGCCTTCTACAAGCAGCTCAAGGCCGCCGGCATCGACCTCAAGAAGCAGACGCTCGTCACCGTCTCGGTCACTGAGGATGAGGTGGACGGTATTGGTGGCGAGAACATCGCCGACGCCTATACCTGCATGAAATACTTCCAGTCGCTGAAGAACCCGGCCAACGAAAAATTCGTCGCCGACTTCAGGAAGCGCTGGGGCGAGAAGACCGTCATCGGCGACGCGACGCAGGCAGCTTACTTGAGCCCGTTCCTGTGGAAGGCGGCCGTCGAGAAGGCCGGCTCGTTCGAGATCGACAAGGTGATCGAAGCCTCCCCCGGCATCGAGATGAAGGATGCGCCGGAAGGCTCCGTGAAGATCCACGAGAACCATCACCTCTGGTCGAAGACCCGCGTGGCGCGGGCCCGGGCGGACGGCCAGTTCGACGTGGTGTACGAGAGTCCCGAACTGATTGAGCCGAACCCGTTCCCGAAGGGCTATCAGTAGGCGGCCAATAGCGGGGTTAGAGGTAGCTCAACCCCCGCCACCGGCCGCGCCGTTTCAGGCGCGCCATCCAGAGGCAGGCCGGGTAGAGGGCAAGCGCGAACACCGCCGCGATCAACCAGATCTGAAACGGCGCCCCGGCCTCGACCCGGCCGGAGGGGCCTGCGCGGTCGAGGACGGCGAGGCCGTCGTAGATCAGGCGCAAGGCCCACAGGTGCAGCAGGTAGAAGAACAGCGGCGCCCCGCCAAAGACGGTGAGCCAGCGTCGGTGTCGCTCCGGCAGGCGCTCGAACAGCGCGAGCAGCAGCAGGCCGGGGCCGAGGGTCGCGAGGAGGAAATCAGCCGAGGGCGGGTACTTGGTGAGGTTGATGAAGGACAGGGCGTCCGTGACGCCGTCCTTGCCCGCCTGCCAGGGATGCGGGTCGCCGTAGCCGTTGAGGCCGCGCAGGATCAGGAAGGCCGTCAGGCTCGCGAATCCGAGGGCGACGAGACGTCGGCGGCGCAGGGCCGGATCGGAACCGGGCGCGTAGAGCGGCCCCAGCGCGTAGCCCCCGGCGATGAC
This sequence comes from Methylobacterium sp. R2-1, assembly GCF_014191355.1. GTDB lineage: Bacteria > Pseudomonadota > Alphaproteobacteria > Rhizobiales > Beijerinckiaceae > Methylobacterium. The sequence continues at coordinate 119,682 of NZ_JACHWM010000010.1, forward strand.
GCCGAGCCAGGGCAGCACCGGGTAGGAGGTGCGCGCCGCGCCCCAGGGCAGCGGGATCATCCCACGCTGGTGCAGGATCGCCCACAATGCGTAGCCCGGCTGGTCGGGCGAGAGCACGATCCCGTCAAGGGCGTTGTGGCCGAGCATGATCGCCAGCGCCACCCCGATCAGAGCCGGACGCGGCAGCCAGAGCAGGACTGCGAGCGCCACCATGCTGAGCCCGATCGCCCAGATCACCTGGAGATAGAGGACTGGCGGCAACAGGCTGCGGGTCCAGGCAAGGTTCACCAGGGTCACTTCGAGGGCGATCAGGAACAGCCCGCGCTTCAACAGGAAGGCGGAGGTCGCCGCCCGGCTGCCGTGCTTCTGCCCGTAGAGGCTCGCCGAAAGGCCCGTCAGCAGCAGGAAGACCGGTGCGCAGAGATGCGAGGTGGCCCGCGTCAGGAACAGGCCCGGCGGCGTCGCCGCGAGATTGACCGGATCGCTCACCTGGGCGTGCAGGTAGAAGAACTCGCGCACATGATCGACGAGCATCAGCAACATCACCAGCCCGCGAAGGGCATCGATGGCGCCGATGCGGGCGCGCGGAACCGGTCCCGCTGCGGCCTCTTGCCGAGCCAACATCAGAACCGCACCGTCAGCGTGCCGGTGAAGCGGCGCGGCGCGCCGGGATAGACCCGGAAGCGGTTGAGCGAACTCTCGTAATATTCGGTATCGAATACGTTCTCGACGTTCAGCCCGAAGCGGAAGTTCTCGTAGCGGTAATAGGCGAGCATATCGACCGCGATGTAGGCCGGCAGGGCGAAGCTGTTGACCGCATCCGCCGCCCGCTCGCCGACGCCGCGCACGCCGCCGCCGAGGCCGAGCCCCTTCCACGGACCGGCCTGCACCTCGTGGACCGCGAGCAGGCTGCCCGAGTGGCGCGGCACGTTGATGAGGGGCGCGCCGACCGGCAGCACGTTGTCCTTGGTCACGACCGCGTCGGCGAAGACGTAGCCTGCCAGGAGCTTGATCTCCGGCGTGATCTGGCCGGCAGCCGTCAGCTCGAAGCCCTGGCTCCTCACCCCGCCCGCGGCGAGCGAGAAGGCCGTATTGTTGGGGTCGGGCGTCAGCACGTTCCTCCGGTCGACCCGGAAGGCCGTGCCGGTGAGCGCCAGGGCGCCCCCGTAAAGGTCGATCTTGGTCCCGACCTCGTAGCCGATGCCGGTCTCCGGCGGGAAAGGCCCGGAGAGCGCCACCGCGGCCGCGTCGGGCCCGATATTCGGCCGGAAACTGGTGCCGACATTGGCGAAGAGGGCGAGCTCCGGGGTCGGCTGGTAGACGAGGCCCGCCCGCGGGGTCGCCGCGAAATAGGTCTGATCGACCTGGGAGCGCGGGATGCGCTCGCGGAACGATTGCTCGAAGAAGTCGAAGCGCACGCCCAGCAGCGCCTTCCACTCGGGGCTGAGGCTGATCTGGTCCTGCGCATAGAGGGCGGTGTTGGTGATCCGCTCCAGGTTGTTGCGGAAGCGGTCGATCGGCGGCAGCGGCTGGCCGTAGCGCGGATCGTAGATGTCGATGGCAAAGGTCGAACCCGGTCGAATCGTCGAGCGGTTGTAGACCGTCCGGCTGTCGGTGCTCTCGCGCTCGAAGCCGAGCAGCATCGTGTGGCCGATGCCGGCGGTGTCGAAGCGTCCGACCACCTCCGCTTGGCCGATCGCCGTGTCCCAGCGGTAGTCGCGCACGTTGCGGTCGCGGGAGACAGTGCGGTTATCGGCGGCGATGGCGCGGATCTCGGCCGACTCGCCCTCCAGCGTGCCAGTGTTGAAGTGGGTAGCAAGCCGCATCTGCCAGTCGGCGTTGAAGCGGTGATCGACCCGTACCTGCATCGTGTTGTTGGTCTGATAGGTGCTCTGGCCCGGCTCGCCGAGGAAGCGCGAGATCGGCAGCAGGCCGAGCCGTCCGTTGATGGCGATGACGCCGCGGTCGAAGATGATGCGGTTGCGCAGGAATTCGGTCTCGACGGTGATCCGGGTGTCCGGCGTGATCTGCCAGCTCAGGACGGGCGCGACGAGGAGCCGGTCGCTGTCCACGAAATCGCGAAAACTGCCCTGACGGCCGGCGGCGAGGTTGAAGCGGTAGAGGAGCGTGCCCTCCTCATTGAGCGCGCCGCCGGAATCGACCGTGCCGCGGAACTGCCCGAACGAACCCCACAGGCCGCCCATCTCGACGAACCGTTCCGCGGTCGGCTGCTTGGTGATGATGTTGACGAGCCCGCCCGGATCGCTGCGCCCGAACAGGCCGCCGCCGGGACCTTTGAGCACCTCGATGCGCTCGACGTTCTGCGTGTCGGGCGGGGGTGGCGTGCCGCGATTTAAGGGAAAGCCGTTCTTGTAGAACTCGGAGGTGGTGACGCCGCGGATGGCGTAGCTGAACACCGAGAGGCCGCCGAAATTGTTCTGCTGCGCCACGCCCGGCGTGTAGTTGAAGACGCGATCCACGCGGGTGGCGGCGAGATCCGTGATGACCTCACGCGGGGCCACGGTGACAATTTGAGGCACGTCGCGCTGGGGCGTGTCGGTCTTCGTGCTGCTCACCGCCCGGTCGGCCCGGTAGCCCGGCGTCGGGCCGATCAGGCCGATCGTTCCGGCCGTCACCATCCGGCCATCGGGTGCGCCGTTGCCGGCGCCGCGGCCGGAGGCCTCGCCCTCGACGGCCAGTTCTTCCAGGACAACCGAATCCTGCGCCCGCGCCTCCGGGCCGGGCAGGCCGGCGCAGAGCAGCGCGGCCAGCATCCAGCGCGGGGGCCGGACCAGATCGCGTCCCCCGGCGCAGTGAACCGGTCTCACATCGATGACGGCGTTCAGGCTCGTCCGAACTCTCACTGGGCGTGCTCTGGCTGTACGGGCGCAGGCCCGAGCGGATGCCCGACCGCGAGCGCGTGGACACGCACTCGCCGCTCAGGCACGCCGCCGGAACACCCCGCCCGGGGGACATCGTCGCGCCAAGGCAGGTCTCCTGGCTCACGGGTCAGCGCCTTCGTCCCGGCCTTCCCGGTGCGGCGCACCAGTGACCATCCCCGACGGGGCTCGCCGTTCACAGTTGCGGGGACAGCTTCGGCTTCGCCCGGACGGGCTTACCGAATTCCCTCTTAGCCCCCGGCCTGTATCCGGCGGAACCTTGACCGCAGCACCTTCGCTGCGGTGCGGCGCAGCGTCAACACGCAGACCAATGAAATGTAACAACATCACACAGCTTGTGGCTTGCCGAGCACACTCTCCCTTAGCGGCATTGTGGAACGCGGGCGCTGCAGCGGCCTCGCCGTCGGCGCCAAGGCCGCAGCAGCTCCGTTCAGCTCTGAAAATCGTGATCGAGCGATTTTTAACGGATATGGCTGCGATTTAGGCAAGATTAACCAAGATCCCGTTCAATGACGAAGGCTTAAGGTTGATCATTCCCTAATCGGCCAAGCCATCTCGATCGTCATTCTGGCACAGATATGCCGGGAGCGACGCCGGGAGGCCGTGTGGGATCCGCGTTGTCGAGTACCGCCCGCATGGACATCGCCGAGCTCGTCCAGAGTCGCTCCGCCCGGCCCGTCGTCCGCCGTCGGCGCAGGCCGCCCCTCGCAGCGCTCGCGCTCACCGCCCTCGGCGGCCTTGCGCTGGCCGGAATGCTGCAACCGCAGGATACCGACGCGCTCTCGCCCGCGGAGACGGCGCAGGTCTCGGCTGAGACCGAACAGGCTGACACCGCACCGGCCGCGCCCGGCGCCCTGGCCTGGATGCTCGACCCCGCGCCGGTGCTCGACACCGCCACAAGCGGCTTCGTCCAACAGGCTCCGAAGGTTGCCGCCTTTCGGTCGCCGGCCGTCCCGGAGCCGAGCGCGACCCTTGCCGCCCTCCCCGCGGCTCAGGTTGCCGACGCGGCACCCGCCGTCACGCCGCGCCCGGCCGCGCCGATGGCCCGCGTCGCGCTCACCGTGCCGCTGCCGATGCGGCGCCCCGAGGAGTTCCGCTACGAGCCGCGGACGCAGACCGCGCGGGCTGCATCGGCTCGAGTCGCGGCAACCGCAACGGCGCGAGCCTCCACCGAACCAACCCGCAGCGTGTTCAGCGCCGCGGTCACCGACAACCGCAACTTCCTCGAGAAGATGTTCGACCTGCCCGGCTCCGGGACGGCCCCGTCGTCGGCGCCAGCCATGGCTTATGCGGGGCTCGACAGCAGCGCGGTCGATTCGGCCGCGCGGCGGCGGCTCGTACCGGGTCCGGTCTCCGAGCCGGGGGTCGCTGTCTACGACATCAGCGCCGCCACCGTGACGCTGCCGAGCGGCGAGGTGCTGGAGGCCCATTCCGGCCTCGGCGTCGCCCAGGACAACCCGGACTACGTCCATGTCCGGATGCGCGGCGCCACTCCGCCCGGCGTCTACGATCTGCGGGAGCGCGAGGCTCTGTTCCACGGGGTGCGGGCGATCCGCCTCAATCCGGTCGGCGGCTCGGCCGCCATTCACGGGCGCGACGGCATCCTCGCCCACACCTACATGCTGGGCCCGAGTGGCGCGTCCAACGGCTGCGTCGTGTTCAAGAACTATCCCCGCTTCCTGCAGGCCTACCTGCGTGGCGAGGTCCGGCGCCTGGTCGTCGTGCCCGGCACCGCTCCCGGCGTCTTCGCCAGCCGGCGCAACGCCACGCCGCGCCGGTCGGCCTCCGCGGATTGAGGGAGCCCAAAGGGATCCTCCCTTTGGCGGGGTGCCGGGGCAGAGCCCTGGCTCCCCTCAACCAGGGCTCCGCCCTGGACCCGCGAAACGATTCGTCCTTTCGAAACCTCGGACTTCAGCCGGCCCGTCAGCTCTTGGCGACGGGCTTGATCTTGAGCTGGTCGATCGCCCAGCGCCACGTCCCGTCCGATTGCCGGCGGGCCGATTCGACGGAGAGCGCGCCATTCGGCAGCCGCGCGAAGGTAAGCGCGAGGTCGCCGTTGCGGATCGCCGGCAGCGTCTCCGGCTCGGGGAAGTCCGACTTGCGGGCGAGCAGATCCGTGTAGAAGCGGCGGATCTCGTCGTGGCCCGTTGCCACGATGTCGCCCGCAGCGACCACGGCCTGCGGCTCGTAGAGGGCGACCAGCCCCTCGGCGTCGCCGGCATTGGCCCGCTCGTGGAAGAGACGGGCCAGATCCTCCGGCTCCCGCGCCACGTCCACCTGCGTCACGTCCCGGTGCGTCTCGCTCATCGCTCGTTCCTCCCTGTCTGGTTCGGGTGTGTCTATTTCAGGCGGTTGCCCTGCCCATCCCGCACAGCGACCGTCACCGGAACGCCGGCCTTGACGCTCTCGGACACGGTGCAGAACTGCTCGAACTGGCCCAGCACCCGGTCGAGTCGGTCCATCGACTCGGCGGGCGCACCGAGGGCGATGTCGACCTCGATTCCGACGAGGCGCAGGCGCCCTTCCGGGTTGCGGGCCACGCGCCCGATCGCCTCCGCGCTCACGCCACCGCCCTCCTGCCGGTACTTGCCGAGCGCGAAGGCAAGGCTCGCGCAAAGGCAGTTGCTGACGGCGGCGATCAGCACCTGCTCCGGCGAGGGCCCTGTGCCGCCACCGATCGGCTCCGGCTCATCCGTCAGAAGCGGAACGAAGGCTTCACCGAACTCGATCCGGAAGGCGTAGGCCTCGATCTGCCGGATCTTGATGCTGTGGTTGCCCGACATCGCGGCCTCCTCGCCTCCCTATCAACGGCCCTAGCGCCACCGCGTTCGAGCTGCGCGTTGCGCCTTGACCTGCCATTCGTATCTGGTATACCAGATGCCAATTGATGAGCCACCGGAAAGAGCGGCCTCGATCCGGGAGATCCAAGACCCGGGAAGCCAAGGAGGCAACGCCTGCCATGACCGAACGCGGCATCCTCGACAGCCATCGCGTCTCTCGACCTGCCGTGCGGCTTGTGGGCTAGGGGCAGCAAAAAGGGAGGCAGCGGATGGGCCAATCGCAGACCTTCGACACATCCGGGCTCGTCGCGGCGATCGGCGATGCGGTGGTGATCTCCGACGCGGACGGACGGATCGTCACCTGGAACCCGGCCGCGGAACGAATCTTCGGCTTCTCGGAAGCCGAGGCCCTCGGCGAGACCCTCGATCTGATCACCCCGGAGCGTCACCGTCGACGCCACTGGGACGGTTACGCCAAGACGATGCGCACGGGTGAGACCCGCTACGGCACGTCACTGCTCAAGGTGCCCGCCCTGCACAAGGATGGGCGGGCGCTCTCCATCGCCTTCACCGTGGCGCTGCTGCACGGCGCGAACGGCGAGGTCACCGGCATCGCCGCGATCATCCGCGACGAGACCGAGCGCTTCCAGGAAGAGCGCAACCTGCGCCGCCGCGTGGCGGAACTGGAGGAGGCTCTGGGCACCCTGGTCTGCGCCTGACGCAAGAGACCCAAGACATCCAGCGATATTACTGAAATATTATTTTCCGATTTTTCAACAACGACGACCCACAACGAAGTCGAAATAGGGAGAAAACCAAGATGACCCAGCCGCTCGACGGGATCAGAATCATCGATTTCACGCACGTCCAGGCGGGCCCCGCCTGCACCCAGCTCCTCGCGTGGTTCGGAGCGGACGTGATCAAGGTCGAGCGTCCGGGCTCCGGCGACGTGACGCGCAACCAGTTGCGCCACGTCGAGGACGCGGATGCCCTCTACTTCACGATGCTGAACTCCAACAAGCGTTCGCTGACGCTGGACACCAAGACGGCCCAGGGCAAGGAAGTCCTGGAGAAGCTGATCCGCGAGTCGGACGTGATGGTCGAGAATTTCGGCCCCGGCGCGCTCGACCGCATGGGCTTCACCTGGGCCCGCATCCAGGAGCTCAACCCGGGCATGATCCTCGCCTCGGTGAAGGGCTTCTCCGACGGCCACCACTACGAGGACCTGAAGGTCTACGAGAACGTGGCGCAGTGCGCGGGCGGTGCGGCCTCGACCACCGGCTTCTGGGACGGCCCCCCCACCGTGTCGGCGGCTGCGCTCGGTGACTCGAACACCGGCATGCATCTCGCCATCGGCATCCTCACGGCGCTCCACCAGAAGAACAAGACCGGCAAGGGCCAGAAGGTCGCCGTGTCGATGCAGGACTCGGTGATCAACCTCTGCCGCGTGAAGCTGCGCGACCAGCAGCGCCTCGACGCCATCGGTTACCTCGAGGAGTATCCGCAGTACCCGCATGGCGAGTTCTCGGACGTGGTGCCGCGTGGCGGCAATGCGGGCGGCGGCGGCCAGCCGGGCTGGGTGCTCAAGTGCAAGGGCTGGCAGACGGACCCGAACGCCTACATCTACTTCACGATCCAGGGCCATGCCTGGGCACCGATCTGCAAGGCGCTCGGCCGTGAGGAATGGATCGACGATCCGGCCTACAACACGCCGCGCGCCCGCCAGGACAAGATCTTCGAGATCTTCGCCATCATCGAGGATTGGCTGGCCGACAAGACCAAGTTCGAGGCCGTCGACATCCTGCGCAAGTTCGACATCCCCTGCTCGCCGGTTCTCTCCATGAAGGAGATCGCCGCCGATCCGTCGCTGCGCGCCAGCGGCACCATCGTCGAGGTGCCGCACCCGAAACTCGGTTCGTACCTGACCGTCGGAAGCCCGATCAAGTTCTCCGACATGAAGGTCGACATCAAGGCCTCGCCGCTTCTGGGCGAGCACACCGACGAGGTCCTCGCCGGCCTCGGCTACTCCCCCGAGCAGATCGCCGCGATGCACGAGGCCCGCGCGGTCTGACGGGTGACAGCGGGCAGCCCCCAACCCGGAGACTGCCCGCGCTGAATGGCCGGTCCCCTTCGGCCATGATTCTCCCGGGACGGGGCATCGCCCCGGGAGCGCTTGACCGGGCATGGCGCCCGGGTTTTTTCCTCCTCCGATGACTTTTCCCGGGCCGACCCTGTCGGTCCGGGTTTTCCGTTCGGAGCGCCGTGGCGAAAGGTGATTGCCGGCTTTCGGGAAAAGGCGACGCTGGAACGAAGTTTTGGCTCCCGCTGCCCCGGCGCGCCTCCCCTCGCCTCGAACCTTTGGTGCCCTGCCGGTGATGCGACCGGTGACTTCCCTCCTGCGCCGACTTCTGCCCGAGCAGGCGCCTGTCAGCCCTCGCGAGCGGGTACGCGCCGCCTGTGGCACCCTGGCCGGCCTTCTCGTCACGGGGCTCGTCGCCCGCGCTGCACTGGGCACGGGCGCCGAACTGCCTACGCTGATTGCGCCGATGGGTGCCTCGGCCGTTGTGCTCTTCGCCGTCCCGTCGAGCCCACTAGCGCAGTCCTGGTCGATCGTCGGCGGCAACCTCGTAGCCTCGCTCGTCGGCGTCACCACCGCGCGGTTCATCCACGATCCCCTGATGGCTGCGGCGCTCGCCGGGGCCGGCGCGATCGCGGTGATGATAGCCCTTCGCTGCCTGCACCCGCCGAGCGGCGCGGTGGCACTCACGGCCGTACCGGGCGGACCGGCGATCCACGATCTCGGCTACGGTTTCGTGCTGTGGCCGGTGGGCGTCAACACGGCCCTGATCCTCGGTGTGGCGATCCTGTTCAACAACCCGACAGGCCGCTCCTACCCGCATGTCGCGCAGGCTGCGGCCGCCGTTCCGACCCCGGCGGGCCGGTTCGGACTGAGCTCGGCCGACATCGACGCGGCGCTCGAGGATTACGATCAGGTGCTCGATATCGGCCGCAGCCATCTGGAGGCGCTGCTGCGGCGTGCCCAGCTCAGCGCCCTCATGCGCCGCGCGGGGCCGACGACCTGCGCCTCGACTTGACCCGCGACGTGATCGGCGTCGCCCCCGAAGCGCCCCTGCGGGAAGCCCTCGCCCTCTTGCGGCGCCACCACATCAGGATGCTGCCCGTCACCGACGAGCGCGCGCAGGTGATCGACGTTCTGACTCAGACCGACCTGGTGGACAAGGCGGAGTGGGACGGGCGCGGCCCCCGCCTCGGCCTCGCCCGGCGCTGGCAGCTCACCCTCGGCCGGGGCCGCGCCCGGCATGGCTGCGCCGCCGACATGATGACCACCGAGGTCGAGAGCCTGCGTCCGGAGATGTCGCTGGCCCAGGTCGCTGCGCGGATGGCGCAGAGCGGCCACCACCATCTGCCCGTGGTCGGACCGGAGGGCCGGCTGATGGGTGTGGTTTCGCAGAGCGACCTCGTGGCCGCGCTGCTGTCCGAAGCCGCCGCCCGCAATGACAATGCCCACGCGACGGCGCCGGCTGAGGGCGTGGAACGCCTGCCCGTAGGCCTCGCCGCCGGCATCGCCTGAGGGGCGGACGCGCAAGCATCGTCTTTGTCAGACAAGCCGAAAGCCACCTTTCGGGAGATGTTCCGGTCAGGCGAAGAAGTCGCCGAGGAAGAAATCGACGGCCTGCGCCACCACGCCCGGATTGTAGGCGTGCGGGCCGTCATACTCGACATAGGTCAGGTCGTAGCCCGCCCCCTCCAGCAGCCGGGCATGGGTGCGGGCGCTGCGGTCGATCCCGATCTGCTCGTCGCGTGTTCCGTGCGACAGGAAGATTTTTGGGGCGCCCGCCTGCACCTGCACGGACATGAAGCCGGCCGAAGAGACGATCAGGTGGCTGACCCGGTCGCCGTTGGTGAGCCCCAGCGAGAGCGCGTAGCTGCCCCCGTCCGAGTGACCTGCGAAGGCGAGATGGGCGGGATCGATCAGGAAACGGTCGGCGACCTCGGCGAGCGCCCGGTCGAGCCGCTCCCGGTCGGGGCCGTTGCCGACGATCACCAGATCCCAGGTCGGGTAAAGCGATTGCGGCGCGAGCAGAAGGAAGCCGCGCCTCTGCGCATGGTCCTCCAGCATCGGCAGGATCTTGTCCGCGCTGCCGCCCCCGCCGTGGAACAGCACGACGAGCGGAGTCGGCAGGCGCGCATCGATGTGCTCGGGCACGCGGATGAGCGCGTCGCGGGTTTCGAACAGGCCGAGCGCGTGGCGGCCGGGCGGAAGCGGCGGCTTCGTCGGGAGCCGCGGCAGGAAGGCAAGACGTCCGGCGAGACGCGGGTCGACGGGAACAGCCGGATCGAAGGCGGAGGAAGCCATGGGAAATCCCTTGGATGGAACCCGCCCCGCGCCCCTCATGCCGAGGTGCCCGCGACAGCGGGCCTCGAAGCACGGCTGCCCCGCTCTCCCGGACGCCCCGGCTCTGGGCAACCCGGAGCAGCCGCCCCGTATGTACTTCGAGGCTCCGCTTCGCTTCGCACCTCGGCATGAGGAGCGAGGGTGCTTGCCAGAACGACGAAAAGGACCGCGGCGCCCTTGAGCACCGCGATCCGGTTCAGAGGTCGGTTCGGGCCGAGCGGCCGTCGCCTTACTGCTTCTTTTTCAGCGTGCTCTGCGGGTTGAGGCTGCCGATATTGCCGCTCTCGCTGCCGGCGGCCGGATCGATCACCGCATTGATGAGGGTGGGCTTGCCGGAATCCATCGCAGCGTCCACCGCCCGCTTCAACTCGTCCGGCGTGGTGACGTTCACGCCGACACCGCCGAAGGCCTCCATCATCTTGTCGTAGCGGGAGTCCTTGACGAAGACCGTGGTGCCGGGGTCGCGGCCGGTCGGGTCGATGTCGGTGCCGCGATAGATGCCGTTGTTGTTGAAGATCACGATGCAGACCGGCAGCTCGTAGCGGCAGATGGTCTCCACCTCCATACCGGAGAAGCCGAAGGCCGAGTCGCCCTCCACCGCCAGCACCGGCTTGCCGGTCTCGACGGCCGCCGCGACGGCGAAGCCCATGCCGATGCCCATGACGCCCCAGGTGCCGACGTCCAGGCGCTTGCGTGGCTGGTACATGTCGATGATGCCGCGGGCGAGGTCGAGGGTGTTGGCACCCTCGTTGACGAGGATCGCGTCCGGCCGCTCCTTGATCACCGTGCGGAGTGCACCGAGAGCCGAGTGGAAGTCCATCGGCGCGGTGTTCTTCATCAGCTTCGGGGCCATCTTGGCGATGTTGGCCTCGCGCTTGGAGCGCAGCGTCTCCAGCCAGTTGGAGGGCGCGCCCTTCCAATCCTTGCGGATGCCGTCGAGCAGCGCCTCGACGCAGGAGCCGATATCGCCCACCACCGGCGCGACGATCTCGACGTTCGAGTCCATCTCGCGCGGCTCGATGTCGATCTGGATGAAGCGCTTCGAGCCGGGCTCACCCCAGGTCTTGCCCTTGCCGTGCGAGAGCAGCCAGTTGAGGCGGGCGCCGACCAGCAGCACCACGTCGGAATCCTTCAGCGCGGTGGAGCGCGCCGCGCCGGCCGAGAGCGGGTGGGTGTCGGGCAGGAGCCCCTTGGCCATGCTCATCGGCACGTAGGGGATGCCGCTCTCCTCGACCAGCGCGCGCACCGCCTCGTCGGCCTGGGCGTAGGCCGCGCCCTTGCCGAGGATGATGAGCGGACGCTCGGCCGACTTCAGCACGTCCAGCGCCCGGGCGATGGCGGCAGGCGCGGGGAGCTGGGCCGGAGCCGCGTCGATCACCTTGACCAGCGACTTCGCACCGACGCTCGCGTCGATGACCTGCGAGAACAGCTTGGCGGGCAGATCGAGATAGACGCCGCCGGGGCGGCCGGAGACGGCGGCGCGGATGGCACGGGCCACGCCGATGCCGATGTCGGCGGCGTGCAGCACGCGGAAAGCGGCCTTGCAGAGCGGCTTGGCGATGGCGAGCTGGTCCATCTCCTCGTAGTCGCCCTGCTGCAGATCGACGATCTCGCGCTCGGAGGAGCCGGAGATCAGGATCATCGGAAAGCAGTTGGTGGTCGCGTTGGCGAGTGCCGTCAGGCCGTTGAGGAAGCCCGGCGCCGAGACGGTGAGGCAGATGCCGGGCTTCTTGGTGAGGAAGCCGGCGATCGCCGCCGCGTTGCCTGCGTTCTGCTCGTGGCGGAAGGAGATGACGCGCATGCCCTCGGCCTGGGCGAGGCGCCCGAGATCGGTGATCGGGATGCCCGGCACGTTGTAGATCGTCTCGATGCCATTGAGCTTGAGCGCGTCGATAACGAGGTGGAAGCCGTCCGTCAGCTCCGCCTCCTCATGGGGCACGGCGCCCGCAGTGATCGCATCGATGTTCTGGGCCTGGACGGTCATGCGGCGTTCTCCCTGTTGTTTGGCTGTCGTGTCCCGCTCAGGACCCGATGGCGTCGGGCCGATGCGGCGCGGTGCCTGACGCGGCGCCACTCCCGGCGCGCGGACCGTGCGTCGAACGACCGGTCTTGCTTCAACAGATCTGGCATACCAAATACCAAATGGCCGGTCAAACGGAACCCGCGTCTTTCAGCCTGCGGGCGTCGGGTCTGTCGCCTTCGACAACGCTGTCCGTGGTGCTGCCGGCCGACGCGTTCCGGACGGCCGTCTCGTTGGTGCCCTACCGCTGGCCCTATCAGGCCACCGCTCCACACCATGAATGCAATGGAGAGGTGGATCTTCTCACGAAGCATCCGCGGGTCCGTGCGCGACCTTGCGCAACGCGGCAGGTTCAGTCGGCGACCTGAAAATAAGAGGCGAGACAGACGGCAGTATTCTCCGCCATCGAATGCAACCTGTCAGATTCATTTACCGCCTATCGGTGCCATCTCACCACGATGCAGGCGGAAAGCACGCTCCCCATGAAGAAACGCGCCGGGCGTCATCCGCCGCGGCGCGTGTCTCGTCAGTCGGGGCGTGTGGCCGCTCGTGCCCTCATGCGAGCTTGACCTGCCGAGCCTCGGCCGCCTCGGCGCTCTCGGCTTCCGCCGCAAGGTAGCGCCGCCGCATCGGCTTCAGGACGAAGACCGCGAGCGCGGCGGCCAGGATGTTCAGCCCGATGATGAGGCTGAACACCGCAGACCAGCCGTAGCTTGCCGACAGGACACTGGCGAAGGGAACGAGGAAGGCCGCGGTTCCCTTGGCGGTATAGAGCAGGCCGGCATTGCTGGCGGCATATTTTGAGCCGAAGGTGTCGCCGCAGGTCGCGGGGAACAGCGAATAGATCTCGCCGAATACCCCGAAATACATCGCCGTGCACAGCACGAAGATGATCGGGTTGCGACCATAGGCGAGCAGCAGGATGCAGGCTGTCGCGGCGATGGTGAAGGCGATGAACATCGTGTTCTCGCGGCCGATGTTGTCGGACACCCAGCCGAAGAACGGCCGACCGAACCCGTCGAAGATGCGGTCAAGCGAGATCGCCAGGGTCAGCGCGGCCATCTGCAGGCCGAACAGGTTCATCGTCACATCGGCGACTTTGAAGTCATGGGCGATCGGGGCGATCTGCGCCGCCGCCATCAGGCCGCCGGAGGCGACCATCACGAACATCGCGTACATCGTCCAGAAGACGGGCGTGCGCACCGCCTGTTTCGGGCTCCGGTCGACCTTGGTCTGGGGCAGACGCAGGTTCTTGCGCTTCATCGGCACCGCGACGGACGGCTTGCGCAGCAGGAGAGACAGGAGGAGAACGATGGCGCCCTGGCCAAGCCCGAACACGAGGAATGCCTTCTGGTAGCCGCTCGCGGCGATCATGTTGGCGATCGGGACCACGGTGATTGCTGCCCCCGCGCCGAAGCCCGCCGCGGTCGCGCCCGCCGCGAGGCCGCGCCGGTCGGGAAACCACTTCAGGGCGTTGCCGACGCAAGTGCCGTAAACCGAGCCCGCACCGATGCCGCCGATCACCGCCGCCGTGTAGAGCAGGAAGAGTGAGTCGGCGTAGGCATTGAGGGTCCAGGACAGGGCGATCATGAGGCCGCCGAAACCGACCACGACACTCGGGCCGTAGCGGTCCACGAACCACGTCTCGATCGGCACGAGCCAAGTCTCGGTGGCGACGAAGATCGTGAAGGCGAACTGGATCGCCGTACGCCCCCATTGGTGCTGCGCGTCGATCGGATCGACGAACAGGGTCCAGCCATATTGGAGATTGGCGATCATGGCCATGCAGAGCACGCCGAAGGCGAGTTGCCACCACTTGGCGGAGGGTGCGTCCGAAGGCGCTTCTGTACGCGCGTGCTGCTCTGCCGGTTGGTGAACCATCCGGTATCTCCCTAATGCGTGTCTCGTACTCCCCTGGCGCCGCATCACGCATAAGGATGCTAGGCATACTCGATACCAGGAAGTCGAAGATCCGAGTGCGATGATGCGGCAACCCAGCACATCCGCGGCGGTGAGCGCGCCGCTCCGATCGATTCCGGTGTCTGTGCGAGGTCAGGTTGGGGCGCGTCGGCGCAGGTTGGACGTCGTGGCCCAACGCGCGCCGACGATGGTCTCAAGGATCGGCCGGGCAGCGACCCGGCCGGCAGAGCCTCTTTAGTGGGCGGGGGCCGTCTCGGGCTTGGCCTCCAGGGCCGCCGCCTCCCGCGTGTAAGCCTGCCGCATCGGCTTGAGGACGAAGATCGCCATCAGAGCCGCGAGGATGTTGAGCGCAGCCGCCGCCAGGAACACCGCGTGCCAGCTCCCCGTCATCGTGGTGAGGATGCTGGTGTAAGGCACGATCAGCGCCGCCGTCCCCTTGGCGGTGTAGAGCAGGCCGGCATTGGTGGCAGCATACTTCGACCCGAAGGTGTCGCCGCAGGTCGCGGGGAACAGCGAGTAGATCTCGCCCCAGGCGAAGAACACGAGTCCGGTCAGGATCACGAACATGATCGGATCTTGGCCGAACTGGCTCAGCATGTAGATGCCGACACCTTCGATGCCGAAGGAGAGGAACATCGTGTTCTCACGGCCGATATGGTCGGAGATCCAGCCAAAGAGCGGGCGGGTCACGCCGTTGAGCACCCGGTCGATGGTGGCGGCGAAGGTCAATGCCGGCAGGGTGATGCCCAACAGGCTGACCGGCACGTCGGCGATGTGGAAGTCCTTGGCGATGGGGCCGAGCTGGGCGGTGGCCATCAGACCGCCCGCAGCCATCATCACGAACATCGCGTACATCACCCAGAAGATCGGGGTGCGAGCCATCTCGCCAGGCGTGAAGTCGCGCTTGCTCTGGCTAACGCGGGCGATCTCGGGCACCTGCCCCTTTTTCGGCGCGACCAGGAATAGGGCGATCAGCATCACGATCAGGCCCTGGCCGAGGCCGAACCAGAGGAAGGCCGCCTCGTAACCGTAATGGTGAATCACTGCCTGGATCGGCACCACCGTGAGCGCGGAGCCCGCACCGAAGCCCATCGCGGTAAGGCCGGCGGCAAGACCGCGACGGTCGGGGAACCACTTGAGCGAATTGCCAACGCAGGTGCCGTAGACCGCGCCCGCGCCGGTACCGCCGATCACGGCGCCGACATAGAGCAGAGTGAGCGAGTCGGCGTAGGCGTTGATCACCCAGGCGAGCCCGCACATCAGGCCGCCGGCAAGCGTCACGACCCGCGGGCCGTACTTGTCGACGAACCAGCCCTCGATCGGCACCAGCCAAGTCTCTGTGACGACGAAGAGGGTAAAGGCGACTTGGATCGCGGCGCGGTCCCAGCCGTGCCGCTCTTGGATCGGGTTGACGAAGAACGTCCACCCGTACTGCATGTTGGCGATCATGCACATGCAGATGATGCCGAACAGCAATTGCAGCCAACGGCTTGTAGGCGCTGAAGCGCCTGTCGTGGATAGATCGGTCATGGACGTATCTCCAGTGGACGCTCGATTTTCCGAGCTTTTTGGTCAGTTTTAGTTCAGTAATTTTTTCAATGAACAGCGGTATTATTGCTTAAGATAGGTAGATAACGCGGGCACACGGCCAGCGCTGCAATGACTTGATGGAACTTCCAAATGTTCCGGGTGACACCTCCGCCGACTGGCTCTGCCGAATCCTGGACGATGTGCGTGCGAGAACGAGGGCCGGGTGCTTTCTTGGACCCGGATTGGTAAGGCCGTGCTGCCGTCCGTATCGCCCTGACCCATGGCTTCAAGGTCCAGTGGCTCGATCTTGCCAATCGGCCCGGGCGCCGCGGCACCATAATTCAAAATGCCGGATTGACAATAGGTATGTTGTATACCAGCCTGGGTTCCAAGGCGGCCCCGTCGAGAGGCGTGCCGATGGAGGAGCGCCGTGTTCGCAACGTTGCGCCGTGAGCCGGACGCCGCGGGCGTCCGCACCATTCACAGAGACCGGTCGGTAGCCGAGGCGGCTCAGCTTCTTGCCGAACCGGGAACAGGCGCACTCGTCGTCGTCGAGGGCGAGTGCGACGAGACCGTGACGGGTCTTCTCACGCAGCGCGACATCTTCCGCGCAGTGGCGGCCGAGGGTCCAGAGATCTACAGCCGCAGCGTCTGGCTCATCACCGACCACGACTTTCCCGCCGTCGATGTTGGGGCTTCGGCACAGGAGCGCCTGAAGACCTTCTGCGAACGGAAGGTCGATCACATCGCCCTGATGGAATCCTGCCGCATCAGCGCGATCCTGAGCATCTGGGATTGTGCTGGCCAAGACATCGGCCATGATACCGGCCAAGCAAGAGCGGCGACAAATCCCCAGACATCACCACATACGTGATGGTGCACGGCTCCGCTTGCGCGCGATCGTCCCAGCGCAGGATGCATGAGGCCGTAGACCGCATTCGACGGAGCGGACACAATGCACCGGGCGTTGTGCGAGAACGAACCGGAACCGGTCGGACGGTAGCTCCGAAGAAAAGGCGCCCGCCATGGAAACCCCGATGAAACATCTGACTGTCGTCGAATGCCCGATCGTCTTCCCGGGCGAGAACGAATTCGGCACATCGAGCATCGACATGCTGCCGCGCCTCGGCATCGCAGGGGGGCTGGAGAGCCGTCACATCCGCGTTCTGGATGAGCGTATCATCGCCGTGTGCATCTGGCGCAGTTCGTTCTGCGCCAAGCTGTTCTTCGACACCGCGTGGCACGAGCGGGCGGCGACCCTCTGGGGCGAGGCCTACCAGATCCGGTTCGAGGCGATCGAGAACGCCTCCGCCGCCTGATCGGAACGAGCTGCTCGCAGCAAGGAGGGACAGCGCGATGGACACCACCGCGCCGCCCCTCACGAACAGCCCCCCCAGCGCGACGCCCGCGGACGCGCCGGCCTTCCACGCCTGGGATCCGGGCCTCGAGCCCGGCCTGCCGCGGGCGATGCGACCGCTCGCGACGCTGTTCCGGCCCGAGAACGTATCCCTCAGCTATCCTGAGATCCTCGAACTCTCCGACTTGAGCGGCCTGTCCGCGACCCAGATCGCGCCTTTCCGCGCCGAGCGCCTTGCCGTCCACGAGGTGCTGATCCGGGTGATGGCCGACATTTCGGTCCCTGTCGGTGAAGTCTACGCCGATCTCGGTCTGAACTTCCGGCGGATCGTCACCACTCTCCTGCGTGAGGGTGTGGCGCAGCGCCTCGACGCGGTCACGGCCACGCTCGATGCCGTCCGCGCCGAGGCTGACGCGGTCCTGGAACGCGAGTTGTCGGCCCTGCTCGACGAGACGCCCGCGCCAGCGCCCAAGCCGGCTTCCGGCTGGGGGCGGTGGCTCGCCCGCCTCGGCGCAGCCGAGCCGCCCTCCCCCCGGACCGTCTCTCGTACCGGCGAAGGCCAAGCCAGCCTCCTTGAGCGTCTCGACGCGCGGTGCGCCGCGGCCGACGAGTCGGACACCTTGGAAAGTGCTGCCCGCGAGGCCCTTCGCACGGTGTTCGGCCATATCATCGCCCGCCAGGGCATGTTGATCCGCGACCGGGCGCTGCTGCGACGGCTTGCCGGGATTCTCGTCACCAACCGCT
This sequence comes from Methylobacterium sp. R2-1, assembly GCF_014191355.1. Taxonomy (GTDB): domain Bacteria; phylum Pseudomonadota; class Alphaproteobacteria; order Rhizobiales; family Beijerinckiaceae; genus Methylobacterium. The sequence continues at coordinate 137,350 of NZ_JACHWM010000010.1, forward strand.
GCGGCAGCGACCGGATCGGCGCGCTGATCGCGCCATGGATCGAAGCCGTCTCCGAGGCCCAGGGCTACCATCGCCCGGCGCCCCAAGCACAGCCGGTGGTGATGACCGTCAAGGGCGCATCGGCCTCGGGGAAGAGTACGATCCGACCCTACCAACGCGGCCTCGCCGGGCGGATCGGCGCCTCGTGGCAGGATTTCGCCGTCATCACCCCCGACGTCTGGCGCAAGTTCCTGCTCGATTACGACAGCTTAGGCGCGGCCCGCCGCTACGCTGGGCCTCTGACCGGCCACGAGGTGGAGATCGTCGATGCCAAGCTCGACCGTTACATCACCCGCAAGGCCGTGGGCGGCCGCCTCTCGCACTTGCTGATCGACCGCTTCCGCTTCGACAGCTTCTCGACGGAGGCCGGCAGCGACGGCGCCGGACAGCTCCTGACCCGGTTCGGTCACCGGATCTACCTGCAGTTCATGGTCACGCCGCCCGAGGAAACCGTGGAGCGAGCCTGGAAGCGGGGCGAGGAGTTCGGGCGCTACAAGGCAGTCGAGGATCTGCTCGCGCACAACGTCGAGGCCTATACCGGCATGCCGCGGCTGTTCTTCACTTGGGCCCTGCGCCAGGATCGGCCGGTCTTCTTCGAGTTCCTCGACAACAGCGTGCCTCAGGGGGCACGCCCGCTCACCATTGCCTTTGGCACGAACGACACGATGACGATCCTCGACGCGAAAGCCCTGCTGGCGATCGAGCGCTACCGGCGGATCGACATCCGGGCCCGCAGTGCAGCGGAGGTCTATCGTGGCGTCGCCGACGCGTCGGAGGCGGAGGCGGGCTTCCTGAGGGAGGTGCTGCGACGGCTTGCCGTCGTGCGCTTCGCCGAGCGGGAGACAGGGCAGGTCTTCGCACGATTCGAGCGGGGCCGCTTGCTCGGCCTGGACCGGGCGGGGCTCGCCGCAGCGCTTACCGATGCCGGGACCGCACGGGCCCTTGCGGCGGCAGGCCTGCCGAAGCAGACCGACAACGTGCCGCCGCTGAACGAAAAGCTGTGCCCGGCCGAGACATCGACGCTCGGCGCCTGGGGCCGGAGAACCGTTCAGACCGCCTGCTGAGCGCCGCTCATGCCGTGCCGCGTAATCCACGGATGCCAGTCACGCGCTCGTCTTCAACAGAGATTGCACGGACAGTTCCATCGGGTCAGACCATCACGCGGCGACCACATGCGCGTGACGCATGCCTTGATCTGGTATTTTGTACTTCATATTCCAAACGAGCAGGGCTATTTCATGTGCATCGCACCATAGCCCGTCCCGCCGCGCACATCGTCGGAGACCATCATGCTCGCCACTTGGCTCGCCGCGCTTCTCTTCTTCGTCGCCCTGCAGGCATTGCTCGTGGTCAGGGTGGCCGACCGTCTGACCGTCTCCGGCGCTGCTCATGATATTCCGGCTATCCGTAATACCGAGGCGCAGCAGACCGCCGACCGCTACGCCCGCGCAGCCTGAGCGAAGTCAAAGGCTTCACGCGAAGCGACACTGACGGAAGCCGGGCAGTCGAGCACGCCCCGATCGCTCGCCGGGACGGAGAGGCGGGCCCCTGCAGGCGGCATCACATCGAGGAAGGTCTGTAGCTCGGCTTCGGAAAAATAGCCGAACGCCTCCACGAGGTCGGCGAGGGCGTCGTCCAGAGCGTTTTCCGTCATCGCCGCATCCTCCGGATGCCGACCGCTTGATGACGGACTTCGCCATCCCGAGCCGGACATGTCGTATTGGTATTTGGCATACCAGCGTGTCGGAAATCAAGTTCCGGACGCCTCGCGTTCGGAGAAATAGTGCCGCCCCCTACTCCGCGGCGATGCGGTGGACGCCACCGACGGCACCCGAGCCAAGGATGTCGCTGACTTCAGCATCCGTGCAGCCGAGCACCTCGCGCAGGATCTCGTCGGTGTGCTCGCCGAGCAGCGGCGCGCGGGTCACCTCTGTCGGGCTCGCCGACAGCTTGATCGGATTGCCGACGGTCAGGTAGGCGCCCCGGGTCGGGTGCTCGACCTCGACCACCGTCCCGTTCGCCCGCAGCATCGGGTCCTCGGCGATCTCCTTCATCGACAGGATCGGCCCGCACGGGATTTCGTAGGCGTTGAGGATCTCCATCGCCTCGAACTTGTCGTGCTTCATCGTCCAGGCTTCGATCCGCGTGAAAATCTCGTTGAGATGCGGCAGCCGGGCCTTCGGCGTGGCGTAGGCGGGATCGGCCTTCCAATCCGGCTCACCGATGATGTCGCAGATCGAGCCCCAGACCGCGCCTTGCGTGATGAAGTAGATGTAGGCGTTGGGATCCTGCTCCCAGCCCTTGCACTTGAGGATGCGGCCGGGCTGCCCGCCGCCGGAATCGTTGCCCGCCCGCGGCACCGCCTCGCCGAAGGGCACGCCCTCGCCGTACTGGCTGTATTCCATGAGCGGACCGTGGCCGAGACGCTGCTGGTCGCGCAGCTTCACCCGGCAGAGGTTGAGCACCCCGTCCTGCATGGCGCAGTCGACCCGCTGACCCTGACCCGTCTGAGTGCGCTGGTAGAGGGCCGTGACGATGCCGAGCGCGAGGTGCAGGCCGGTGCCGGAATCGCCGATCTGCGCGCCCGAGACCATCGGCACGCCGTCGCGCCAGCCGGTGGTGGAGGCCGCCCCGCCGACGCATTGGGCGACGTTCTCGTAGACCTTGCAATCCTGGTAACGACCGGGGCCGAAGCCTTTGACAGAAGCCAGGATCAGTCCCGGATTGGCCACCTGGAGCCGCTCCCAGGTCAGCCCCATGCGGTCGAGCGCGCCGGGGGCGAAGTTCTCGACCAGCACGTCGCACTCGGCGATGAGCCGCCAGAGGATGGCGTTGCCCTTGGGGTTCTTGGCGTCGAGCGTGATCGAGCGCTTATTGTGGTTCAGCATCGTGAAGTAGAGGCTGTCCACGCCGGGAAGGTCCTGCAATTGCTGGCGCGTCGCGTCGCCCGCGCCCGGCCGCTCGACCTTGATCACGTCGGCTCCGAACCACGCGAGCAGTTGCGTGCAGGTCGGACCCGACTGGACGTGGGTGAAGTCGAGGATCCGAACGCCGTCGAGCGCCTTGCCCATCGCAGGTCTCCTCCCCAGGAGAGTGGCCGATTGTTCGCGCGTCCCGTCGGCCGATGGCGTCGGCCGGAGCGCACCGTCGAGAAGCCGTGCCGGTCTTGGACACCGCGCGCACTGGGGTCGTTCGAGGAAAGCTGCCCTGCACCCAGCGAATGCCAAAGGTATCGACTTCAAGGTTTCTTTCTGGCATACCAAATGCCAGACGTCAACATTTGCGGGCTCCGGGCGTTAGATCCGCGCGGGCTCGTGAGCAAAATCCTGAGGCATAAGCCGGGCGCATGCCTGCGATCGGCTTGTCTTCCCAGAGGCGAGGCGCCATGCTCGAACGGCTCGATGCCCAATCTCTGGGCACGCACTCCCATCGGCATCAAGGTCGATCCGAAGCGATGGAAAATCTCTCGATCAAGCCGATCGTTCCGGCGACGAGCCTGCGGACGCTGGCCTACGAGGCGCTGAAGTCCGCCATCACCAACATGGATATCTACGGCCAGTCCGGAGATGTGCGGCTCGATGAGCGCGGCCTGTCCCAGACGCTCGGCGTGAGCCGCACGCCGATCCGCGAGGCGCTGACGGTGCTGGAGCAGGAAGGCTTCGTCCGCAACGAGCCCCGACGCGGCGTGTTCGTCGTCAAGAAGACGAAGCGCGAGATCGTCGGCATGATCCAAGCCTGGGCCGCGCTCGAGAGCATGGCAGCGCGGCTCGCCTGCACCGCTGCCTCGGACGAGGATCTGGTCTGCCTGCGCCGCTCCTTCCCCGAGTTCTTCGACGGCAAGCCCTACGAGCACCTCGGCGAGTACTCGGAAGCCAATATCCGCTTCCACCAGAAGATCATCTCATTGGGGCACAGCGAGGTGATCAAGGATCTGACCAGCAACCTGCTGATGCACGTAAGGGGCATCCGCAACACGGCGCTCCGCCAGGGCGACCGCGCCTCGAAGTCGATCGAGGAGCATGTTCACATCATCGAGGCGCTGGAGGCCCGCGACGCGGAACGCGCCGAACGCCTCGTGCGCGACCACGGCCTCGGCCTCGCCGACCACGTCCAGCGCTACGGCGACCACCTCGACTGATGGCCCGGCGGGAGCGCTGCGGCACGAGGCCGGCGCCCACCGCTGCCTGCATTGTATCGTTGATGTTTGCGGTGGCGGGGCGGATGCATCCTCCCTGCCCATGCGAGACGTCAGGCGAAGCAATCCGCGAGTACGACGCCGGCTGACTAAAACTGTCACGAAGTCGCGATCGTCTTGTCAGCCGCCATTTGAACCCCGGCAGGGCTCCTCCTTTGCCGAACAAGGCTTCATCTTGGCGCGTCGACCGCCTGCGTCACTTTTATTCCTCTCCCTCTCCGTTTCCTGAAGGGTTCGTTCATCGGGCGTTCCTAGAGCACGAGCGATGGTGTGGGCGAAAGCCTAGCCGTTGGACTGCTTCCTCAAGTCCTCCACGCCGCCGACTTCGGACAACGCCCTTGAAGATCGCCGTCATCGCTCATCTCAAGTTCCCGATCGGACAGCCCTATCTGGGCGGCCTTGAGATGCACACGCATCATTTGGCCGGAGCGCTGCGGGCGCGGGGCCATCGAGTCATGCTGTTCGCCTCCGAAGGCTCGGATCCGGCGTTGGTGCCCAACCCCGTCTGCCCGCCGACCGGCGACGCCCTCGGGGACCCGGTGGCGTGCGAGCGGATCGAGCGGGCGGAACTCGCGGCCTACGAGCGCATCATGGAGGCGGTCGCCCGCGGCGGCTTCGACATCGTGCACAACAACAGCCTGCACGACCTGCCGCTGCGCGCGAGCAACACTCTCTCCGTGCCGATGACGACGGCGCTCCACACGCCGCCCTTCGAGTCGCTGTCCGAGGGTGTGCGGGCGGCCAAGCCCGGCATGATCTTCGCCGCCGTCTCGCCCTCGTTGGCGCAGGAATGGCACGGCCTCGTGCCGGATGCCCGCATCATCGGCAACGGCATCGATCTCTCGACCTTCGCCTTCAGCCCGTTCGCGGACCCGGCGGATTACGTGTTCTGGAGCGGTCGGATCGTGCCGGAAAAGGGCACACATCTGGCCATCGACGCGGCGCGCGAAGCCGGGGTGCACCTTCGCTTTGCCGGTCCGAAGCCGAACCCGCGCTACTGGGACGAGTGGATCGCCCCGCGGCTCGGGGAGGACGTGCGTTACGTCGGTCATCTCTCTCATCGCGAGCTGGCCCGCCAGCTCGGCGGCGCGCGGGCGGCCATCGTCTCGCCGCGCTGGGAGGAGCCGTTCGGCCTCGTCGTCGCCGAAGCCTTGGCCTGCGGCACGCCGGTCGCCGCCTTCGGACGCGGCGCGATCCCCGACATCGTCGATCGCCTTTCCGGCGCGCTTGCCCCCGCCGACGACGTGGCGGCCCTGGCCCGCGCGATCGAGCGCGCCGTCACCCTCGACCGCCGGGCCTGCCGTCGCCGGGCCGAGACGCTCTACGACGCCGACGTGATGACCGACGGCTACGAGGAGCTCTACCGCGAGGTGCTGGCCGGGGCGCCGGCCAACCGCGCCCGCGCCGCCGTCTTCGAACGCCCGGCAGCCTGAACGCCATGCCCGCGCTCCCCGGCCCGGCCGTCGTCTGCATCCCGGCCCGCAACGAGGCCGAGCGCCTGCCGCGCCTGCTGCGGGCGCTCGCTGCGCAGAACGGACTCTCGGCAGACGCGCCGCTCAAGGTCGTGATCGTCGTCAACAACTGCACCGACGGCACGGTCGAGGCGGTGCATGCCATCGAACGCTCCGGCGCGCTCGACACCCTGGCCCTGCATTTGATTGAGGCGACCTTCGCCGCCGCAGAGGCCCATGTCGGCACCGCACGCCGCCGCGCCCTCGATGCGGGCGCCGATTGGCTGGAGAGCGAGGGCGCGCCGGAAGGCGTTCTGCTCACCACCGATGCCGATGCACGGCTCAGCTCCGGCTGGGTCGCGGCAAACCTGCGTGCCCTCGAGAAGGCCGAGATCGTCGGCGGCCGGCTTGTGATCGACGACGAGGGCGCCGCAGATTCCGCACTCGCGGCCTTCCACGCCCGGGTCGAGCGCTACTGGTCGGGTGTGCGCGCTCTTGAAGATGCCCTCGATCCGCCGCCCCATGACCCCGCGCCACGCCACGGCGACCACACAGGCGGCAGCCTCGCGCTGCGAGCCTCGCTCTACCGTGCGGTGGGCGGCCTGCCCGCCCTGCCCCGCGGCGAGGACAACGCGCTGGTCGCCGCCGTCCAGCGGGCGGGCGGGCGACTGCGCCACTGCCCCGACGTATCGGTGCGCGTCTCCGCCCGCACCGCCGGCCGTGCCGAGGGCGGCATGGCGACCGAGATGCTGCGCCGCGCCCGCGTCGTGCGCGAGGGCGAAGCCTACCGCCTGCCGGTGGCGGCCCACTGGGAGCGGATCATCCTACGCCGGGCCGCGCTCCGCCGTGCCTATCGCGAGGGCACCGCACCGGCCGCCCTGCACGCGCTCGGACTCGATGCGGACGACCTTGCCGCCATCGACCTTGCGGCCTGCCCCAACGACATCGCCTTCGTGGAGCGCGCCCATGCCCGACTGGAGTCGCGGGACGGCCCCGCCCCGGAATGCGACCTCGACGAGGCGGTGGCAGCGCTCGACGCTCTCGTTGCGGCCCTGCGGCGCGACCGGGCGGCATGAGGCTGGCATTGAGGTCCGCTTGTCGGTGAGGCGGCCTCGACCTCGCGCTGCATTGTTCTCGGATCGCGCATGACTCGTCCGGTCGGCTACTACGTCCACCACCAGGGCGCCGGACACCTTCAGCGGGCAATCGCGCTGGCGCGGGCGCTCGACGCGCTGGGACGGCCCTGCACGCTGATGGGCAGCTTTTCCGGCCTCGACATCTCAGGCGCACCCGGACCGGTTCTCGATCTGCCCGACGACCGCCTGGACCGCAGCTTCGACGGGCAGGACGGCGCAGATCAGCGCCCCGAATGCTTCCACTTCGTGCCGCTGAATCATGCAGGCATCCGCGCGCGGATGGGCCGGATCGCGGCCTGGGCGGCGGAGAACGATCCGGCGCTGATCGTCGTCGACGTTTCGGCGGAAGTGGCGCTGCTCGCCCGGCTCCTGTCGGTGCCGAGCCTCGTCGTGCGCCTGTCCGGCACCCGCACCGACCAGCCGCACCTGGAGGCCTTCCGGGCCGCCTCGCGCCTGCTCGCTCCGTTCCCCGAAGCGCTCGACGGCGGCGACGTCCCGGCTTGGGTGCGCGAAAAAACCCTCTACGGCGGCTTCCTCGGGGGCGTACCTGCGCGGCTTGCGCCCGAGGAGGACGGCCGCATCGTCGTGGTGTTCGGCCGCGGCGGCGAGGGCGGGCGGCTGGAGGCGCTGATCGAGGCCGCTGAAGCGGTGCCGGACCGCGCCTGGCACGTGCTCGGGCCTGTCACCGGCACGGGATCGGCACCGGAAAACCTGAACCTGCACGGCTGGGTCACGGATGTGCGCCCCCACCTCGCCCCCGCCTCCCTCGTGGTCGGGGGTGCGGGCGACGGGCTCGTCACCGCGGTGGCGGCCCTGGGCAAGCGCTTCCTCTGCCTGCCCGAGCCGCGCGCCTACGACGAGCAGGAGGCCAAGGCGCAGGCGCTGGAGCGGCTCGGCGCGGCGGTCATCCACCGCGGCTGGCCGGAACCGGTCGCGTGGCCGCAACTCGTCGCCGCTGGCCTCAGTCTCGATCCGGGGATCGTCAGGCGCCTCGCCGAGCCCGATGCGCTGGCGCGCACGGCCGGCGCGATCGAGGCCCTGTGCCGGGATACGGGCTGACCGGCGTTCACGCCGGCCTCCCGTTCAGCGTAGCCCATGCGGGCCGACGCGTTCTCACTTGTCGTTCGTCGTGCCCGGCGCGGTTTCCCGCCCCGTGGTGCCGGGTCCCGACGCACCGTGCGTGCGCGGCTTGTCGGACAGCACCCCGGCACCGTCACGGGTGATACCGCCGCTGCCGGGATTCGGGTTGCTGCTCTTGGCCGTGCCGGTCTGATCGTTGACGCCGGCATTGCCGAAGCTGCCAGCCCGACCGGCGCCGCCGCCCGTCTCCTGGGCGGCACCCGGCAGGGGCGCGAGGGCCGCGATCCCGAGCATCACGGCGAGCCATCGTCCGTTCATCGCGGCTGTCCTCACGTGTTCGAGCCGGTCATCGCTTCGGGGTGAAACTCGGATCGCTGATGCGGCGCAGGTTCTCCGGCGGGGTCTCCGCCTCGGTAGCTTCCACCGACTCGACGCTCCCGCCCGCGATCGAGTCGCGCCGGTCGAAGTCGGAGGCGGTGCGCGCCACTTGAGCCTGCCAGCTCGGGTCCTCCTGCAGGGCGCGCTGGACGTCGGCGGGGCGGGCGACGTCGAGGGGGCTGTCCTGCCCGAAATCCTGCCCGTTGCGGTCGGCGTTGGCGTTGAAGTTGCGAAGGGAGTCACGATTGGAATCGTGCTTGCCGCGGCTCTCGTCCATGGCTTTTCTCCTGATGCGGGGGATGCGGAGCGGGTCGGACCGCTCGATGTCGGTCCGACGTACCGACGTCAGTGAGAGCGGTCGGTCCGGTCGGGGGCGTTGCCCATGGTGCTATGGGTGTGGTGCGCGTCGCGCTCGCCACCGCCCCCGGACACGCCGGACTTGGATTGGTTTGTCGGGCTGCCGGGTGTCGGCCCATGCTCGGGCTCGACAGAGGGCTTCGACCGGTCCTGATGGCTGCTGCCCGGCCCGCCGTGATGGCGATTGGTGTTGGGATGCTTCGAGGACGTGCTCATTCAGCGATCCTGCTGGTAGCCCTGATGGGTGGTGTTGACCTTCGAATTGCCCGCTTGGCCGATCTTGTCCGGATCCTTCGTCTGCGACGAGGCCTGTCCCTGAACGGTGGCGGTCTCGGGTGCGCTTCCCGGGCCCTTGTTGGACCGGTTGGCTGGCGGCACGGGTGGGGGCTTGGTGCTCATTGAAGCTCCGTGGTTCGCGTGTCGGCGACGCTACCTGAAGAACCGGCCGGGCCTCGAAGAGTTCGGATCGATTACCGAAACTTTCCAGCCAAGGTTCGCCTTATCACTCCGTTCCTTCAGAGATGGCAGCGATAGAGCGGCCGCATCATGCGCGTGCGCGACGCGGCAATGCTTTGAGATCCGGACAAATTTGCTTGGCAGAAGCGCCCCCTTCTGGAGGCTAGCGCCTTCAGAACTGCGAGACCGTGCTCGCTGTAACCAGCCTGGTTCCGGATTGTCATAGCGGGCTTGAACCACAGCCTGATCCGGTCGGTTTCGCCGCGAGGATGGAGGCGAGGATGACCATGACGCGAGAAGGCGAAGACCGGGCGGAGGGGTTTGCCGGCGAGAGCGTGGCCGGCAGTCCCGGACATCCGAGCCTGAGCAGCCCCGACCATGCGGAGGCCGGAGACGGTAGCCCGAGCCACCGCAGCCTGTCGGGGGGAACACCGCCGCGGCCCGGCACGGATGGCGAAATGTCCGGGAGTTGCGAGGCGGGCGGGAATGGATCGACCGATCGGCCGTCCAGCGGCCGGTGACGGTTCGACCTTCCGCTCAGAACGGCCGCTCCGGCGGCACGCGGGCGGCGGCGATCTCGTCCGGGCTCGGCCCACGGAGCAAGGTGATGTCGGGCTCGCGGCTCTCGCCGATCAGGCCGAGCCGTGCAAACGCGTCGAGCCAACCGTCCATCGGCCAGAGCCCGTGCCGGGCCCGGAAGCGGCGGGCGTTGCGGACGATGTCGGCGAAGTGCTGCAGCGGCGGGTCGCAGGAGAGATGGTGCTGGTGGAAGGCGGGCGGCGCGCCCGCCAGCAGCACCGGTACGCCGATCTCGGCGGCGCGGAAGGCGAGGTCGGTGTCCTCGGCGCCGTAGCCGTCATACTCCTCGTCGAAACCGCCGAGCCGGTCATAGGTCTTGGCCCGCACCGCGAAGGCGAGCGACCAGAACAGGCCGGGATTTCGGGTCTCCTTCACGCCGCTCTGCGGAAAATCCCGGGCCGGGTGGAGGATGCCGGCCCGCAGCAGGTCGGCCTCCCGCCAGCCATCCTTTACCGCGCCCGCGGGCAGGTAGCGGATCGGGCCGCAGACGAGACCGTCATGCGCCGCCGCCGCGGCGGCGAGCGTCGGAACGAGGCCGGCGGAGGGAATGCAATCGACGTCGAGGAAGACGAGGATGTCGCCGCTCGCCGCCGCCCGGCCGGCATTGCGCGCAGCGGCGAGCGGCAGGCCGGCGCTCGGGAAATCGACCTGCCGCAAGGGGAACCGCGTCGTCGGCAGCGGCTCGGGGGCGGGGCCCATCTGGACCACGACGCATTCGGCCGGAGCTTCGCCCAGGGCTACCCCGCGGGCGAGCCCCTCGATCAGGCGCGCAAGATGGGCATCGCGGCCCTTGTTGAGCGTGACGACGCTGGTGGTGCTCACGGGGATTCCAGTCCGGGCCAAGCTGTGCGGTCGCACCCGTCCTGCCAGCCTCAACCTGAAACGCGGATGAAGGGGATCGGCGGACGGGGATCAGCGAAGGGCGATGTACCACTCGTGCGGGCCGCAGAGCCGGTCGATCATCGCCGGCTCCAGTTGGAAGCCGGAAGGATCATCCTCGATCAGCCCGGAGACCTGCGAGGCGTGCGCCTCCACCGCCCGCCGCTTGGCCGCGCGCTCGTCCTCCACCGCGAGGCGGAAGCCGACCGGCGCCGGCCCGACCTCGCGCTCCGGCGGCAGGGTCCAACCCCAGACCGGGTAGGCGTAGGCCGCGACACCGGGGAGCCGGGCGCGGGCGAGATCGACGATGGCAGCCGAGGCCGTGTGGTCGCAGTGGGGATCGTGCCGCCACGTCACGAACAGGGCGCTCGCCCCGGTTGCGCGAGCGATCTCGGCGATCCGGTCCGCCGCCGCCTCGGCCCCCGCGCCCTCGCTCGGCACGCCGCCATCGGTCAGGCGCAGGAAGTGGACATGCTCGGCGCTCAGCCCGAGTTCGGCCATCGCCGTCACGGTCTCCGCCTCGCGCAGATCTCGCAGGCGATCATGCGGATAGGCTTTGGAGTTCGGGTGCGAGCCGCAGCCATTGCTGACGATGACGACGCGCACGGCGCGCCCCTCTCTCACCGCCTGCGCGATGAGCCCGCCACAGCCGAGGCTCTCGTCGTCCGGATGCGGCGCGACCACGACGAGGCCGCCTCCGTCCGGCACGAGGGTGGCCAGATCGGTGACGGGCAGGGCCTTCACGGCCTCGAGGAAGGCGTCGGCACGCATGGGAAGCCTCCTACTCCGCTCGCGCGGCGAGATAGCGCGAAAATCCCTTGGCGCGCAGGTCGCAGGCCGGGCAGGTGCCGCAGCCGTAGCCCCAATCGTGGCGCGTCCCGCGCTCGCCAAGATAGCAGGTATGGCTCTCCTCGACGACGAGATCCACGAGGGTCTGCCCGCCCAAGGTTTCCGCGAGCGCCCAGGTCTGCGCCTTGTCGATCCACATCAGGGGCGTGTGCAGCACGAAGCGGCGCTCCATCCCGAGATTGAGCGCGACCTGCAGCGCCTTGATCGTGTCGTCGCGGCAATCGGGATAGCCCGAGTAGTCGGTCTCGCACATGCCGCCGACGATGTGGCGCAGGCCCCGACGGTAGGCGAGTGCGGCGGCGAAGGTGAGGAAGGCGAGATTGCGGCCGGGCACGAAGGTGTTGGGCAGCCCGTCGCGGGCGAACGCGATCGCGCTGTCGCGGGTTAGCGCCGTGTCCGAAATCTCGCCCAGCGCCGCGAGGGCCAGCGTGTGATCCGGCCCGAGCCGGCGTCCCCAGTCCGGATCGAGGGCGCTCAGGCCCTGCCGCAAAGCCGCGCGCCGGTCGAGTTCGACCCGGTGGCGCTGGCCGTAATCGAAGCCGAGCGTCTCGACATGCGGGAAGCGATCGAGCGCCCAGGCGAGGCAGGTCGCCGAATCCTGGCCACCGGAGAACAGCACCAGCGCACCGGCCTCGCCGCCCGCCTCGGCCGCTTCGTCCCGCATGGTCAGCCGCCCTCGTACTCGGCCCAGGAATAGGGCGTCTCGAAGATCCGCACGCTGGCGAGCCCCGGGATCGACGGCTTGGCGCGATGCCAGATCCAGGCCGCGATATGCTCGGCCGTGGGATTCTCCAGCCCCTCGATCTCGTTGAGGCAATGATGGTCGAGCCGCTCCAGGAGCGGCGCGAAGGCGCTCTCGATGTCGTAGAAATCGACCACCCAACCGCTCGTCGGGTCGACCGCACCCGCCACCGTCAGCTCCACGCGGTAGGAATGCCCGTGCATGCGGTGGCAGCGGTGGGTCTCGGGCACGTTCGGCAGGCGGTGGGCCGCCTCGAAGGTGAAGGCCTGGGTGATCTTCATCGCGTGATCTTCACGGAGTCTGGAACGGTCCCGCCGCGGAAACAGCGGCGGGTTGACGGCGGCCGGCGGGCGCACCGAGATCGTGGATATGTCACCGCCTTCGATGAAATGCACCCTCTATCCGGTCTTCGCGGCCGCGAGCCCGCTCGCGGTGATCTACCGCCGCGGCCCCTCGAACCAGACCTGCCTCATCGCCTGGGACCGCTCGGACGATTCGTTCGAGATCGGGCAATGGTTCAAGGGGGCAGTGAAGCCGTCCTGGGGCGGGCTGTCGCCGAACGGCGAATGGCTCGTGAGCTTCCTCGGAAAGTACAGGGGGCCGTTCGCGACCTGGACGGTGCTGTCGCGCCCGCCCTTCCTCACCGCTCTGGCGCTCTGGCCGAAGGGCGACACCTGGAACGGCGGGGGCTTCTTCCTCTCGGACGATACCCTCGTGCTGACCCATGGCGAGGGCCCCTACGAGGCCGCACCCGGCTTTTCCGCGCCGCCGGGGCTCACGGTGCTGCCCTTCACGCGCGCGAACGCGCCGGGGCTGACGGAACGGGCGGAGACCGCCCCGTCTGTGGGCCGCTGGCGGCCGGATCCGGGCCGATCGGGCGGCTGGATCCTCGCCGCTCCGCAGGGGCATGCCTGCATTACGACGACCAGCGAGATCACGGCCGATCCGCGCCGCTCGCTGCCCGAGAGCGTCCGGCACAGCCTGTGCGCCGGGGGCGGCCCGCCCGTGCCGTTGCCGGTCTCCGGCTGGGCCGCCTTCGACGGCAACGGCGACCTGCTGTTCTCGCGCGGCGGCGCGCTGTTCCGGCTGGCGGCCGCGGATATGGCCGGCATGGGATCGACGGAAGACCTCCTCGCCCGCACCCGCTGCCTCGCCGATTTCTCCGACCTGCGTTTCCGGCCGCTCACCGCCCCTTACGCCACGCCGGAGGCGGAGGACGGCTTCGCCCCCACCCTCGACCGGGCGAGTCGCGAGGACCGGCAGCGACGCCGGCAGATGCGCAAGTCCCATGAGGCGATGCGGCGTGCGGCCGACCGCTCCAGGTGAGCGCTCACGGAATCCCGATGATCTTGTGCGTCTGCAACGACAGCCGCCAGCGGGCATCCGAGCGGCAATAGGCGACCGCTGCGGCGGTGTTGGCGGCGGCCTCCGGCCCGTCCATGGGCTGGAGGAAGCGGTGGCGGAAAGGGAGATCCGCGAAGAGCTCGGGGGGGGCCTCGGATTGCGGGAAGACGAGCTTCAGCTCGTCGCCGGAGGTCTGGACCAGCCTGTTTCCAGCCTTCGGACTCACGCAGATCCAGTCGATGCCGGACGGGGCGGCCAGCGTCCCGTTGGTCTCCACCGCGACCTCGAAGCCGCGGGCATGGACGGCCGTGATCAACGCCTCGTCGAGCTGGAGCAGGGGCTCGCCGCCGGTGAACACGACGTAGCGGTTGGCCGCGCCCCCGCTCCAGGTCGCAGCGATCGCGTCTGCCAGTGACTCGGCGGAGGCGAAGCGCCCGCCGCCCTCGCCGTCCATGCCGATGAAATCGGTGTCGCAGAAGCGGCAGGCGGCGCCCGCTCGGTCCTCTTCGCGACCGGACCAGAGATTGCAGCCGGCAAACCGGCAGAACACCGCCGCGCGCCCCGCCTGGGCGCCCTCACCCTGAAGTGTGTGGAACAGTTCCTTGACCGCGTAGGACATCGTCGCGCTTTTCTGCCAGGACCTGCCCTTACCCCCGCGAGGCGTGGAAGACCAAGCGCTGCACGATTTCCGGGAACGCAACCCCGATCGGCAGCGTAACCGTGGGCAAAACGCCCTGGTCTGCCATGCTCTCGCCACGGAGGGCACGTTGATGAACGGATCTCCTCGATCCGACGCTTTCCGGACGCATTCCTCGCAAACGTCCGGGGTCGGCAACGGAATCCCTGCTCCGTGGCGTTCCGCGCCCTCACACCCTTTCGAGATTGGCCCGATGGTGAACCGTGTTTGGGGACGGCTGATCGGCTCGCTCACCGCGCTCGGCCTGATGGCCGGGGCGGCCTCGGCGGTGACGGCGCCGATCCTCGTCGTCGATGCCGAGTCCGGCAAGGTGCTCTACAGCCAGGGCGCGACCGACCCCTGGTATCCGGCCTCGATCACCAAGCTGATGACCACCTACGTCGCGCTCGACATGGTGCGCCAGGGCAAGGTCTCTCTCGACACGCTGCTCACGATCTCACCCGCCGCCGCCGCCGAGCCGCCCTCGAAGATGGGCTTCAAGCCAGGCACGCAGATCACCCTCGACAACGCTCTCAAGATCATCATGGTCAAGTCGGCCAACGACGTGTCCTGGGCGATCGGCGAGGGTCTCGGCGGTTCCGTCGAGGGCTTCGCCGACATGATGAACGAGACCGCGCACCGGATCGGCATGCGCGAGAGCCGCTGGTACAACCCCAACGGCCTGCCCGAGCCGCGGCAGTGGACGAGCGCCCGCGACATGGCGATTCTCGCCCGCGCGCTGATGCGCGACTTCCCCAACCAGCAGGGCCTGTTCTCGATCTCGGCGATTCAGTACGGCAAGGCGGTAATGGCCAACCATAACGGCCTGCTCGGGCGCTATCCGGGGGCCGACGGCATGAAGACCGGCTTCATCTGCTCGGGCGGCTTCAACGTGGTGGCGACCGCGACCCGCGGGGGCCGGCGCATCATCACCGTGGTGATGGGCCAGCCGAGCGCGCGCGAGCGCGACATCAAGGCCGCCGACCTGTTCGATTACGGCTTCGGCCAGTCGGCGGGCTGGACCGCACCGACCCTGGAATCGCTGCCGCCCTCCAGCGTCGGCGCCCCGCCGGACATGCGGCCCTATATCTGCGACAAGCGCAAGCCGATGCCGGTCGACGAGGGCCCCGGTGCCCTGACCGCGAGCGGCCCCGGCGCTGACAGCGTCACGACGCAGCTCCTCGGCTCGGCCACGCCCGACGCCTCCAATCTCGCCTTCGCCGCGCTCAGCAATGCCAATGTCCGCGGCCGCACCCTGCCGCCGCGGGCGCCGCTGCAGCCGGTCCCGGTCTGGATCGGCAGCAGCCCCACCGAGGGCGCGATGGCGCTGGCCCGCGAGGAGCAGGAGGCGCAGGCCGCCAAGCAGGCGGCCAAGCAAGCCGCTCTGGAGGCCGCCCAGCGCAAGCGCGCCGAGGCCAAGGTGGCCAAGGATGCGGCCAAGCAGGCTGCCTCCGAGAAGGCCGCAAAAGCCCGCGCTGCCGCCGTGACGGCACCGAAGCCGGCCACGAAGACCGCCGGCAAGGACAAGGGAATGCCGGCCGCAACCAGCGCCTACACCGCTGTCGAGGCCGCGCCGAAGGCGGCGGCAAAGCCGGCGGCGCACAAGCCGGCCGCGAAGAAGCCCGAGGTGAAGCCCGCCGCCAAGAAGGCGGACAAGCCGGCCAAGGCGAAGAACGACGAGTCGTAAGGGGTTTTCGCGGGCGCCCGGCACGCTCATATCGCAGCCGAGACACACTGCGACGTCCGACGCGCCCCTCTCCCTGCTTGCGGGTCGAGGGCTTCATAGCCTTCTGACCGGAGCATGAAGCGAGGCTTTCGCCGAGGGTGAGGGGCGTGGTGGATCAGACTTCGAAAGCCGTCCCGCCATGTCCCACTCCGAAAAGCACGGCCGCCCCGACCCGATTCCGCTTACCCTGCTCACGGGCTTCCTCGGTGCGGGCAAGACCACACTGCTGAACCGCCTGCTCGGCGATCCGGCGCTGGCTGACACGGTGGTGATCGTCAACGAGTTCGGTGAGGTCGGGCTCGACCACCTGCTGATCGAGACGGTCGATGAGGGGATGATCCTGCTCGGCGCGGGATGCCTCTGCTGCACCGTGCGCGGCGACCTGATCTCGACGCTCGAAGACCTTCTGCGCCGCCGCGACAACGGCCGCATCAACCCGTTCCGCCGGGTCGTGATCGAGACCACGGGACTGGCCGACCCGGCGCCCATCCTCCACGCGCTGATCTACCACCCCTATCTCGCGATCCGCTTCCAGTTGCAGGGCGTGGTGACGGTGGTCGATGCGGTCAACGGCGCCGGCACCCTCGACGCGCATGGCGAGGCCCTGCGGCAGGCGGCGGTGGCCGACCATCTCGTGGTGACCAAGGCCGACCTGCCCGGCGCCGAGACGGACGCGCTGACCCGCCGGCTCGCCGCCCTCAATCCGGGCGCGCAGATCCACGGACCCGACGTGCCGGCCGAGCGCCTGCTCGGCGGCCTGTTCGGCCTCGACGGCCGGGGGGCGAGCAAGGGCGAGGATGTGCGCGCGTGGCTCGGCGCGGAGACTCACGATCACGGCACGGACCACGATCATCACCATGACCACGGCCACCATCATCACGATGTGAACCGGCACGACGCGGCGATCCGCGCCTTTCATCTCACCAGCGACGCACCGGTGCCGCGCCCGGCCTTCGAGATGTTCCTCGACCTGCTGCGCTCGGCCCACGGGCCGAAGCTCCTGCGCCTCAAGGGTCTCGTGGCGCTCGCCGACGATCCCGAACGGCCGGTCGTGGTGCACGGGGTGCAGCATGTCGTCCACGCGCCGGTAACTCTGCCGGCCTGGCCCGACGCGGACCACCGCTCACGGCTGGTGCTGATCGTGCGCGACCTCGACCCGGCCTTCGTCCGCCGGATCTGGGATGCCTTTCTGGGCAAGCCGGCCTTGGACACGCCGGACCGGGCGGCGCTCACGGAGAATCCGCTGGCGATTCCGGGGGGATAGGCTCCTACTCGTCCTCGCCGAACTTGTCGGCGAGCAACGCCTCGATCGCGTCGAGGGCGGCGGTCGCATCGTCGCCCACGGCGACCACGGCGATGGTGGTGCCCTTGGCCGCGCCCAGCGTCAGCAGGCCCATGATCGATCGTCCGCCGACGGTCTCGCCGCCGCGGGTCACTGTTACGGCGGCGGCAAAGCGCTCCACCGTCTGCACGAACTTGGCCGAGGCGCGGGCATGCAGGCCGCGACGGTTGATGATCGGCAGGATCCGGACGAGGCCGCCCTCGGGCACCTCCGGCTGCGGCTCGACCTCGCCGTCCACGCTCTCGCTCATCGCTCCTGGCACTCCCTCCCCCGCCGCTCCGGTGCGGACCGGCGACGCGTCAGGGGGCGCCGCTCAGCTTCGGGAGGACGTGGTTAAGCCGGGAGCGGGGCGAAGAAAAGGCCGTGCGGCGGTGAGACCGGGCTACTTGCCCGCAAGAACCCGCGAGGCGACGTTGATATACTTGCGGCCCGCTTCCTGAGCGTGGAGGACGGCATCGCCGAGGCTTTCGGCCTCGCGAACGCTGGCGAGCTTGATCAGCATCGGCAGATTGATTCCGGCGACCACCTCGACCTGGCCGCCGTTCATACAGGACAGGGCGAGGTTCGACGGCGTACCGCCGAACATGTCGGTGAGAACCACGACGCCCTGACCGGAGTTGACCCGACCGACGGCGGACATGATGTCGCCGCGGCGCAGCTCCATATCGTCCTCTGGGCCGATCGTGATCGTCTCGACCTGCTTCTGAGGGCCGACGACATGCTCCAGAGCGGCCTTGAACTCGGTCGCCAACAGCCCGTGGGTGACGAGCACCATTCCAATCATCGAAGCGTGTTCCAACGCCCTGTGAGCGGAGACGCCATCTTGTGCAGCGCAAGGTGAAGCGCAAGCGGGTCGCGTCGCTTTTGACTAACGCGACGTCACTACCATGACATGGGCGCGGCAGCCGCGCTACACATCGGGGGCGTCGCCGGGCACGAGAGCCGCCGGGTGCGTCCGCATTACCACGCCGGTCTCAAGCGCCTCGCGAATCAGGTATTCGCGTGGATGGCGCGGTTCAAGGGCGAGGCGCGGTACTGCGACGCCGAGGAGCAGGGCGGTCTCAAGCGTCTCGGGCAGGCGCTCGGCCTCCGCCACAAGATCGACCACGAGGCGCAACACCGCGGCCGGCGCGTGGGTCGCGAGACGGCGGATGCCGAGTCCGCGGATCTCGATCAGGCCGGCGAGCGCCGGGTGAGGCCGGGCGACGAGGCGGCCGTGATGCGCCTCGAGCCGGATGCGGTCGTCGCCGACGAGGCGGCTGTGGCGCCCTTCCAGGAAGAAGCGGTCGAGGAGCGAGAGGCAGAGCGCGGACTTGCCCGATCCGGACGGGCCACGGATCAGCACCCCGGCCTCGTCGAGGAGCACGCAGCTCGCGTGCACCGTCCCTTGCACCGTTCCCGCGACCGACTCCCGTGTCGCGTCCCGTTCGGAGGCACCCGCCCCGCTCACGCGGCGAGGTCGTCGCCGTAGCGGTCGGCCCGGGGGGCCACGGGCAGGCGCACGATGAAGCGGGCGCCGCGCACGGTCGGATGCCCCTCCTCGTCGGCCGGGCCGGGGCGGTTCTCGGCGCGGATCGTGCCGCGATGGGCTTGGATGATCTGGCGGGAGATCGACAGGCCGAGCCCGGAATTCTGGCCGAAGCCCTGTTCCGGCCGGTCGGTGTAGAAGCGCTCGAAGATCCGCTCCAGGGCGTGCTCGGGAATGCCGGGCCCCTCGTCCTCGACCACGAACTCGACCTCGTTCTTGAGGCGGCGGAGCGCCACCCGCACCTTGGCGCCGGGCGGCGAGAACGAGCGGGCGTTGTCGAGCAGGTTGTTGACGACCTGCCCCAAGCGGCTGTCGTGGCCGATGATGCGGAACGGATCCTCGATCTCGGCACCAGGCCGCTCGATGTCGAACTGGATCACCGCAGCGTTGGCCCGGCGCCGCTCGTTGGCGACCGAGGTCACGGTGGTGAGGAGCTTGCCGAGATCGACGCGGCGCGCCTCGGCGCGGGCGAGCTCCGCATCGAGGCGCGAGGCGTCGGAGATGTCCGAGATCAGCCGGTCGAGGCGCCTCACGTCGTGCTGGATGATCTGCATCAGCCGGCTGCGCGACTCGTCGGTCTTGGCCAGCGGCAGGGTCTCGACCGCGCTGCGCAAGGATGTCAGCGGGTTCTTCAGCTCGTGGCTGACATCGGCGGCAAAACTCTCGATGGCATCGAGGCGACGGTAGAGCGCCTGGGTCATGTCACGCAGCGCCCCCGAGAGATGGCCGATCTCGTCGGTGCGGTTGGTGAAGTCGGGGATCTCTTGGCGCGACTTGATGCCCCGGCGCACCCGCTCGGCGGCGTCGGCCAGCCGGCGCACCGGCCCGGCGATGGCGCCCGCGAGCAGGATCGACAGCACCAGCATCACGGCGGCCGCGACGAGGAAGACCTGGAGCAGGCCGAATCGCTCGGAAGCGATCACCCGGTCGATGTCGCCGCCCTGCGTCGAGACCATCAGCACGCCGCGCACCGAGCCCGCCCGCTGGATCGGCACCGCCACCGAGACGATGGTCTCGCCGCGCTCGTTGCGCCGGGAGATCGTCCCGCGCGAGCCCTTGAGCGCCGCCTGGACCTCGCGGAAGGCGCGCCCGTCCTGCGGACCCGCGTCCTCCTGGGCCGAGCGCTCGCTGACGACGAGGCCGAGGATGCGGGTGCCGACGAAGTCCCAGATCCGCTCCAGCACATTGGGCTTGGGCGGCTTCACCACGGTGTCACTGCGGGCGATGTCGCCGCGGGCGTAGAGCGAGCGGGTGTCGAACAGCAGGCTGCCCTCCCGGTCGTAGACCCGGGCACGGTTGCCGGTCGGCGTCACGAGGCGGCGCAGCAGGGGCGCGACCTTCTCGGGGTTGAGCGAGAAGGCGAGCGAGGCGGGGTCATCGTCGAGATCCCGGCCCTCGCCGGCCTGCTGCTGCAAAAGCTTGTCGGGATCGACACGGATCGTGTCGGTATCGACGGAGGCCTGGGCGGCGATGGCACCGGCGATGATGTCGCCCTGGATCAGCAGGCTCTGCACCCGGGCCTGGATCAGCCCCTGGCGGAACTGGTTCAGGTAGAGGAAGCCGAACAGGAGGACGATCAAGCCGACGAGGTTGAGCACCACGATGCGGCGCGTCAGGCTCGACGAGGCGCGCTGGCCGACCGCGTTCCAGAGGTCGCGCGGCCAGGTCAGCGGCGGGCGGATGAGGGAGCCCACGAGCCGGGCGAGGACGCCGCGGCGGGGGTGGGCCTCATCGGAATCGGGCTGGCGGGAGAGCGGGGCGAGCATCGACGGGCGGGACCGCGGGAAAATCGCCTCAACCCTCCTTGAACCGGTAGCCGACACCGTAGAGCGTCTCGATCATATCGAAGCTCTGGTCCGTCACCTTGAACTTCTTGCGCAATCGCTTGATGTGGCTGTCGATGGTGCGGTCGTCGACGTAGACCTGATCGTCGTAGGCCGCGTCCATCAGGGCGTTTCGGCTCTTCACGACGCCGGGGCGCTGGGCCAGCGCCTGGAGGATCAGGAACTCCGTGACGGTGAGCGTCACCGGCTCGCCCTTCCAGGTGCAGGTGTGGCGCTCGGGGTCCATCATGAGTTGGCCGCGTTCGAGCGATCGGGCAGCGGCGTCGGCCTCGCGGGCGGCAGCGCCCGGCGAGGCGTCCTTCGGTGCGAAGCGGCGCAGCACCGCCTTGACCCGCTCCACCAGCAGGCGCTGCGAGAACGGCTTATGGATGAAGTCGTCCGCGCCCATCTTGAGGCCGAACAGCTCGTCGATCTCCTCGTCCTTCGAGGTGAGGAAGATCACGGGAAGGTCCGATTTCTGCCGCAGGCGTCTGAGAAGCTCCATTCCGTCCATGCGCGGCATCTTGATGTCGAAGATGGCGAGATCGGGCGGGGAGTGACGCAGACCGTCGAGCGCCGAGGCGCCGTCGGTGTAGGTCTGGATGCGGTAGCCCTCGGTCTCCAGCGCGATCGAGACGGAGGTCAGGATGTTGCGGTCGTCGTCGACGAGGGCGATCGTGGGCATGCAGTTTCCCTGACTTGACGGCGCGCGCGCCGCCCCTGGCGCGTCGTTTTGCGGGCCCGCAACGGCCGTGCAGCGCCCCGCAAATCGGGGACCGCCGGCCGTGCGGTGGGTCTCGTCCTTTACGACCATCGTTCGAAAAAAGCGAGCGGCAGTCTAAGCTTGGCCGTGTCGACCGGCTCGGCGGAGAGGCTCTGGGGGAGGAAATAGGGTGGACAACGCGCCGCGCCCGGCCGTGCCTCCGGCTCTTCTGTGCAGACCACGCACCGCGCTATGCTCGTCTCCGAAATCCGAAGAGGATCGTTTTAATGGCCAACGACGCGATGCCGCCCGAGCAGGAACGGCGCGGACCGGCCGAGCCGCTGCCCGCATCCGAGGCGCCCTTCGACGCGATCGGGCTCGCCCGGCAGTTGCTCCGCAGCGTGCGCTCGGGCGCACTCGCCACGATCGATGCGGCCGACGGCACCCCCTTCGCTTCTCTCGTCACCCTCGCCACCGACAGCGATGGCACGCCCTTGATGCTGCTCTCGCGGCTCTCGGCGCATACGCGCAACCTGGACAAGGACCCGCGCGCCTCGCTGCTGTTCTCGGTCGGCGGCAAGGGCGATCCGCTGGCCCATCCGCGCCTGACCGTGACCGGCCACGCCGCGCGGACGGACGAACCGCGGGTCCGCGGGCGCTTCCTGGCACGCCATCCCAAGGCGAAGCTCTACGCCGATTTTCCCGATTTCGGCTTCTTCGCTCTCACGCCCACCGCCGGCCACCTCAACGGCGGCTTCGCCAAGGCGGCAACCCTGACGCCGCAGGAACTGCTCCTCGATATGGCCGGTGCCGAAGCGATCGTCGCGGGCGAGCGCGGCGCCGTCGAGCACATGAACGCGGATCACGCTGACGCGCTTGCCCTCTATGCCGCGGGCGCCGGCGAACCTGGCACCGGCTGGCGGCTCACCGGGCTCGACCCGGAAGGGCTCGACCTGATGTCCGGCGAGCGCACGGCGCGGGTGCCCTATCCCGAGCCGGTGCGCGACATGGGGAGCCTGCGAAAGAGCCTCGTGGCGATGGCGGCCGCGGCGCGGATCGGCTCCGCGGCCGAGGCCGCACCTGAACCCGACCGGCAGGCCTGAACCCGTCCGGCAGGCACGCGGCGCAAACAACGGAAGCGCCCGCGGCGCCCCCCGCCTTGGCGTGCGTGCCCGCCGCTGCTATCTCCGGCCCGGACAATCCCGACAAACCTGCCGTGCGCCGCGTCAGTCCCGCGACGGGACCGCCGTGCCGGAGACCCCGATGACCACCCGCACCATCGACAACATCCGCAACTTCTCCATCGTCGCGCATATCGACCACGGCAAGTCGACGCTCGCCGACCGGCTGATCCAGACCACCGGCACCGTGGCGCTCCGCGACATGAGCGAGCAGATGCTCGACTCGATGGACATCGAGAAGGAGCGCGGCATCACCATCAAGGCCCAGACCGTACGGCTGGAATACCGCGCGGAGGACGGCAAGGACTACATCCTCAACCTGATGGACACGCCCGGCCACGTCGACTTCGCCTACGAGGTGTCTCGGAGTCTCGCGGCCTGTGAAGGTTCTCTCCTGGTCGTCGATGCCAGCCAGGGCGTGGAAGCGCAGACCCTGGCCAACGTCTACCAGGCGCTCGACGCCAACCACGAGATCGTACCCGTCCTCAACAAGGTCGATCTGCCGGCCGCCGAGCCGGACCGGGTGAAGGAGCAGATCGAGGAAGTGATCGGCCTCGATGCGTCCGAGGCCGTGCCGATCTCGGCCAAGACCGGCCTGAACATCGAGGCGGTGCTGGAAGCCATCGTCAAGCGCCTGCCCGCCCCGAAGGGCGACCGCGAGGCGCCGCTGAAGGCGCTGCTGGTTGATAGCTGGTACGACGTCTATCTCGGCGTTGTCGTGCTCGTGCGCATCGTCGATGGTGTGCTGAAGAAGGGCATGACCATCCGCATGATGGGCGCGGACGCCGCCTACGGCGTCGATCGCATCGGCGTGTTCCGGCCGAAGATGGCCGATATCGGCGAGCTCGGCCCCGGCGAGGTCGGCTTCTTCACCGGCTCGATCAAGGAGGTGGCCGACACCCGCGTCGGCGACACCATCACCGAGGACAAGCGCCAGACCACCGAGATGCTCGCGGGCTTCAAGGAGGTTCAGGCCGTCGTGTTTTGCGGCCTGTTCCCCGTGGACGCCGCGGACTTCGAGAACCTTCGCGGGGCCATGGGCAAGCTGCGCCTGAACGACGCCAGCTTCTCCTACGAGATGGAGACCTCGGCCGCCCTCGGCTTCGGCTTCCGCTGCGGCTTCCTCGGGCTCTTGCACCTCGAGATCATTCAGGAGCGTCTGGAGCGCGAGTTCAACCTCGACCTGATCTCGACCGCGCCATCGGTCGTCTACCGCCTGCTGATGCGCGACGGCGAGCTCAAGGAGCTGCACAACCCGGCCGACATGCCCGATCCGATGAAGATCGAAACGGTCGAGGAGCCGTGGATCCGCGCCACGATCCTCACGCCCGACGAGTATCTCGGCGGCGTGCTGAAGCTGTGCCAGGACCGGCGCGGCATCCAGATCGACCTCAACTACGTCGGCAAGCGCGCCATGGTCGTCTACGACCTGCCGCTCAATGAGGTGGTGTTCGATTTCTACGACCGGCTGAAGTCGATCTCGAAGGGCTACGCGAGCTTCGACTACCACGTCTCCGACTACCGCGAGGGCGACCTCGTGAAGATGTCGATCCTGGTCAATGCCGAGCCGGTCGATGCCCTCTCCATGCTCGTCCACCGCACCCGCGCCGAGAGCCGCGGCCGGGCGATGTGCGAGAAGCTGAAGGACCTGATTCCGCGCCACCTGTTCCAGATCCCGGTCCAGGCGGCGATCGGCGGCAAGATCATCGCCCGCGAGACCATCCGGGCGCTGTCCAAGGACGTGACCGCCAAGTGCTACGGCGGCGACATCTCGCGCAAGCGCAAGCTCCTGGACAAGCAGAAGGAAGGCAAGAAGCGCATGCGCCAGTTCGGCCGCGTCGAGATCCCGCAGGAGGCGTTCATCGCCGCCCTGAAGATGGACGACTGATCAAGGCAACTCAGCGCATCGCCATCCCCGAAAAGCGCGCGAAGCGGCTCGTTTCGCATCCGCTCGCGATGCCGGCGAGCGAGCAGCACGAACAGCTCTCGAAAAAAATCCCGGAATTGCTCACGGCCGACGCCCTTATTTCATTTGTGAGAAACCGCTCCCGTCATACCCCCGTCAAGCCGCCACGGTAACGGCGCAATTCGAGAGCTTCGGTTGCGCACAAGCGATAGCCGAATCAACCGGCACGCGGCGCGCCCGTCGTGAAATCGAGGCGCTGGGTCGAAGCGGGATCGGACGACGATGGGCGGGGCGCACGACGAGAACCTGACGCCGCGGACGATGCGGTTGCGCACGCAACTGCTCGTCGCCTGCGTGCTGGGAGCGGGGGCGTCCGCTGCCCTGTGGTACGGACGGCCCAAGGAGGTCGATGCCGCGGTGCCGACGCCGGCCGCGGTCACTGCCGCCGCACCGGGGGCGGGGCGCTTCGTGCTCACGGACGGTCAGCTCGCCACGGTGACGACCGTGCCGGTCGAGCAGCGCCTGTTCTACGAAGACATCGCCACCGAGGGGAAGATCAGCGTCGACGAGTACCGCGCGACGCCCGTGTTCTCGCCCTATGCGGGGCGGGTCATCACCATCTTCGCCCGCTCCGGCGAGCGGGTGAAACAGGGCGACAAGCTGTTCTCGCTCCAGGCCAACGAGATGGTCCAGGCGCAGAACGACTTCCTCGCGGCGCTGAATGTGCTCAACAAGTCGCGCTCGCAGCTCTCCTACGCCACCAACACCGAGAAGCGCCTGCACGACCTCTACGATTCCCGCGTCACCACGCTGAAGGAATTGCAGACGGCACAGAACGACCTCGCGACCGCGCAGAACGACGCCAAGACGGCGGAGGTCGGCCTGGAGGCGGTACGCAACCGCCTGCGCATCCTCGGGCTCGCCGACGACGACATGAAGGCCCTCCAGACCAAGGGCGCGATCAACCCCGAGACGACGATCTACGCGCCGCTCTCCGGCACCGTGATCCAGCGCAAGATCGGCCCGGGCCAGTACATCAACACCGGCGGCTCCGATCCCTCCTACGTGATCGGCGATCTCGGCCGGGTCTGGATCGTGGCGCAGCTGCGCGAGACCGATGCGGCCAAGGTCGATCTCGGCGAGCGCATCCGCTTCCGGGTGCTCGCCTACCCGAACCAGATGTTCGAGAGCCGGATCAACTACATCGGTGCCTCGGTCGACCCCGCCACCCGGCGCATCGTGGTGCGGGCCGAAGTCGACAATCCCAAGGGGCTCCTGAAGCCCGAGATGTATGCCAGCGTCCACATCATCAACGAGCGCGAGACCGTCTCCCGCGCCGTGCCGCGGCAGGCGGTAATCTTCGAGGGCGACAAGGCGCGGGTCTGGGTGCTCGGCGCCGGCAACGCCGTCGAGAGCCGCGCGGTCAAGACCGGCTTCCTCGACGGCAACGACATCGAGATCACGGAAGGGCTCGCGCTCGGCGAGCGGGTGATCTCGAAGGGCGCTCTGTTCATCGACGGTATGACCGACCAGCCCGGCTGAGAGCCCGGCCCACCGTTTCCCGCGAAAACAAGCATTCCGAGCCGGGGCCGTCCCCGGCCGCGCCCGACGGCGCGAGGTTGGAACCGACCCCATGAGCGGCCTTCTATGAACGGCATCGTCGCGCTCGCGCTCCGGCAGCGCCCCCTCGTCATCCTCGCCTTCGTGCTGTTCGTGGTCGGGGGGCTGGCCGCCTTCCAGAACCTCAACATCGAGGCCTATCCCGACCCGACCCCGCCGATGGTCGATGTCGTGACCCAGACCGACGGCCTCTCGGCGGAGGAAATCGAGCGCTACGTCACGATCCCGATCGAGCGCATCACGTCGGGCATGCCGAACCTCAAGCAGGTCCGCACGATCTCGCTCTACGGCCTGTCCGATGTGAAGCTGCAATTCGGCTTCGAGTTCGATTATCTCCAGGCCGAGCAGCAGGTCCTGAACCGTCTGCAGCAGCTCGATCCGCTTCCGGCCGGCGCCAAGCCCACCATCTCGCCGATCAGCCCGATCGGCGAGATCTTCCGCTACAAGCTCACGGCGCCGCCCGGCTACAGCGTGCTCGATCTGCGCACGCTCCAGGAATGGATGCTCAAGAAGCGCTTCCGCGCGGTGCCGGGCGTGATCGACGCCGTTGGCTGGGGCGGCAAGACCAAGACCATCGAGCTGTCGGTCGATCTCGATCGGCTGATGGCTTACGGCCTGACGCTCTCCAACGTCGTCAAGACCCTCAACGACAGCAATCTCAACGTCGGCGGCAACCGCGTCGCCATCGGCGGCCAATCGGCGGTGGTGCGCGCGGTCGGCCTGATCCGCGACGTGGACGACATCAACGGAACCGTGCTGACCCAGGTCGGCGGCGCGCCGGTGCTCGTGAAGGACATCGCCACCGTCACCATCGGCCACCAGCCCCGGCTCGGCATCGCCGGCATGAACGACGAGGACGACATCGTCCAGGGCATCGTCCTGATGCGCCGCGGCGAGAAGAGCACGCCCTCGATCGAGGCGGTGAAGGCGGAGGTCGCCAAGATCGAGGCGGCGGGCATCCTGCCGCCGGGCGTGAAGATCGAGCGCATCTACGACCGCGCCGACCTGATCGCGGTGACGACCCACACCGTGCTGCACAACATGGTGGTCGGCATCCTGCTGATCCTCGTGATCCAGTGGCTGTTTCTCGGCAATCTCCGCTCGGCGCTGATCGTCGTGGCGACGATTCCCTTCGCCCTGTTCTTCGCCGTCGTCATCCTCGTGGCGCGCGACGAATCCGCCAACCTGCTCTCCGTCGGCGCACTCGATTTCGGTCTCATCGTCGACGGCACCGTCATCATGGTCGAGGCGATCTTCCGGCGCCTGTCGGGCCACGGCATTCCTGGCTACCCGCCGCCGGGGCTCGACGCCAAGTCGGGGCGCATCGCGCTCGCCGCGGGCGATGTCAGCCGCTCGATCTTCTTTGCGGCGGCGATCATCGTCACCGGCTTCCTACCGCTCTTCACGCTGACCGGCGTCGAGGGCCACATCTTCGGGCCGATGGCGACGACCTATGCCTACGCCCTGCTCGGCGGCCTCATCGCCACCTTCACGGTGACGCCCGCGCTCGCCGCCTATCTTCTTCCCGCGCATATCGAGGAGAAGGAGACGATCCTCGTGCGTGTCCTCGACCGGCTCTACCGCCCGGCGGTGCGTGCCGCGATCGGCGCCCGGCTCGTGACGGTGGCTTGCGTCGCGCTGATCGCGGTCGGCGTGGGGCTCGCGGCGCGCAATCTCGGCTCGGAGTTCCTGCCCAAGCTCGAAGAGGGCAACCTCTGGGTTCGCGCCACCATGCCGGCGACGATCTCGCTCAGGGAAAGCAACGGCTACGTCAACGACATGCGCAAGATCATCGCCTCGCTTCCAGAGGTCGAGCGCGTGGTCTCGCAGCACGGGCGCCCGGACGACGGTACCGATGCAGCCGGCTTCTTCAACGCCGAGTTCTTCGCGCCGATGAAGCCACTCGATCAGTGGCGGCCCGGCGTGGACAAGGAGAAGCTGACCGAGGAGATGCTGCACAAGCTCCAGGCAGCCTTCCCCGGTGTCGATTTCAACCTGTCGCAATACCTTCAGGACAACGTCGCCGAGGCGGTCTCCGGCATCAAGGGCGAGAACTCGTTCAAGATCTTCGGCAACGACCTGCAGAAACTCACCGACACCGCGAAACAGGTGCAGCGCGTGCTCTCGACGATCCACGGCGTCGAGGATCTGGCCGTGTTCCAGTCGCTCGGCCAGCCGACCATCGAGATCGACGTCGACCGGGTGCGCGCCGCCCGCTACGGCCTGACGCCGGGCGACATCAACACCACCGTGCGCACCGCCATCGGCGGCGATTCGGCCGGTGATCTCTACGATCCCGGCTCCGAGCGGCACTACCCGATCATGGTGCGCCTCCAACCCCAGTTCCGCCAGAGCATCGAGGCGATCGCCAACCTGCGCATCGCCGGCCAGAGCCCGGCCAACGGTGCCCCCGTACAATTCCCCTTGAGCGCGGTGGCGCGGGTCGAACTCGTCTCCGGGCCTGCCTACATCTATCGCGAGGCGCAGGAGCGTTACCTGCCGGTGAAGTTCTCCGTGCGTGGGCGCGACCTCGGCAGCACCATCGAGGAGGCGCGCGCCCGCGTCGCCGACGAGGTGAAGCTGCCACCGGGCTACCGACTGGAGCTGGTCGGCGAATTCAACAACATGAAGGGCGCGATCGCCCGCCTCTCCGTGACCGTGCCGATCGCGGTCGGCATCATCGCGATCCTGCTGTTCATGAACTTCTCGTCGGTGGTCGATTCGGCTCTGGCGCTGAGCGTGATCCCGATGGCGATGGCCGGCGGCATCTTGGCCCTGTCCCTCACCGGCACCTCGTTCAGCGTCTCGGCGGCAATCGGCTTCATCGCGCTGCTCGGCATCGCCGTGATGGACGGCATCATCGTGCTCTCGTCCTACAACGGCCTGCTGGCCGCGGGCGTGGAGCGCGTGCCGGCGATGCTGCGCACCTGCTACACGCAGATGCGGCCGGTGGTGATGACCTGCGTCGTGGCCGGCGTCGGCCTGCTGCCCGCGGCCTTCTCCACCGGCGTCGGCTCGCAGGTGCAGAAGCCGCTGGCGCTGGTGGTGGTCGGCGGCATGGCGCTCGCGCCCCTGCTGATCCTGCTGGTGCTGCCGGTGCTGATCCTGACCTTCTCGCGCCGCAAGCCCGCCGCGCATTCGGAGGCCTCGGACCGGGTTGCGGCCGCCCAGGCGCATGCCGGGGCGCAGTGAGGGGCGGCAGCGCTCCTCACACCTGCCGCGTCGACCCCCGCAGCACTACCCGCCCGCTGAGCGTCACCTTGCGCACCGGCTGACCCGGATGCTCGATGCGCTCGAACAGCAGGCGCATCGCCTGGGTGCCGATCTCGGCCACCGGCTGCTCGATCACGGTGAGGCCGGGCTCGACCAGATCGGTCCAGGGCTCGTTGTCGAAGCCCGCGAGCGCCAGGTCCTTCGGCACGGCGAGCCCGAGGGTCCGCGCCGCACGCACCGTCCCCATCAGCATCAGGCCATCGGAGAGGATCAGGGCCTCGGGCCGCTCGGGCTGTGACAGCCAGCGTGCGGCCGCCGTTTCCGCGGCGGCCGCGTTCGGCGCCACGGAGCGGGCGAGTGGCGCGAGGTCGTAGCGGATCATCGCCGCCGCATAGCCGGCCTGACGCTCCCGCGCCGTCGAAGGGGTGGAGCCAAACAGGCCTCCGATGCGCGTGTAGCCCTGCGCGACGAGGTGATCGACCAGGGAAGACGCGGCCGACGCGTTGTCGAGCACCACGCTGTCATGGGCACCGGGTAGCCCCGAGCGGTCGATGAACACGGTGGGGAAGGACAGGCTGTCGGCCTTGAGCCCGTCCGCCGTCACCTTCGTCGGCGCGAAGATCACGCCGGTGACGCGCTCCTCCTCCATCAGGCGCAGATACTTCGCCTCGCGGTCCGGATCCTCGTCGGTGTTGCACAGGATCACCCGCATCCCGGCGGCGTAGGCCGCATCCTCCACCGCCCGGCTCACTGCCGTGAAGAACGGGTTGCGGATGTCGGCCACGATCAGGCCGATGGTCTGCGCTGCCTTCGAGCGCAGGCGCCGCGCCGAGAGGTTCGGCCGGTAGCCGGTGGCGCGCACCGCCGCCTCGACCTTCCCGCGCACGGCGTCGCTCACCGGGCCGCGCCCGAGTGCCCGCGACACCGTCGCCGTCGAGACGCCCGCCACGCGGGCCACGTCGCGGATTCCGACGCTCATCGTGAAGGAAACGTTTTCATGAGCATAAAACGACTCTGCCATCCTGCGCAGAGCGCTGCAAGCACCGGTCCTGCACTTTGCCGCAGGCCGGAAATTGGCCTCATTCCGAAAACGTTTTCATGGAAAACAGCAGGTCAGGCCCGGATGACCGCGGGCGACCGACGCACCCGCGAACCGATTGGACGTCCGCCAGGTCGAGGAGAACACGCCATGCTCGCACGGACGCCGACATTCTCGCCCCAACGCACCGGACCGCGGCTGTTGGTCCGCCCCGGTGCCCCCCGGCGAGCAAGGAAGCCGCGATCCGCGAGGCCGCTACCGCCGCCGGCGGCATCGCGTGGCACGACGGCCAGACGGCCCACGTCGTGGTCGCTATCGCGGCGCAGTCGGATACGCACATCACCCCGCCGGATCTGGGGCGGGGCGCGCCTCGAACAGCTCCGCACAACCGGGAGCGAGGCCGACATCGTCGCCGCGCCAGCCCCGCCACGGATCTGCGCCAGCGCTTCGACTGGGCCGTCGATTGTCCGACCTAGCTCGGGGCTCGGGGAGTTCCTGAGGCAGTAACTCAACA
Organism: Methylobacterium sp. R2-1; assembly: GCF_014191355.1. Lineage (GTDB taxonomy): Bacteria > Pseudomonadota > Alphaproteobacteria > Rhizobiales > Beijerinckiaceae > Methylobacterium. The sequence continues at coordinate 168,106 of NZ_JACHWM010000010.1, forward strand.
AAAAGCGGCGCGCCTATAAGGGCGCGCCGGCTGAGGTGACTCGCGGTCTCAGGAACGAGTCGTCGTACTTTATCCAATATACCAGCACATGTCTGTGCCTTTCCGGCGACAGCTACCCTCTTGCTCACAGTTTTGTGAGGAGTGGATGACACTGACGGACGTGGGTCACCGCCTCGCCAGGGCATCGGCGAGGGCGACGATGCGGTTGCGGGCGTAGGTCGGCACGCCCGCACTGATCGAGGTGCCGGTGTTGAATGAGGAATTGCCCATCAGCACCTGCACCGGCAGCAGGTTCTTGAGCACCGGCACGCGGGCATATTCCTGCTTGCGCTCCAGCACGTCGGCCTTGATGGCCAGCGCCATGTAGGTCGTCACCACGGTCCGGTTCGGGTCGTCCGGGGCCGGCTGCATCACCGCGAGGAACTTGCCGAAGCGCAGGATCTGGTTGACCCAGAAGATCGTCTGTTCGAGCCCGCCGGCCACGGGGGTGTCGATCTTCGTGAGCGCGGCGAGGCCCGCGGCCTCGGCCGGCGGCAGCACGCGCAACTCGCTCTGGAACGAGACGAACTCCGCGACCTTCTTCGAGGTGCCGAGTTCGAGCTTATTGGCGAGTTTCACGCCCAGCGGCAGCTTGCCCTCGAGATCGTAGCGCGACTCGATGCAAACCCCGCCCGCCGCGCACCAGGGTCGGTCGGGGCGCTTCGCGAAGGCGGCGGCCGGGTCCTTGGTCGGTGTCACTTCCGCCGGGTCGAGCCGCTTGTGGCGGATCACCGGGTCCATCTTGGCTAGGAAGTCGAGATTGGCGAAGGCCGACAGGTCGATGGCCGATGCCGGCTTGGCCACGACGAAGCGGCCTTCCGCGACATAGACCTTCAGGGTTTCGTGGCGCGGCTTGGCGACCCCGTTCACGGTCTGGGTGTATTCGGGCTCGGTGTAGCCGGGCCAGGGGCTCAGCGCCGCGGCCTCCTGCGGCCGGCTCTTCCGCCACGCGTCGAAAGCGATCAGCCCGCTCTCCGGGTTGGTCGAGGCCGGCTCACGGTGATCGCTGAACAGGACCGTGCCCGGCTTGAGGCTCGCGGCATCGCCCGGAGTCAGGGCCGGCACGTCCTTGACCCGGTCCGAGACCAGGGCGGCGGGCTTCGGAAGATCTTTCGCCGCTTCCTGCGCCTGGACCGGCACGGCCAGCGCAAGCGCGACGAAGAGGACGGCCGGAAACTGCCTGGGCAAAGCGGACCTCGGAGGAGTCGATGAGGGAAAGGCGTCGAAGCGTGCGGCCTCAGTAGCCGGGGTCGTCGCCGAACAGATAGTCGGGATCGCGGCGGCGCTGGCGGGTGCGGGTATCGCCTTCGTCGTCGAAGGGCGAGCCGAACGGCACCGGGTTGACCTGCCCGTAGCGGTCGCGGCCGGGCCAGGTCTGCGGTTCCTCCCGCCGGTCGCGGCGCAGGCCCCAAGGATCGGCATTCCGGTCGGGATCCGTTTCGGCGCTGCGGCGCTGAGCGAAGGGATCGTCGGTGCTCCGGCGCCCGCCCGGCAGGCTGCCGAAGAGGTCGCCCGCGACATCCGCCCCGTCCTCGGCATTGCCGTAATCGCCGTCCTCCGCGTCCGGGCGCAGGGCGTAGAGCGTGTCGCGCGGCACCAGCGCGTACTGCGTGTCGGCGACCTGCCCCCCCTTGAGGCGGAAATGCTCGATGAAGCCGCCGCCCGCGACGCGCTGGCCGCTGCGCGGATCGATCGGCAGGTCGGCGATCAATGCCTTCGCCTCCGGCGAGGGCGGCGCGAGGGGGGTGCGCGGCACTCCGTTGGCCCAGGCCGCCTGGAAGATGGCTCTGGCGATCGGTACCGAGACGTGACCACCCGTCTGGCCCCGGCCGAGCGTGCGGCGCACGCCGTCGGCGTTGTCGTAGCCGGCCCAGACCACCACCGTGATTTCGTTCGAGAAGCCGGCAAACCACGCGTCGTTCTCGTTTTCCGAGGTCCCGGTCTTGCCCGCGACGTATGGCGAGATGCCAGCGAGTGCCGCGGCCGTGCCGTGCTGGGTCACTCCCTGGAGCATGGTCTTGAGCTGGTAGAAGGCGACGCGGTCGGCCGAGCCGATCCGCACCGGCGCCTTGTCGGGGTGGCCGTAGACCGGCTTGCCGTCGCGCTCGACCGCTTCCAGCGCGTAGGCGCTCGGGCGCGCGCCCTCGTTGGCGATGGCGGCGTAGAAGCTCGCCAGATCGATCATCCGCACCGGCTGGGCGCCGAGCACGAAGGGATAGTAGCGCTCGCACTCGGCATAGAGCTGTGCCTCCAGCGCGATGTCGCAGACCCGCTGCAGGCTGTCGGGCGCCTTCGCTGCGATGCCGCCCTGGAGCAGGCGGGCGGTGACAAGGTTCTTCGAGAATTCGAGACCGCGCCGGATCGTCGTCGCGCCGGAGCCGCCCCCATCGTAGTTCTTTGGGGACCATGAATCACCAGTTCCGCCGATCGGCGGCAGGGTCACCGCGGAGTCCATCACCAGGGTATTGGGCTGGAGCCCCGCATTCAGCGCGGCGAGATAGGTCAAGGGCTTCAGGGTCGAGCCCGGCTGGCGCACGGTCTGCGTCACCCGGTTGAGCTGGCTCAAGGGGTAGGAGAATCCCCCGCTCATCGCCAAAATCTTGCCGGTGCGGTTCTCCAGCACGATGGCGGCGCCCTGCACGGTGGGGCGCACCCGCAGGTCGGCGCGGGGGCTGCCCTTGCCCTCGCGCAGTCGCACCCTGACCGCGTCGTAGAGCTGGAGTTTTCCACGTGCCGGTCCGGGCTCCAGGCTCGCGACCCGGCCGTCGGGAAGGCCGACCCGCGTGCCGTTCTTGCCGGTCTGAAGCACCACCGCGAGCGGCCAGCGCACGTCGTAGAGCTGCGGCCGGGCGGAGACGAGCGCGCGCTGCCAAGCTGGTTGCACGGCGGGCTTGGCCGGTGCCTTCGCCGCAGCCGCCTTCCGGGCACCCTTCTTCGTCTCAGGGGGAGGCGAAGGCTCGGCCGCGGGCTCCGGCGCGGGCGCGGCGGCTTCGATCCGCTTCACGGCCTCGGCGAGGTTCAGCTCCGGCCCTTCGAAGCGGGCGCGGCCGGTGCCGCGCTCGTAGGTCGCGAGTCCCTCCTGCAGCGCGCCCTCCAGCGCGCTCTGCAGGCCGGCATTCACCGTGGCGCGCACGGTGTAGCTCGCGTTGGTGAGCGACTCGAGCCCGGCGAAGGTGCGCGCCTCGCGGGCCACGTGATCGACGAGGTAGAAGCCGGATTCTTGGCGTGTAGCGTCCGGCGGCTTGATGCCGAGGTCGGAGGCCATCGCCGTCGTCATCTGCGCCTCGGTGATCGTGCCCTCTTCCTTCATTCGGCTGAGCACGTAGGCGCGGCGCTCCCGCGCCCGCTCGGGGTACTTGTCGGGGCTGTAGTAGTTCGGGCCCTTCGGCAGGCCGGCGAGCAGGGCGGCCTCGGGCAGCGTGAGCGCGCCCACCGACTTCCCGAACCAGGAGCGTGTGGCCATCTCGATGCCGTAGGCGCCGCGGCCGAGATAGATCCCGTTGAGGTAGAGCCCGAGGATTTGCGGCTTGGTTTGGAGCCGTTCCAGGCGCGAGGCGACGATCATCTCACGGATCTTGCGCTCGTAGGTGACGTCGTCGCCGACCGAGAGGTTCTTCACCACCTGCTGCGTGATCGTGGAGCCGCCGGCGGGCCGCCCCGGCGAGGCGAGGTTGCCGATGAAGGCGCGGATCACCCCGCGCTCGTCGATACCGTGATGCTGATAGAAGCGTTTGTCCTCGGCTGCGACGAAGGCCTTTTGCACGAGGTCCGGCACCGCGCTGATCGGCACCACGAGGCGCCGACCGCGGGCCTCGAAGGTCTCGGAGAACGGCTTGCCCGCCCCGTCGAGGATCACGCTGGCGCTGGGAAGCTTGATGTCGCGCAGGGCCTCGGCCGAGGGCAGGTCCTTCACGGCGTTGTTGTAGAAGGCGATCACCGCCCCCGCCTCGAAGGGAGAATTGGCCGGGCTCTCGCCCTTGCAGAACTGCTTGTAGCTCGTGTTCAGCTCAGTGATGTCGAGCCCGTGCAGGATCTTGGGCGCGTTGTCGCCGGCCACCGCGCTCGGATCCTCCATGGCGGTGGAGATCAACTCGTCGAGGTTGATATCCTCGATGTCGAAGGACTTGCGCATGTGGGCGCAGCCGTCGCGCAGGATCGCCACGACCTCCGGGCCGTCTTTGGCAGGGTCGAACTGGGTCCGCACTGCGTCGGGCCGCGTCGTGACCTGAGACAGGGTCAGCGCGGTCGCGAACAGCTTGATCAGGATGGCGTTCATCGCGCGTGTGAGGACCCTGGCCGGCACGCGACGGACAGCGTGTCGGCACCGATAGAGCCGTGCACAACGCGGCTGATTTATGGACGCGCTCGCGCGGACGCGACGGGACGGGGATGCGCCGCGGGCGGGTGCGGACGGCGGGCCCGACGACGAAAAGAGGCGACCGCGTCGTGCGATCGCCCCCGAAGCCTGCCGTCGCGGCCGGCCCTCACATTCAGCCTGCCTCAGCGCAGGAGCTGGAGGATACCCTGCTGCGCCTGATTGGCGAGCGACAGCGCCGAGATGCCCAGCGACTGGCGGGTCGAGAGCGCCTGCGAGTTGGCTGCCTCCTCGTTGAGGTCGGCGTTGGTCAGGTTCGACGCGCCGGTATCGAGGATGTTGACGAGCCGCTTGGTGAAGTCCTGCCGGTTCTGCACGACGGAGAGGTTCGAGCCGAAGGTCGAACTCGCCGTGCGCAGGGTGTCGGAGGCGCCGGTGAGGCCGGCGAGCGTGCCCTTGATGTCGGCGTCGAGCAGGAAGTTGCCCTTGCCATCCGCGGTCGCACCGGAATTGCCGGTGATGGGATCGAGATCGAGGCCATCCGCCGTCAGATCCTGGCCCTGGACGTCGAGGTTGGCCGTGTCCCGCTCGTTGAAGGCGATGTGCAGCTTGTTCGACGGATCGCCGTTGCTGATCAGGTTCACGCCGTTGAAGCTCGAATCCTTGGCGAGCTGCGTGATCTGGATCAGCAGGCTGTTGTACTGTTCAGCCAGCTTGTTGCGTGTCTCTACGCCAGAAGTGGTCAGATTGGAGCTGGCGCTCGCTACGTCGTTACCGGTACCGTACTTGGCTGTCGAGGCGGTCCCCGTCCCGGCGGCGAAGCCCAATGCGGTCTGGCCGCCCGTCGTGGCGAACTCGACCGCCGAGCTCGCATTCAGCACGATCTTCTTGCCGGTCGTGTCCTTCGAGAACATCGTCGAACCGGCCTGCGTATTGAGTGCGGTGATGGCCGCATCGATCGTGGAGCTGGTGGCGATGGTCGCCGTCTTGCTCGTGCCGTTGACGTAGAAGACGACAGTGGTCGCGGCAGAGGTGTTGGCGGCGAAATCGTTGGCCGCAGTGCCGGTCGTCGTGATCTGCGTCGACAGCGCTTGGTTGGCGGTGGATTTCGCCGAATCGATCAGCTTCTGGATCGAGGTGATGCCCTGGTTGGCCGCCTGGATCGTCTGGATGCCGTTCGAGATCGAGTCGAGCAGCGAATTGAGATCGCCCGAACGGCTGTTGAAGGACTGCGCAGTGAAGAAGTTGACCGGATTGTCGAGGGCGGACGAAACCTTCAGTCCCGTCGCCAGCCGGTTCTGGGTAGTGGCCGTCAGCGCCGAGGTGTCCTGCAGCGAGAGCAGGTTCTGACGGGTGGCGGCGGAAAGCGTGACGCTGGAAGACATGGGTAACAACCCCGTTCAGATCGATACTGATCCGGCATTACGGTTAATTCACCATGTCTCGGGTTTCTTTAGCGTTAACGACCCCTTCCCGACGCGAGATTTCTTGATCCCGGAACGAAAAACGGTCGGAGCGTGAGCCCCGACCGTGCTTTTCCTTGGCGTTCCGCCTGCTGCCTGCAGATCAGCGCAGGAGCTGGAGGATGCTCTGCTGTGCCTGGTTGGCGAGCGAGAGTGCCGAGATGCCCAGCGACTGGCGGGTCGAGAGCGCCTGAGAGTTGGCGGCCTCCAGGTTGAGGTCGGCGTTGGTCAGGTTCGCCGCGCCGGTATCGAGCACGTTGATCAGGTTCTTCGAGAAGCTCTGCCGGTTCTGCACGACGGAGAGGTTCGAGCCGAAGGTCGAGCTTGCCGTGCGCAGGGTGTCGGAACCCGCCGTCAGGCTGGTCAGCGTTCCCTTAATGTCGTCATCGAGCAGGAAGTTGCCCTTGCCATCCGCGGTCGCACCGGAATTGCCGGTGATCGAGTCGAGGTCGAGGCCGTCGGCCGTCAGGTCCTGGCCCTGAACGTCGAGGTTCGACGTATCCTTCTCGTTGAAGGCGATGTGCAGCTTGTTCGACGGATCGCCGTTGCTGATCAGGTTGGTGCCGTTGAAGCTCGAATCCTTGGCGAGCTGCGTGATCTGGGTCAGCAGGCTGTTGTACTGCTCGGCCAGCTTCTTGCGGGTGTCTACGCCCGCGATGGTCAGGTTAGAGCCCGAAGTCACGACATCATTGCCACTGCCGTACTTAGCGGTCGTGGCGGCGCTGGTTGAACCGGCAGCGAAGCCGAGCGCCGTCTGACCGGCCGTGGAGGCGAACTCGACCGCTGCGCTGGCGTTCAGCACGATCTTCTTGCCGGTCGTATCCTTCGAGAACATCGTCGAGCCGGCCTGCGTGTTGAGCGTGGAGATGGCCGTGTCGATCGTGTCGGTGCTGGCGATGCTCGCCGTCTTGCTCGTGCCGTTGACGAAGAAGGTCACGCTGGTGGTGGCGGTAGGAGCAGTGAAGTCGGTGCCCGCGGTGCCGGTCGTCGTGATCTGCGTCGACAGCGCCTGATTGGCGGTGGATTTCGCCGAGTCGATCAGCTTCTGGATCGAGGTGATGCCCTGGTTGGCAGCCTGGATCGCCTGGACGCCGTTCGAGATACCGTCGAGCAGGCCGCCCAGATCGGTCGAGCGGTTCGACAGGTTCTGCGCGGTGAAGAAGTTGACGGGGCTATCGAGGGCGGAGGAAACCTTGAGGCCGGTGGCGAGGCGGTTCTGGGTGGTCGCCGTCAGCGACGAGGTGTCCTGCAGCGAGAGCAGGTTCTGACGGGTGGCGGACGAAAGCGTGATGCCGGAGGACATGGGGGCGATCCTTGTGGGTCTTGATGCCGCCCTTTTGGCGACACACGGACCCTCCACCCCGCGCCTTGCCGAGACCTTAATCCGACCACCGGATTCATGGGCTTTCGCCCATCAAACGCAAGCAGAGCGAAAAGCCCTGCGATCATGGTTAAGAGAAATTCGCGGCCTTTGCTTCGTTTTGCCCACGCAAGGATTTATTCACCATGGCTCTGCGCATCGAACTGAAGCCTCAGGAGCGGCTGATCATCAACGGCGCGTTGATCCGCAACGGCGACCGGCGATCGACCTTCGTGATCGAGAACCAGTGCAAGTTCCTGCGCGAGAGCGAAATCATCACCGAGACCGAGGCCGACACCGCCGCCAAGCGGCTCTGCGTCACGCTCCAGTTCATCTACCTCGCCGATAACCCGCCGGAGGCCGAGGATCTGTTCGTGCGCCAAGCCACGGAGATCATGAAGGCGTCGCCGAGCATGGCGACCTACATCCTCGCGATCCAGGACGAACTCTCGGCGCAGCAATATCACCGCGCGATCAAGCGCGGGCGTGAGCTGATCGCCTACGAGCGCCAGCTCCTCGACCATCTGGAGGCGAGCCTCGATGCGGGCGCGCCGCAGGGCTGAGCAGCGCTCTTCGCGACGGCTTTTCAGACGATGCCGCTCTTCTCGTAGGGCCAGGGCTTGCCGAGATGGGCGGCAACTCGGGCCGCGTCGGAGCCGACCGCCTCGACCGCCGCCTGCACCTGCTCGACCGAGACCTCGAACCGGCGTGCCCAGTAGGCACGGTCGCGCGGCGCGTCGAGCACCACCTGGGCGGGATCGCCGCTCGCTGCGTGCCCCTCGGCATGTCCCTCGTCGGACGCTTCCTGCACCATCTTCCGGTCCCTTCCGATCGCGCCCGCAACGGCAAGCGGGTCAACACGGACAAACCGGCGAGTGGGGCGGGATGGTTCCGGAAGCCGGGCCCTTCGGTTCACGCCTCGCGCGGGGCCACCGGCCCGGACCGCAGGCGCGGTGGGGAGGCCGGGGCGGGCGCGATGTGGAAGGCGGCCGGGCGCCGGAACAGGAAATCCAGGCGCGTGCCGCGCACCAGCCGCTCGAAGGCGAGCGGCACCGTGACCGCGGCGGCGGTGACGACGAGGCTCGCGAGCCCCACCTCGAGGGCGAGATCGGGCTGAACCCCGTTGAACTTGACGATCAGGGTGCGGGTGAGCGCCATCGGCAGGAAGAAGCCGAGATAGATCACGATGGAGCGCTCGCCGCAGGCGCGCAGGGCGGCGGTCACCGGCCCGCCCGCGCGGGTCATCAGCGCGGCGAAGGCGACGATGGCAAGTGCACCGACCGTGCCGAGCCCGAGGCTGACCACCGGCAGGCGCGCAAGCGTCGGCAATCCCTCGATGCCCGTGGGCGTGAACACGAACACCGCCTCCATCACCGCCCACACGGCAAGACCCGCGAGCGCCAAGCCCGCGCGCTCGCGCACCCGGTCGGCGAAGCGGAAGATCCACTCGGCGAAGAGGTAGCCGCCCAGGAAGTAAACGTAGCGCTCGCAGAACTCGTCCAGGAGTTCGGGCAGGCCGCTCGTCGGCAGGATCTGCAGCAGGGCTGCCGCGACGAGCAGCAGGGCCGGCGGCACCCGGCGGTGGAGCAGCTTCGTCATCACCGAGAACACGGCGAGCAGGTAGACGAACCACAGCGTCGAGTAGGGCACCACGAGCGCCTCGGCGAAGTGCCAGCCGAAGGCGGCGAGCTGCGCCGATAGGCCCTCCGCACCGGCGACGATCGACCCGGCCTTGAACAGCGACTGGATCACCACCCAGAGCGCGTAGAAATAAGCGAAGTGGACCACGCGCCGATCCGCGAACAGACGCCAATCGCGATCGATCACCCGTCCGAGGAAGAGCCCCGAGAGCAGGAAGAAGTCGGGGATCCGGAACGGCCTGGCGAATTCGACGACCTCGTGCAGGAAGCCTTCGCCGCCCAGGGCCTCGCCGGTGCCGAGCGTCGAATGCATCATCACGACGAGGATGATGCACAGGCCCTTGGCGACATCGACCCAAGCGAGCCGGGCGGCTTCCTCGGGAAGCGGGCGTAGGGGGCGGGTTGCCGCTTTGGACGCTGCGGTCATGGCGGGCGGGCCTCGTGCGGACGGGATCGAGCCTCGACTTTGGCACCCGAGGGTTAAGCGCCCGCGAGCGTCGCCCGGCGTTCGCGCCGCGCGGTTAACAGCTCGGCAAGACGGCCGGAACATTTCCCAATATTGGCCGTCGGCTCGCCTGAAACAGGCGGTACGCCGGGATGACGCCGCGCTCGCCTTGATCGTGCGAGACGTTGCTCTCGCCTCAAGAGCTTTCGGACGCTGCCGCGCACGAAGTCCGTTCACCATTCGGTTACGTCGGCGCTGGAACGCGCTATCGCGAGGCTCGACAAGGAATTGGCACAGGTGGCCGCGTCGGCCGTGGCCGCGAACCGCCCTCCCCTGGCCTCATCAAGCCGATCGGGTCTCGCTCCTATCGCCGCAGACTCCCATCGCCGCGTCGTGCCCGGGTCATGCGCGTGGGAGCGTGGAAGTCGTCGGGCTTACCGCGCACCCACTCCAGGAAGCGGGCGATCTCGGGATCGTCGCGCAGGGCTTCGACCTCGGCCAGCCTGCGGGCGATCTCGGCCTCGCTGTAGCGCGCATGGATCGCCGAGTGGCAGATCTGATGGAGCCGGACGGTCGCTCCGTGGGTGCCGCCCTTCAGCTTCGGCGTGAGGTGGTGCAGGCTCTGGCGGGCATGCGCCGGAATCGGGCGCTCGCAGAGCGGACAGACCGGCATGCCCGCCGGCTTCGGTCCGTGCGTCTCCGGATCCGCGTCGCGCCAACGACGGGAGCGCCGCCCCACCACCCCGTCTCTCCGTTCAACGCTCCGGCTTCTCCGGGCGCCAAAGAAACGGCCGGAGTGACTGCGCGGCTCCCGCCTTTGCCCTGCGTCACGTGCGCCTCCGACGCTCCACCGGCTCGAAGCCCCAAGGATCACACCGCGTCCTGCCCCAGAGGTCCTGCCGCGCCTGCGCCTTGTTGCGGCGAAGGGGGCAGGTTACCCCTGAGGGCACGGTGCACCACAGGCCAGCGGCACCAGGGGCGAGCGGCATGAAGCGGACGACCATCGACTCCAAGCTCACCGTCGCGCATCAGCCGAGCCTCGCGGAGATCGAGGCGCTGGGGGCTGAGGGTGTGAGCCTCCTCATCAACAACCGCCCCGATGGCGAGGAGCCGGGCCAACCCGGCGCGGCGGCCGAGCGCGCGGCAGCGGAGGCGGCGGGCCTGCGCTACCTCGACCTGCCGGTGACGGGCCCCACCCTCAGCCGCGAGGCGGTGGAGCGCTTCCACGCGGCGGTCGAGGCGGCGCCGGGCCCGGTCGTCGCCCATTGCCGCAGCGGCACGCGCTCGCTGACGCTCTGGGCAATCGGCGAAGTGCTCGCCGGACGCCTCCGGCGCGACGAGGTGGCGGCCTACGGCGCCCGCCACGGCTACGACCTCACCGGCGCCGAGCGCTGGCTCGATGCGAATGCGGGCTGAGCGGAACGGCCGCTACTGCCCCGGCACGGTGAGGATCAGCGGCCCGTTGCGGGTGGCGACGACGGTGTGCTCGTATTGCACCGTGAGGGCGTTCGGCCGGCTGTAGAGCGTCCAGGGATCGTCGCCGTCCTCGGCGAAGTCGGCGCCCAGCGACAGGAACGGCTCGACCGTCAGCACCATGCCGTCCTGCATGATCCGGCGCTCGGACGGATCGGGCCAAGTCGCGATCTCGGTCGGCTCCTCGTGCAGCGACAGGCCGACCCCGTGGCTCGCGAGGTTGCGCACCAGCGTGTAGCCGTTCTTTTGGGCGAAGGTGCCCACCGCCCGGCCGATGCCCGAGAGAGGCTTGCCGGCGCCGACCTGACGCAGGCCCGTCCACATCGCCCGGCGCCCATCCTTGCACAGCCGCTCGACCGCGCGCGTCACCGGCGGCACGGCGAAGGAGGCGCCCGTATCGGAGAAGTAGCCGTCCTTCTCGGCCGACACGTCGATATTGACCAAGTCGCCCGGTTCGATCCGGCGCTCGCCCGGGATGCCGTGGGCGATCTCCTCGTTGATGCTGATGCAGGTCGCGCCGGGGAAGGCGTAGACCGTCTCCGGCGCCGAGCGCGCGCCGGCCGCCTCCAGGAAGGCCCGTCCGACGCGATCGAGCTCGCGCGTGGTCATGCCGGGCTCGATCGCCCTCCCCATGACCGCCAGCGTGTCGGCCACGATGCGCCCGATCCGCTTCAGGCCAGCCAACTCGTCGTCGTTCGACACCGTCATGTCGCGTCCCCTCGCACGGCCGGAGCGGCTCTGGCCGGGCGCTTGTGCCATCTTTGCCGAGCTTGGCGAAACCGCGGCGCGGCCAGCGTCTCGGTGCGGCTACCTGTGCCGCCGTCGCGCCGCCGTGCTTCACCTTCTTCAGGATGAGCGCCAGCGGCACGAGTCAGGCGGTGAGCACGGCCAGCACCCAGAACACGTCGATATAGGCCCAGCAGGCGACCTGCGTCGCGAGTTGCCGGCCGATCCAGGCGATCGCTTGGTTCTGCGCGTCGGGGCCGGCGAAGCCGTGCTACTCGAAGCAGCACGTCGCCTGGGATAGGGCCTGCTGGTAGGCCGGCCTGCGCGGCCCGCACCGTCGTGTAGCCGAGGTTGAGCCGGGCTTGATCGCGCTGGGCCTCGGCCTGGGCACGCTGCGCCTCGGTGCTGGCGCGCTCGGCCTGGAGCAAGTCGATCTGCTTCTGGGCGGCGACCACGTTCGCTCGGGCGCTGGCCGGCGAGGCTTGGCGCTGTTCCAGGGTCGAGGTCGAGGATTGCGACGGCTGGATCGAGGCCTGCGCCGCCTGAACTCGTAGGGATGCAGGTGGATCAACCAGTAGAGCCAGTAGAGATAGCCGGCAACGCCCAGGGCCAGCACGGCCACATCGCCGAGGACGAACCACCGGGGGTGTCGCCGCAGGACGCCCAGGCGGCTGTCGTCGTCCTCCTGGTCCGGCCCGTAGGAAGCTTGGCCCTCATCGCCGGATCTGCCTCGATCGGGGCCGCCCCCACGGGCCTGAGTCGGACGATTGAATCCATCGCCCGGCTTGGCCTGCCGCTGATCGTCAAGCATCGAGGGAAAGCGCCGAAAGAGGACCGATCCAACGGAGCCAAGCCTCGGGTGTACCCGCCTCGGCTGCAGAAGACCCGAACGGGATTGAAGTTCCATCCCGCGCGCCGCGAGCGTGGCGACAACCAGCGACCTAGGAGGGCACGCAACAGCGCCGGCACAACTTCAGACACAACTTCTGGAACGTAAGGTTCTGGAACGTGAGGCGCGACGCTGCGTTGCGGCAGAGATGGGGTGTTCGCTTGCGGGCGAGGCGGCCCGGCTGCACCATCGGCCGGCCCGTGCTCGGTGCCCGTCCTCGGCGCCGATAACCTGACGCCCGAACTTGGCGCCCGAACTTGGCGGAGGAGTGTGGTCGATGGCTGGATCATCCAACGTGTCCGGGGCGACGAGTCCGTCCGGCGTGCCACCGACCGGACCCGCGCACCTCGATGCGATGAGCGCCGTGCTGGCCCGCAACTGGTGGCTCGTGGCCCTGCGCGGCCTCCTCGCCATCCTGTTCGGAGTCATCGCCTTCGTGGCGCCGGGCGCCTTCGTGCTCTCGCTGGTGCTTTTCTTCTCGGCCTACATGCTGGTCGACGGCATCTTCGGCATCGTTGCCGCGGTGCGGGCGGCGCAGCGCCACGAGCGCTGGGGCTTCCTGTTGCTCGAAGGCCTGCTCGACATCGTGGTGGGCGTCGCGGCCTTCCTCGTGCCGGCGGCGGCGGTCTGGGCCTTCGTGCTGCTCGTCGCGGCCTGGGCCCTCCTCTCCGGCGGACTGATGATCGCGGCGGCCTTCCGCCTCCACCCGCATTACGGACGCTGGTGGCTGGGCCTCGGCGGCATCGTCTCGGTGCTGTTCGGGATCGTGCTCCTGATCAATCCCGGCATGTCGGCGCTGGTGCTGACGTGGTGGCTCGGCGCCTACGCCTTGGCCTTCGGCGTGATGCTGTTGATCCTCGGCTTCCGACTGCGCTCCCGACACGCGGCGACGGGGCGTCCTTGACCCCTCCCGCCACCGTGCCCGACCCACGATCGGGCATGCCTCGGGCTGCCCTCAGTGTCTCTCACAGCCGGCACACAGCGCAGGGGAGCTCGGAAACGGTCAGGCCATCATCGCCCGCGCGGTGTCGGCGTCGGCAAGCGGGCGTCCGAGCAGGCATGCGCCCTCGGCGACGCGGCGGATCTGGGCGGCGTTGCTCTCGGCCGAGCGGCCGTCAGGGGCGAGCAGACTGTTCTCGAAGCCGACGCGCACATGGCCGCCCAGACCCGCCGCGACGAGAGCGCAGGCATTTTCGCGAGGGCCGAAGGCGCAGATCGCCCAGAGCGGCGGCCCCTCGCCGGCCACGGCGAGGAAGGGCAGCAGGTCGGCGGGCCGCGAGACCTGACCGGGGGTGTAGCGGCCCAGCACGAAGAGCGGGAAATCCCCGCCCTCCCCGAATACGCCGCGGCGTTTGAGCGCGACGTAGCGGGTCACTTCGGCGGCCTCGTAGAGGATGATCTGGAGGAGGACGTGCTCGCGCCGCGCCCACGAAAAGAACTCGGCCGCTGCGGGCTCGGCCCCCGCGTCCGGCACGATCTCGCGTAGCGCCAGCGACACCGCTTCGGGGCGCGTCGCGCGCACCACCGCCATCTGCTCCGGCGCCTCGTAGCGTCCCGCGGCTTCCGAGGTGATCTGCACCACGAGGCGCTCACCCACCTCGGCGCGGATCGCCGCGGTGACCGCACGGTAGGCCTCGGCGTCGAGCAGGTGGCGGCCCTGCACATCGCGGACATGGACGTGGATCAGGGCGGCACCAGCCTCCGCGATCTCGGCGGCGGTGCGGGCGATCTCGCTTTCCGTGATCGGCAGAGCCGGATGGTCGGCCTTGGTGCGGGTGGCGCCGTTGGGGGCGTTGGCGAGGATGAGCGGCGGCCAGCCGGCGTCTTGCGTCACAGGTTCGGTCTCTTGTTCGAGAGGAAATCTACTCGCCCGCGCTCAGGCCCAGACGCCGCATGCGATCGGAGAGCGTCTTGCGCGGCAGGCCCAGTGCGCGAGCGGCCTCGGCGATGCGCTGGCCGGAGGCCTTGAGCGCGTCCTCGATGACGAGGCGCTCCACCCGATCGAGCAGGGCGTCGAGCCCCGGGGCCGCGTCGGCGCCGCCGGCCAGATCTGGGCTGAGGAAGCCGAGAACGGCCCGCTCGGCGGCGTTCTTGAGTTCGCGCACGTTGCCCGGCCAATCGGCCAGCATCAGCGAGCGGCGCAAGGAGGGCGGCACCTCGATCACCGGGCGCTGGTACTTCACCGCCGCCTGGACGAGGAACAGCTCGAACAGGAGCGGGATATCCTCGCGCCGCTCGCGCAGGGGCGGCAGGGTCAGCGTCACCACGTTGAGGCGAAAGTACAGGTCGCGGCGGAAATGGCCGGCGTCCGAGAGCGCGTCGAGATCCTCCTTGGTGGCGGCGACCACCCGCAGGTCCACCGGCACGCTGGTGTTGGAGCCGAGCCGCTCCACGCGCCGCTCCTGGAGCACGCGCAGGAGCTTCACCTGCAGCGCCAGCGGCATGCTCTCGACCTCGTCGAGGAACAGCGTGCCGCCGCTGGCATGCTCGACCTTGCCGATGCGGCGCTTGCCCGCTCCCGTGAAGGCGCCGGCCTCGTGGCCGAACATCTCGCTCTCGAACATGCTCTCGGGGATGGCGCCGCAATTGATCGCCACGAAGGGCTTGGCCGCCCGCGCCCCGCCCTCGTGCAGGGCGCGGGCGACCTGCTCCTTGCCGGCTCCGGTCTCGCCGAGCACGAGCACGTCGGCGGCGGCGGAGCTGAGCGCGGCGACGTCCTCGCGCAGGCGGCGCATCGCCGGCGAGGGGCCGACGAGGCAGCGCTCCACCGCCCCCTCGCGCGCGTCGCCGCGGCCGAGGGCGTCGCGCAGGCGACGGTTCTCCATCACCAGCGCCCGCTTCTCCAGGGCGCGCCGGACCACCTCAACGAAGGCATCGTTGACGAAGGGTTTTTCGATGAAGTGATAGGCACCCTCGCGCATGGCGGCGACGGCCATGGCGATGTCGCCGTGGCCGGTGACCAGCACCACCGGCAGCTCGGCGTCGCGGCGGCGGATGTCGGCGAGCAGGGCGAGCCCGTCGCTGCCCGGCAGGCGCACGTCGCTGACAACCACCCCGGAAAAATCGCGGCCGATCGCCGGCAGGGCTGCCTCGGCGCTTCCGAAGGCCTCGACGGCGAAGCCGGCGAGCTGGAGCGCCTGCTCCATGGCGAGGCGGACCATCTCCTCGTCGTCGATCAGCACGACCCGCGGGGCGGAGGTCGGCTCGGCTTCAGGAAGCATGGTGTCTCCTCCGGCGCATCCTCTCCGGAAGCGTCCCGGCCGTCTCCTCTACCTTCTCCCCCGCCACGTCCATCACGAGATCGAAGGCGAGGCCGCCGCCGGCCATCGGCCGGGGCTGGAGCGTCGCGCCGAATTCGCGGGCGATGGCGAGCGAGATCGGCAGGCCGAGGCCGAGCCCCTCCCCCGCCGGCTTGGTGGTGAAGAACGGATCGAAGATGCGGTTGAGCTCCGCCGCGTCGAGGCCCGGCCCGTTATCCTCGACGCTGAGCACGACGTGTCCCTCTCCGGCCCAGGCGCGCACCGCGACCTCCGCGCCCGGGCGGCCCTTGACCGCGTCGAGGGCGTTGCCGACGAGGTTGATCAGCACCTGCGACAGGCGGATCGGCTCGAACACCACCCACTGCGCCGCCGGATCGAGATCGGTCGTGACCCGCGCCCCCGCGTCGCGGATGCGGGAGGACAGGATCGCGAGGCTCTCCGAGACGGCCATGCCGACATCGACCGCGACGCGCTCGGTCCCCGAGCGGCGGGAGAAGCTGCGCAATTGGCCGGTGATCTTGCCGAGCCGGTCCACCAGGGAGACGATGCGGGTCAGGTTGGCGGCAACCTCCGCCTCCCGCCCCTGCCGCAGGAAGGCTGAGGCATTGTCGGCCAAGCCCCGCAGGGCGGCGAGCGGCTGGTTCAGCTCGTGGGTGATGCCGGCCGCCATCTGCCCGAGCGTAGCCATCTTGGCGGCCTGGACCAGTTCGCCCTGCATCTCCCGGAGGTCGCTCTCGGCGCGGCTGCGCTCCTCGATCTCGCCTGCGAGCCTGAGATTCGCGGCGCTCAGATCGGCGGTGCGGGCCGCAACCTTAGCCTCCAGCTCGCGCTGCGCCGCGCGGTTCTCGCGCACGCGCCGCAGGTGCTGGCTCCCGTAGAGACCGATCAGGCCAAGCACGACCAATGCCAGGATCGCGCCGATCCGCGCGCTGCGCCCGGCAAGAGCCACCGGCGCGGCGTCGGCGAAGAGCAGCAGGGTCCAGCCATAGGCCGGCAAAGCCTGCTGCTCGAACAGCGCGCGGCCCTGCGGCGCCGCCTCCGACCGGCTGACCAGCGGCACCCCGCCCACCCGTTCCGTCCGGCCGAGATCGATCTGGGCGTAGTCGTCGCGCCCGTACTGGCGCGTCCGCTCCATGCGCGCGCGGGCGGCGGTCTCGAGCGGCTTCGTCGCGCGGAACTTGAGGGCGGGATCGGAGGCGAGGAAGACGATGCCGTTCTCGTCGGCCACAAGCACGCGGTCGGTGCCTTCGCGCCAGATCGTCTCCATCGAATCGAGGCTGACCTTGGTCGCCACCACGCCGCGCACCGCGCCGTCGATGACCACGGGGGCGCTGATGAAGTAGCCGGGCACGCCGGTGAGCGTGCCGATGGCGTAGAACCGCCCGACCCGCCCGCCGCGCGCTTCCGTGAAGTAGGGCCGGTAGGAAAAATCCTGGCCGACATAGGTCTGGGGCGTGTCCCAGTTCGAGGCGGCGATGGTCAGGCCGGAGGGGATCAGCAGGTAGACGACACCGGCTCCCGCCTCGCCGCTCAGGGTCTTGAGATAGGCGTTGACGGTGGCGACCTGCGCCGGATCGTTCGGCGCGGCCAGCAACGCCCGCACCCGTGGGTCGAGCGCCGCCGCCGCGGGCAAGAAACCGAAGCGCTCGATGGCGCCCTCCAGGCTCTGCGCGTAGATCTCCGCCCGCTGGCGGGCATCGCCGGCGAGGCTCTCCGCCACGCGGGCCTCCGTCACGTCACCCGCTTTCAGAACGGCGAAGACGGCGGCGACTGCCAGCGCGGCGAGGACGAGGGCACGCGCGACCGCGGCGCGAGGGAAGGGCATGGTGATTCGGTTCGTGCCGACCTGCTCAAACGGGTCTCAGGGAAGGCCGATCCCATTCCCCCTCCTCATCCTGAGATGTGGGAGCGAAGCGGAGACCGCGAAGGGTGTTCGAGGGATCGCGCGGGATCTGGAGGATCCGTCAAAGCCCGCTGACGCGGGCACCTCAGGATGAGGAGTTGAACGGGATTACGGCGGTGGAAAGAAGCCGCCAACGCGGCGGCCCCGTCCGAAAGGACTCAATCCGTCGTCAGCCCCTTCATCTCCACCTGCTCGAAGCGGTGCTGCTCGGCAGTGACGAGGGCGGAGAGGTCGCGCTTCAGGGCGTTGAAGGCGGCCGAGGCGCTGTCGCGCGGGCGCGGCAGCTCGACCCGAATGTCGCGCTTGATCGTGCCCGGACGGTAGGTCAGCACCACGATGCGGTCGGCCAGATAGATCGATTCCTCGATCGAGTGGGTGACGAACACGATGGTCTTGCCCGTCGCCGCCCAGATGCGGAGAAGCTCGTCCTGAAGCGACCGGCGGGTCAGGGCGTCGAGCGCACCGAAGGGCTCGTCCATCAGCATCACCGGGCTGTCCAGCGCCAGCACGCGGGCGATGGCCACCCGCTGGCGCATGCCACCGGACAGGTCCTTGGGGAAGCGGTCGCGGAACTCGGCGAGCTTGAGCATGTCGAGGAGTTCGGCCACCCGCGCGTCGATCGCGGCGCGGCCCATGCCCTTGATCTCGAGACCGAAGGCGATGTTCTGCGCCACGCTCATCCAGGGAAACAGCGCGTATTCCTGGAACACCATGCCCCGGTCGGGACCGGGCTCGGCAACCGTGCGGCCCTCAACGGTGATACCGCCGCGGGTCGGGTGGGAGAAGCCGGCGATGGCGTTGAGCAGGGTCGACTTCCCGCAGCCGGAGGGGCCGAGGAGGCAGACGAACTCGCCGCGGTTGATGGTGAGGTCGATGTCCTTCAGGGCGACGACCTCGCCGCCGGGGACGGGGAAGACCTTGTCAACGCCGGTGACGACGATGTGCGAAGAGGCGTGAGACGGGGCGGCGGCCAGAGACGGGGCGGCCGGCCCGGTGACCGGGACGGCGTCCTGCGTGACGGCGTCGATGGGATGCGGCTGCACGGACATGGGGGACCTCACGATTCCAGGCCGCGATGCCAGCGGAGCAGGTGGTTGTTCAGGCGGCTCACGCCCATGTCGATCAGCAGGCCGAGGGCGCCGATAGTCAGCATCCCGGCGATGATCTTGTCGGACCAGAAATACTCGCGTGCCTCCAGGATGCGGAAGCCGAGACCGTTATTGACCGCGATCATTTCGGCCACGATCACCACGATGAAGGCAGTGCCGATGCCGATGCGAGCCCCCGACAGGATGTAGGGGGTGGCCGCCGGCAGGATGACCCGCCGGAAGATCGTCATCCGGCGGGCCCCTAAGCTGCGGGCGGCGCGGATGTAGATGCCGTCCACGTGCCGCACGCCCGCGATGGTGTTCATCAGCACGGGAAAGAACGCGCCGATGGCGATGAGGAACACGGCCGGCGCGTTGCCGAGCCCGAACCACAGGATCGAGAGCGGGATATAGGCGATCGGCGGAATCGGCCGCAGCACCTGCATCAACGGGTTGATGTGGCGGTAGATCAGGTCGCTCGTCCCCATGAACAGGCCGAGCGGCAGGGCCAGCCCGGCGCCTACGAGGAAGCCGACGACGACGCGGTAGAGCGAGGCGAGCGCGTCGTGCAGCATCTCACCGGAGAACAGCCACGCGAACCAGGAGCCATGCGCCGGGTCATAGGCTTCGAGCGGCGCGAGATAGGCCCACCAGCGCACCGCGACCGCGGCGGGCGAGGGCAGCACCATCGGGTTGACGAGCCCGGCCATGCAGGCGAGCTGCCAGATCACGAGGACGGCGATGGGAACCGCGAGGCCCTCGGTCAGAGGCTTGAGACGGGAGGCGTTCATCGGAGCCCCTCCTCAGTTCGTGCCGACGGCCGCCTTGGCCGCCTCCAGCAGGTCGAGCTTCACCCAATCGACGGCCTTGGCGGGCTTCGACATCTTGCCGATGCCGTGCTCGGCCATCACGTCGGTCGTCTTCTGGATGTGGTCGGCGCTCATCTCCAGGGTGTAGGGCGAGTTGGCGAGCGCATCCTGGAACTCAGGTCCCGTGAGCTGGCCCTTGAACACGTCCTGCGTGACGAAGGTCTCCGCGGCCTTCGGATCGTCCATGAACGTCTTCTGGGCCTTGACGAAGCACTCCATGAACTTGGCCGCGGCCGGCTTCTTCTCGTTGTAGAATTTTTCCGTCATCACCAGCGTGCGGATCGGCGAGCCGACCGGGGTGTCGTAGGGCTTGATCACCTCGACGCCGAAGCCCCGGGCGATGGCCTGGGCCGATTGCGGCTCGGTCTGCATGATCGCGTCGACCTGCTTCTGCAGCAGCGCCTGGTTCAGGTCCGGATAGCCGAGATAGATCAGGTTGACGTCGCGGGCCTTGAGGCCGTGCTTGGCCATCTCGGCGCCGAGCAGCACCTCCTGGATCGAGCCGCGGGTGACGCCGACCTTCTTGCCCTTGAGGTCGGCCGCCGACTTGATGCCGGATTCCGGGGTCGCCAGCAGCCGGGCTCCGCCCTTGGCGAAGCCGCCGACGATGTAGACGGGCGCGCCGTTGCCGCGGGCCGAAATCACCGCCTCGGAGGCGGTGGCGCCGACATCGAGTTCGCCGGCGAGCATCGCCTGCATGATGTCCGGGCCCTTGGCGAAGATCTTGAGATCGACGGTGATGCCGCAGTTCTTGGCGATCTCCTTGACGTAGGAGACGCCGGCGAAGTGGGCGAGCTTGAGGTTGCCGACGCGGACCACCTCCTGCGCGGAGAGCGGGAGCGGCGCGAGCAAGGCAGCGCTCGCGGCGGCGAGCACGGCGAAACGGCGACGCGTGAGATGAAGGCGTTCGAGCAAGGGGCTTCTCCCGGATGGCCCGGCTCTGCGGCCGGTGCGGATGGCCCCATCGCCTTTGCAGAGCGCATGCCAGGCATGCAGGACGCGCCCGCCTTCCTACAATCGATTGTAGCGAAAGAGTTTTTAACGATCGGCCGGACCATGACCAGCTCGGAAGGTGGCGGTTTTCCGCCGCTTCGACCGATGGGCCGGCGAAGAATCGCCGCCGGCCCGGGCTCATGATGGAAGGAATCACGGGGGCCGTGCCCGCCGAAACGACGCCGTCAGTCGAGCGGCACGAGGACGATCGCATCCCCTTCGAGCCGGGCCTGCACCGTCTGGCCCCAGCGTGTTCCGCCGAGATCGTCGGCGGTCTTGTAAAGACCGTCGATGGCGATGAGTTCCGGCTCGAATTTTCGGGTGAGGATGCGCGCGCCGGGATCGCCTACCGCGCCGGCGATCGCCCGGCCGCGCAGGGCGCCGTAGACGTGGATCGAGCCGCCCGCGATCACCTCCGCGCCGGAGGCGACCGAGCCGAGCACGGTCACGTCGCCTTCGAGGTGCTGGATCACCTGCCCCGAGCGCACCGGTGCGTCGAGGACGAAGGAGCGCGGCCGGGGCGGGCTCGCGGGCACGACCAGTGCCGGGGCGGAAGCCTGGGCCGCAGGCGCCTCGGCGAGAGCGGCTGACGCGGTACCGGGTTCAGGGGGAGTGATGTCCTCGACCGGCTTGCCGCCCACCAGCGGCGGCGGGAAGCCGGGACCGAGCGAGGTCGGGCCGATCCCCTCGATGCCGAGGATGGTGATCGAACGCCGGTTCAGCTCCTCGCAGAGATGGGCGAGGTCCGAGCGCTCGAAGCGCAGGCCGGTCACGTCGAGGATGATCGCCCGCACCGAGAAGAAGGCGGGCGCGCGCTGCTTCAGGGCGTCGAGTTCGGCGAGCCACTGGTCGACCGGCGGCACGGGGGCCAGCACCATCGCCAGGAAGGAGCGGCCGCGGAAGCGGATCGGGGGACGGTCGGTCACGGGCGGGTTCGCGCTAAGGGGATCATGCCGGACAGCTTATGGCAGATCGCGGGCCACGCCGCATGCAAGCGCGCCCTCCTCAACAACAAAGGCGTCCGGCCCGCTCGGAATGCTGCGCGCCGCCCGCCCGAATCCGACGCTCCCGGACGAGGCTCGGTCGTGCGTCCCGTGGGATGGCGGCATCACCCGGGCCCGACGCGGACGGCTCCGACACGGCCGACCCGGAGTGAGAGCGGAAAGGACACGCGCTTGGCCGCACTCGGATCCCCCCACGCCGCGGCCAAAGCCGCGTGGAAGGTCTCGATCGGGCCGCGGCCGACGACCTTCGCCGCCGCCCGCACCGCCGACCACGTTTCGATGTAGCCGATCAGGTCCGCCAGTTGCCAATCCACCGTGATGCTGAGCCTGGGCGCGTCCAAGACCGCGAAGGGGAAGGGCAGAGAACGGTACCCGTCCTCGACATGTCGGCGCTCCGGCGGCCAGAACGGGCCGATCACCGCGTCGTAGAAGTGCCGGACGACGCGGTCGGCGGCCGCGTCCGCGACATCGTCCGCGACATGCAGCACGCCGTAGGTGATCAGGGCCAGCACCGCCCCGGGCCGGGCGACGCGGCGCACCTCGCCGTAGAACGAATCGAGGTCGAGCCAATGCGCGGCCTGCGCGACGGTGACGAGGTCGACGCTCGCATCCGGCAGGCCGGACCGTTCGGCCGGAGTTGCACGGTATCGCACGCGGTCATGCGGCGTCGCCGCCGCGATCTGCCCGGCGCTCGCATCGGTGGCGACCACCTGCGCGAATCGCTCGGCCAGACGCGTCGAGAGCTGACCGGTCCCGCAGCCCACATCCAGCGCGAGGTCGCGTCCCGGCGCCGCATCCGTCAGAAAATCCACGAGGGCCGCGGGGTAGGTCGGCCGGTGCGCGGCGTAACCGGCGCTGTTGGCCGAGAAGTGATCCTTGAACGCGCTCATGCGAATGGTCCTCTTCTCCGCCCTGGCCGAGCCCTGAAGCACCAGACATGTCCCTCCGTCGGGGGTGACCTTGTTCTGGGGCGGTCAGCCCGCACTTGCCGGATCGACCGCCAGCTTATATTGCGACGCGATACCGCCCGAATCCGTACACTGGCGTCACGACCGTCGAAGCACGGCCCGCGACACGCCGCTTTATGGCCGGGCTCCACGTTTCCGAACGTTTTCGAGACCCCGATGAAGCTGCGCAACATCGCCATCATCGCCCACGTCGACCACGGCAAGACGACGCTGGTCGACAAGCTGCTCCAGCAGTCCGGCACCTTCCGCGAGAATCAGCGGGTCGAGGAGCGGGCAATGGACTCGAACGACCTCGAGAAGGAGCGCGGCATCACCATCCTGGCCAAGGCGACCTCGGTCGTCTGGCAGGACACCCGCGTCAACATCGTCGACACTCCCGGCCACGCCGATTTCGGCGGCGAGGTCGAGCGCATCCTGTCGATGGTCGACGGTGTGATCGTGCTGGTCGATGCGGCCGAGGGCCCGATGCCGCAGACCAAGTTCGTGGTCGGCAAGGCGCTCAAGATCGGCCTCCGGCCCATCGTCGCCATCAACAAGGTCGACCGGCCGGACGCGCGCATCAACGAGGTCGTCAACGAGGTGTTCGACCTGTTCGCGGCGCTCGACGCCACCGACGAGCAGCTCGACTTCCCGATCCTCTACGGCTCGGGCCGCAACGGCTGGATGGCCGATTCGCCGGAGGCTTCGCCGGAGGTCGGCCTCGCGCCGCTGTTCGACCTCGTGCTCAAGCACGTGCCGCAGGCCCGCGTCGAAGAGGGTCCGTTCCGGATGCTCGGCACGCTGCTGGAAGCCAATCCGTTCCTCGGCCGCATCATCACCGGGCGCATCGCCTCGGGCACGGTGAAGCCGAACCAGTCGATCAAGGTTCTCGACCGCACCGGCAAGGTCGTGGAGACCGGCCGCGTCTCGAAGATCCTCGCCTTCCGCGGCCTGGAGCGCACGCCGATCGACGTCGGCGAGGCCGGCGACATCGTCTCCATTGCCGGTCTGGTGAAGGGCACCGTCGCCGACACCTTCTGCGACCCGCAGGTCGAGACGCCGATCCAGGCCCAGCCGATCGATCCGCCGACCGTCACCATGTCCTTCATCGTCAACGATTCGCCGCTCGCCGGCACCGAGGGCGACAAGGTCACGAGCCGCATGATCCGCGACCGCCTGTTCAAGGAGGCCGAGGGCAACGTCACGCTCAAGATCGAGGAAGCCGCCGACAAGGATTCGTTCTACGTCTCCGGCCGCGGCGAGCTGCAACTCTCGATCCTGATCGAGACCATGCGCCGCGAGGGCTTCGAGGTGGCCGTGTCGCGTCCGCGCGTCGTCCTGGAGAAGGACGAGAACGGCGACGTGCTGGAGCCGGTCGAGGAGGTCGTGATCGACGTCGACGAGGAGTATTCGGGCGTCGTCGTGCAGAAGATGTCCGAGCGCAAGGCCGAGATGATCGAGATGCGGCCCTCAGGCGGCAACCGGCTCCGGCTCGTCTTCCACGCTCCGACCCGCGGCCTCATCGGCTACCAGGGCGAGCTGATGACCGACACTCGCGGCACCGCGATCATGAACCGCCTGTTCAAGGCCTACGAGCCCTTCAAGGGCGAGATCGCCGGCCGCCGTAACGGCGTGCTGATCTCGAACGACAAGGGTGAGGCCGTGGCCTACGCCATGTGGAACCTCGAGGACCGCGGCCCGATGATGATCGAGCCCGGCGCCAAGGTCTATCAGGGCATGATCGTCGGCGAGCACAACCGCGAGAACGACCTCGAGGTGAACGTTCTCAAGGGCAAGAAGCTCACCAACATCCGCACCACCTCGAAGGATGAGGCCGTGCGCCTGACGCCGCCGATCCGGATGACGCTGGAGAAGTCGCTGGCCTGGATCCAGGACGACGAGCTGATGGAAGTCACGCCGAAGTCGATCCGCCTGCGCAAGATCCATCTCGATCCGAACGACCGCAAGCGATTCGAGCGTTCGAAGGAAGCGCTGACGGGCTAAAAGACCCGCTTCGTCAGCCGAAACGAAAAGGCCCCGATGCGTTGAGCGCATCGGGGCCTTTTTCATTCGACGCCACTGGAGTGCCTCACGAAACTCCCGGCCAACCGATGTGATGTGGAGTTCGTCGCTCGCCTCAAGCCGCCCGGATCGTTTCGAGGAAGTGGCGGACCTGGCCGTTGAGATGCTCGGACTGGCGCGACAGTTCGGAGGCCGAAGTCAGCACCTGGCTCGCCGCCGCGCCAGTCTCCTCGGCCGCCGCCGCGACGCTGGCGACGTTGCCCGTTACCGCGCCGGTGCCGGCGGACGCCTCGGAGACGTTACGCACGATCTCCTAGGTCGCCGCCCCCTGCTCCTCGACTGCTGCGGCGATGCTGCCAGCGAGCCCATCGATCTCGCGGATGCGGGCCGCGATGTCGCCGATTGCTGAGACAGCCTGTCCGGTGATGGTCTGGACCTGCCCGATCTGGCCGGAAATCTCCTCCGTTGCCCGCGCGGTCTGGGTGGCGAGCTCCTTCACTTCCGCCGCGACCACTGCGAAGCCGCGGCCCGCTTCGCCGGCACGCGCCGCCTCGATCGTGGCATTGAGCGCCAGAAGGTTGGTCTGGCCGGCGATGGTGGAGATCAGGCCCACCACGTCGCCGATCTTGGCAGCCGCGACGCTCAGATCCTGCACCAGCTGGGCAGTTCCCTCGGCCTCGACCACGGCCTTCTGCGCCAGCGTGGTCGAGCCGGTGACCTGCCGGGCGATCTCCTGCACCGAGGCGCCGAGTTCCTCGGCCGCCGCGGCGACCGTGCCGACATTCGCCGCCGCCTCTTCCGCTGCAACCGCGGCGGCGTTCGACTGGGAGGCCGTCTGCGAGGCGGTGCCTTCCATGCTCCGGGCGGTCGCCTGCAACTCGGTGGTGGCGGCGGAGACGGTGCCGACGATGCCGCTCACCGCCCGCTCGAAGCTGTCGGCCATCGCGCGCATCGCCGCCTTGCGCTGTGCCTCGGCACCGGCCCGCGCCAGGGCCGTCTCCTCCTCCTGGGCCCGGGTGCGGATCAGGTCGTCCTTGAACACCTGAACCGCGCTCGCCATGGCCCCGACCTCCTCGCGGCGCTCACGGAAGGGGATCTCGACGCTCGCATCGCCTTGCGCGAGGCGGCTCATCAGGTCGGTCATCCGGCGGATCGGGCGTGCGACGAAACCGTTCAGCAGCAGAATGCCGAGGCCGGCGACCAGCAGCAACGCCGCCAGGCCCGCGCCCACTGCGAAGCGGGACGCGGTCGCTGCCTCCTCCGAAATCCGGCCGCGCGTGACCAGCAGGGCCGACTCGGCCTCGGCCATCGCGGCGGCGACCTCGCGAACCGTGTCCATGACCTTCTTGCCGCCACCCGACGCCTCGATCCGGCGCGCCTGTTCCCGGGTCGCCTCCTCGCGCATCAGCGCGATCTCACGCTCGGCGACGCCGCGGGTCCATTGGCTGGCGGCCGTATCGAGGGCATCGAGGCGGCGCAGTTGCTCGGCGTTGTCGGCGACGAGCGTGCGCAGCCGCCCCAGCGCCTCGCTATAGGTCTTGGTTCCAGCGTGGAATGGCCCGAGGAAAGCGGGGTCCGCCGAGACGAGGTAGCCGCGCAGGGCCGTTTCCCGGTCCACCATGCTGGCCGTCAATCGGTTGAGATCCAGCAGAACTTGGTAGGTGTGGTCGCGCCAGCGGTTGGTTTCCTCGATCGTGCTGAGGCTACGCCAACTGATGAACGTGGAATCGCAGACGGCGAGGATGACGAGTGCGAAGACGGCGCCGAGCTTGGCGACGATGGAGAGGTTGGCAATGGCACGCATAACGCTGATCCAATGGGACAAACGCTGCCCTGCGGCAGATAAACAAATGATCGCTTTTGCGCACCTGAGGGCTCGTTAATCCTGGCTCGTATGAGAAGATTTGTCCGCTTCTGTCGCGATGTCGCGGGGCCTGATTGCCTGATTCGCGCCGATCACAGGATCCGGCGATCCGACACACACAGGCCGACTTAAGGAATGTTTCCGACGGCACATTCCGGCCAAGCGGCTGTCAGGGTGAGGTTTTTTCGTACAGGGAGGGTGTAGCGGAAACATATTGCCCGGCAATTCTTGCCCGGTACGCTTAAAAATTAACCCCCCGGTAACCATCCAAGCGGTCAATGGGCGCGTCGGTAAGGAAACGTCAACGCCCGTGACCAGCCCCGCTCCCACCCGCCCCTCACTGCCCCTGCGAGGCCGCGTGTTCCGCGCCGTTTCGCTGGCGCCGGAAGCCCCCCTCGCCGATTGGCTCGTCCTGCTGGACGCTGCCCTGAAGCGATCGGCCACGCTGTTCGACGACAAGGCCGTGATCCTCGACGTCGCCGGCCTCAAGCCCGCACCGTCCGAGTTGGAGAGCCTGATCGCCGAGCTGTCGGCGCGCAAGCTTCGCATTCTCGGCATCGAGGGTGCGGACGCCTCGCTGCCCTCGAACCTCCCGCCGCGGCTCGCCGACGGACGTCCCGTCGGCGACGTCTTCGAAGCGCCGGCCTTCGAGGAAGAGAAGCCGGGCGTGTCGTCCCTCACCATCGAGGGCTCGGTGCGCTCAGGCCAAAGCATCGTCCACCGCGAAGGGGACGTGACCGTGATGGGCTCGGTGTCCTCGGGCGCCGAAATCCTCGCGGGCGGCTCCATCCACGTCTACGGCGCCCTGCGCGGGCGGGCCATCGCGGGCGCCGCCCGCAACCCCCGCGCACGCATCTACTGCCGCAAGTTCGAGCCCGAGCTTCTCGGCATCGACCGCCTCGTCCGCACGGCCGAGGACATGGGCACTCACCTGCGCGGCCAAGCGGTCCAGATCTGGTCCGACGGCGGCGCGATCAAGATTGCAGCCTTGGGTTAAGGGGAAACGAGAATGGCCAAGGTTCTTTGTGTCACGTCCGGTAAGGGCGGCGTCGGCAAGACCACCACGACGGCAGCGCTCGGTGCGGCGCTGGCGCAGGCCGGCGAGAAGGTCTGCGTGGTCGATTTCGACGTCGGCCTGCGCAACCTCGACCTGATCATGGGCGCCGAGCGTCGTGTCGTCTACGACCTGATCAACGTCACCAACGGCGACGCCAAGCTGCCGCAGGCGCTGATCCGCGATAAGCGCCTCGAAAACCTCTCCCTGCTGCCCGCCTCGCAGACCCGCGACAAGGACGCGCTCACCGACGAGGGCGTCGAGCGGGTGATGGGCGAGCTTCGCGAGAAGTTCGACTGGATTGTCTGCGACAGCCCCGCCGGCATCGAGCGCGGCGCCCAGCTCGCCATGCGCCACGCGGATGTCGCCGTGGTGGTCACGAACCCCGAGGTCTCCTCGGTGCGCGACTCGGACCGGATCATCGGTCTGCTCGACTCCAAGACCGTGCGCGCCGAGCGCGGCGACACGATCGAGAAGCACCTGATCCTGACCCGTTTCGACCCGGCCCGCGCCGACCGTGGCGACATGCTCAAGGTCGACGACGTTCTCGAGATCCTCTCGATCCCGCTGCTCGCCATCATCCCGGAGAGCCTCGAAGTCCTGCGCGCCTCGAATGTCGGCTGCCCGGTGACGCTCAACAACCCGCTCTGCGCGCCCTCTCGCGCCTACATCGACGCCGTGCGCCGCCTGAAGGGCGAGACCGTGCCGATGGCAATCCCGTCCGACCGCAAATCCCTGATCAACAAGCTGTTCACACGGAGGGCCGCATGAGTGTCCTGACCTTCCTCAAGCCGCGCGGCTCCGGTTCGGTCGCCCGCGAACGCCTTCAGCTCATCCTCGCGCACGAGCGCGTGGAGAACGGACGGCCCGACCTGATCATCACGTTGCGCGAAGAGATCCTGAACGTGATCGCCAAGCACGTCACGGTCGAGCGCGACAAGGTGCAGATCAAGCTGGAGCGCGGCGAGGGCGTCTCGACGCTCGGCGTCGACATCGAGTTCCCCGTCGATGCGGTTCTCAAGCCGAAGGCAAAGGCGAAGCGCGCCATCGCCTGAACTTGGATCTCGAAGCCTCACGAAGCTCGCGGCATCGGCTCGATGTCGCGGGCTTTTTTCGTCCCGCTGCGATCCCAGGTCCAAGTCGCGAAGCGCGGAAGGACCGGCCCACCGTTGCCCGAGGGCAACAGATATCGTCTTTAAGGACCCGTCCAAATGGGTCGCAATAGAACCATCGGCCCTTCGGCGATCGATTCCGACAAGGCCTTCAACGGCTTGTTTTGATCTGGGCCAATACTCTAGAACACATACAAACTACTCCCCCAGACTTGCTCAATGCGAATTTTGCGCTTCCGGTAGCCGTCAGAAACGGTGCCGTCGCGCGCGTTCGTAGGTCTCGGGGTTCGTGGGATGTCGGCGGGGTTGATCGAGGCTCTGCATCGGTGTGAGGGCGTCAGGTTGCAGCGCTTCCTGATGCGCCTGCTGGGCAATCCGTCCGACGCGGCCGATGCGGCTCAGGAGACCTATCTGCGCCTCGTGAAGGCACTCGGCCGAGAGGAGATCGAGCAGCCCCGCGTCTTCCTGTTCTTCGTGGCGCGCAATGTCGCGCTCAACCTCGGGGCGCGGCGCCGTCTCGAGACGGGGCTGTTTTCCTCCCTGACGGATTTGAACTCGGCAGAGGTGGCGGACGGGCAGGCGCGGCCCGAGCAGCAAGTCATCGCGCGCCAGCAATTGCGCCTCGTCGCGGCCGCCATCGACCGGCTGCCGCCGCGCTGCCGTGAGGTGTTCCTGCTCAGCACCCTCGACGGCCTGCCCAACGGCGTCATCGCGGCCCGGCTGGGGATCAGCCGCAACATGGTCGAGAAGCACCTGATGAAGGCGTTTCTCCATACCCGCCGCACCTGCCGCGATTATTTCTGAATCGACGTCAGGGTTTTCCGGCCTCGCCGGTCTCTATGAGAGGGATGGCGTGCCTGCCCGGCACGGGCATGCGAGACGAACGGCGGGAAGAGCGGCAAGAAGACCCGGATGAACGAGCGCGAGCCCCCGGACGCATCGGAGGAGACAGAAGACGATCCGGTCTACGAGGAGGCTGCCCTCTGGGTCGCACGCCTCTCCTCAGCGGACGCGACGGAGGCCGACCGCACTGCGTTCGAGGCGTGGCGCGCGGCCGATCCCGCCCACGCCGAAGCCTTCGCCGAGATGGATGCGTGGCGCCGCACGATGAAGCGGGCGCCCGATCCGCGGCAGCGCCGCGTGCCGAAGGGCCTCACCGCGCTTGCCGCCGCCATCGGTCTGGCCGGCCTGCTGGGCGATCCGCTCGGCTGGGTGGACCGGATGCGGGCCGATGCCTGGACCGATCGCGGCCGCATCGAGATGACCACCCTCCCCGATGGAAGCCGGGTCGATCTCAACACCGACACGGCCCTGGCGCTGCGGTTCACGCCAGGCGAGCGCGGCGTCGCGCTGCTGCGCGGCGAGGCGGTGTTCGATGTCGTGCCCGATGCCGGGCGCCCCTTCATCGTGCGCGGGAACGGAGTGAGAGCCCGCGCGGTCGGGACGCGTTTCTTCGTCCGAGTCGATGGGTCTGCCGTCCCCGTCGGGGTGGCCGAGGGCCGCGTCGATGTCGCGACCGAAGCCGGCGAGACCCGGCTCCAGGCCGGTGAGGTCGCGGTTCGGGGTGAGGACGGCCAGCCCGTCGCCCGGACGAGCGACGTGGCGCGGGCGCTCGCATGGCGCGAGGGGAAGCTGACCGTCTCGGGTCAGCCGCTCTCCCATATCTTGAACGAGCTGGAACGCTACCGGCGCGGCCGCATCCTGCTGGTGGATTACTCGCTCGGCAGCCGCCGCTTCAGCGGCACGCTCGACCTGCGCGACACCGACGCCGCGCTTGACGTACTCGCCGCCGCGATGGAGCTCCGGCTCACTCGCCTGACACCGCTGCTCGTCCTCGTCCGGCCGGCCTCCTGAGAAACATCGAAAGAATCTTCGCGCCGAAGGTCAGGAGTTTCCCGGTTCGCCGGTCTACCGCTGCAGGGGATGGGAGAACGCGAAACGCGCCGCCCCGTGAACGGACAGGCGGGTATGACGACGATGCAGGATCGAGGTGTTGGGCCACGATGCTACCAAGCCCTGGCGGGCGTGCCGCTGATTCTGATGGCGCATGCCGCAACGGCTCAGGAACGGGTCTCCGCCGGCCGGCCACCGCACGCCTCGGAGCCCGTGAGCCTCGCCCGTGGTCCGATCCGGGCACCCGAACGACTTTCCGAGAACGCTGCCGCGCGCATCAGGGTCTCGGTCGAGCGAGGACCGCTCGAGCCGGCGCTGGCCGTCCTGTCCGAGCAGGTTCCCCTGAAGCTGGCCTATCGCACGGCGCTCACCGAGAATCTGTTCACGGGTGGCGTCGATGGCGAGTTCCAGCCCCTCGAGGCCCTCGCCAAGCTCTTGGAGGGGACCGGCCTGACCTACCGCGCCGTGGACACCTCGACGATCACGCTCGTGACCCCGCGCTACGTTCAGCTCGGAGCCCCCGCCGGCGCATCGGACGGCGTCGTACTGGATGAACTCTCGGTCGAGGGACGGCCGACGAGCCCGGCCGTCCCGGGTCCTTCGCAGGTTCCCGCTCCTTACGCCGGCGGCCAAGTGGCCCAGGGCGGACGGGTCGGCCTGCTCGGCAACGTTGCGACGGCCAAGACGCCATTCAACGTCACGAGCTACACCGACACCTTCATTCGCAACCGGCAGGCGAGCACGGTGTCGGAGGCGCTGCTCCTCGACCCGTCCGTGCGCGCCACGCAGACGACGGGCGCACCGTTCGACTCGTTCTACATCCGCGGCTTCCCCATCAACGAGAATACCAGCGGCGAATTCGCCTTCGAGGGTGTCTACGGCGTCGCCCCGAGCTTCCGCGTCTTCACCGACTACGTCGAGCGCATCGAGGTTCTGAAGGGACCGGCGGCCGCGCTGTCCGGCATCTCGCCCAACGGCGGAATCGGCGGTGTCATCAACATCGTGCCGAAGCGAGCCAACGAAGACGTGACGCGCCTCACGCTCGACTACGGCTCGGCTGCGCGCGGAGGGGGGCAGTTGGACGTCGCGCGGCGCTACGGTGCGGGCCGGGAATGGGGCGCTCGATTCATCGGTAGTCTGCGCGGCGGAAGCACACCCTTCGACCGGCAGACCGAGACAACGGGTGTCGGGGCGCTGGCCCTCGACTATCAGGGCGATCGATTCCGGGCCTGGCTCTACCTGCTGGCGCAGACCGATCGGTTCAATGCCCCGTTGCGTCCGTTCATTCTCCAGGCCGGCGTTCCCGTGCCGAGGGCACCGGACGGCCGCCGGAACCTGACGCAGCCCTGGGAATACGCGGACATCGACGATCGCGGCGGGCTGCTACGCCTGGAATACGATCTCACGGATCAGGTCACGCTGTTCGGCGACGTCGGCGGTTCACGCAGCGAGGTCGAGCGCTACTTCGCGTCCGCCCCGACCATCACCAACGCCCGCGGCGACACCACGACGACCCCGCAATTCTACAATCTCGGCGTCGGCCGCACCACGTTCGACGGCGGGGTGCGGGCCCAATTCGAGACCGGCTTCGTTCATCACGCCTTCGCCGTACAGGCGTCCCGGTACAGCGAGGACACGGCCCGCCGCTTCCCGGCCGGGCGAGGCAGCTACCTGTCGAACATCTACAACCCCGTTCTGGCGCCTTACATCGCGCCCACCGTGATCGAATCCCGGCCGCCTCTGTCCGACAGCACGCTGACGGGACTCTCGATTGCCGACACCCTGTCAGTCTTCGACGAGCGCATCCTCCTGACCCTCGGCGTGCGCCGGCAGGGCATCGAGGCCCACAACTATGTCTCGAATGTCGGGACGCTGGCCTCCTCCTACGACAGGAGTGCGACGAGTCCCTTCGTCGGCCTCGTGGTGCGGCCGTGGGAGACCGTCTCGTTCTACGGCAACTACATCGAGGGCCTGAGCCGTGGCGACGTAGCCCCGGCTGCAGCCGCCAATGCCGGCGAAATCCTCGCGCCCTACGTGGCGCATCAGGTCGAGGTCGGGGTGAAGCTGGATTTCGGCCGGCTCGGCACGACTTTCAGCGCTTTCGAGATCACGAGGCCGATCGGCGAACTCGGCCCGCAGAACCGCTTCGCCCAGACCGGGGAGCAGCGTGTCAGCGGCCTGGAATTCAGCATCTACGGCGAACTTGCGCCGGACATCCGGGTACTCGGCGGCCTCACATTGCTCGACGGGGTCCTGACGAAGACGGCGGTGACGGCCAATGTCGGAAATACGCCGATCGGCGTCCCCGGACTGCAACTCAATCTCGGCGCCGAGTGGGATCTGCCCGGGATGCCGGGTCTCAGCCTCAACGGCGCCGTGATCTATACGGGGCGTCAGTTCATCGACACGGCCAACACCCAGGCCCTGCCGGATTGGACGCGTCTCGATCTCGGCCTGCGTTACACCACCCTCTGGGACGGGCGGCGGGTGACCCTTCGTGCCAACGTGCTGAACGTCACCGGAGCGCGATACTGGACCGGCGTGGCCTCGTTCGGCACGTTCTTCCAGGGCGCTCCCCGCACCTACCTGCTGTCGATGGCACTCGACCTATGATGCCGCAGGACTTGATCGCGCACCGCTAGGCGGCACGTGCGGCGGGGTCTGCGGGCCTATCCCGAACCGTCCCGTGGCACCCACACGGGCACACCTCTCCCTGGCGCCTTCCTCGATGCGGTCACCTCTTGGAGAAAGTTCAGTTCTGGAGGTCAGGAGTTTCGCGGCTCGCCGGTCTACCGAAACAGAAGTGGGCAGAGAGGCCGCTTCGGACCGGGGATGCGGGGCGCGGGACATGGTAGTGGCGGATCGACGCGAAGTGGCGCGGCGCGCACGGGATCTCGCTTTGGCGGGCGCATCGCTGATCGCCATGACGACCGTCGCGGGCGCCGGGGATGCGGCGGCGCTCCCCTCGGATCGGATCAGCCTCATTCCCATCACCGCCGACGCGCCGCCCGGTTCGGGCGACACCGGTGCGACGCGGATCCCGATCACGGTCCCGGCCGGACCGCTCGAACCGGCCCTGACGGCCCTGGCCGGACAGGCCGGCTTGACCCTCGCCTACCGAACCGCCCTGACCGAAGGACTGACCACCCGTGGGGTCGAGGGCACGTTCCGGCCCCTCGAAGCGCTCGGCGAATTGCTGGCGGGCACCGGCCTGACCTACCGGGCGGCCGGCCCCTCGACGATCACGCTCGTCAATCCGCGCTACGTCCAGCTCAGCAATGAACCGGCGCCTTCCGTCACGCTGGAGGAACTGGCGGTCGAGGGTCAGGCCCGCGGTTCCGCCCGCGCGGTGGGCCTGCCACCGCCGACCGGGACGATCGGGCAGCCGCCCGACCCTTACGCCGGAGGGCAGGTGGGGTCCGGTTCGCGCCTCGGCCTGCTCGGCAACCGCAACACCTTCGACCAGCCGTTCAACGCGACGAGCTACACCGAGAAGCTGATCCGCGACCAGCAGGCGCGCAACGTCCAGGACGTCGTCAACAACGACCCCTCGATCCGCACCAACGTGCCGGCCTTCTCCGGCATCCTCGGCTTCTTCATCCGCGGCTTCCCGGTCTTTGCTCAGGACATCGCCTTCAACGGCCTGTTCGGCGTCGCCGACGCGTTCAACCCGGCGATCGAGCCGATCGAGCGCGTCGAGGTGCTGCGCGGCCCCTCGACCCTGCTCTCGGGCGTCCCGCCCTTCGGCAATATCGGCGGCGTCATCAACCTGATCCCCAAGCGGGCGCTCGAGGAGCCGCTCAACCGGGTCACCCTCGGCTACGCCTCCGACGCGCAGGTCTATAAGGCGGTCGATGTCAGCCGCCGCTTCGGGCACGCCAAGGAGTGGGGCATCCGCTTCAATGGCGCGTTCAACAACGGCGCCACACCGATCGACAACCAGAGCCTCCATTTCGGCACCGCCGCGCTCGCTCTCGACTATCGCGGCGAGCGGCTGCGGGCGGCACTCGACCTCGGCTACCAGGAACTCGACTTCCGGTCCCCGCTGCGCAATCGCAACGTGGCCGCCGGCGTGCGCATCCCCCGCGCGCCCGACCTCACCCTGAACCAGCACCAGCCCTGGGAGTACCGCGACAGCGCCAACCGGCAGCTCGCCACCCGGATCGAGTACGACCTGACGCCGGACCTGACCCTTTACGGCGCCTACGGCCGTTCGAACTTCCGGCAGGAATATTTCGGCGGCCTGCTGTCGATCTTCAACGCGCGCGGCGACTACCGCGACGCGATCCAGTTCATCCCCTCGCGCACCTTCGGCGAGACGGGCGAGGTGGGCCTGCGCGCCGCCTTCGAGACGGGACCGGTCAAGCACAATCTCGGCCTCGCCGCCGTGGGCTTCTGGTACGAGAATGCCCAGCAGCCGGCGGTGAATGTCGGCCCGACCATCGTCTCGAACCTCTACGATCCAGTCACTGTCGCGCCGCGCTCGGCCTTCGGGCAGTCGCGCCTGACGCCGCGGACCTCGACCCGCATCAACCGCAGCGTCGCGATCGCCGATACCCTGTCGGTCCTCGACGACCGCCTCCTCCTCACGATCGGCGGCCGCTGGCAGAGCATCGATGTCGGCTCCTACAG
Organism: Methylobacterium sp. R2-1; assembly: GCF_014191355.1. Lineage (GTDB taxonomy): Bacteria > Pseudomonadota > Alphaproteobacteria > Rhizobiales > Beijerinckiaceae > Methylobacterium. The sequence goes on from NZ_JACHWM010000010.1 coordinate 203,097, forward strand.
CCCCGTCACGGGGCTGCGCACCGGTGCCAGCGAGAGCGGCGCCTTCTCGCCCGGCGTCGGCGTCGTGGTGAAGCCGTGGGAGCGGCTCTCGCTCTACGCCAACTATGTCGAGGGCCTGACCTCGCCGGCCCCGCCGGTGAATGCCGTCAACGCCAGCGCCGCCTTCCCGGCCGCGGTCTCGCGGCAGACCGAGGTCGGCGCGAAGCTCGATCTCGGCACCGTCGGTCTCGGCTTTGCCGCCTTCGAGATCGAGCAGCCCTTCGGCTTCCTCGATGCCCGCACCCTGGTCTTCTCGGTCGATGGGCGCCAGCGCAACAGCGGCGTCGAGCTCACCGTGTTCGGCGAGCCGGTGCCCGGAATCCGCGTGCTGGGCGGCATCAGCCTGCTCGACGGGATACAGGTGCAGGCGCAGGATCCGCGCAATGTCGGCCGGGTCGCGATCGGCGTGCCGGAGGTGCAGCTCAACCTCTACGGCGAGTACGACCTGCCGCCGAGCCTCTTGCCCGGCCTGAGCCTGACGGGCCGGGTGATCTACACCGCGGCGCAGTACTACGATCTGGCCAACAGCCAGAAGATCCCCGATTGGGCGACGCTGGATCTCGGCCTGCGCTATTCCACGCTGTTCCAGGAGAGACCGCTGACGCTCCGGGCGAACGTCGTCAACGTGACGGGCAATGATTACTGGGCGACGACCGGGCGCGGCATCCTCGCCCAAGGAACGCCGCGGACGGTGCTGATCTCCGCCTCGGTGGATTTCTGAAGGCTCGAGCCGCACGCCGCGGCACGCGGTACGGATGGCACTCCTCCCTCCTTCACATCCGTCGCGTCAGCCGGAAGGCGGGGGCATGGTCGGGCTGGGTCGTCACGACAGCGGCGGGCAGCACCGGGCGCGCATCGGCCCGCTCGATCCGGAAATGCCCGACGATCCGGCTGAGTGCGAGGGTTGCCTCGGTGAGCGCGAAGGCCGCGCCGATGCAGACCCGCGGGCCGGCGCCGAAGGGAAGGTAGGCGAAGCGCGGCACGGGCGGCGCGCCGGGGAGGAAGCGGGCGGGATCGAAGGCGTCGGGGTCGCGCCACAGCCCACGGTGCCGGTGCAGCAGCCAGGGCGAGATCGTCACGCTGTCGCCGGGCCGGACCGTCTCGCCGGCGAGCCTGTCCGATCCTAGGGCGCGGCGGGCCAGCACGAAGGCGGGGGGATAGAGCCGCATCGTCTCCTCGATCACCGCGCGGGTGAACGGTTTTTCCACGTGGCCGGACTCGGCTGCCACGGCGGCCTGCGTCTCCGGCGCGAGCGCGAGCAGGGTGCAGGCCCAGAGCAGGGTCACTGCCGTGGTCTCGTGCCCGGCCAGGATCATGGTGGCGACCTGATCGCGCAGCTCCTCGTGCGAGAAGCCCCGACCGGTCTCCGGATCGCGGGCGGCGCGCAAGAGGTCGAGCAGGTCGCGGGCCTCTCCTTGATGCCGCCCGTCCTGTCCCTGATCCCGGTCGGCGATGACCTGATCGAGGAAGGCGACCCAGTCTCGGCGGAAGCGGGCGCGGGCCCGGTCGAGCGGTGTGGCGAAGCGCAGGGGCACGAGCAGGTCGGTCAGGTGCGGGCGCCCGAGCCGCGCAGCGTAGGCTTCGAGGAAGCTGCGCAGACGGTCGCCGTGGCGCGCCATGCCGACGGAGAACATGGTGCGTCCGGCGATCTCCAGGGCGAGCCGCTGGAGCGCGGCGAACAGATCGACCGGACCCCGTGCCGCCGGACCTTCGAGGGCGGCGGCCGCCTCGTCGCTCGCCGAGAGGATGTGGGGCACGAGCGTCTCCACCGCTCGCGGGGTGAAGGCGGGCGCGAGCGTGCGCCGCTGGTGGCGCCACGCCGTCCCCTCGCTGATGAGCAGGCCGTCGCCGAGCATCGGCCGCAGCAGGCGGATGGTGATCGGGGTGCGGGCATAGTTGGCGGCGTTGTCCACCAGCACGTGCCGCACCAGGTCCGGGTCGCTGACGGTGAAGCGGGTACGCCCGAACAGCCGGCGGCGGCGCAAGGGCGCGTCGTAGGCGGAGGCCGGCCAGCAGAGGATTCCGTTGACCCGCATCGCCGCGATGAAGCGCAGGGTCGGCAGCTCCTGCTCCGGCGGCGCCGGCACCGGCGGCACCAGACGCGCCGACCCGTGTCCGGGCGGAGCCTGCATGTCCATTCCGTCAGTCCCTCTCACGCCCGTGAGCGGGCGGTCGCGAAGCGTTCTAGGCGCAGACGCCCGCCGGAGCGAGCGCAACAACGGAAGAACACGGCGGATGACGGCAAGGCCGGCGACGGGAAAGGTTCGCGGCAGGGCAAGGCTCACCGGTCGACTCAGACCCGCACGATGACGGTCAGCCGGTGGCATCGACGCCGTGCTGGCCGCGATCGAGCGAGTCCATCACGAGGACGCGTGAGGCAAGACCAAAGCTCCGCCTCACGTATTACAGCAGCGGCATCTCCGGTACCGGCACGGCCTCGGCCCGGATCGACACGGGGTCGGCGTAGCGGCGCACCATCGTGGCGCAGAACTCCGAGAACTCCTCGCGCACCAGCGGCGCGCTGGTGTGGTGGGGAGCGATGCCGCGGTGCTCGGGCGTGAAGCAGAAGGTCGCCGTCACCTTGAAGTCGGCCAGCGCCTCCATCTGCCGGTCGAACCAGTCGAGGGCGTTGGGGCGGAAGCTGTCGGCCCAGGAGAGACCCGTGCGCAGATGGGTGACGCCGAGGCGCCTCATCCAAGTGACCGCCTCGTCGAGGCGGTGATCCTCGAAGTGGAACCACTGGCACAGGCCGAATTCCGGAGTGCAGCGGGCGAACTCTTCGAGCGCGAGCTTCGGCGTGCCGTCCTGGCGCAGCAGCCCCATGTGGAAGTGGCGGTAATAGGAGGATCCCTCCGCCTCCTTGTGGCGGGTGGTGGCGCCCCATTCGAGCGGCAGGTCGTAGAGGCTGTACCAATGGATGCGGGGCGCTTGCCCCTTCAGCAGCTCGGCGGTGCGGCGGCAGCCCCAGGCCTGGACCTCCTCGGCACCGAAGCTCGACACCCCGACCTCCGAGACCCAGACCGGCAGATGCGTCACCGCGCGGATCTCGGCGACCTTGGCTGGCCATTCGTGGATCTGCCAGAGGTTCCAGTCGAGGGGGAAGCCGTGCACCGCCACGGCGTCGAGCCCGTCGAGCACCCCTTGCGCCTGCATCCGCCGGATGAAGCCCGGATCGATCGGCGAGATGCCGCCGAGCACCTGCGGCAGGCACGGCGCCTCGGCCCGGATCGCGCGGGAGGCGTCCTTCACCATCTCGCCGAACAGGAACCAGTCCGGATCGATCTCGGGGTCCCAGTGCGACTTGTTGTTGGGCTCGTTCCAGAGCATCACCGCTTCAAGCATCACGTCTCCCGTTGCCTGCCCGGACGCGCCGCATAGGCCGCTTCGGCCCCATAGGGCGCCTCGATCCGCCGACAGAGATAGACCTCCGCCTCCGGCCGGCCTTGAATGGCAAAGCCGCTCGAGCGCAGCATCGCCTCGATCCCGGCGCGGTTCGGAATCCACCAATTGGTGCAGTCGTGGGCGTAGGAATGCTCGACGAAGTGCATCCGCGGGTAGCCCGGCCGCTCGAACGCGTCCATGTCGAAGAAATCGTAATCCTGCGCCACCGGCTCGACCTGGGGCGAGCCGCGCAGCATCGACTGGAACACGAGGAGGTCGTCCGCGACGTGCTCGTGGATCAGATCGAGGGCGAGCAGCGGGTGGCGCAGGTGGTAGAACACCCCCATGAAGATCACCACGTCGAAGCGCTCAGCCAGGGCGCCGACGTCGTAGACCGAGAGGCTACGGAACTCGATGTCGTAATCCAGCCGCTCGGCGACGAAGCGCGCTTGCGCGAGGTAGTGCTCGTCGGAATCGAGGCCGAGCACGCGGGCGGCGCCGCGCCGCTTCATCTCGACGCTGTAGAAGCCGGCATTGCAGCCGATATCGAGCACCGACTTGCCGGTGAGGTCCGCCGGCAGGGCGTGAGCGAAGCGCCGCCACTTGAAGCCGGGATAATCGCCGAGGAAGTGACCGGGCGCGGTCCAGACCCCCTCCCCCAGATCGATGTTGTGGAACCACGGCCCGAGGGCCTCCGCCTGTCGGCGCAAGTCGGCCTGTTTCATCAAGTCGGCCTGCTTCATCCTGCCAACCGCTCGTTGATGGAGACGACCCGGCCGCCGCCGGGCCAGAGGTCGAGTTCGCTGCACGAGGCCGGAGCGACGACGATGCGGTCGTAGGCATCGAGCGGCAGCCCAAGCACGCCGAGCAGCGCGGCACGGATCGGATCGCCGTGGCTCACGAGGATGACCGGCGCGCCCTCCTCTGCCGCGAGGCGGTCGAGCAGACCGCCGACCCGCGCCTGCACCGCGCCCATGCTCTCGCCGCCCGGCGGACACGCCGAGCCGCGCTGTCTGTTCCAAGCGGTCCAGACGGGATCGCCCTCGAGCTCGGCGAACGGTTTTCCGGTCCAGTCACCGAAGGCGATCTCGTCGAGATCGGGGACGATCTCGGCGCTCAGGCCGAGCGCCTTCTCCAGCGGTGCGGCGGTCTCGCGCGTACGCGGCTGCGGGCTCGACAGGAGACGCAAGCCCCGCTCGCCCGCGAAGCGCCGGGCGAGGGCCTCGGCGACAGCCCGCGCCTCCACATGGCCGGCCTCGCTCAGGGAAACGCCGGGCATCCGCCCGCACAGGATGCGCCCGAGCCGGTCGTGGCTGCCGTGGCGCAGGAACAGGACGCGCCTCATGCGGGCTCGCCGGCGACGAAGCGCAGGGTGCGCGCGTGCGCCTCGGCATCGGTGTACTGCACCGGCGGCGACTTCATGAACCACGCGGACGGTCCGTCGAGCGCCCCGCCGAGGCCGCGGTCGAGGGCGATCCGGGCGCAGCGCACGGCGTCGACGACGATGCCCGCCGAGTTCGGCGAGTCCCAGACTTCGAGCTTCAGCTCCATGTTGAGCGGCACCCCGCCGAAGCCGGTCCCTTCCAGGCGGATCTGCGCCCATTTGCGGTCCTCAAGCCACGGCACGTGGTCGCTCGGGCCGACATGGATGTCGCCCGGCGGCAGCGGCGCATCGAGCTGGCTCGTCACGGCGCGCGTCTTGGACAGCTTCTTCGATTCGAGCCGTTCCCGTTCCAGCATGTTGAGGAAGTCGGCATTGCCGCCGAAATTGAGCTGGTAGGTCCGCTCCAGTTTGACCCCGCGCTCGCGGAGCAGATTCGCCAGCACCCGGTGGACGATGGTGGCGCCGACCTGGCTCTTGATGTCGTCGCCGACGATGGGCAGGCCCCGCGCCTCGAAGTGGGCCCGCCACGCGTCGTCGGAGGCGATGAAGACGGGGATGCAGTTGACCAGGGCGCAGCCGGCGTCGAGGGCGCAGCGGGCGTAGAACTCGGTGGCGCGCTGCGCGCCGACCGGCAAGTAGTTGACGAGCACCTGCGTGCGGCTGCGCTTCAGGGCCTCCACTACATCGACGACCGGCTCGGGGGATTCGGCGATCACCCCTTCGAGGTAGCGACCGATCCCGTCGAAGGTCGGCCCGCGCTGGACGGTGACGCCGGTCGGCGGCACCTCGGCGAAGACGTGGGTGTTGTTCGGCGCCGCATGGATCGCCCGCGCCACGTCCTGCCCGACCTTCTCGGCCGATACGTCGAAGGCACTGGCGATTTCGATGTCGCCGATCCGGTAGCCGCCGAGGTCTGGCGAGATCAGTCCCGGCACCGCCTCGTTCGTGGGCGCGTCACGGTAATGATGCAGGCCCTGCACGAAGGACGAGGCGCAGTTGCCGACGCCCACCAGCCCGACCCGGATCGGCGCGGCGTTGATGGCTGCCATCACGTTGGCCCTTGAGCGAGATCGCCGAGCGCCGGCTCGGCCGGCGGGAATGGGCGGCTTCCGACGAAGCGTCCCAGGCTCGGCCGCGCCGCCAGTTCAGGCGAACGGATTTCCTGCGAGAACCACGCGATGGTGGCCTCGAGCCCCTGTTCGAGCGGCACAAGCGGCGACCAGCCGAGCAGGGTTTGCGCGCGGGTGATGTCGGGTCGGCGGCGCTGCGGGTCGTCCACGGGGAGCGGGCGGCGCACCACCGCCGAGCGGGTGCCGGTCATCCGGGTGACGAGTTCAACCAGCTCCGCTACCGTCATCTCGCGCGGGTTACCGAGATTGACCGGGCCGCCGGGCGAGGTCTCGCGGTCCATCAGCCGCATCAGCCCCTCGACGAGGTCGGCAGCGTAGCAGAACGAGCGGGTCTGCTCGCCGTTGCCGTAGACGGTGATCGGCTCGCCCGCGAGCGCTTGGCAGACGACGTTGGAGACGACGCGTCCGTCATCGGCCCGCATCCGGGGGCCGTAGGTGTTGAAGATGCGCGCCACCCGCACGTCGAGCCGGTGTACCCGCTCGAAGTCGAAGACCAGGGTCTCGGCCGCGCGCTTGCCCTCGTCGTAGCAGGCGCGCGGCCCCGTCGGGTTGACGTTGCCCCAGTAGGATTCGGTCTGCGGATGTACCTCGGGGTCGCCGTAGACCTCGCTGGTGGAGGCCTGCAGGAAGCGCGCCCCGTCCGCCTTCGCCCGCTCCAACAGGTGGTTGGTGCCGACGACGCTCGTCATCATCGTGTGCATCGGGTCCGCCTGGTAGTGCGGCGGCGAGGCGGCGCAGGCGAGATTGAAGATGCGGTCGAACCGCGGCATCGGCGGCAGCGGCCGGGTCACGTCCGCCTCGACGAACTCGAACCGGGGCTCTTGAGCCAGATGGGCGAGGTTGTCGTGACGCCCGGTCAGAAGGCTGTCGAGGGCGACGACGCGAGCGCCCCGCGCCAGAAGCGCATCGACGAGGTGAGAGCCGATGAAGCCCGCGCCTCCGGCCACGAGCACGTGCCTGCCGTCCTGACCGTCCACCGCTCCACTCCTCATGGACTTCAACTCCTCAGGCCTAAAGCACTTCGAGATCGCGTTCGGGCGCCGTGGCACCGGCGCCGCGTCGGGCCGCCGCCTCGCGCAGAAACGTTTCGAGTTCCGCAGCGCGGTGCGCGGCGCTGTGGCGGGCGAGCACCGCTGCACGGGACGCAGCACCGATCGCGCGACGCTCGGCGTCCGGCTGGTCGCGCAAGATGGCGAGCACGGCCTCGGGGCTGTCCGGGCAGAGGATCTCGCGGTCGGGCGCCAGGATCGCGTCGAGCCCGTCCCACCTGTCGCTCAGCAGCGGCGTGCCGATGCTTGCCGCCTCGAACAGGCGCACGCTGGGGCTCCAGCCAGCGGCGATCATGTCGGCGCGGGTGACGTTCAGGGTGTAGCGGCTCGACGCGTAGAATTCGGGATGAGCGTCCGGCGGCAAATGGTCGATACGGATGACGTTCGCGGGCCAGTCGATCTCCACCGGGTATTGCGGTCCGGCCACCGCGAAGCGCAGATCCGGCGCGCGCCGAGCCGGCTCGATCAGCAGGCGCTCCAGGGTCGGCTGCCGGTCGGAGCTGTAGGTGCCGAGATAGCTCAGATCGTAGACCGGCTCGCGTTCCAGCGCAGGATAGGCCTGCGGATCAACCGAGCAGTACAGCGCACGGGCAGCCGGCGAGCCGTAGGCGCGCTCCAGGCGTTCGAGCGTCGGGCCGCCGGTGAAGGAAAGATAAAGGTCGTAGTCGCGGATCTGCGCCCTGCCGAGATAGGCGCAGGTACCGGCCTCCAGCGCCGCCAGGGTCACCGGCGTGTCGATGTCGTAGAAGGCGCGCGCGCCCCGCGCCCAGGCCAGCGCGCGGTTTCCCACGGCGATGCCGTCGGGCACGTAGGAGCCGACGATGACGGCGTCTGCCTCTTGAATCGCCGCGCGGTGCGCCTGCAACTCCGCCAAATCGGAGTAGAGGACAAGCCGGCAGAAATCCGGATCGGGCAGGTCGCGGTGGGCGGCGTACCAGGGCACGTCGCGCTCCAGGAAGGTCACGTCGTGGCCACGCGCGGCGAAGGCCTTGAGCAGGGCACGGAAGGTGGTGGCGTGGCCGTTCCCCCAGGACGAGGACAGGCTGAGGCCCAGCACCACGAGGCGCAGAGGCTCGCCCGTCATGCGACGCTCCGCTCGACGAGCCGGCTCTCGCGCTTGCGCGCCGCCTCTTGGCGGAAGATCGCATCGACCTGCGCGCCGCGCCGCGCATAGGTGTGCTCGGCGAGAATCCGCTGGCGGGCGGCCTCGCCGATGGCGCGGGCGCGCTCCGGCGTCAGCGCCGCGACGTGCTCGGCAACGTCGCGGCCGTCGCGGGCGACGAGCACCTCCTCGCCCTCCTTCAGGAACAGGTCGAGGCCGACCCAGGCATCCGTGATGAGGCAGCCGCCGGCACCCGCCGCCTCGAACACGCGGGTGGCGGGAGAGTAGCCCACCGCCGCCATGCTCTCGCGGGCGATGTTGAGGACGGCGAGCGGCGTGACGTTGAAGGCGTTGTGGTCACGGGTCGAGACGTGGCCGAGATGGCGCACGTTCACCGGCAGACCGCGGCTCTCCCAGCCGCTGCCCCCGAGCAGGAACTTGCGCTCCGGCAGACGCGCCGCCGCGACGAGGAAGAATTTCTGCACGCGCTCCTCGCGGTCCGGCAGGCGGTTGCCGAGGAAGGCGAGGTCGGCCGTGAAGCGCGGGTCCGGCGGAACCGGGTGGTGGGTCTCCGGATCGAGAGCGTTGTAGACCGGGATGCAGGCCCGCGCGCCGAAGCCCTCATAGGCCGAGATCACCGGCGGGCCGCCGCCATAGGTGAGAACGAGGTCGAGATGGGGCATCGCCCGGTGCAGGGTGTGGTCCGGATTGCTGCGCATCTCGGCCAGCGTCGCCGGCGCGTCCACGTCCCAGAAGATGCGGATCGCATCCGGCCGCGCGGCGGCGGTCACACCCTCCAGCAATTCGTCGTCGAACACGCCGACGCCGCTCGTCTTGACGACGATGTCGGCCTCGGCCGCCTCGGCCACGGCGGCGCGCATCGCCTCTTGCGTCGCCGGATAGACCCGTACCTCGGCCCAATCCGGCGGGTCGATGTCGCGGTGGCTCTGCCGGTCGAAGGCGTCGGGCTCGTAGAAGGTGACGTGGTAGCCGCGCCCGGCGAGGTCGCGCAGCAGGCCGCGGTAATAGGTGGCCGCGCCGTTCCAGTAGGAGGACAGCAGCGAGGAGCCGTAGAACGCGATTCGTTTCATGCGCGCCTCCAGGTGCGGGGGGCTGCGACGGGTAGGGCGAGGGAGGCCGCGATGGCCAGAAGCTCGTCCGCGCGGTGGCGGCAGGTGTGGCGGGCGCGGATCGTGGCGAGGCCGCGGGCGGCGAGCACCTGCCGCAGGTCCGGATCGTGGGCCAGCGCCCGCAGGTGGCGCTCCATCTCGGCACCGTCGCGGGCGACGAGATAGTCCTCGCCCGGCGTAAACAGTCCCTCCGCATCCTCCCAAGGCGCGCTGGCGAGCGGGATGCCGCAGGCGAGCGCCTCGAACACGCGGATCGTCGGGATGCCGGGCAAAGCCTCGACGTAGAAGCGGCGCGGCACGTGAACCGTGGCGATGGCGCGGGCGAACAGCGACGGCGCGACGGCGTTCGGCGCCCAGCCGTGATAGCGCGCACTGTGACGGGCGAGCGTCGCCAGCGCGTCGTCTGGGTAGCGCACGCCGTAAACATCGAGAGGCAAGCCGGCGGACTGCGCCGGGCGGAACAGGAAGGTTTCGAGTTCGCGCGTGCGCTCGCCGTCGCCCCAATTGCCGATCCAGAGGAGGCCGGCGCGCTCGGTCTCCACCACTGGCGGGCGGAACAGCCTTGTGTCGGCCGCCTCGTGCCAGACGAAGGTCCGGCCGTCCCATCCTTGCGCCCGGTAGACGCGCGCCAGCGCTTCGCCGAAGGCGAGGACGCCGTCATAGCCGGAGAGGTCGAAGGCGGCCATCTCCTCGGGCGCGCTGACCGCGCGGTGATGGGTGTCGTGGAACAGCAGCGTGCCGAACCGGCCGCTTTTGCGGGCGCGTCCGAGACCGGCGATCAGGTCGGGGGCGTTCCACTCGTGGGCGATGACGAGGTCGGCGCCCTCCGCTCGCTCGACCGCTTCCTCCCCCTGCCGGTAGGTCTGCGAGGACAACTCGGGATAGGCCGCACGATAGGCGTCGAGCCCGGCCGGCCCCCGGTCGCGCAGGAGGTTTTCGAGGCTCCAGGCGCGCTCGGGCTCGTAAGCATCGACCGCGTGGCCCTCGGCGATCAATTCGCGCAGGACGCCGCGCAGGAAATGGGCGTTGCCGTGATTCCAGCACGAGGCGAGGGAGTGGGTGAAGTAGACGATCCTCATGCGGCAGCCCCTGCCGCGGTTCGGTCGAGTGCGCGGCTGCCGGTCTCGCTCAGCAGGTCGCGAACGACGCCGAGCACGCCGCCGGCCATAGCGTCGGTGCCGTAGCGTGCGGCGCGGATGCGAGCGGCGTCAGCGAGCGAACCCCGTCGCTCGGGATCGACGAGGAGTCTCCGGACGGCCTCGGCCGCGGCGGCATCGTCCTCGGCCGGAACGAGGATCGCCGCGTCCTCCCACAATTCGGAAAAACTCGGAATGTCGGACAGCACCAGGGCGCAGCCGGATCCGGCCGCCTCCAGCACCGCGAGCCCGAACGGCTCGTAGCGGGCGAGCGAGACGAAGACCGGGCGCTGCCCGAGTTCGCGCTCCATGCGCGCCGCGTCGAGCCGGCCGAGCAGACGCAGATGGTCGGCCGCGAAGCGCTCGCCGTTCGGCCCCTCGACCGGCCCGGCGGCGAGGAGTGGCGCAGCGAGGCGGGCGGCCAGTCGGTCGAGGGCGGCGGCGTTCTTGGCGCGGTCCCAGAGGCGGCCGGCGGTGAAGGCGTGCGAAGCAGGCTCCCCCACGCCTGGCACGTCGGAGAGACGGCGCCCGTTGCGCACCACCTCCGGCGCCCGGGCGAGGCCGTAAGCGGACCGTGTCGCCTCGGCGAAGGCACGGGTCGGGGCGAGCAGCCGGTCGGCGGCGCGGCAGCCCCGCGCGGCAAGGTCGGCGCGCCACGCCAGATCGTCGGGCAGCGGGCCGGATCCGAGCGCGGCCCACCACGTGGCGACGCAGGAATGGCACACCGCCACGACCGGGACGTCGAAGTCGGCCAGCGCCAGGGCCGGGCTGTGGAGATGGACGAGATCCGCGCCCTCGGCGCGGGCGAGCCGGGCGATGGCGGCGGCGGCCCCCGTGACGTCTTCAGGCCGCCCGGCGGTCCAGTCGAGGGGTAAGCCGGTCGGCCGGATGCGGGCGCCGGACGCGGCCTCGGCCCGGGCGAGCGCCGCATCGGAGGGCGCCGGTCCCATCAGGGCTACCGTCACGCTCAGTCCTCGGCGCCCCAACCCTTCGGCGAGTTCGAGGCTGTATTGCCAGACCCCGCCGAGCGCATCGGCGGTCATCAGGATGTGGGCCGGGGCAGGTCTCACCGGCATCCGCAGCCCGCCTCCAGCTCCGCCAGCGGCAGGGGACGCTCCTCCTGGATATCGCTGAAGCGCGCGAACTGCGCGAGGTAATGGGCGTGCGCCCGTTCCCAGGCGCCGTCGTCGGGTTCGCCCCAGAGCCGGCGGTAATCGGGCGAACTCGGATAGGGGTAGAGCGGCACGGGATCGTTGGCCCAGACGCCCTGGCCGCGCAGGCGGTCGCGCCAGTTCGCGACGAGATCGGGATCGTCGCCCGCCACCGCGATGAGGTTCGCCTGGACGAAGGGCACCGAGCGACGGGCGTAGATCAGGCGCTCGGCAAGGTCGTCGGTCGAGTCGCGGCACCGTTTGTCGAGGGCGGCGCGGCCCTCCTCGGTCAGGCTCTCGACCCCGGCCTCGATCGAGACGCAGCCCGCCGCGCCCAGCAGGTCGAGCATGTCGGGCTTCCACAGGTCGATCCGTGTCTGGACCCCGAATTGGATCTTTCGATCGACCAACGCCTCCAGCAGCGGCTTCTGCGGCAGAAAGATCTCGTCGACGAAGTAGAGGTAGGTCGCGCCCTGGGCGATCAGCCCGTCGATCTCGCCGAGAACGATTTCGAGGTCGCGGCGCCGGTACTTGTCGCGAAAATCGATCTTCGCGCAGAAGCTGCAGGTATAGGGGCAGCCGCGCGACGCCTCGACCTCCGCGCCCGGTCCGTCGGGCGTCGTATCGAAGCGGTGGTGATGGTGATGGTGGCGGGCGATCCAGGCGTCCGGCCAGCGCAAAGCCGGCAGATCGGTGAAGCGGCCGGCATGGGGCGGGCCGGTGACGATCGTCTCCGCCCCCTCGCGATAGGCGATCGCGGGCAGTGTTCGCGGGTCTTCCGCGTCGGCGAGGCGGGCGACGATCTCCTCGCACTCGCCGCGCACGACCAGATCGCAACCGAGCTTTTCCAGCGTCGGGCGGGGCGTCGCCGAGCCGTGCGGGCCGACCGCGACCGTGCGACCGCCGCGGCCACGAAGCGCGTCGAGGAACAGGCGCGGCACCCGCAGCTCCGGCGGGGCGCAGCGCCAGAACAGGTAGGTCGGCGCGGTGGTCACCACGGTCATGCCCGGCGCGAAGGCGGCGACGCGGTCGGCGGCCTCGTCCGTGGTCAGCCCTTCGAGATGCGCGTCGATGATCAGCGCCTCGTGGCCGGCGGCCCGGAGCAGGGCGGCCGCGTAACCGAGTTCGAGCGGCAGGTGCGGCTCGCGGCAGCCGAAATAGATGCTGTTGCGGAAGTCCCAGGCGGGGTTGACCAGCGCGACCCTCACAGCACCGCCTCCGGTTGGCGCCGCGGGAGCGGTTCGGTGGACGGGGCTACTTCGACCCATTCTCGGAGCCAACCGGCGAGCTGCGCCACGCCCTCGCGCCACGACAGCGGCCGCTCAAGTCCGAGCGCCTCGATGACGCGGCTCGGGTCGGAGACATAGTAGCGCTGATCGCCCGGCCGCCACGGGCCGGTCTCGATCACGATTTCCCGGCCGAGCAATTGCCCGGCATGGGCGATCAGCCCGCGCAGCGAGACGGCGTTGGACGGTCCGCCGCCGAGGTTGAAAGCCCGGCCCGCGACGCGGTCGATCCGGGCGAGCGCCGCCCTGTAGGCCGCGACGCAGTCGTCGACGTGGAGGATGTCGCGCACCTGCCGGCCGTCGCCGTAGAGGGTGATGGGTTCGCCCCGCAGCGCCCGGATCAGGAAATGAGCGACCCAGCCCTGGTCCTCGTTGCCCATCTGCCGGGGGCCGTAGATGCAGCTCATCCGCATCACGACGGTCGGCAGGCCGTAGGTCCGGGCGTAGTCGAGCACGTAGGCGTCGGCGGCGCCCTTCGAGCAGCCATAGGGGGTATGGAAGTCGAGCGGCCGGTCCTCACCGATGCCGCGCTCGCGCAGGCGCGCATCTTCCGGCAGGTACGCGTCGCCCGCGAGCGTCAGGGCCACGTCGGGCAGGCCGCCATAGACCTTGTTGGTCGAGGCGAAGAGCAGCGGCACCGCCTCGCCCCGCGCGCGGAGCGCCTCCAGCAGGTTCAGCGTGCCGCCGAGATTGACCTCCATATCCTCCCGCGGCGCGGTGAGGCTCGTCGTCACCGCCACCTGGGCGGCGAAGTGGAACACGGCGCCCGCCTCGCGCACGGTGCGGGTGAGTTCATCGCGGTCGCGGATGTCGGCGATCACCGGCACGATCCGCTCCCCATGGCGCTCGGTCAGCCACGCGAGGTTGCGCTCGACGCCGGGACGCGCCAGCGCGTCGTAGACGATGACCGTGCGTCCCTCGGCTGCGAAACGATCGGCGAGGTTGGCGCCGACGAAGCCGGCGCCGCCGGTGACGAGGATCGGACGGCTGTCGGGGGCCGGAGCCATGCCGGCGGCGCTCACGCGACGAGCCCGCGCGCTTCGAGTTCGCGGCGCGCCTCGGCCACGCGGTCCACCGCCTGCTGCTCGGCGACCCAGACGGCGAGTTCGGCCAAGCCCTCCTCGAAGTCGCGTTTGGGCGCATAGCCGAGTTCGCGTGTAATTTTTCCGATGTCGGCGATGCAGTGGCGGATGTCACCGAGGCGGGCCTGCCCCGTGGCCTGAGGGGCGATGTCCTCGCGGCCCATGGCGTGGGCGAGGAGGCGGGCGACCTCGTTCACCGTGCGATCCTGGCCCGAGCCGACATTGTAGACCTGACCCACGGCGGCCGGATGTTCGAGCGCCAGGACGAAGGCCTGGGCCACGTCCTCGACATGGACGAAGTCGCGCCGCTGCTCGCCATCTTCGAAAATCATCGGCGGCTGGCCGTTGAGGAGCCGCGCGGCGAAGATCGCGAGCACGCCGGTATAGGGGTTCGAGAGCGCTTGGCCGGGGCCGTAGGCGTTCCATAGCCGCAGGGCCACGCCCTCCATGCCGTAGGCCGGCGCCAGCGTCAGCGTCAGGCGCTCCTGCATGTACTTCGTCAGCGCGTAGACCGAGGCCAGAGCCGGGCGCTTCGTCTCCGGCGTCGGCACCGGCCGCATCGGGCACCCATCCACGTCGAGCGGATCCCAGGGCTCGCCGGGCTTGCGCGGCTTGCGCACCGCGTCCTCGATCGTGGCCCCGCCTTCCGTGCGGTAGAGCCCTTCGCCGTAGATGCTCATGGAGGAGGCGACGACGACGCGCTTGACCGGCGCCTCGATCAGCGTCTGGAACAGCGTCGCGGTGCCGCAATCGTTGACCGAGACGTAGCGCTCGACGGCGTACATGCTCTGGCCGACGCCGACTTCCGCAGCGAGATGGACCACATGGCTCGCCCCGACGAGCGCGCGCGCCACGGCGCCGCCGTCCCGGACATCGCCCTCCACGAATTCCACGGCGGGATCGAGCCCTTGGGGAGCGGGTCCAGCGCCGTGCACCTGTTCGATCAGGCTGTCGAGAACCCGGACCCGGTATCCGCGGGCCAGCAGCGCGCTCGCGAGATGCCGCCCGATGAAGCCGGCACCCCCCGTGATGAGGGCAAGATCTTTCATGAGCAGCCGCGCAACTCCGTCGATTTCTACCGAACCAACAAATCTTTATTCAAATGAGGGATGAAACCTCGGCCTCAACCTATGTTGCGGTCACGGAAAATTCATCGAAAGCCGCCCTGAGACCGGCTCAGCTATTAGGATATCTCCGGCCGAGGATCTTTGTTCCTGGGTTTTAATCCGCGCATCTCGAACGCTCATCCTGGGCCTAGCCGCAACGGACAGGCGCGTCCGCACGGAGCGTACCCGGCCGGATTCAGAGCGGCACCGACCGATTCTGCCAGGCGAGGCCCGCACGGGCTGCACTCGCCTCCCAGGCCTCATCCGGATCGGCACCGGACAGCTCGGCCGCCGTCACCGGGACGGCGTCGAGAAGCAGAGCCGAGCCGAACGGCAGATCCGGGATCGCTGCGTCATCCGCCGCCTCGGCGAGAATCATGCTCTCGAACGGCGGGCACTCGGCGGGGAGACGGCAGAACAGGATCGCGCGGCGTGCCGGCCATACCGCGTCCTCCTCTCATCCCACCTGTCGGGCCACCTGTCGGGCACAGCGCTCCGGCGCCCCCCGGACCGGGTCTTCGGCCGGGCGCGTCGGGGGTAGGCTCTCGGAACACCGCTCAATCCGGGGGGACGACGAGGGAGCGGATGATCCCCGCTACGGCATCCTCGGTAACGGGGTTGGTCATCGGTGCCTGCCTATCCCCCGAGCGCCGTGCCGATCATGGCGATCAGCGCGAAGTAAGGGCCGATGAAGGCGATGGCGCCGCCCCACAACAGGACCAGCCAGCCCCAGCCGCTCATGCGGCCCCCGGCCTTGCGAAGACGCGTCGCCCGTTCAGTGGGCGCGTACACGCCCTTGCGTCCGGCGCGGCGCGCGGCGCGGGCAGCCGCCGCGATCTGGATACGGTCCGCCCGAAACGCCGTCGCGGCGGCGGTGCCGGCCCAGAGGAGGAGCGCGAGGACGCCACAGGCGATGGCCTTGTTGCCGCTCTCCTCCATGGCGGTGCCCGAGAGGAGGAAGGACAGCCACAGCCCCGCCAGGGCCGCGAGCGCCACCCCCCAGCGGCGGTGCGCCACCGCCCAGACGTGGGGCGCCAGCAGCGCGTAGACGGAAAGGCGCCGGGGCGGCGGAGCCTGCCGCCGCATCGCCTCGTAGGCCTTGAGGGCGTGCGGCGCGGATTCGAGGAAGGCGCGGGCATCGACGGCCTGGAGCGGCAGGCGTCCGCGGAAGAGAACCGGCACCGCCACGACGGCCGGATCGCCGGGCTCGGGCGGGATGACGTCGCGCAGGATCTGGGCGGCGACCGCCGCGTCCCGCGGATCGAAGCGCGCGGCGAGCACCGCATCCTCCCGCGGCCAGCCGAAGACCGGGGCGGCTTGCAGGATCGCCGGGCGGGTCGCCTCGATGCGCTTCGCCGTCATCCGCCCGTCCGGGCTGCGCCAGAGGCCGAACAGCGCCCGCAGCAGCGCCGCCTCCGCCAGGGCGCGCGGCGCGGCGGGCAGCCGACGCGCCCGTGCCAGCCACTCGGTCAGGCTGTCCGCACCGTCGCGGAGAAACGGCGGCAGATCGGACTCCAGCGCGCGTGCCTCCTGCCATTCCGCCGGCCCGGCTTCGAGCGGCGCGATATCGATCACCAGGGGAGTCGGCGTGCCCGGCGCGGGGTCGGTGGGCACGGGCGGAGGGTCGAGGTCACGCACGAGGAGGGCCGGCACGTCGGGCGCGGATGCCGGGGCCGGGACATCGAGATCGCGCAGCAAGGGCGGAGGCGGAACGGGACCGCCGGCCGAGGCCTGGCCCGGATCCGGCGATCCGCTCTCCACGACGCCCGCGCCACCGCCGGGCCCCGCCGCACCGGCCTCCGCCTCCTCGACGGCCTCGCCCGCCGGTTCGTCCTCCTCGCTTTCCGGCCCCGCCTCGGGCAGGGGCCGGCGCGCCTCCGCGAGGGCGCGCTCGCGGGCGGCCAGAAGAGCCTGGAAGCCCTCGGCATCCTCGTCCGGCCGGGTGAGCTTGAGGCGGCGGGCATAGGCGCGGCGGATCGCCGACGCGTCCCGCGTCGGTTCGAGGCCGAGCAGGCGCCAGGCGCTGTCCGTCATGGCAGGTCCATGGCAGCTCTCAGAACCGGAAGCGGTGGTCTTCGAGGGCGTCGAGATCGGCGGCGAAGACCGCCCGCAGCGCCTCGGGTTCGTTGCCGGAGGCCTCGGCGATTTCACGCTCGAAGCGGGCGATCCGGCCGGCGACGTGCTGGCGCAGGTCGCCCCGGAGCTCCGCGTAGAGCGCGTCGGCGCGGGCCAGCAGCGCCCGATTCTCGGCCTGCTCCCGCGGCGCGAGCTTGATCGCGGCGAGCGCGGCGAAGCGCGCCTCGATCTCCGCCTCGTCGAGATTGGCGCCGTTGCGGAAGACCTGCCGGCGGCGCAGGCCAGTAGAGACCACCGCGACCTCGACCTCCAGGGCGCCGTTGATGTCGTAGGTGAAGCGCACCTCGGCGGTCTCGCTGCCCGCGGGCCCCTTCGGCAGCGTCACCGGGACTTGGCCCAGCGGGATGTTGTCGTCCGGGCGCAGGCTCTCGCCCTGGAACACCTTCACCTCGATATGGTCCTGGCCGTCGTGGACCGTGGTGACGCGGTGGGCCCGGCTCACCGGCACGGCGGCGTTGCGCTCGATGATCGGCAGCATCACCTGCGTCGCCCCGGCGGTGCGGGCGTTCTCGGTGATGGCGATGCCGAGGGTGAAGGGGCAGACATCGGTCATCACCACCTCCTCCAAGGCGGCGTGGCGCGCCTTGAGCCCGGCCTGCACCGCCGCCCCCTGCGCCACCGCGGTGTCGGGATCGACGTGGACCAGCGGCAGCCGCCCGAACAGCCGGGCGACGAGGCTGCGGATCACCGGCATCCGGGTCGCACCGCCGACGAGGATCACACCATCGAGATCGGCGAGCCGCTTGCCAGAATCCGACAGCGCCCGCTCCAGCGGCGCGCGCAGGCGGTGCAGGAGCGGGGCGGCGGCGGCTTCCAGCCGGGTGCGGTCGAGCTGACCCCTCCGCACCTCTTCGCCAAGCCGGATCTCGTAGACCGCCTCCGGTGCGGCGGTGAGTCCGCGCTTGACCGCCTCGGCGACCCGCAGCAGGCGGGCGCGGTCTCCCGGCGAGAGGCCGTCGAGGGCGACCCGCTGGTCCTCGGCGATCGCCGCCGCCAGAATCGCCGAGAAATCGTCGCCGCCGAGCGCCACGTCGCCAGCGGTGGCGCGCACCTCCATCACGCCCTCGTAGAGTTCGAGCAGCGAGACATCGAAGGTGCCGCCGCCGAGATCGAACACGAGGACGGTGCCCTCCTGCTTGGACGCGACACCGTAGGCGAGCGCCGCCGCGGTCGGCTCGTTGACGAGCCGCTCCACCGGCAGTCCGGCGAGGCGGGCAGCGTCGAGGGTCGCCTTGCGCTGGATGTCGTTGAAATAGGCCGGCACCGAGATCACCGCCTCGGTCACCTCCGTGCCGAGATGCGCCTGCGCATCAGCCTTGAGGCTCTTCAGCACCAGGGCCGACAGCTCCTCCGGGCGGAAGTTCTGGCCGCGACCGAGCCGGGTGACGTGGCCCGAGCCCATCCAGCGCTTGAAGGAGGCGACCGTGCGCTCGGGCTCGGTGGCCAGCCGCTCCCGCGCCGCGCGGCCGACCAGGACCGTCCCGTCCGCGTCGAGGCCGACGACGGACGGCGTCAGCGGCTCGCCGAGGGCATTGGGGATGAGCCGCGGCCCCTCCGGCGTCCAGACGGCGACCGCCGAGTTCGTGGTGCCGAGATCGATGCCGACGATCGCCATGGAGCCCCCTTCGGTTCCGGCGGACGGCGTCAGCCCCGTGCCGGCCGCTCCGCCGTTATAAGCCACAGCCCGCGGCGGTGGCGAAAGCCCGGATCACGCCGCAGACGGGATGAGAAGCCTGAGCCAAACGTTCGACAAACCGGCTCAAGTCATACTCAACGACTTCGAGAAGAGGCTGGAACTCTCATTTCGACAGACGTCATCGGTCAGATTTCGGAGAAGGCTTCCGATTTGGCCGCAACGCCTCCGCTCCGCGTGGTCGGCTCGTCGCGCTGCCATCCCGCCGAAGGGCCGTGCTACGAGCCGGCGACGGACACCGCGTGGTCGGCCGATATTCTGGCGAACCGCCTGTTCGAACGGCCGCTGAGCAAGGACGCCTTCCCCGCCACAAGGAGACACCTTCCTGCTCTTCGCCTTCCAGCTCGTGGACGCCCTGCTCCGGCTCGCGTGCGAGGCGGCGCGCACGCGCTTCCAGGCGTTGTGCCACGCAGAACGACGCTGGCCTCGACGCCGAGGAAGTGGCGGAGGACGACACCTTCCTCGGGAACTTTCCGCGGGCTTCCAGCCATCTCGGTTTCATCCACAACGCGCCGATGCTCGGCCTCTACGAGCATGGCGGCCGCGCCGAGGTTGGGGGGCACCGACGCCGACCGCTCGTTGCGCGAGACCGAGACGCGCCGGGCGCCCTGTATCGACGGGGCCGAGATGGGAGAGTGAGAACCGGAATGACCCGCATCGGTTACCATGCCTCGCACGAGCAGCACGCCCCCTCCGCCCTCCTGCACCACGTGCGGGCAGCGGACGAAGCGGGGTTCGCCTGCGCCATGTCCTCGGAGCACTTCAAGCCGTGGAGCCGCGCACAGGGGCATTCGGGCCATGCGTGGTCCTGGCTCGGGGCGGCCATGGCGATGACGCGCCTTCCGTTCGGCATCATCACCGCGCCGGGCTACCGCCACCATCCGGCCGTGCTCGCGCAATCTGCGGCGACCCTGTCCGAGATGTTTCCCGAGCGTCTGTGGCTGGCGCTCGGCAGCGGCCAGCGCCTCAACGAGGACATCACCGGCCTGCCCTGGCCTGAGAAGGCCGAGCGCAACGCGCGGCTCTCCGAATGCGCCGCGGTCATCCGGGCGCTGCTGGCCGGCGAGACCGTGACCCATCGCGGCCGCGTCACGGTGATCGACGCGCGGCTCTACTCGCGGCCGAAGACCCCGCCGCTTCTGATCGGCGGGGCCACCACCGCGGCCACCGCCCGCGCCCTCGGCGCCTGGGCGGACGGCCTCGTCACCGTCGGCATCGAGCCGGACAAACTGCGCCCGGTGGTCGAGGCCTTCCGCGAGGGTGGCGGCGCGGGCAAGCCGGTCTTCCTCCAGACCAAGGTCTGCTGGGACCCTGACCCGGCCCGCGCTCTCGCGGAGGCGCACGCGCAGTGGGCGAGCAACGCCATTGAGGGCGAGGTCAATTGGGAGTTGCCCCGTCCGGAGGATTTCGAGACCGCCGCCCGCTTCGTCCGGCCCGAGGACATGCAGGCCTGCGTGCGGATTTCGGACGATCTCGGGCAGCACGCCGCCTGGCTCGCGGAGCTGGCCGAGATGGGCTTTGCGGAGATCTTCGTCCATCAGGTCGGTGCCGGTCAGGAAGCGTTCATCGACGCCTTCGGGCGCAGCGTGCTGCCCCAACTCGGCGACTGACGCACGAAGGTGCGGACGCCGCTCGGGATCAGAACAGCAGGCCGGCAAAGCGCCCGCGGCTGCCAGCTCCGAACACGCTCTCGAGCACGGCCCAGGTCGAAGGGCTGAGACCGTGGTCGCTCCGCAGCCGGCGCGGATCCGCGCGTTCGAGCCGGTCCATCTCGCCGGTGCATTTCTGAAGCGCGAGCCCTGCCTTTGCCGTCATCGGTATGGGCCGCTGCCCCTTCGTCGCGTCGAGTTCGAAGCGCAGGCAGGCCGAGAGATCCTCTTTCAGGTCGTCGAAGGGAGCAGCCTCAACGCCGGCGGAGGGAGCCAAGACGAGGGGAATGAGCAGGGCGGCGGCACGAACGAACATCAAGGCCCTCCGGGCACGGTCGGCTGACGACGACAACGCACGGATCGGCGTTTCGCCGCACGGGGGAGACCGGTTCGGCAGCGGCTCCGCATTCCTACATCGCGTCCGGGGCTCCGCTCGCTTGTCCACGCCGGAACAGGAAGACCTGACGCCCTTCGCCCGCCAGCGCCGCGGCGCCCTGGCGCCCGCAGAGCCAATCGCGCACCATCGCCGCGGCAGCAGGCGAGACCGCCGGCTTCCACAGCCAGATGTCGCGGGCCTCGTCGACCCCGTGTTCACCAAATAAGGCGGCGGGCGCGTCCTCCGCCGCTCCCACCGACCACGCGGAAAAATCGGCGCCGAACTCTTTGACGTAACTGATGAACTCGAACTTGATCTGCTGAACGCTGTAGCCGGTCATCGACGCCCCCTCACGCGGGGATCGGCGCGATGCGGCCGGGCTCGGTGCGGCGGGCCTGCGCCCGGGCGGCGCCCTCGCGCTTCTCCTCTGCCGACATCTCCTTGATGATCTCTTCGAGTGCGTTGAGCGCCGTGCCGACGCCGTGCCCGGCGGCGAGCGAGAGCCAGGCGAAGGCTTCGATCCGGTCGCGCTCGACCCCGATCCCCTGGGCATAGAGATGGCCGAGCCGGGCCTGGGACGGGTAGTGCCCGGCTTCCGCCGCGCTCCGATAGAGGGTGGCGGCGCGGACGGGATCCGCGGGCAGGCCATCGCCCTTCGCCAGCAGGGTAGCGAGGTTGTAGGCGGCCATCACGTCGCCGCTCTCCGCCGCCCGTTCCAGCCAGCGCGCACCCTCGGCCCGGTCCTGCGCCACGCCCTGTCCCATCGCCAGCATCGCGCCAACATTCGTCGCGGCCGGGCCGTGGCCCTGCTCGGCGGCGCGGCGATACCATCCGAAGGCTTCCGTCAGAGAGGCCGGTACGCCGGTCCCGCCGGCATAGAGCGCGCCGAGCCACGCCTGCGCCTCCGGGTCGCCCGCCTCGGCGAGCGGCTCGAAGACGGCGAGTGCCCGGTCGTAGGCGTGGGCCTGGAAGGCGGCGACGCCCTCGGCGAGGGCGGGCGTGGCCAGGGTCTGGGCAGCAAGGCTCATGAGGCATCTCCCAAGGAATCAGCAGCCGCGGCCCTGGGCCGTGGCGAAGAGAGGGTACGTATCCGTGGCTGCGGGCCGCGCCCGCACGCGGGCGGCGATTCTTTGCTGCAGCCACAGGCCCGCGGCGTTGGCCGAACCGGAGAGAGCCGTCTGCGCGGCGATGGCGGGCGCCATCCGGGCGGCGATCTCCGCCTGCCACGCCGCCCAGGAGGCGTCCCGCGAGGCTTCTCGATCGGCCTGCGCAGCACTCTCCGGGCCGAGAAGTCCGATCCGCAGCAGCGTCTGCCCCAGCGCCGTCGGCTGCAGGATCACCGCGCAGGTCTCGCCGCGCGCCTCGATCAGGACGAGGTTGGGAAAGTGGACGGCGATCGCCGCAGTTTCTCCGGTCGCGAGGCGTCCGGTCAGATGCAGGCTGTCCGGCGCTTCCGCGAAACGGTCGCCCTCGGCCAGCGCCTGTGCGGCGAGCTTCCAATTGGCAGCAAACTCCACCCGCCGGGTCTCGGCGGCGAAGGCAACGAGCCCCTCGGGCGGCGCTTCGGGCGGAGCCGCCTCGCGGTCGAGGTTGATCCGCACCAGCGGCCCCCAGGCGTGGGCGGCGACCGGCAGCAGCCGCTCCGGGCGCAGGCCGAGATACTGGTGCATCGCCGGGGTCGGCCCGTCAGCGCCGGCCGGCAGCACGCTTCCGTCGCGGCTGTAGCCGCAGGCAGTGAAGGAGCAACCGGTCTTGGTGCCGGTTCGACATTGCAGCGGCACCGCGCGGCAGCCGCCGTGCTGAGCCTTGTTGAAGCGCCCGACGAGGCCCCCCTCGGCCTCGCGCTGGACGTGGATGCCGTGATGGCCGGCGGTGAAGGGCAGGAGATCGCCGGGCGAGGGAATCTCGGTGCCGAGGCCGATCGCCAGCCACGAGCGGGTCCAGACCGCGTCGTCCTCCAACTCCGCGAAGGCGAGCGCGCGGTAAGCCGCCGGCGGCAGCAGGCGCGGCGCGCTCGGGTCGAGGCTGTCCGCGAAGAAGGCCGGGTCGGCGAGATCGAGCCCCTCGGCGCGATGGCCGAGATCGGGGCGGTCCGGCACGAAGCCGGCGGACGCAATGGCGAGGACCATGAACGCCTCTCACGCTTCTCGAAAAGGGGTCGGTGGCAGCGCAAGGGGGGCTGACGGCGCTGCCACCGGGGCTCCGCCCGAGGTAGGCGAGGACGGAGCGTCTGAGCGGTCCCCGCCGTGGCGGGGACCAACAGGCCCTCAGGCGGGCAGCGGCTCGCCGCGCTCCTTGCGGCTGCGGTGCTCCATCGGCGTCGGGTCGTAATCGGCCCGGCCGCGATGCTTGAAGGCGCTGTCCGGCGGAGCCGGCAGGGGCCCGTCCATGGAGAAGCGGTCGAGCACGTTCTTCGTCAGCCGCGAGATGTTGTTGTCGCAGTTGTTCCACGGCAGCGAGCCGCAATAGGCGATCGAGGAGAAGGCGAAGCAGGCGCCGCCGTTCGGGGTCTCGTGATAGGCGATGTCGCCGCGCACCCGAGGATGGGTCGTGCCGTCGAGGCCCTGCTGGTTGAAGCCGAAATCCTCCATGACGAGGAGGTAGGCCTCCGTGTGCCGCCCGGCCGATGTCGCCACCGTCAGGGTGTGCGGGGGCGAGCCCAGCATCGTGTCGACGATGTCGAGTTCGAGACCCGCCGCGCCACCGCCGACGAGACCGAAATTGCCGAGTTTCTCGTCGTAGTCGATGCCCTCGAAGGCCCAGGCGACGCGCTGGTCCAGGCTGTCCGGCGTGCGCGAAAAATAGCTCGAGACGTCGAAACCCTCGGACGACATGCCGACGCCGGCCACCGAGTGGAGGTAGCGCCCGCGGAAGCGCCACATGCCGCCGAGTTCGCCCGTGCTCTGATGGTAGTACTCGCCCGGATCGGCCCGCCAGGTGCGGATGCCGGATTCACAGCGGCGCATCTCGGTGACGACGCCGCGGCCCTTGTCCTCGTAGCCCGGATGATACGAGTGGACCCAGTACCACGCGTCGGCGCCCATATACATAAGCCGGCCGCCGCGCTGGGTGTAGTTGTGGAGCGCGTCGAGCTGGGTGCCGGAATTGTGCTCCGGATGCGAGCCGGTGATGATGACGTTGTAGTTCTCGATCCTCGCGAGTCCGTCGTAGGTGATGTCCTCGTCGGTGAAGACGTCGTAGTCGTAACCCATCGTCTCCAGCCAGTAGATCAGATGGAGGTCGGCCGGGTATTGCCACGGCGCTTGAGCGAGGAAGTGGTCGTATTTCGGCCGGATCGACAGGATCGGCCGCAGGCGCGACGAGATCGAGATGCCGGTGCCGTCGGTGTGGGTGTCGTAGATCGAGCCGCCGTATTCGCGGTGCTCGGACAGGAACATGTTCTGCTGCTGCATGATCGGCACGCGGTAGACGAACAGCTCCGCGCCGCCCGCGTTGCAGGCCACGTGCTCGTTGGCATAGGCCATGTAGCTGATGGTCGGCACCATCACCGCGATCTTGGCGGTCTCCTGGCCGACGCGCGGCACCACCCAGAACGGGATGAACTCCTCGTCGCCCTCGCTCGTGGTCAGCTTGGCGGCGTAGAACCGGCTCTTCACGCCAGTCTCCGGCACGACCCAAGCGAAATCCGAGGTCCAGCGGGCGTCGTCTACGTCGTCGTCGTGGAAGCTGATGGCGCCGTATTCCTGCGGTGCGTGCTTCCAGTCGAAGTTCTGGCCGGACCAGTTGTAGCCGGTCATGCCGCGGTTGGGGCAGTTCACCAGGCTCGCGTCGAAGCGATAGGGACCCTCGTCCTTACAGGTCAGGGTGTCGATGCCGACCGAGAAATTCCAGGCCGCGACGATGCATTCGGAGAGCTTGCCGGTCGGGCCGGCATTGCGCCTCTCGGTCAGGCCCGGCTGGGCGCCGGCTTTCATCATCTCGATCTCGGCGCGCGAGAGCGCCCGGTTGCAGATGCGCGGGCTGTCGAGCTTGCCATTATATTTGCCGGCAAAGACCACGCCCGCCGGCTTCGAGGAGGCGGCGAGCGGATCCTCCGGCGCCAGCCGCTCGACATAAGCGCCGAGTGCCACGGGGACGGGGGCGTGGGCGATGGCGACCTTCAGGCTCGCCTCGACCGGGGCGATTTCGGGATCAAGCGCGTAGACGACTTGCGGCTCATGGATCAGCGTGACGGCACCGGTGGCCGCATCGAAGGTCGCGGCGCAGAAATGCCACGCATGGTCGCGCAGCGGTACACCGGTGGTGATCCGGTGCTCGTTGATGCGCAGCTCCAGGCAGCCCTCCTCGTTGATGAAGAGGCCGTAGCCGCACTCGTTCGACCACTTGGTGACGAGGCCCTGCGGCCCGTGCTTCCAGTAGCGAGGATGGGTCTTGGGCGCGGTCGGCCAGATCCAGCACTGGAGCGTGAAGCTCTCGACGTGGAAGGGCTTGGCGTCCGGAACGTAAGCGTAGGAGCCGCCGTGAATGACCTGCTTGCGGCCCTGGTAGCTGCCGTTGACCGCTGCCTCGACCGGCTTGTCGATGTAGCCGGGCCCGCGCGGGTTGGTGTCGCCGTTGATCATCTGGACGATCTCGACCTTGTACTCGGACGGACCGTCGCAATTGACGTAGAACTGGATCGTATCACCGGGATGCACGCCGAACTTGTCGGCGTAACCGGTCAGCCTCATGGTGGTCATCGGGTCAATCCTCTGGGGAGCGTCTCTGGTCCACGCCCCGACGTTGCGCGCGTCCTTGCGCGAGGGGCGCCGGGAGGCGCGTGCGGCCTCCCGCTGATCGACGTGTTTTCAAAAATCCGGCCGCCTCAGGTAATCGGCCAGTTGTCGTCCTTGCGCTTCCAGCCCTCGTGATAGTCTTCCGGGAAGCCGTAGCTGTCGGAGAGTTCGTCGAGGCGCATCAGGAAGATGTCGTGCTGGATCTCCTGCTCATCGGTGTAGACTTTGTCGCCGACGAATTCGGGCGGCACACCGCGGATGCCGGAGAGCCGGGCGATGCGCCACTCCGCATCAACCCGCGTGCAGATCACGATCAGCTTCCCCTTCGGGCTCTCGCCGCGCATGCGCAGCAGCACCCGCTTGAGCACCGGGTCGGCATGGACGCCGCCGGTCACCACCGTGGTATCGCCCGGCGTCTCGCACAGCAGCACCGAGTTGCCGGCCACCCCCTTCATCGAGTCCATGCAGGCCTTGTGCGCGTCGATCAGGCGCTGGCGTTCGGGCGTGCCCTTCTTCGGGATCGGTTCCATCGTCGTCGCTCCTCGTGATCCCGGCCGCGCCTTTGCGGCCGGACATGGTTGCGGGCTTCATGTGCACCGCCGGTGCAATCCGGCGGGCGGCCCGTGCCGGCGGAGCCACGATGCTCCGCTGAGAAGTTGATGTGCTGACAAATTCGTTCATGATATTCGGAGTATCTGATCCGAATACATTGATCGCCTTTGTTGATCTGACTTAATACTGTTCCACTCTGTCGGTCAAGCAGAGTTTTCTTGCCAGGAAACGTTTTTTACGCTGATCTTGAACGTTTCTGCCGTCATCGCGGGCATCAGCGAAGCGATCCAGCGGCGCGATCTCTCCCGGATAGGACAGCGCCCTGGATTGCTTCGGCTCCACTTGGCAATGGCGGCGTGGCCAAGGGCTCAGATCGTCATGTGCCGCTCGATCAGTTCGTCGGTCATCTCACGGATCGGCCCGCGGGCGACGACGCGGCCGTTCTCCATCATCAGGAAGGCGTCACCGAGCTTGCGCGCGACCTTGATGTGCTGCTCGGTGAGGATCAGCGTGATGCCGAATTCCTTGTTGAGCCGCCCGAGCGTCTGGCCGATCTCGGCGACGATGTTGGGCTGGATGCCCTCGGTCGGCTCGTCGAGGAGCAGGATGCGCGGGTTGGTGGCGAGCGCGCGGGCGATGGCGAGCTGCTGCTGCTGGCCGCCCGAGAGTAGACCTGCCTTCCGGTGCAAGTTCTGCGCGAGGTAGGGAAACAGGCTCAGGCAGAGTTCCGGCACATCCTGACGCCCGTCGGTGCGGGCGAAGGTGCCGAGCAGGATGTTCTCCTTGACCGTGAAGTGCGGCAGGATCTGGCGCCCCTGCGGGATGTAGCCGAGGCCGTACTTGGCCCGCACATGGGTCGGCGCCTTCCCGATCGGATCGCCGTCGATCCGGATCTCGCCGGAGGTCCGGTCGGTCAGGCCCATGATGGTGCGCAACAGCGTGGTCTTGCCAACGCCGTTGCGACCGAGCACGCACAGGCACTGCCCCTCGGGCAGGCTGAAGCCCATCTCCTTCAGGATCGGCGTCTTGCCATAGTAGGAAGTCACGCGGTCGAGATCGAGCAGCATCGTCAGACCTCCGGCTCGCCGAGATAGACCTCGCGCACCCGCGGGTCGTTCTCGATGTCGCTGAGCTTTCCCTGCGCCAGGAAGGCGCCCATGTGCATCACCGTCACCACGTCGGCGATCTGCCGGACGAAGCCCATGTCGTGCTCGACCACGATCAGGGTGTTGGTGCGCTTGAGTTCGTTGAGGAAGACGATGGTCTTCTCGATCTCGGACTCGGTCATGCCCGCGACCGGCTCGTCGAGGAGCAGGATCGCCGGGTTCTGCATCAGCACCATGCCGATCTCGAGCCACTGCGTCTCGCCGTGGGAGAGGAAGCCAGCCTCGGTCTCGAGACGGTCCTTGAGACCGGTGAGGGTGGCCACTTCATCGAGCTTGGCCGAGAAGCCGGCGGGGCGTCGCCGCAGCATGTTGCGGAACGGATTGACCTCGCGCGAGTAGGCGACCTCGAAGTTCTGGCGCACGCTCAACTCGCGGAACACCGCCGGCACCTGAAATTTGCGCCCGATGCCGCGCTGGGCGATCTCGTGCTCGCTCAAACTCGTGATGTCATCGCCGCGCAGGACTATGCTGCCGGAGGTGGGCTTCTGTCGCCCGGTGATGAGGTCCATGGTGGTGGTCTTGCCGGCCCCGTTGGGGCCGACGAGGCAGCACAGGGTCAGTTCGGTCACGTCGAGGCTGAAGCCGTTGATGACCTTGGTGCCGCCGAAGCTCTTGTGCAGGTCGCGGATTTCGAGAACGCCCATGGCTGGTTGGCTCCCTTACTCGCCCGCCGCCGGGGCACCGGAGATCGCGTGCGGCAGGTCGGGCCGTGCGTGCTTGCCGGGCTGGCGCGCGAGCGCGCCGAGCACCTTCTCGAGGAGCCCCGCCAGCCCCTTGGGCAGGAAGCGCACGACGACGATGAAGAAGGCGCCGAGCATCAGCAGCCAGGTCGCGAGGAACTGGTCGCCGAGATAGCTCTGGCCGCCCTGGATCAGGAAGGCGCCGAGGATCGCGCCGAGCAACGACAGGCGCCCGCCGATCCCGGCCCAGATCACCATGCCGATGCTGAAGGTGGTGTCGAGCTGGGCCGGTGAGACGTACTGGATCAGCATCACCCAGAGGCAGCCGGCGAGCGCGGCGATGAAGCCGGAGATCGCGTAGATGCAGGTCTCGTAGAGGGCGACGTTGTAGCCGAGGAAGCGCACCCGCTCGGGGTCGCCGCGCAGCGCCTGGACGACGAGGCCGAACTTGCTCTGCGTGAACAGCTTGGCGCCGACCGTGGTGACGATGAGCAGGCCGCAGACGATCCAGTAGGCGGTCGGGCTGTAGGGGTCGATGTCGGTACCGAACACGCTGAGCGGTGAGGGCGGCGAGATGCCGTTGGCGCCGTTGGTGTAGGGCTGCATGTCGAGGATCAGCGTGGCGAAGGCCGAGAGCATCGCCAGCGACATGATCGCGAAGAACGGCCCCGAGACCCGGGCGCGGAACATCAGCGTGCCGAAAACGACGTAGAACAAGGTCGGCACGATCAGCGCCAGCAGGATGCCGCCGCCGGTGCTCCAGAACGGCTGCCAGAACCAGGGCAGGTGTTCCAGGCTGTTGTTGAGCATGAAGGGCGGGATCGGGTTCGATTCCGGATCCTGCGACTGCATCTGCATGGTCATGGCCATGC
The DNA here is from genome assembly GCF_014191355.1 of Methylobacterium sp. R2-1. GTDB lineage: Bacteria > Pseudomonadota > Alphaproteobacteria > Rhizobiales > Beijerinckiaceae > Methylobacterium. Next base: position 231,933 of record NZ_JACHWM010000010.1, read on the forward strand.
CGTAGGCAGCGAGCCCGAAGGCGATGCCCTGGCCGAGATTGAGGATGCCGCCGAAGCCCCAGCACAGGCTGATCGAGAGGGCGAGCATCCCGTAGATGCCGTAGACGGCGAACTGGTTGAGCAGGAAGCCGTCGGAGACGAAGGCCGGGATCAGAGCAATGCTCACAAAGAACAGCCCGTAGACTGCCCATTGCGCCGGCTTGCTATGGTAGAGGTTGCGCGTCGTCATCTGCGGGTGAGACTCTTCTGACGGGCGGAAAGAAGGGGGAGGCCGGCGGGCCTCCGAGAGGAGCGATTCATCTGCGGCCTTTGGCGACGGCGAAGAGGCCGCGCGGGCGGAAGCGCAGGAACACGACGATCAGCACGTAGAGGAGAAAGCGCGCGAAGGTGTCGTTGGTGATGAAGGCAAAGACCGACTGGAGTTCGCCCGTCAGCCCCGCCGCGGCGACGCTGCCCATCAGCGTGCCGCCGCCGACCACCACCACGAGGAAGGCCTGCACCACGTAGGCCGTGCCCATGGTCGGCAGCACGATCGCGAGCACGCCGAACAGCGAGCCGGCCACGCCCGCAAGCCCAGCGCCGAGCGCGAAGGTCGTCATGTAGACCCGGTCGGCGTTGATGCCGAAGGAGGCGGCCATCTCCTTGTTCTGCATCACCGCGCGCACCTGCATGCCGAAGCGGGTGCGGTAGAACAGGTAAGCCGTGCCCGCGACGATGAGCGCGGTGATGGCGAGCACCACGAGCCGGAACACCGACAGGCTGGCGAAGCCCACCTCGACGTTGCTCTGGAAGATCTCGGGCACGGCGATGTATTTCGGGTCCGAACCGAAGATCAGCCGCACGCCCTGCATCAGCACCAGCGACACGCCCCAGGTCGCGAGCAGCGTATCGAGCGGGCGGTTGTAGAGGTAGCGGATCAGCCCGCGCTCGATGACGAGTCCCACCAGAGCCACCACGGCGAAGGAGGCGGGCAGGCAGAGCAGGAACGGCAGGCCGAAAGAGGATTGCAGGGCGTATGACGTGTACGCGCCCAGCATGATGAACTCGCCGTGGGCCATGTTGATGACCCCGACGGTGCCGTAGATGATCGTAAGGCCGATCGCGGCGATGAGCCAGATGCTGGCGATGCTCAGGCCCAGCACCAGGGCATTGGCGAAAGGTGCGATGTCGAGGGACGTCACGGGACCTCCGTGAATGCGGAGCCCGGCCGCGAAGAACCGCGGCCGGAGCGGTTGCGCGGGGGCGTCAGATGACGTTCTTGCGGCTCTTGCCGTCGGGGGCGACGAGGCCCGTGGCGGTGCATTTGCCGGCATTCGGGTAGATCGAGTACGGATCGGGAGCGACGTGCTCTTTGGCTTCCGAGACGATCTTGAAGCTGCCGTCCGCTTGGCACTGGCCGATCTTCGGCTTGAGCCACGAATTGAAGTTGTCGCCGTCGATCCAGATCAGGCCTTCCGGCGAGACGTCGTCCTCGACCCGCACACCGCCGCTGACGTCGCGGATCATGCGCGAGGTGACCTCCTCGACATTGCCGGTCTTCTTGATCGCCGCCTCGAGTCCGGCCTTGAACACGTAGGCCGAGAGGTAGGTCTCCTCCATATTGTAATGGGTGGAGCCGTTCTTGCCGTACTTGCTCTTGAGGAAATTCTCGACGAACTTTTGGTTGGTTGGGTTCTCCAGTGACTGGAAGTAAGGCGCCGACAGGAAGTGTCCGGCGCCGAAATCGGCACCCATGGCCTTGGTCTCGATCTCACCGGTGGTGAGCGAGGCGATCGGCATGGAATCGACCTTGAAGCCCTCCTGCTTGAACTGCTTGTGGAAGGCGATGTCGGAGGCGCCGACGACGGTCGAGAAGATGAAGTTCGGCTTGGCGTCACGGATCTTGCCGAGAACGGGCCCGAACTCGGAACTGCCGAGCGGGATGTACTCCTCGCCGAGCAGCTCGCCGCCGGCCTCCTGGAGCCAGATCTTGGCGTTCTTGTTCGACTCCTTCGGCCAAACGTAGTTCGAACCGACGAAGAAGACCTTCTTGCCGAAGTTCTTGACCATGTAGGGAATCAGATCCTTCGAGTGCTGGTTGGCCAGCGGACCCGTGCAGATCGTGTTCTGGGTGCACTCGGCACCCTCGTAGCAGGTCGGATAGTAGAGCAGGCTGTTCTGCGACATCACCACCGGCAGGATCGCCTTACGGCTCGCCGAGGTGTAGCAGCCGAACAGCGCAATCACCTTCTCGCGGATGATGAGTTCCTTAGCCTTCTCCGAGTAGACGTTGAAGTCCGACTTGGCGTCGACGATCACCGGCTGAATCGGATGCCCGGCGATACCACCGTTCTTGTTAATCTCGTCGATGGCGTACTGCATCACGAGAGTGGAGTCTTCCTCCGGCACCGCGAGCTGGCCGGTGAGGGAGAACAGTAGGCCGACCTTGATCGGCTCACCCTTCTTGAGCGTCGCACCCCAAGCCTCGCGCGCCGTCGGTAGCCAGAGATGCGGTGCGGCGATCGCCGCTGCGGCAAGGGAAGACTGCTTCAAGAGCTTGCGACGCGTGAGGTCCATGTCGATCCCCTTCTTTGCTGTGCAATTGCCTGATTTTTGAGCGGATACTGGGCTCTCTGCTCAAGAAGTAATTCTTGTTTCTTCCAGGGAAACGCTACGGCGCTCTTTCGCAGCGCGTCAAGAGCGTATTTCCTTTGAGGACATTTTTTTTCTTTCCAGCAATGGCAACCATGTCCACCGCCAACGCTGAACCGCATCGTGGCCCGCTTGCAAGCACGATGCCGCAAAATCCAAAAACCCCAAATTCGCAGTTGACCGTACAGGAACTTCAGTGTCAGCCTAGTAGAGCAAGGGATATGTGATCAAAAATTACGCAAAAGCACGAGCTTTGATCACATTGCAAAAGAATCGAACCAGCCAAGGGCTTCGGCCTACGGTTGTTAAAAGTTCGGTCAAAACCAGAAATCGGACATCTGCTGTTGCACGGCACTTGCGAGGCGTGCGGCGGCATCGTGGGCCGTGGAAGCCGCCGGATTGCGCACCGCACAATCCGGCAGCTCTCAAGGTCAGCGAAGTCTAGATCGCAACGGGTTAAGTTAAGGGGATGACGTGATGCACGGCGGTGGATACGGGAAGGAACCAGGGACGACTCGCTCGGAACAGCGAGGACGGCATTGTGGATGGGCCGCCGGCGCGCTGCTTGCGGCGAGTCTTGCGGGTGTCACCGGAGCGCTGGCGCAGCAGCCCTCGCCGGTGGGCCAGTTCAACGATCAGACGCAGCCGCGTACCGATCCCCGCATCGCCGAAAAGCCCGCCG